>CAYPZK010000013.1:0-63782 GCA_964415385.1 uncultured Bacteroidaceae bacterium
TTCAATAATTGCGCACTTTAGCTTCCTCAAATCCTCAATGACTTTGTTTTGGGTAACAATGCGTTCGTCTATTAGAGATAAGAACGATGCAATTTTTACTTGCTCGTGCTTTGTCGGAAAGACAACGTTATTTTCAAGGACTTCCTGATTGCCAATTTTCATATCATGCTTTGCACCTATGCGAACTATTGGCTTAAAATATCTATTTGCACGATTAGCTAACGAGAAATAAAACTCAATGAACTTATCGTCCGCATTATCATTGACATTATACACTGCATATAAAGTAGAAACAATACCATCTTCACCGGAATTTGTTTTAACAATACCATAAGGATATTCTTTTAATGGACTTTTTGTATATACAATATTCCCATGTCGAACAATATGATATGGCAAAACACTTGCACCTGCAAATGAACGCCCAAGTAGCTTTATTTGGTTGACAATGCCAAAGTCGCCAGACACAGAAAGCACATCGGTCTTGTCAAAGAGACCTTTTTTATTCCTTTCTTTATTTTCTGTTAGATACTTACTTAGTTGTGAAGTCTCCCACTCCCCCTCGAACTCCTTAAATCTGAGATTTGGGACATCAGAGGTCTATTTTCTCTAATTATTATGTACACCTTCAAAATTAAGGATTACAATGACTACAAAAACAATTAGAGAAATTGCGTTGGCTTGGAAAAGTGACAAGCAACGCTACGTAAAGCAGTCCACATACGCTGCTTATGTGTTAATTCTGGAGAATCACATTCTGCCATCATTTGGCGATTGTGAGGCTCTGAGTGAGAAACTTGTGCAGGAATTCGTTTTGCAGAAACTGAATGGCGGTCTAAACATTAAGACGGTGAAGGACATCCTTATTGTCTTGAAAATGGTTATGAAGTTCGGGGTAAAGAACGAATGGATGAATTACTGCGAGTGGGACATCAAATATCCTACCACAGAGACCAACAAAGAGATTGAGGTGCTGACGGTAGCACACCACAAGAAAATTCTTGACTTCATCAAGCAAAACTTCACTTGCCGCAACCTCGGCATATACATCAGCCTTACTACAGGATTGCGCATCGGCGAGATTTGCGGTTTGAGATGGTCGGACATCAACACCGACAACGGCACAATAACGGTGAACCGCACCATTGAGCGCATCTACATCGTGGAGGGTGAACACAAGCACACGGAGCTGGTCATCAACACGCCCAAGACAAAGAACTCCTGCCGTGAGATACCCATGAGCAAGGAACTCTTAGGTATGGTGAAGCCGCTGAAAAAGGTGGTGAACCAAGACTTCTATGTGCTGACTAATGAAGAGAAGCCGACAGAGCCACGTACTTACCGCAACTACTACCACAGACTGATGAAACGCTTAGACATTCCTCGGCTGAAATACCACGGACTGCGCCACAGCTTTGCGACACGCTGCATTGAGAGCAACTGCGACTACAAGACCGTCAGCGTGCTGCTCGGTCATGCCAACATCACAACAACCCTTAATCTCTATGTTCACCCGAACATGGAACAGAAGAAAAAGTGCATTACCAAGATGTTCAAGTCTCTTGGAAAATAATGGGAGATGGAAACCTTTATGAACGATAAAAGAGGCTGCGCCTATTTTGACACAGCCTCTTTTCTTTTCGGGAAAACAATGGGAAAACAAAACTGATTTGATGAGCCTATGATACCCTCCTTTATTTTGCCCCCCCCGAAAACACCTTGGGAAAACACTTGGGAAAACATCATAGCGTATCATAGGCTCATTCTCAAGTTTTAATCCGATAATATCCATAAGTTTTTTAACGGATAGCTCTTGATCGCCAATAGCAGTTATTACTTTCTTTTCCTGTTCATCAACTTGGTCGGTACTTGGTCGATTTGCCACCGACTCCTTATTATTCAAGTTCCGTTCTTCTGGCGGATTGACCAACATGTATCGGTTCTTTAGTTCATTGTGTTCGCCCAGAAGCAGATTACGGAACGTTTCAACAGGCCATCCATCTCCAAATAAGCTGTCTTTTCCTTATTTGCAAGCCATCGTTGATGATATTCCGCAAAAATATTGGGCTATTCAGAACGAAGATTTTTGCACTTCGATGTTGAATCTATCAGGTGAGGTAGAGGAATACGGCGAGGAGCAGGCAGAGTGTGAAGGCTGTGGCAGCATGTCCGTTCGTCACGGCAGGCAGCAGATGGAGATTCATCGTGTGGATGAGCTGATGGCAGGCCAGTGCTCCGCCCACCAGTACGGGCGCGGCGGCTCCTGCCAGCGTCTTCGGCCGTGCCGCAAGCACCCATGCCTTCAGTCCTCTCACACTTTCTGCCATCGTCTATTCTGTCTGTGTGGTCGTTGTCCAGTCTTCGATGACCACATGATTGTCCGATTTGAAAATGGCTCCGTAGCCCACAGGGCGGTCGTCCGCATAGCGGCCGTAGTAGTAGTCGCCGTTCGTGTAATAGTAGAGGCCGTAGCCGTCTCGCTTGCCGCCGACGGTCTCGCCCACATAGCTGGCCCCGTTCTTATAGGTGATTTTCTGGAACTTCCACGTCTGCTTGTGCTCCGCGTTCAGTGCATACTTGTCGCCGTCCTTCAGCACGTAGGCAGCCTCGCCTGTCACCAAGTCGTACACCGTGCAGTGGTCGGTCGTGCCTACTTTCACGATGCCTCCGCCCATGCGGATGCCCATCACGAGGTTCCCGTTGCGGAACTGGCCGTAAACCTCTCCGTCCTGATCGGTGAAGAACGCGCCGAATCCGTAAATCTGTCCGGCTGCGGTGAGCTGGCCGAGATACTGGCCGTAGGTCGATTTCACCAAGCCGGCCACGTTTCCCTGAGTCAGTTCCACGAATGCGGCCTCGTAGTCGGACGGTATATCCGGATGGCGGCCTATCTGACCCATCTGGGCTCGGGCGGCCACGCCGAACGCAGCTGCGAGCAGGAGCAAGAAAAGTTTCTTCATGAAGCGATGGAAGTTGTTCTGCTGCAAAGTTACAAAAATATGGTGGATTCACAGCGAATCCACCATGTTTTTTCATACTTCCATTATTCTATGTTTTATGGAATAAACATTTTGCGTGTGCTCAAGGCCCTGACGGATTATACCGGTTCCAATTCTGGCAGTATCACTTGTTCGTCGCGATGTTCATTGTGAAGAAACATACAATAGTAGATAGGAAGATAGGTAACACCTTTCTTCTTGAATATCTCTTGTTCATTAGAGAAAGCGATCGCATAATCAATGCCGTAATCTGGCGTTTCTAAAAAATGGGTCAGTGCGCTATGCTCTGTATAGTCCTTTCCGGATTTTATCTCCAAGGGGAGCACCGTCAAATGATCATGGTCATCTACAAGAAAGTCCACTTCGCCCTTTTTCTTGTTGTCGTAATAATGTAGTTTGAAACCATGCGCTGTAAGTTCCTGTGCAACCACGGACTCATACACGGTACCAAGATTGATGCTCTTGATGTCTTGCAGAACAGCATTTACATTCAAGCCATAGAGAAGACCTGTCAGCAGGCCCACATCATTGAGATATAGCTTGACAAGTTTCTTCTGCTCTGACTCGGTGAGAGGAAAACGGGGATTGCTGATGGCAGACACTTCCAAGGCAACGCCCGAATTGGTGAGATATTCAAACTCATCGGCATAATCGGAAAAAGTTTTCCCTTTCTTGTTCTCTATATTCCTATATACGATGCGCTTTTTCTTGTTCTCCAGATTGCTTGGAATAAGGTCATATATCTTCCGAATCTTCAGCTTATGTTCCTCATCATATTGTGAAGCGTCAATGCGATAGAGATTGTGAATGTCCCTATGTATCTGCCTGACACGGATCATGTTCCTGTCTGCCAGATAATGGTTGATTGCTTCGGGCAATCCACCAACAAGTAAGTAATATTGAAAACGCTTCAACAGGATATGATGCGTACTCTCATCCAAGGCTTCTCTATGAAGAAAGCAATCTCGTATGTTCTCTATCCATTCCTTACCGACACCTGTAGCCCATAGAAACTCCTCAAAGTCAAGTGGGTACATTTGCTCAATAGTCACGCTGCCGAGGGGCACAGAAGGTGTCTCCGATAAGGCAACGCCCAACTGCGAGCCACTTGCTATAAACCGATAGCGAGCCTCCTGGTTGAGGAATTTCAGCATCGTCATGAGGTGAGGATAGCTTTGTATTTCATCCAAGAAGATTAGCGTATCGGTTTTGTCGCCTAAAGGGGATGAATAGAAATTGCTCAGCCGCATATACAGATCGTTGGTCGTATGGACATCAGCAAAGACCTTGTCACTTTCGAAGTCTTCTTTGAGGTTGATTTCAACAAAATGTCGAAACAATTTCTTTCCGGCATAACGGATAAGGTAAGACTTTCCTATCTGCCGCGCACCGTTGACGAGCAGAATTTGATCAGGCTCTTCCAAAAGGAAGTGTTCTAAAAACGAGGTGAATTTACGTTCAAGCATATCAATGACTTATAAATCGGTACAAAATTACGCTTTTTCTTCCTTCTGACCAAAGAAAAAAAACTGACTTATTCCATATTTTTAACGCGGAATAGGGTAACTTATTCCGATTTTATGAGGAGGAATATGACCACTTATTCCGTGACTCGGCTTATCAGTTGGCGCAATCCCGCAAAAAAATAGGGGCTGTTTCCATTTCACGGCAGAGCCGTAAAAGTTCTGAACTGTGCAGAGAAAATTTGGAAAATGTGCGGATTCCGTGTCTGGCGAACGCGTTCGTTCGGCGGAACGGAGACGTTCGATTCGCGAAACGAACGCGTTCGTTTATCCGAAAGTCAGGCTGAAACGGAAATTTTTGAGGCGGATTTCGGGATTTTTCACGGCAGTGTCCGTGAGATGAGTCAGCGCAGGAGTTGATACGGGAAAAGGCGCATGAAAAAAGGGAAAGCCATCAGTGAGTGATTACTTTCCCTGGATGAGTGCGACGGCATAGGCGGAGATGCCTTCCTCGCGTCCGGTGAATCCGAGGTGCTCGGTGGTGGTGGCCTTGATGGAGATGCGGCCGGCATCCACTTCCATCACCCGGGCGAGGGTCTGCTGCATGGCGGGGATGTGGGGATTGATTTTGGGTTGCTCGGCGCAGACGGTGGCATCGATGTTGCCGAGTTCGTAGCCTGCCTGACGGACGAGGGTCATGGTGCGGGCCAGCAGAATCTTGGAGTCGATGTCTTTGAACTCGGAGGATGAGGGTGGAAAATGGTGTCCGATGTCGCGCAGGTTGGCGGCTCCGAGAAGGGCATCGCAGATGGCGTGGATGAGCACGTCGGCATCGCTGTGTCCCAGCAGACCGTGGGTGTGTGGAATGAGGATGCCGCCGAGCCAGAGAGGGCGGCCGGTGACGAGCTGATGGACATCGTAGCCAAGGCCGATGCGGAAGGTTTGTGGGGTGTTCATGGGCAGTATGAGGTCATCGTCTGCGTCCGAGAATGTCGCGGATGCCGTCCATGTCGAAGGCGAGGGAGAAGCGGAGTGTCTGGTCGAGCGGGTTGCTCTGGGAGTTGGAGATGACGTAGCCGGCATCGATGCTGAAGACGTTCATCTTGAATCCGGCTCCAACGGTCCAGTATTTGCGGTTGCCCTTATTGGGGTGCTCGTAGTGGTAGCCGGCACGGAGGAAGAACTTGTTGTCGTAGCTGTATTCGGCTCCGACGCTGAAGTTGATTTCCTGAAATTCCTCTTTGGCTCCGCCGGGTGCGTCGCTGAACGACTTGAAAATGCCACTGATGGGGGACACGTTGTAGTAGCCCTCGTCCATGAGCCAGGAGGTGTAGCCGGAATAGTCGTCTTCTTCGGCCCCCGTCTCCTCAATATATTGTTCCATCGTCGGGCGGGTGGGCACGAGGAGCTTGTTGGCATCGGCCGAGAAGCTGATGGTGTTGTAGTCGTCGATGGGCACGAGGAGGGAGGCTCCGATGCGCAGGTTGGTGGGCAGGAATTCGGACGTGTTGCCTTCGTCGTAGGAGATTTTGGAACCGATGTTGGAGATGTTGATACCCCAGCCGAGCTGGCATTCGCGCTGCCCGATGTTGAGGTAGCCGTTGTGGTAGATGGCGATGTCGGCGGCGAAGGCGGAACCGGCAGTGGTCTCGTCGTCGGCCTTGTAGGCGAGGTCGGAATAGATGTACCGCAGGGCGACGGCGGCGGAGAAGGTCTCACTCAGCATGCGGCTGTAGGCCACGTCGAAGGCGAACTCGTAGGGCTTGATGGTCTCTCCGTCGTCGGAGCCATAGACCATGACCTCTCCTAAGGAGAAATAGCGGAGGGAGGCACTCACGGCATCCCAGTCGCCGATGCGGTAGTAGCCCGTGAGGTTGGCCAGGTCGATGTCGCTGGCGATGCGGCGGAGCCAAGGTGTATAGTTGAGTGCGATGCCGGCACGGCTGATGCAGAAGGGGTATTTGGCGGGGTTCCAGTATTGGGAGTTGACATCGGGGTCGGTGGCAGCACCCACGTCGCCCATACCGCCTGCACGGGCATCGGGGGCGATGGCCAGGGAGTTCACGCCGTAATAGACAGGGTTCAGCTGGTTTTTCACGTCCTGTGCCGAGGCGGAGATGCCTGTTGTCAGCAGGAGGATGGTCAGTGAGAGGTTTCGTTTCATGTTTGCTTGTTTCTCGTCGTTGGGATGGGTGGCGTGCAGGCCACACACATCATAAATAACGCGTCTTGTCTGTATTTATTGTATGGGGAGCCTCTCCCTTTCTTCTTTTAGTCTTTACGGCGGAGAACGACGAATTTCTTGCTCTCGGTGGCTTCCGGTCCGTCGGAGGTGGAGATGGCGGCCCGGACGATGTAGATGCCCGACGGCAGGTGGGAGTCGGTCTCGTCGAGGTTCCACGTGTAGGTGTAGATGCCGGAGCCTCCCTCGTCGGTCTCGTCGTGTGCCCACAGGTGGCGGCCTGCGATGTCATAGACGTTGAGGCGGACGCGCAGCGAGGCGTTCGGGCGGTCGTTGACGATGGTGAAGACGGCTTCGCTCGTCACCGGTGAGTTCACCCGCAGGTCGTAGATGGTCGGACGCAGGCCGGCATTGACGTAGAATTCGGCGGTGACGGTGGTCGGGTTGTTGAGCACGTCGTAGGCACGGAGCAGCAGCGTGTGGAGGCCGTCGGAGAGTTCCGGGATGGAGAACTGGACGGTGCCGCTGCGGTAGTCGCTCATGGTGGGCGTGAAGTAGGAATTGAGCGAATAGGTGGTGGATTCGTCGTTGTCGATGATGAGGACGATGTCGTGGCCAATGCCGCTGCCGGTCATGTTGATGCCGTCTTCGTCGGAGAGGGTGGCGTAGAGCACAGGGGTCTCATTGACGGTGTTGCCGGACTGGAAGGACGCGGTGTTGAGGTAGAAGGTGATGTTGGGACCTTGGGTGTCGGTGGCCAGCGAGGAAGACGTGCCGTTGATGAGGAAGTTGGTGAAGGTGCCGTTGGCTTCGTGGCTCTTGTCCGTGTTGACGGCGTAGAGGTGGATGAGACCTGCCTCGCCGCTGTAGTTGTTGTCGAGCGGGATGGGGAAGGTGAACGAGAACTGGCCGTTCTGCACGGTGTCGGTGCAGTGGTAGAGTGTGCGGATGCGGTCGCGGAAGGTGTAGGGCACGGTGGAGGTGTTGCCATTTGATTCACCGAAGGAGTTGTTCTTGCAGGTGACGAGTTCGATGTTGTCGAAGATGTCGGGGCTGACGGTGCCGTTGTAGAGGGTGGCCGTGTTGCCGTCTTCATCGACGATGTGGCCGCTGACGGTCACTTTCTCTCCTGCGCTGAAGAGTTGGGGCTCGTCGGAGTTGGCGTCCGTTCCGTTGATCTGGTCTATCTGCATTTTGTAGGTTGGCAGGATGAGCTTGATGGCGGGATCGCCGAGCAGCACGAAATGTGTTTTGTTGATGCTGGAGGTGCTGGTCGTGACCAGTTCGGCTTTGGCATAAGACAAGGCTTCGCCGATGGTGATGCGCCGGTTGAGCGCGTCGGTGCCGAGCACGTGTTTCATGTAGGCGATGTTCATGGCGCGGTTGGGCGTGGAATAGACGGTGCGGGCCGTCGTAATCATGCCCATGGCAGCTCCCTTTTTGTTGAGCAGGGCGGTCTCGCCGATGTTCTCGGTGTTCATGTCGAAAGGAGCCACATCGCAGGCGGCGGTGATCCAGAGCGGCAGGCGCGGTGACGACCAGCTGGCGAAGTCAGCCAGCTTGATGGCCTGTTCGTGGGACAGGATGTAGGCGGCACCGTGTCCCGTGTAGTTCATGATAAGTGCGCCGTCGGTCATCTGCTTGTCGATGTCGGACTCTACGCCGGGGTAGGACTTGCCGGTGGCGTTGTTCTCGCGCGTGTAAGTGTCCCAGTAGATGCGCTTGTAGTAGAAGTCGGGATAGCGGGAGCTGGTCGAGCTGATGACGGCATCGCCGTCCGCCATGTGGATGTTGTCGTTGCCGTCGTCGCAGAGCACGCAGATGGTGTTCTTCCAGGCTCCGGCCTGTTCGTTGTTGATGTAGGGAATGAGTTTGTCAACCACGTCCTTGGCCTCGGAGGCGGTCTGGGCAGGAATGCGGCCTACGCCGAGGCGCGGCATGAGCGTGAGGACGGCCGACGTGCCTCCGTCGTCGACGAGGGCGTAGTATTCTTCCATTACGTAGCTGTTGGTGTGGCTCAGGGAGTTGTCGCTCTCGTAGCAGAGGAGGTAGTCGTCGGGGTTCTGTCCGCTCATGGAGGAGGTGCACATGCGGTTGTCCCACACGCCGTCGCCGAAGAGCAACAGGTTGCGCGGGCGGGCGGCCTCGCTCCCGGCGCGGTCGTAAAGCATCTTCATGAACCGGCGGATGGCCGTGGCATCGGGCGTTCCCGACGAAAACTCATTGTAGATTTGGTCTGCCGTGAAGACTGCGCACTTCATGCTGTCCGTGGCCGTGTGAGCATCGGCCAGCCGCTGGGCCTGTTGGGTGAGCTTGCCGCTCGTGGGCACGACGATGACGAGGTCAAGGTCGCCGGTGGCGTGCAAATCCTGATTCCCGACGGTTCCCACCACGGTGGGCGAAGGGAAGGAGGCGGACGGATTGACGGCCACTAACTGTTCGTCGCGCCAGGCACTCGATGTGGTGGTCTCGCTGCTGAAGGGGAATGACCATAGGCCGGTGGAACTGTCGTATGAGCCGGCCACTTCTTCAATGCCGTCGGCATGGGTGATGTGCCAGAGCACGGTGTTTTCGTCTCCGCCCGAGAGCTGGAAGATGGCGTCGCCTTTGGTTGCCGGCCGGAAGAGCAGTTCGTTGCCGGTCATTTGCAACTGGCGCAGGTAGGAGGCGCGGATGTAGTCGAGATGCCCCGTCACGCCCGAGGCGCGGTTGTGTGTCAGTTTCACCGAATTGGACGTTCCGGCCAGCGTGGAAACCGTGAACGTGCGCGACGTGAGTTTCCCGTATTCGTAGTCGTTCAGTTTGCCGAAGGAGAGCGTGCCCAAGGTGGAGTCGTTGAAGCTGACGGAGAGGGTGGAAGCGGATGAGCCGGATGCCACGAACTGGACATTCATGGCAACGGACGTGGACGGGAGGAGCCCCGGCAGAGCCAGTGTGTAGGTGCGGTTGTTGCCGTTTGCGTAGTCGTAGCTTTCGAAGAAGGTGCGGCCGGAACTCAGCACGCTGAAGTCGTTTGTCTCGATGAGGGCGTGCTCAGGGAAATAGGAGAGGGTCGGAGCCGACGGGGATATCTCGTAGGCGTATTTGCCGAATTCGAGCGGAACGCTGTCGGTGGATTCTGTCAGGAAATAATAGGTGTAGTTGGAGTAAGGATTGTTGGTGTGGACGAAGAGTGCCTGCGAGGCGGATACGCTGCGCAGGGTCCAGACGGTTTGTCCTCGTCCGTAGAACAGCACTTTGTCGCCTGTGCGGTAGAGCGGCATCTGCACCAGATCGTCGTCGATGTCCTCGATGTTGGTTTCGGGCAACAGTTCCAGATTGAGTCCGTAGAGCCGCACGTTGTCGGGGTTGCTGAATCCCATGGAGCGCAGGCTGGAGTTGGTGATTTGATAGACTCCGGCATTGCTCACACGGATTTTGACCCACTTGCCTGTGGCGAGCACGGAATGGGCTGCATAGCGTGAGGCAATGTCCTGGGCGGCGGTTGCCGTGCAGATTGCCAGCAGCAGGAATAAGATGTGGAGTCGTTTCATCATAGGTTTGTTGATGAGATGGGGCGGAACGGGCCGTTTTTTTACTTCACCCGCAGCTCCAGCAGCAGCTGGTCTTCGAGGTAGCCTTCGAGCCGTTCTCCTTCGTGTACGGGACCTGTTCCCGCCGGTGTGCCCGTGAAGATGAGGTCGCCGGTCTTGAGCGTGAAGAAACGGCTGCAACAGGCCACAATCTGATCCACGGTGTGAAGCATGCAGGCCGTGTGTCCTTGTTGCACGGTCCGTCCGTCGATGTCGAGCCTGAGGTGCAGGTCTTGCACGGGGGGCAGGGTGGCTTTGTTGACAAACCGTCCGACCGCGGCTCCTCCGTCGAAACCCTTGCAGATGTCCCACGGCAACCCCTGGGCACGCAGCTTCTGTTGCAAGTCGCGGGCGGTGAAGTCGATGCCGACCGTCACCTCGTCGTAGTAGCGGTGGGCGAATCGTTCGGACACGTCCTTGCCCAGGCGGTTGATGCGCACCACGAGTTCCGCTTCGTAGTCGAATCGTTCCGCAAAGTCGGGAATGAAGAAAGGCTTGCCTTCACGAATCAGGGCCGACTCGGGCTTGGAGAATATCACGGGCTCTTGATAGAATAACGAATCATGGAGCTCTTTATTGTGCGCGGCATAGTTCATGCCGACAGCTAAAATCTTCATGGTCTTCCTCCTGATCTGGTTTGCCTGCGCTCAGGCTATGATGCCGAAGAGACGCAGAATGTCGTTGAGGTTGGCGAAGATGAGGATGGCCAGCAGAATGAACATGCCTGCCACTTGTGCGCGCTCCAGCACCTTGTCGCTTGGCTTGCGGCGCGTGACCATCTCGTAGATGGCGAACACGGCATGGCCGCCGTCGAGGGCAGGAATCGGAAGCACATTCATGAATCCGAGCATGATGGAGAGCAGGGCGGTGAGGTTCCAGAATTTGTACCAGCTCCATTCTGCGGGGAAGATGTTGCCGATGGCGATGAATCCGCCGACGGACTTGGCTCCTTTCTTCGTGAAGACATATTTCATGTCGTTGACGTAGCCGGCCAGCGTGTCCCAACCATATTTCACACCGGCTGGCAGTGACTCCAGGAATCCATATTCGCGGTTCGTGATGGTATAGGCGGGCATTTTGTTGACGAAGCCGAGCTTGAAATCGGGCGTGAGCACCACCGTGTCGGTCTGTGTCAGATTGTTGCCGGAAACGGTTCTGGCCAGTGTGATGCTGACGGTTCGGAGTCGCACGCTGTCGGCGTGCGTCATGTTTTCAGTGGCTTGCTCCTGAAGAGCCAGCAACGCGTACAGCACATCATTGAAGTCTGTGATGGGCTTGTCGTTGATGCGCGTGATCTGGTCGCCGGCCTGAAGGCCTATCTTTGCCGCAGGTGTGCCCGGTGCGATGCTGTCGATGTCAAGCAGGATGCGTTCGGTGGCATAACGCGGCTCTTCCAGCATTTCCAGCAGATTTTTCTTGCTGCTGAGGCGGACATCGGCAGGATGGCCGTCGCGCAGGATGTGGACGGTCTGGCCGTTGGAGATGTCGCGCAGGTTGGCGGGTGTCCATTCTTCGAAAGTCTTGTTGTCCACGCCGGTGATGATGTCGCCGTCGCGGAAACCGTCGGACTTGGCCTCGTCGTTGAACTTCATGCCTTGCGTCATGTCGGAGGGCTTGATGTATTGCTGGCCCCATGTGAAGAGTATCATCGCATAAATGAAGAAGGCCACCAGAAAGTTCATCAGTACGCCGCCCAGCATGATGAGCAGGCGTTGCCATGCGGGCTTCGTGCGGAATTCCCACGGCTTCGGCGGCTGCTTCATCTGTTCCTTGTCCATAGATTCGTCAATCATGCCGGCAATTTTTACGTAGCCACCAAGCGGAATCCATCCGATGCCGTATTCTGTGCCGCAGTATTCGTACTCGCCGTTGGCTTTGCGCGGAACGGGCTGCTTATGGATGAGGCGGCGGAACCACGTGTCATAGGTACTGAACAGATGGAATTTTGTGTCGAAGAAAAGATAAAACTTCTCGACGCGTGTCTTGAAGAGTTTGGCAAAGAGAAAGTGCCCGCTTTCGTGGAGCAGGATGAGCAGTCCGAGGGCGGCAATCACTTGTATGGTTTTGATAAGAACGACCATGAGGTAAATTGTTTTGGTGAGTGCTGAGGCGTTTGTGATTCTTGATAAAAGGTCTTTGTGCGTTTTCGGAACCGTTTATGAGGAAATGGCCCGTTCTGCGAAGGCTCGGGTCTCGGCGTCAGTCTGCATGTAAGTGTCGAGATCGGAGGCGGAGCTGAACGGAATCCGTTGCATGGCTTCGGCAATGATGTCGCTGATGCGGGTGAAGCTGATGCGGTCTTCAATAAAGGCGCGGTTGGCCACTTCATTGGCGGCATTCACGATGCAGGGCATGTTGCCACCTTGGCGGAGCGCATCGTAGGCCTGTTGCAGACAAGGGAAGCGTGTCGTGTCGGGACGCTCGAACGTGAGGTCTTTCAGTTGGAAGAAATCCAAACGCGGGAACGCCGACGACAGGCGTTGCGGATAGCTGAATGCGTACTGGATGGGCAGTCGCATGTCGGGCATGCCGAGCTGTGCCTTCACGGCTCCGTCTTCAAATTGCACCATGCTGTGGATGACGGATTGTGGATGCACGACCACTTGAATCTGCTCGGGCTTGACACCGAACAGCCATTTGGCCTCGATGACTTCGAAGCCTTTGTTCATCATGGTGGCGGAGTCGATGGTGATTTTTGCCCCCATCGACCAGGTGGGGTGGGCGAGAGCCTGTGCCTTTGTCACGCTCTTCAGTTCCTCAGCGCTGCAATGGCGGAACGGACCTCCCGAGGCGGTGAGCAGAATCTTCTCGATGCGGTTGCCGGGTTCCAGACATTGGAAAATGGCTGAGTGTTCGGAGTCCACAGGCAGAATCGGCACCTTGTTTTCGGCGGCCAGCCGGTTGATGAGCTCGCCGGCCACGACCAGTGTCTCCTTGTTGGCCAGCGCAATGATTTTCCGTGCCTTGATGGCGCTGATGGTGGGGCGCAGCCCTGCGAAGCCGACCATTGAGGCGAGCACGATGTCCACTTGGTCGTCCTGCACGACATCGCACAGGGCTTCGGTGCCGGCGTACACCTTGATGGGCAGGTCGGAAAGGGCGCGCTGCACTTCGTCGTAGTGCGCTTCGTTGGCAATCACCACGGTTTCGGGCTGAAACCGCCGCGCTTGCTGAATGAGCCGTTCGGTGCTGTTGTTCGCTGTCAGCACATAGGCCTCGAACAAGTCGGGATGACTGGCAATGACATCGAGTGCCTGCGTGCCGATAGAACCTGTTGAACCTAATATTGCAATTCGTTTCATACGGAGTCAGATGTCCAGCAGCCCTTCCGGCAGCTGCATGGTGAGAATGTGGTCTTCATGATGAATGTCGGTGATGAATTCCTCGTGGGCGGGAATGAGGATTTCCTGTCCGTCGGGGCGTGTGACGATGAACAGCCAGTTCTCCGTCTGGTCGTCGATGTCGGTGACCGTACCCAGTGTCTGGCCGTTGCCGTCTTCGATGCGGAAGCCGACGAAGTAGTTGAGCGACATCTCCGCCTCACCCCTTCCGGCAGCTTTCGACTTTTCGAAAAATACATCGCAACCGACGATTTGCCGGGCATCGTCGGCGCTGTCAATACCCTCGAACTTCATCAGTGCCGAAGAATCTGTGCGGAATCGGTATTCTTCAATGAAAAAAGGTACGAAAATCCCTTCCACCTCGATGATGAGATGGTCGGAACCGGTCGTGTCGAAGATGTCGTCCGTAAACGTGAACGTCACCTCGCCCTTCAGCCCGTGGGCTTTGTTGATGCTTCCGATTTTATACAGATTGTCGGCTTGTATCATGAAGAATATCCTGTCAATATCAAGCTAATGCACACGTGTGATTTTGGCACCGAGGGCGGAGAGCCGCGCTTCGATGCTTTCGTAGCCTCGGTCTATCTGCTCGATGTTGCTGATGATGCTGACACCCTTGGCACTGAGGGCGGCGATGAGCAGTGCGATGCCGGCGCGGATGTCGGGCGAAGACATGCGTGAACCGCGCAGTTGCACGTTTCTGTCGTGGCCGATGACCACGGCGCGGTGAGGGTCGCAGAGGATGATTTGCGCCCCCATGTCGATGAGCTTGTCAACAAAGAACAGACGACTCTCGAACATCTTCTGGTGGATGAGCACGCTCCCTTTGGCCTGTGTGGCCACAACCAGAAGCACGCTCAGCAGGTCGGGTGTCAGACCCGGCCACGGTGCGTCGCTGAAGGACATGATGCTGCCGTCCATGAAGGATTCCACTTCGTAGTGCTCCTGCTCGGGAATGAAAATGTCGTCGCCGTGCCGTTCCAGCCGGACGCCGAGCCTGCGGAACATGGTGGGGATGATTCCGAGATTGTCGAACGACACGTCGCGGATGGTGAGTGGACTGGCCGTCATGGCAGCCATGCCGATGAAACTGCCCACTTCAATCATGTCGGGCAGAATCGTGTGTTCCGTGCCGTGCAGTCTCTCCACGCCTTCGATGGTGAGCAGGTTCGAGGCAATGCCCGAAATCCTGGCTCCCATGCGGTTGAGCATGGCGCACAGCTGCTGGATGTACGGTTCGCAGGCCGCGTTGTAGATGGTGGTGGTTCCTTCGGCCAGCACGGCGGCCATGATGACATTGGCGGTGCCGGTGATGGAGGCTTCGTCGAGCAACATGTATTTACCCTTCAGCCTGTCGGCGTGAATCTCGTAGATGCCTCGGTCGGCATTGTGGACGAAGGATGCGCCCAGCTCATGGATGCCTTGGAAATGTGTGTCGAGGCGGCGACGCCCGATTTGGTCGCCTCCGGGTTTGGCCACACAGGCGTCATGGAAGCGGCCGAGCATGGGGCCGAGCAGCAGGAGAGAACCGCGTAGCGTGGTGCAACGCTGCACGAACTCATCGCTGTGCAGATAGTTCATGTCGAGCTCGTCGGCTTGGAATTGCCAGTCGCGCCGTCCCACATGCGTCACCTTCACCCCCATCTTGCCCATTAAGCCGATGAGGTTGTTCACGTCCAGAATGTCGGGCACGTTGTGCAGCACGACCGGCTCAGGTGTCAAGAGTGCGGCGCTGATGACTTCCAGCGCTTCGTTCTTGGCTCCCTGCGGTGTGATGGTTCCTTGCAGCTTGTGTCCGCCTTCGATGATGAATGATGCCATGCTGGTAGGGGGAGAATGTATCCTTTATTTCTTTTTCTTTTTCTTGGTGGACGGTGTCATCTGCTGTACTTCGCTCATGATTTGTCCGTCACTCAGGAAATGCACGTCTTTCGTAGTAGGGCTGACCTGACCGCCGGTGTAGGCGGCGATGTCGTTGAGCACTTTGTCCTCGTTTATCGCGTCCCTGTTCCAGCGTCCCAGACTACGCTTCATCTGGTTGGCCACCATTTCGGTGAGTGCGCGTTGCTTGTCCGGATCCTCGATTTCGGTGAGCTTCTGTGTCAGTGCCTCGATGATGGCTCCGTAGTGTCGTTTGGCGATGCGCTTCTGCGGATATGGAATCCGTCCGTGGCTGGCTTTGGTGTCTTCCAGCCGCTCGATTTCCACAGGATAGTCGATGTCCAGCTCGTAGTTGGCGATGGCTGCCAGATGGTTCCACAGCTTTTGGCGGAAGTCCTCGGCATCGCCGTGTGCCTCCGTCATGTTCGCCATCAGAGCCACGATGGTGTTGGCGCAGCGTTGACGCTCCTCTTTGTCGGCCAGCGTCTTGGCGTGCTCCACCATGTTCTGGATGCAGCGTCCGTACTCAGGCAGCACGAGCGGCTTGCGTTGGGTGTTGTAATCTACTGCCACAGTGTCTGCAGTTCTCATTATCGTGTTGTTGTCCATAAATTTGATTGTTTCTTGCTTTTCGTGGCCACGAAGTCCTTCAGATAGAATGGTACGAAATAGGCCACGTCCTTGAACTCTTGACGGGCATGCGCCTTCTCTGCCAGTGGACACATGTTCTTGGCCAGTGGCTGGATGCCGTCGATGAAATGCGCGTTCGGATGCTGGATCAGGGGACGGCACTTGGCAGCTCCGTTGCCGAAGAAATAGACGGGGTGGCTTGCCAGCAACTCATCGAAGCTGTGGGAATCCACCACTCTGGCCTGCGTCTCTGTCACCGGCTTCAGTGCCCGCGTATAGACGGCGCAATAGACCTCCATGCGCCGTGCGTCAATCATCGGACAGAGCAATGCGTCTTCGGGCAGCTCGTCCTTGCCGAGCAACACCGGAACACACAGCACTTCGAGGGTGGGCAACCCCAGCAGTCTCAGGTCGCGGCCGTAGCATAAGCCTTTCGCCATCGACACTCCGATGCGCAGCCCCGTGTAGGAGCCAGGCCCCTGGCTCACGGCCACGGCATCGAAGGGAATGGCATGGTTGTCGGTGAACGACAAAGCCTCCTCCACCATCGTGCCCAGCACGGTGGCGTGTGAAGGCCCGTCGAAGTTCTCTGTATGGAATATCGTGGCTCCGTCCTGGCTTACGGCCACGGAACAGATGTCGGTCGATGTCTCAATATGTAAAATGCACGCCATAGAAAACGCTTTTGTCCTCGATATTTTGTCTTTTCAAGACCGCACTGACGCAATTTATGGTGCAAAATTACGATAATCAAACGAAAAAACACTAATTTTGCATGTGATTTTTTCGAGAACCCACGTCAAAAGCAGTTTTAATCCATTTAGGAAAAGATGATTCAGTCAATGACCGGCTACGGCAAAAGCGTGGCCAACTACAACGGCAAGAAAATCCACGTTGAAGTAAAATCGCTCAACAGCAAGGCGCTCGATCTCTCCACCCGTATCACGCCCCTCTATCGTGAGAAGGAAATGGAAATCAGACAGTTGATAGCCCGGAATCTTGAGCGCGGTAAAGTGGATTTCAACCTCTGGACAGAAAAGGCCGAGGCTGAGGCCGGCACGCCTGTCAATGCCGGCGCAGTGGTCAGCTACTACCGCCAGCTCAAGACCATCTGTCAGCAGAGCGGCATCCCCGAGCCCGCCGATTGGCTGGGCGTCATCATGCGTCTGCCCGAAACGCTGGCTCCCGTCCAGATGGAGGAGTTGACAGACGAGGAATGGGGCGTGGTGCGTCAGGCCGTCGAGGAAGCCATTGACGCACTCGTCAGCTTCCGCATGCAGGAAGGCGCGGCCTTGGAGCGGAAATTCAATGAAAAGGTGGACAACATCGAGATGCTTCTCCAGAGCATCGAACCGTTCGAGACCTCGCGTGTGGAGAAAATCCGGCAGCGGATCATCGACGGACTCACGAAGATAGCTGGCGTGGACTACGACCGGAACCGTCTTGAGCAGGAAATGATTTATTACATCGAGAAACTCGACATCAATGAGGAGAAGCAACGCCTGACCAACCATCTCAAGTATTTCCGCGAAACCATGCGCAACGGCCACGGACAAGGCAAGAAACTCGGTTTCATCGCTCAGGAGATGGGACGCGAAATCAACACCACCGGCAGCAAGAGCAATCTGGCCGAGATGCAGAACATCGTGGTGAAGATGAAAGACGAACTCGAACAAATCAAGGAACAAGTACTCAACGTTCTCTGAACCGGATATGCAGCAACCAGGCAAACTTTTGATATTCAGTGCACCGAGCGGAAGTGGAAAATCCACCATCGTCCACTTCCTCATGCAGCAGCACCTCCACCTCCATTTCTCCGTCTCCGCCACCAGCCGGCCTCCGCGCGGCACGGAGCAGGACGGCATAGACTATTTCTTCCTCACCCCAGAGGAGTTCCGTGCCCGAGTAGCCCGCGATGAGTTCTTGGAGTACGAGGAAGTCTACCCCGGCCGCTTCTACGGCACGCTCAAGTCGCAGGTCGAAGCACAGCTCGCCCGCGGTGAGCACGTCGTGTTCGATGTCGACGTGCATGGTGGAGTCAACATCAAGCAATACTTCGGCGAGCGTGCCCTTGCCGTCTTCATCCATCCCGGCAGCATTGCTGAACTGCGCCGCCGTCTGGAGCACCGTGGCACCGACACGCTCGAGATCATCGAACAGCGTCTGGCCCGTGCAGCCTACGAGCTCACCTTCGCCGACCGCTTCGACCGCGTGGTCATCAACGACGACCTTGCACGGGCTGAGGCCGAGACACTCGTCCTCGTCCGAGACTTCCTCCAATGTTGACCCGTGTCGGCATCTACGGCGGTTCGTTCAACCCCATCCACCTCGGTCACACACGCCTCGCACAGTCGCTGTGCCGCGCAGGCGTGGTGGATGAAGTCTGGCTCATGGTGTCCCCCCTCAACCCCTTGAAGCGTGACTGGCAGTCCGACCTCCTGCCCTATGCCGACCGTTTACGGATGGCCCGCCTCGCCACGCAGAACATGCGACACGTCCACGTGTCCGACTTCGAGTCCCGCCTTCCATTGCCGTCCTATACCCTCACTACTCTCAGTGCCCTCCGTCAAACCTTTCCCCACACCGAATTTGTCCTCTGTGTGGGAGCCGACAACTGGCAGCACTTCCCTGAGTGGTATCATGCCGCCGACATCCGCCACGACTACGACATCGTGGTGTATGGACGCCACGGCGCGGCTCCGGGATTTTGGCTCTATCTCAAGAACGGCGACCCGCAGGTCCTCGCGTCGCCCGATTTCCGCTACTACGACATATCCAGCACAGCCATCCGGCATGCAATCCGTACCGGCGACAGGGCGTTGCCGAGCCAGTGGCTCAATGGCCGCGTGCTCCGTTACATCCTCCGTCACCGTCTCTATCAGTGAGATAGAATCCCCGGGCACATGTGGCAGAAGTGATAGTTTTCAATAAAAAAGAAGAACGAATGAAAGACAGAAGAAAAGTAAGTGTCGTGAGTCTGCTGTTGGCAGGACTGGTGACGACGGCCTGCGGACAGCCCCTGTCGCTCAGCCGTGTGGAGGCCGACTCGTGTGCCGTACGCCTCCGGACGGAGTGGACGGCACGGATGCGCGAGCGGTATGCGCCACATGTGCAGGACTGCAAGCTGACGTATGACTCACTCACCCTGTGGCTGTGGGGCACTACTTACGGCGACCGGCCGGCCGACGGCTACAGTCTCTATATATCGCTCCACGGCGGAGGCAATGCACCGCAGGCATTGAACGACCAGCAGTGGGACAATCAGAAGGTACTCTATGCACCGAAGCAGGGTGTGTATATGGCTCCTCGTGCGCCGTGGAACGACTGGGACATGTGGTTCAAGCCGGGCATTGATTCGCTCTATGCGCAACTGGTGCAGATGAGCGTGGCTTGTTTCGGCGTGAATCCCGACAGGGTATATCTGATGGGCTACTCAGCGGGCGGCGACGGCGTGTGGCGCATGGCTCCGCGCATGGCTGACACGTGGGCGGCAGCCTCGATGATGGCTGGGCACCCGGGTGATGTCTCGCTCGTGAACCTGCGCAATCTGCCTTTCATGATTTGGTGTGGAGAACAGGATGCGGCCTACAACCGCAATGTGCTCTGTGCGGAGCGTGGCATGCAGATGGATTCGTTGCAGCAGGCTGATGCAGGAGGTTATGTGCATCAGACGCATATCGTGAAAGGAAAGGGACACTGGATGGACCGCGTGGACACGGTCGCCGTGGACTGGATGTCACAATTCCGCCGCAACCCTTACCCCGACACCATTGTCTGGCGGCAGGAGGAAGTGGTGCGGCGGACATTCTACTGGATTGAGGCTCCACAGGACGAGCTCCGGCACGGCAGGGAGGTGAGACTGGCCGTGAAGGGTAATGTCATCGACATTTCGCGCTGCGACTATTCCGCCCTCACGCTGTATCTGAACGATCTGTTGGTGAATCTCGACCGTCCCGTCACGGTCCGGCTGCGCGGCAAGAAGGTGTTCAAGGGAAAAGTGCCGCGCACGGAGCAGAATCTGCGCCGCACGCTGGCAGACCGCAACGACTTGAGCTATATGTTTCCCGCCTGCATCAGTCTTGCAATGGATTCCACCCCTGTGCCTTGAGCTCGAACTCCTGACCGTCGCGCGTGACGAGTGCCAGACCCAGTTCGGGCTTGGTGATGTGGCCGATGACTTTCACGTCGGGCACATCCTCGATGCGTTCGTGGTCGGCTATCGGAATCGTGAAGAGCAGCTCGTAGTCCTCGCCTCCGTTGAGGGCACAGGTCGTTACATTCATGTTCAGCTCCTCGGCCATGACGGCAGTTTGATAGTCAAGCGGAATGCGCTCTTCGTAGATGCGGCAGCCAACGCCCGACTGCCGGCAGATGTGCATGAGCTCGAACGAGAGTCCGTCGCTGATGTCCATCATGGCGGTCGGTCGGATGTGAGCCTCGTGCAGGTGCTGGATGATGTCGCGGCGTGCCTCAGGTTTCATCTGCCGTTCAAGCAGGTATTCCTTGCCTGCAAAATCGGGCTGGGCAATTTCGAGCTGGTGAAGCGCGTCTTCGCGTGCCTTGCCTTCGAGTTTGCGTGCATCGGCAAGCTGGCTGTAGTAAACTTCTTTTTCGCGTTCGAGCAACTGAAGCCCCATGTAGGCGGCACCGAGGTTGCCACTCACGCAGATGAGGTCGGTTTCTTTGGCCCCGTTGCGGCAGATGGCCTCGCCTGTGGCGACTTCTCCGATACAGGTGATGCTGATGGCGAGGCCGGTCATCGACGAGGTTGTGTCGCCGCCGATGATGTCCACGCCGTGTGCGTCGCAGGCCAGACGCAGGCCGGCATAGAACTCGTCCATGTCTTCGATGGTGAAGCGTTTTCCGAGAGCCAGGCTGACGGTGATTTGCTTCGGTGTGCCGCCCATCGCATAGACATCGCTGAAATTCACTTGCGCCGACTTGTAACCAAGGTGCTTGAGGGGCATGTAGGTCAGGTCGAAATGCACGCCTTCCATCAGCATGTCGGTGGTGACGAGCACGTCCTTGTCGGCATCGAAAGCGAGGATGGCGCAGTCATCGCCTACTCCCTTGCGCGTTTCGCGGTTCTTGAGCTCGATATTCTCGGTGAGGCGGCGAATCAGGCCGAACTCCCCCAAGGTGGCTATTTGGGTCATGGGCAGTGTCAGATTTGCTGGATCAGTTCGCGCATGAGGAGTGTCATCTTAGGCTGGGCGGCATCAGCGGCTGCCGTCACTTCCTCATGTGTCACTTTCTGAGCCTCGCCGAATCCGCCGAGGTCGGTGATGATGGAGATTCCGAACACGCGCATGCCCTGATGGACAGCCACAATCACTTCGGGCACGGTGGACATGCCCACGGCATCGGCTCCGAAGCTACGGAACATGCGGTACTCTGCCGGGGTCTCATACGTGGGGCCTTGGGTGGCTAAATAGACACCTTCTTGAAGCTTGATGCCGTGTTCCGAGGCGGACTGCTTCACGATGCGGATGAACTCAGGGTCGTAGGCCTGGTGCATGCTCGGAAAGCGGGGACCGGTCGGTATGTTCCGGCCGCGCAGCGGGTTCTCGGGGAGGAAATTGATCTGGTCGGTGATAATCATCAGGTCGCCAATCGAGAATTGAGGATTGGTGCCGCCGGCGGCATTCGACACGAGGAGGTTGCGGATGCCGAGTTCGTGCATCACGCGAACGGGAAAGGTCACTTCCTTCATCGAATAGCCTTCATAGTAGTGAAAACGCCCCTGCATGGCCATGATGTCTTTTCCGCCGAGCTTGCCGAAGATCAGCTTGCCGGAGTGGCCTTCCACTGTTGAGACGGGGAAGTGGGGAATGTCTTGGTAGGAAAATTCCCGTTCTATGTCGATTTCTTCGGCCAGATGGCCCAGTCCGCTCCCGAGGATGATGGCAGTCTCAGGATGTGCGGGCATGCTTTCCTTTAAGAAGCGTGCCGTTTCTTGAATGTTTTCGTACATAGTCTAAGATGATTTGGTTGAATGCTTTGGTCTGTCCGTCGAGGAAATCGATTTCCACGGGGAGCAGGTAGATGGATCGCAGAGTCTTTTCCGAAAGCACCTTGTTGAGCGTACCTTCGTGTTGCAGGTCGGCCAGTCGTGCCGCGTCCTTCTCGGTGGTGATGACAAGTGTGGGGCGGGCATTGAGGCTCACGTCCCTCACGGTGTCTTCGAGGAGTTGCAGGTCTTTCCTGCTGAAGTTGTGGTGGTCGGGAAAATGAATGGGAATGAAGTTGCAGAGCTTCCGCAGGTCGTACTCCATCTGCTGCGGAGAGGCGATGCCCGTGAGCAACACTACGTTGTAGCGGCGGGACTGGAGCTCATCGAGCGGCATCTCGTCGCCGGAAATGAAGTGGCGGAGGCGTGTATAGCGGAAGGTCGTGAAGAAAAGTTTCTGCCACGGCTGCATCTCTAAGGAGCGGGCGATGCCGTGTTCCTCCATCGGCGTGATGTTGGTGGGGCATTTTGTCACGATGACGATGTCGGCCCGCTGGCTGGCTGACTGCGGCTCGCGCAACTGGCCTGCGGGCAGCAACTGGTCAAAATAGATGAGGCGGTGGTAGTCCATCAGCAGGATGTTGATGCCGGGCACGACGTAACGGTGCTGGAAAGCGTCATCAAGCAGGATGACCTCGGTGGCCGGATGCACGTCTGCTCCGCACAGCCTGCGAATCCCCTCGCAGCGGTTCTTGTCCACAGCCATGTGAATCTGCGGATATTTGTGTTTCATCTGGAAAGGCTCGTCGCCGATATCACGCATTGTCATGTCGGCGGTGGCCAGCCGGTAGCCCCGTGACTGGCGTTTGTAGCCCCGGCTGAGTACGGCCACTTGTCGCGTCGGGCTCAGGAGACGGATGAGGTGTTCGGTGTGCGGTGTCTTCCCCGTGCCGCCTACTGTGATGTTGCCCACGGAGATGACGGGTATGTCAAAACGCTCGCTGCGCAGCACTCCGCAGTCGAAGAGGATGTTGCGAATCATGACACCCAGTCCGTAGAGCCACGAGAGCGGTGTCAGCCAATGTCTGATTTTGATGTGGTCACCTTCCATGCGAACGGGGAGCTTGACGGGGACAAAGACGATGGAGACAAAAGGCGGAGTCTGCGCGCTTAGAGATTGAAGATGAGATAATAGGGCAATTCGGTCTGCAAACTGCCTTGACGGTTGAGGCCTTGCAGGATACCAAAGAAGTTGTAGTATTCGCCGAGTGTCGCTTTCAGTTTTGCGTCGGCATAGCTGTCGCCCGACATCTGGGTCAGCAGGTTCTCGAAGATGGAGGCTTTGGCAGGGTAGGACAATACGGTGGCTTCCTCTGCCTTGCCTTTTTTCTTGGCGAGGGCGATGGCATCATCCAGCGAGCCGAGTTGGTCAACGAGTCCGATTTGCTTGGCGTGAATGCCGGTCCAAACACGTCCTTCGGCGATTTTCTTGATGTCGTCCTGCTTCATTTTGCGGCCGTCGGCGCAACGCTTGGTGAATAGTTCGTAGCCTCGGTTCACGTAGGTCTGCATGGCCAGTTTCTCACTCTCATTCATCTCGCGGGAAATGTCTCCGAAGTCGGCCATTTGGTTCGTCTTCACTGTCTGGAAATGGATGCCGAGTTTGTCGTTCAGCAGTTTGTCGGCAACAGGGACGGTGCCAAAAATGCCGATGGAACCTGTGAGGGTGGTAGGCTCGGCAACAATCCAGTCGGCGGCGCATGAGATGTAATAACCGCCCGACGCGGCGTAGCTCCCCATCGACACGATGATGGGCTTCTTGGCCTTGATGTTGCAGACCTGATGCCAAATTTGCTCACTGGCGAACGCGCTTCCACCCGGAGAGTTGACGCGCAGCACCACGGCTTTTACATCGTCATCATCGGCCAGTTCCTTCAGGTCGCGGATGACGGTCTTGCTGACAATCTGGTCGTCCGATGTGAATCCGCCGGTTGCCTCGTCCACGATGGTTCCCGTGGCGTAGTAAACGGCGATGATTTTGCCGCTCGTTCCCTTCGGTTGTTTTGCCGTGCTGGAGGCCAGGTGCTCCACACTGATGGTTGTATAGTCTTCCCGACTTCCCATCTTGAGTGTGTTGGCGATGATTTGTGGCACTTCGTCCGAATAGGCGATTTTGTCCACGAGCCCCGACTTTTTATAGGTTTTGGCATCAGACAGCAGCATTCCCTGGTCGGCCAAAGCGTTGAGCTTGTCGGTCGTGAGATGGCGTGACTTGGCGACATCGGCCACCATCTGGTTCCAGATTTCCGTACTGAACGTGAGAATCTGCTCGCGGTTGGCTTCGCTCATTTCGTTCAGAAAGTATGGTTCCACGGCGGACTTGTAGGTTCCGACCTTGAAGATCTGCATCTCTACGCCCAGCTTGTCGAGCAAGTCTTTGAAGTAGGCAGTCTGTGTCGAGAGTCCGCACCAGTTGAGCATGCCCTGCGGATTGATGATGATGGAATCGGCCACGGAGCACAGGTAATAGGCACCTTGTGTATAGGTGTCGCCGTAGGCCACGATGGGTTTCCGGGTTGATTTGAAATCCACCAATGCCTGTCGGAGTTCCTCCAGCATGGCCGGCGCGGCTCCACCGAAGGTGCCGGCTTCGAGATAGATGCCTTTCACCTTGTCGTTCTCCTTGGCGTTTCTGATGGCGCGGAGCATGTCGTCCAGCCCTTGGGAGGCGAGCGCACTGTTGCCGAAGAGCTGCGCCAGCGGGTTCTCTTCCGAGCGTTCTTGCAATTGTCCTTCCAGCTTGATGACGAGCAGCGCGTCGTCCGGAACGGATGTGCTGCCGGTCGAGCTGGTCATACCGACGAGGGAAATGACGGTAATGATGGTGAATATCAGTCCCACGACGAGCATGCCGACCACTGTGGCCAGCGTGTATTTCAGAAAATCTTTCATGATATTTCCTTTCTTATCTTATCTTAGGTTAAAGACTTATTTGCAATAGCGTGCGTATTCGCAGGCCGCCAGCAACCATGCGCCCGTGCCGAACGGTGCTTGTGAGTGGGCATCCACCGTGCGTGTCGGATCCGGTTTTTCTCCGATAGGCTGCACGAAACCGATGCTGCCGTCAGCCTGCAAGGCGATGGTGCTGAGGTATTTCCATGCCTTCTCGATAACGTTCTTGTACTTCGAGGCCGGTAGCAGACCGTTGTTCACGCCCCAAAGCAGACCGTAGCAGAAGAAGGCCGTTCCGCTGGTCTCGTAGCCCGGCGCGTCGTCTTCGCAGAGCATGGAGCGGCTCCAGTAGCCGTCGGGCTGCTGCGTGCGTGCCACGCCTTCGGCCAGTTGGCGGAAGCGCTTCACGTAGAAGTCGCGGTACTTCGAGTCTTTCGGCAGGTCGGCCAGCACTTTGGCCAGTCCGGCCAGCACCCATCCGTCGCCGCGTGCCCAGAAGCTCTTGCCGTCGTTGCAGACGGTTTTCACTTTCGGATACACATATTTTCCGTCACGGTAGTAGAGCTGGTCTTGCGTGTCGAAGAGCAGGCTGTCAGTCCAGCGGAAGCATTCATACTGTTTGTCAAGCAACCGCTGGTCGTGGGTGATGGTGTAGAGTTTCGAGAAAATGGGCATGCCCATGTAGAGCGCGTCGCTCCACCACCAGTAGTCGCGGTCGGGTGTGGATGCCTGGTACGTCATCACTTCCAGCACGCGTTGCAGCCGTTCGGCCCGGTGCTCCTCCTTGTAGAGATCGATATAGATTTGGAAGCAAATCTGCCAGTCGGCGAAGAGCACGTGGCGCATGTCCTCGCCGTAGGTCTTGTATTCCCATTTTCGCTTGTCGCGTTCCGTGGCTCCCGTCCAGTGGTTGTGGCGTGCAAAGCGCAGGGAATAGTCCAGATATTGCTCTTTGCCCGTCAGCTCATAAACGGCCTGGTTGCCGGTGAAATAGGCGGCGTTGTCCCAGAATCCACGGCATTCAGCGGAGTGATGTTCCTGCCAGTAATCGTTCACTTTCGCGATGAGGGTCAGGGTTTGACGTGCCTCGTCGCTTTTCAGCGTGCCTGCCTGCGGCGCGGCCGGAAGGTTCTGGGCCGACATTGCTGCGGGAAGCAGAGCCAGCACCGACAGCCATGTTTTCAAGTATCGCATCTTTAGGTGACTATTTAGGATAAAAAACTTTGGTGATTCAATCGGTTCGGAGGGGAGCCCTCGGAAAAGGCTGTTCCAAGTTGCAAATATACCGTTTATTTTCCAACTTCCAAAATTTTCAGTCCCATTTCCTCGCCCTTGGCTTTCAGAAACGCGACCGAGGCCTCGTGCTCGTTGGGAATCTCCATGTTGATGACGGCCTGCTTCAGAGCCTTTTTCAGCTCACCGACGGCAGGGCCGGGTGGCAGGCCGAAGAGTCGCATGATTTCCTCGCCGCCGATGACGGGCTGGAAGAGCCGCTCACGGTCTTTCCTTTTCAGTATGGTGATTTTTTCCATCACCTTGCGGTAGTTTTGCTGGAACTTCTCGCGTTTCAGCTGGCTCTTCGACGTGATGTCGGCATTGCAGAGCGTGATGAGGTCGTCGATGTCGGCTCCTGCCTCGAACACCAGCCGCCGCACGGCGGAGTCGGTCACCTCCTCGTCGGCAATTTGCGCCGGACGCATGTGGAGCCCTACGAGCCGTTCCACGTACCTCATGCGGTAGTCGAGCGGCAGTTTCAGACGGCGGAACAGCGGCATGACCATCTTCTGGCCGATATGGTCGTGATGGTGGAATGTCCAGCCCTGCAGCGGGTCCAGCCGCTTGCTCTTCGGCTTGCCGATGTCGTGTAGGAGAGCCGCCCAGCGCAGGTAGAGCCTCCGTTCGTCGAGTGTCAGTTCCGATGTCTGGTCGTGGCCTTTCAGCACGGGGCTTTCGTCGTCCCCGTCGTCACTTTCCGTGCCCCAGCCCGGTTCGGCCTGTGCTTTCACCACATTTTCGAGCACGCCCATCGTGTGGTCGAAGATGTCCTTGTGTTTCTGCCCGTTCATATTCTCCACGCCTTCCAGCACCGACACCTCGGGCAGGATGAGCCGGAGCAGGCCGCTGCGTTGCAGCTCCACCAGCCCTTTCGAGGGATGTGGAGCCAGCATGATTTTATTGAGTTCGTCGATGATGCGTTCTGCCGAAATGATGCTGATGCGCTCTGCATTGCGCTGGAGCGCGTCGAACGTCTCGTCCTGAATCATGAAGTTGAGCTGGGTGGCAAAGCGGATGCAGCGCAACATGCGCAGAGGATCGTCACTGAACGTGATGTCGGGATCGAGCGGTGTGCGGATTATGCCCCGCTCCAGGTCGTCCATGCCGTCGAAGGGATCCAGCAATTCCCCATAGCGCGGGCCGTTCAGGCAGAGGGCCAGGTCGTTGATGGTGAAGTCGCGGCGGTTCTGGTCGTCCTCCAGTGTGCCGTCCTCCACGACGGGCTTGCGCGAATCATGGCTGTAGCTCTCGCGGCGGGCTCCCACAAATTCCAGCTCCACGCGTCCGGCCCGTATCTGGGCAGTGCCGAAATTGGCGAATACGGCCACGTGCGGCCGCCTGCCGCTGCGCTGCTGGATGGCATCGGCTACGGCCTGTGCCATCTGAATGCCGCTTCCCACCACCACGAAGTCGAGGTCATTGCTCGCGCGGCCCAGAAACAGGTCGCGCACGAATCCGCCGATGACGTAGCATTCCATGCCAAGGCGGTCGGCGGTCTCCGATATGATGTGGAACACGGGGTGCTCCAGAGCCTGTTGCACCCGCTTCTCCTCTCTCTCTCTCATCGTTCTCGTCTTTTTGTTCGTTTGCGACTGCAAAGGTACGGAAAACCACGCATTTTTTTCAATTTTTTGTCCGAAAGATGTGAGCTGGTGCAGACCGTGTGTCTATCAGTGATGTAGTAATCGATTCCGAAGCATGTTCCAAGGAAATACAGAATTACGGCATATAGGAAATTGCCATGCAATAAGCCTATGTGCCGTAAATACTTATGAGTATGTATAAATAAAAATACTTTGTTTATTGTACCGTTGCTTTTACAAATTTCTTGCCTGCTGGTTTGTCCGCATCTTTTTCATACATAGGAGAATATTTACCTGCTGGTAAGTCGCTAAGTACATATACATTACATTTTCTTCCCGCTATAACCTTGTCAGTAGATGCTGTGTTAATTGCCGTTGCAACAAGACTGACGAGTGCTCCGATAGGACCACTTCCGCCGTTGACGCTGGTGTCAACCTTTATCTTGCCTTCACGGTTGTATAAGGTCGCTCCTGTCTTGGTGGAACGTAGGATGTATTCAACATCTACAGTCAGTTTGCCTCCAACGTTGTTCCTTTTCCAGTTTTTGATAATTGTGAACATGACAGCATCTGCTCCAAGAACTTGTCTGAATTGCGATATATCATTTTCAAGAAATAGTTCAGCATCATATGCACTTTCTTGCTGAAACATGTCCATAGTCAGATAGGGAGAATAAACGTAGTAACCTTTTTCACAGAGTGGGGAATACATGGTGGTATAGAAATAGTCCTTAGCCTCGGCATGTGTTGTCTGATTGATTGGTGGCATAATGGCGATGGTTAAAGGCTTCTCTTCGTACATGGCAGGATATTGTTCTCCCATTGTTTTTGTGCTTGTACATGATACCAACGACGCAAGTATGATTGCGAATGATAATATTTTTCTCATTTTTCGAGTTGTTTGATAATTCTTGAAATATATGTATCCGATTCAGGATAAAGAGCAACCTCCTTTTTGAGAAATTGGATGCCTTCGTCTTTTTTCCCAGTTTTATAGAGTAGATATCCATATTCTGCGTAAAGGCCTGGAGGTACAACACCTCTTGTACCCTTCTGCTTATCAATGAGCTTTTGATATTGTTCAAGAGCTCGGACTTGCAATTTGTCAGTATGGCTTTTGTTGTATTGGTAAGTCGCATCCTCATAATCATACCATGAATATAAGGCTTTTGTTGTTGAGCATGAAGCTAACGTCATGACAACTATGGTTGCGATTATAAACTTTTTCATAATTATGGTAATATGATTTGTTTTACTTCTTGCGTGGAAACGAAGATGTTCTTTTGGTAGATAGTCGTTCCCTCATATACTACTTTTACATTACGGCTTCCAGTACTAATCCCATACTGTGTACCACGGCGATTGGCCTTTTTCTGTTTTACTACTTTTGCAGTAAATGGCTGAGCATTGTCAATCGTTACTTGTATATTTTTTCCTGCATATTCTTTGCTGCTTACAAAAAGCAGGAAGGCCATATCTTCTTTGCCACTTTGTTGAGCGACTGGGAAATTTGCCTTGCAACTAAACAATAGTATAGGCATGGCAAACAGAATTAGTAATTTCTTCATTTTGCTTCTTCAATTATATAATTTGACATATTATTGGAGTCAATCTTCTCTGTTGTATTCAGTTCAACGAACGAATATTCGGTTTCAGGAGTATCTCCTCCGGTTGCCAGGACTTTTACTTCTCCGACGGCTTTTCCTGGTAATGAAATCAAAATACCGGATTGTGGATTTTTGACTTTTTTGCCTTTGGTCATCACAGTGAATGTCATGCCTTCCTTGATACCCTGACTCTTGCCTCCAGCGATGAGAATGCCATCGGCATCAAGTGATAGAAAGTATGTTTTCCATGGGCTGTTTGTGCATTTGTTGATAATATTCTCTACCAGTTGGCCTATGGCTTCCGATATGGCCTTATCACTCAAAGTCGCATCGAAACTTGCTTGCCCTCCTACTCCCATCGTTGTTTTGGTTGTCAGCTCTGCAGACCCTTTAGCTTCGTCGGAATAGATAATAAGCCCTGTAGATACATCCACTAAACGTATGGATACAGCCGCTTCTGCCGTTTGAGTCTTCTGAGAAGAAAAGACACCATTTTTCCCGGTATTTTTACGGCCGTATTCCGTGATGGATCCGATAATCATATAATCCGCTCCAATTGTGGAAGCAGCGTTCTCGCCCTTTTGACATTCTTCCAGTAATGATGACAAATCATTTCTTTCTAAAAGAAGGAACTTGCCTGATGCAGCCAGCTTGGCTGAGAGAATATCCAAAGCTTGCTTGCCCATAGGGTCGTTGTCTTTATCATAGAAAATTCCTTTGGCATATTGCGTCTCATTTGTAAAACGTCCAATGGCTACTTTACGCTTTAAAACCATGCCATCTTCATTTGTATGGGTAGTCGTTTCAACGATTTCCGTTTTACGTTGGGCAAATAAAGATTCAGTTAATGTCAGTAAGGCGAATGCAATTAAAATTTTTCTCATTTGTGCACAATAAAGGCGTGTCCATTCTTCTGCTTGCCTTTTTGCATGGTTACCGCCAAGTGACCTTTACTCGTAACAAGCACAAAAAAGTTCACGCCTTGAAACGTGAACCTCTTGCAACTTGTTCTCACGAGTTATTGAATGTTTTGGCGGTATTCAGCAAAAAGAGAACAAGAGCCCGAAGCTCAATATCTATGTGTGTTCATCATCAAGTTGACGAAATGGAAACGCGCAATAGTTAGTAAATGATGCTACATGCTAAGATGTAACGTATGAATTAACTCTTTTGGAATGTTGTGTTTACACGAACGTTCCGATGGCGTTTTCTCGTTTCTGTTTGTTCGTTTACCTCCTTTCTGTTATGGATTATACTTATATAATTCTCGGATTCATACAGAGCGATTACATGACATTATACAGCTCTATATTCCAAGGGCAAAGTTATAGATTTTTTTTATAATAATAAATTTATTTCGCATTTTTTTTTGAATATGGCGTGAGGCCTATTCTCGATAAGGCGTGAGGTCGGGTGGCAGAATACTGCGGGGGAAAGGTGTGGACAAGGGATGTAGCGTTGTCCGCCGTGATGTCTCAGAAGGGGGCGGGACATTCGAGATGGATGCTTTGCAGGGAGACGGGATGGAGGAAATCGAGGGATGCGGCATGGAGACAGAGGTGAGGATAGTGGGTGGCGGTGCATCGTCCGTAGAGGCGGTCGCCGAGGATAGGGGCACCGAGGCCGTCGGGGTGTGCGCAGTGGACGCGCAACTGATGGGTGCGTCCTGTGTGTGGAAGCAGTTCGATGCGTGTGACGGCTTGCCGGACAGGGGCGTCGTGACGGTCGGTGAAAGTTTCGAGTGTCTCGATGTCCAGCACACGGAAGTGGGTGACGGCCTGTTTTCCATGTTCGGAATCTACGAGCTGGCGGGGACGGTCGTCGAAGTCGGGACGGAGAGCCAGACGGATTTCACCTTCGGATGCCGTCACGGGGCGGCTGAGCAGTGCGATGTAGCGTTTGGTCGTGAGATGCTGCACGAATTGGGACTGCAGCTGGCGATAATCGTTTTCGGTGCGGGCTACCAACAGGATGCCGGAGGTGTCTTGGTCGAGCCGGTGGGCTGGATAATAGAAGGGAAGGCGGCGGGCGGTGAGCCAGTCGAGCACGCTGGGCGACTCGTCACGGCCGGGTACGGAGAGGAGGCCTGAGGGCTTGTTGAGCGCAATCACGTGGTCGTCCAGGTAGAGCAGTTCCGTTTGTCGCAGCAGTGAGGCGGCCTGCAGTTTGGCAAGACTTTCTTCCACGTCGAGGCCTTGCAGCATGAAGGAGAGCAGCGGGCGGCACTTGTTGTGGCAGGCGGGATAGAAGAGACCTGCATGACGGATTTCTTGCCGGGGCGACGCGCCCACCCACCATTCGCCCATGCAGAGCGGTTGCAACCCCATCTGGTAGGCGGTTTGCAGGAGCTTGGGCGCACAGCAATCGCCTGTTCCCGAAGGTATGTGGTGCTTCAGGGCGTTCTGCTCGAACCGTTCGGGGTGGAGCATGGTGCGCCGGTAATAGTCCTTGAAAATCTGTGGGATGGTGGCTGTCTCGCCTCGCGCATTCCGGCACAGGTATTGGTCGAAGAGCCATTGCTGCAGGGCCTCGGAGCGACTTCTGCGCTCCTCGCGCAGTGTCTTGGCGGTAGCGGTGTCGATGTCGTGCGCGGCCAGTCGGTGGTTGAGGCTGTCGATGCGGCTTTGTTCGTGCTGGAAATGGGAGTCCGGGTGGAGCAGGTCGTAGATGGGCGGCACAAAGTAGTCGATTTGACTTTTCCCGCCGAGCTGCCCGGAGAAAGCGGCCAGGAAGTGGAGTGAAGACGCATCGGCATGGGTCTTCCGCACCACCAGCACACCGAACATCTTGCCGTGCTGAAGTTCTTCCGCCCATTCTGCGTGTGCGCACAAGTAGTCGTTCACCTGCGCTGCCGCCAGTCGCACTAATGGGTGTGGCTCATAGGAAAAAGGGTTGGTGAAGCGTGCCGGAGCGTGGAGGGACGTGCGAAGCGGATGCAGCAGGGAGGATGACATGGATGATGGATGTTTTGGGGAAAATAAGAGAAAAAAAGGAAAGCAGAGCGCATGGGGCAGTGCTTTCCTTTGGATGTGTCAGTCGGAGCGGACAGATGTCGCACACGCAGAGTGGTGGCGCGGCATCAGTCTTCGTTGAGGATGTTCATGATTTCGCAGGCGGCCTTGGCCACGCTGGTGCCCGGGCCGAAGATGGCGGCTACACCTGCCTGATAGAGGAAGTCGTAGTCTTGTGCGGGAATCACGCCTCCGGCAATGACGTAGATGTCGTCACGACCGAGCTTCTTGAGTTCTTCGATGAGCTGCGGGATGAGCGTTTTGTGGCCGGCTGCGAGCGAGGAGGCACCCACCACGTTGACATCGTTCTCCACCGCCTGGCGGGCAGCTTCGGCGGGAGTCTGGAACAGCGGTCCCATGTCCACGTCGAATCCGCAGTCGGCATAGCCGGTGGCCACCACTTTGGCACCACGGTCGTGGCCGTCCTGTCCCATTTTCGCCACCATGATGCGCGGGCGGCGTCCGTTCTTTTGTGCGAACTGCTCCGTGAGCTGGCAGGCTTTCTCGAAGTCGGGGTCTTTTTTGCTTTCTGATGAATACACGCCTGAAATGGTTCTGATGATTGCTTTATATCGTCCGACCACGGCCTCGCAGGCATCTGAGATTTCGCCGAGCGTGCAGCGAAGTCCGGCGGCCTTCACGGCCAGGTCGAGCAGGTTGTGTTCACTCTTCTTGCCTTCGTTGAACTCCCTCACGCATTCGGTGATTTCGGCCAGCGCGGCTTTGCAGGCCGTCTCGTCGCGGTGGGCACGGAGCTCTTTCAGGTTCTCCAGCTGCTGGTTGCGCACGGCGGTGTTGTCCACTTCGAGAATGTCGATAGGGTCTTCGTGGGCAAGCCTGTACTTGTTCACGCCGACGATGGTCTGCACACCGGAGTCGATGCGGGCTTGCGTGCGTGCGGCAGCTTCCTCAATACGCATCTTCGGCAGCCCCGTCTCAATGGCCTTGGCCATGCCGCCGAGCTTCTCGATTTCCTGGATGTGTTCCCAAGCCTTGTGGATGAGCTCATTGGTGAGCGTCTCCACATAGTAGCTTCCTGCCCAAGGGTCGATTTGCTTGCACACCTTGGTCTCGTTCTGCAAGTAGATTTGCGTGTTACGTGCGATGCGTGCGGAAAAGTCGGTCGGGAGGGCGATGGCCTCGTCGAGTGCGTTGGTGTGCATGGACTGCGTGTGTCCGAGGACGGCAGCCATGGCCTCGATGCATGTGCGGCCTACGTTGTTGAACGGATCCTGCTCGGTGAGCGACCAGCCGGATGTCTGGGAGTGGGTGCGGAGTGCCATCGACTTCGGATTCTTGGCTCCGAAACTCTTCACGATTTTGGCCCACAGCACACGGGCGGCACGCATCTTGGCAATTTCCATGAAATGGTTCATGCCGATGGCCCAGAAGAAGGAGAGGCGCGGGGCGAATGCATCCACGTCGATGCCGGCGTTCACACCCGTCCGCAGATAGTCAATGCCGTCGGCGAGGGTGTAGGCCAGCTCGATGTCGGCGGTGGCTCCGGCCTCCTGCATGTGGTAGCCGGAGATGGAGATGGAATTGAACTTCGGCATCTTCTGTGAGGTATATTCGAAGATGTCGGCGATGATTTTCATGGAGAATGCAGGCGGATAGATGTAGGTGTTGCGCACCATGAACTCCTTCAGAATGTCGTTCTGAATGGTTCCGGCCATCTCTTCGAGCTTCGCGCCTTGTTCCAATCCGGCGTTGATGTAGAAGGCGAGGATAGGGAGCACGGCTCCGTTCATCGTCATCGACACGGACATCTTGTTGAGCGGAATGCCCTCAAAGAGCACCTTCATGTTCTCCAAGGAGCAGATGGAAACGCCGGCCTTGCCTACGTCGCCCACCACACGTGGGTTGTCAGGGTCGTAGCCTCGGTGGGTCGGGAGGTCGAAAGCCACGGAGAGTCCTTTCTGACCGCTGGCGAGGTTGCGGCGGTAGAAGGCGTTCGACTCTTCGGCGGTGGAAAATCCTGCATACTGGCGGATGGTCCACGGGCGGAACGGATACATCATCGAGTAAGGCCCCCGGAGGTAAGGCGGAATGCCTGCTGCGAAGTCGAGATGCTCCATGCCTTCCAGATCTTCCTTGGTATAGACCGGCTGGATGTCGATTTGTTCCGGCGTTCTCCAGTTGGCAGAGATGTGATTTTCTTTCTGCCATTGCTGGCCGTTCTCTGTGCCGATGCCAGCATATATGTTTACGTCATTGAATGTCTTTCTCATTTCTTCAGCAGTTTAGCGTTATACTCTTTCAGGGTTTCCAGCTGGTTCACGCGCACATGGATGAAGTTCTCGATGCCGGCGGCCTTGAGGTCGTCGGAGCATGCCGGCGCACCGGCCACGACGAACATGGCACGGCCGTTGAGATACTTGAAGGCAGGGATGGCATATTCGGCATACTCGTCGTCGCTGGAGCAGAGCACCACGATGTCGGCTCCGGCCTTGAGGGCTGTGTCCACTCCTTCTTCCACGGTTTGGAATCCGAGGTTGTCAATCACTTTGTAGCCGGCACAGGCGAGGAAGTTGCAGGAGAACTGGGCACGGGCCTGCCGCATGGCGAGATTGCCGATGGTGAGCATGAATGCCACAGGTTGTTTCTCCGCGTTTTCGGTTTCGAGACGCAATGCCTCGAACTCGCTGGCCAGACGCTCCTTGTTGAGCGCGGCGATGGCCGGCTGGTCGTGGCCGTCCCGGCAGCAGCAGTGCGGGTGAGCCGGACGTTTGCCTTCCGATTTCTCGTTGAAGTTCGGAAACTGATTGGTGCCGAGCAGGAATTCCTTGCGTTTGGCGGCATCGGCGTGTCGCTTGTCGTTGGTGGCGTTCACGGCCTCCTGAATCTTGCCGTCTCGTGCCTCTGTGAGGAAGCCTCCGGCCTCTTCCACTGCGAGGAAGAGCTTCCATGCCTCGTGGGCGATGGCATCGGTGAGGTGCTCCACATAGTAGCTGCCTCCGGCCACGTCAACGATTTTGTCGAAATGGGCTTCTTCCTTCAGCAGCAACTGCTGGTTGCGTGCCAGTCGCTCCGAGAAATCGTCCGGCGTTTCGTAGGCCTGGTCGAATGGCGTGACGATGATGCTCTCCACATTGGCCAGCGCGGCCGACATGGTTTCCGTCTCGCTGCGGAGCAGGTTCACGTAGCTGTCGAACATCGTCTGGTTGTATTCCGAGGTCTTGGCGCAGACGTGCATCTGGCAGGCGCAGTCGCATTTCGGTCCGTACTGCTTCACAATTTGAGCCCAGAGCAGGCGTCCGGCACGGAACTTGGCGATTTCCATGAAATAGTTCTCGGTGACTCCCATGTTGAATTTGATGCGCTTTGCGGCCTCGGTGGATTCCACGCCTGCGTCCACGAGTTCCTGCAGGTATTCGTTGCCCCAGGCGAGGGCATAGCCCAGCTCCTGGTAGATGTAGGCACCCGCATCGGTCAGACGTGCGCTGTTGACGTTGATGCAGCGGTAGTTCGGCAGTTCTTTCAGTGCCTCGATGAGTGGTTTGGCCTCGGCCAGCACGCTGCTGGTGTCGATGCCCTTGTCCAGCATTTTCTGGATGGGGTCGAAGTTGATGCTGCCTTCCAGCTTGTCCAGCTGTGCGCCGCGCTGTTTGAAATACGCCACGAGGATACCTGCCAGTTCCACACAGTGGCGCTGGCAGGTCGTGAAGTTCAGCTCGGTTTTCTCAGGTTCGATGCCTTCGAGGAGAGTCTCAACGAGCTCCTGACTCAGAATCCTGCCCGGAATGTGGAAACCGATGGAGTTCACGCCTTTTCTGAGAATGTCGCGTGCTTTCTCGTTGGCGGCTTGGGCATCGTCCACCTGAATGTCCTGACGGACATACCACAGGTTGTTGTCGGTCTTGTTGCCGCGGACGAAGGGGAATTCACCGGGAAGGGAGTCCACGGCTTTCAGCTCCTTGAGGTCTTCGCGGCGGTAGAACGGCTGCACATTGAAGCCTTCGTTGGTTCTCCACACCAAACGCTTCTGGAAGTCCGCGCCCTTCAGGTCCACCTGGATTTTGTCCAGCCATTCCTGCGTGGTCGGGGCTTGGAACTCCGTAAAGAGTTTTTCTCTGTTTGCCATTATTCTTTCTTATTTAAAGTAGTAAAGTAGGGTTGTGTCTCTTTTGTCAGTCGTGGAAAGGCATACCCTGCCTTTCAGCCGCAAAGTTACGCCAATTCAGCCGTTTGACAAAAATAAAACGAATATTTTTTGAATATTGTCGCAATTCGCCCCTTTCTCTTTCCTCCCCTGTGCGGAGGAATCTGCATGGCTGCGCAGTGTGAAGTTCCGCTTTGCGCCAATTGCGTTGGCGTACTCTTCGCATTTGCCGTCTATCGGACGCGTTCGTTCGGCAGAAGGAACGCGTCCGTTCCGGAAAACGAACGCGTTCGTTTTGGAAAAACTCAGTCTGAAGCGGAATTTTCTGAGCTGGATTTCGGACATTTTCACGGCGGAACTGGATAGTCGCAGAGCGCGAGTTGCGGTCAGCAAGATTCAAAATGGAAAATGAGGGGAGGCGTGTTTCAGAGATTTTTGTTTGGAACGAAAGAATTATTTCCGTACCTTTGTCGCAAGGAAAGGCTGCATGGGCCTCTCTGCCTACTTACCGGAATTTCTGTAACTAACTATAACTGTCATGAAAAAGAAAACTTTGATGTTCCTTCTGCTGGGCTCGCTGTCGCTGACGGAGAGCGTGGCACAGAAGGCGGACATGTGGAACGACCCTCAGCGTAATGCGGACAACCGGCTCCAGAACACAGCCAATTTCTTTGCTTATGAAGACATGGGCAAGGCACTGGCTGAGCAGAAGGGAAGCTCCGAACGCTTCCTCTCGCTCGACGGCACGTGGAAATTCAACTGGGTGAAGAACGCCAACGAACGCCCGCAGGGCTTCGAGAAGACCGCCTACGACGACTCGGCGTGGGGCACGATGCCTGTGCCGGGCATGTGGGAGCTGAACGGATGGGGCGATGCCATCTATGTCAACAATCAGTACGCCTGGCGCAATGACTGGAAAACCAATCCGCCGTTCGTGCAGGATCTCAACAACCATGTGGGCAGCTATCGCCGCTCGTTCCTGATTCCGGCCGGATGGAAGGGCGAGCAAATCATCATGCATGTGGGAAGCGCCACCAGCAACCTCACGGTTTGGGTCAATGGCCGCTATGTGGGCTACAGCGAGGACTCGAAGGTGGCGGCTGAATTCGATGTCACGAAGTATGTGAAACCAGGACAGCAGAACCTCATCGCCATGCAGGTGATGCGCTGGTGCGACGGTTCCTATCTGGAGGATCAGGACTTCTGGCGCTTGTGTGGCATTGCCCGCGAATCTTATCTTTTCGCACGCCCTCAGACGCATGTGGAAGACCTCTTCATCACGCCCGACCTGACCAACGGCTATCAGGACGGACGGCTCACGGTGAACGTGCAGGTGGAGCGTCCGGCCGGCAGCAGCCTCCGCCTCTCGTTGGTGGCTCCCGACGGACAGGAAGTGGCGCAGTCGGAGGTGAAAGCCGCCGCCGAGAACGACATCAGCTTCGATGTCCACCAGCCGCTGAAATGGACGGCCGAGACACCGAATCTGTACCGGCTCTACACCACGCTTACGTCGGCCGACGGGCAGGTGCTGGAAGTGATTCCGCAGCGCGTGGGATTCCGCAAGGTGGAAATCCGTGATGCCCAGTTGCTCGTCAACGGACAGCCGGTGCTCATCAAGGGCGTTGACCGCCACGAGATTGACCCCGACGGAGGCTACGTGGTGAGCGTGGAGCGCATGATTCAGGACATCAAGGTGATGAAGCAGCTCAACGTGAACGCCGACCGCACGTGCCACTATCCCGACGACCCGCGCTGGTACGACCTCTGCGACGAATATGGCATCTATGTCACGGCTGAGGCCAATATCGAGAGCCACGGCATGGGCTACGGCGACAAGACACTGGCCAAGAACGAGGCTTATCATGATGCCCACATCGAGCGCAACCAGCATAATGTGCGCGTGCTGAAGAACCATCCGTGCATCATCGTATGGAGCTTGGGCAACGAAGCAGGCTACGGCAAGAACTTCGAGGATGCCTACGACTGGGTGAAGCAGTACGACCCTTCGCGCCCCGTGCAGTATGAGCAGGCCGGACAGAACGGCAAGACCGACATCTTCTGCCCGATGTATTACGACTACAACAACTGCGAACGCTACAGCCAGAACTCCAACCCTCGTCCGCTCATCCAGTGTGAATATGCTCATGCGATGGGCAACTCGATGGGCGGATTCAAGGAATATTGGGATCTCATCCGCAAATATCCGAAATATCAGGGCGGCTACATCTGGGATTTCATTGACCAGGGACTGCGCTCGAAGAGCAAGGTGACGGGCAAGCCGATTTATGCTTACGGTGGCGATTACGGACGTTTCCCGGCCAGCGACAACAATTTCAATTGCAACGGTGTCATCAATCCTGACCGCCAGCCGAATCCACATGCCTACGAAGTGCAGTACTACTACCAGAACATTTGGACCACGCTGAAGGACAAGCAGCAGGGAACAGTGGAAATCTACAACGAGAACTTCTTCGTGCCGGTGGAAGGCGTGACACTCCGCTATCGCATCGAGGCTGAAGGGCAGATGGTGGACGAAGGTACCATTGATGTGAACTCGCTCGGCATCGCTCCGCAGAGCCGCAGGGAAGTGCAGGTGCCGGCCATCGCCAAGGCCTTGCAGAATCAGCAGCTCAATGGCCGGGAAATTGTGTGCAATCTGGCTTACACGCTCGACCAGGCCACTCCGTTGCAGGCTCAAGGCGACACCATTGCCCGCGAGCAACTGGTGTTGACTGACTATCAGTTCCCGCCTGCGCTGGTCAAGGCCGCTGCCCCTGTCGCCAAGGGCAAGAAAGCCACCGGCAGTAGTGTGAAGGCAGAGGAACACGAGGCCTACATAGTGTTCACTGGAGGTGTCACGCAGACCACGTTCGACCGCCACAGCGGCTACATCGCCTACATCGACGTGAACGGTACTCCGATGATGGAGGACGGCTACGAATTGCGCCCGGACTTCTGGCGTGCGGCCACCGACAATGACTTCGGTGCCAACATGCAGCGCAAGCTCCGCGCCTGGCATCATCCGCAGATTCGTCTGGAGCAGTTTGACTACAGCCAGGACGGACAGAACTATGTGGTGAAGGCAACGTACAGCATTCCGGCCACCGACTCGAAACTTGCCCTCACTTACACGCTCACGCCGGAAGGCCGCATCCTGGTGGACGAAGCACTCTCCGTGAACCCTGACGCTAAAGAAAAACCGCAGCTCCTGCGCTTCGGCATGGAGATGCAGATGCCGCAGGCTTTCTCCAACATCGACTTCTATGGCAAGGGACCGCAGGAAAACTATATCGACCGCAACAACTTTGCCCACCTTGGAGTCTATCACCAGAAGGTGGCTGACCAGTATTGGGGCTACATCCGGCCGCAGGAGTCCGGCAACAAGACGCAGGTGCGCTGGTGGCGGCTCACGGATGATGCCGGACGTGGACTGGAGTTCCGTTCCACGGAGCCGATGGAGTGCCAGTCGCTCCCTTATCTCACCGATGACCTGTCGACGGGTGAGAACAAGGCACAGCACCACTCGGGCGACCTCACCGAACGTCCGTTCACCAGCGTTCACATTGCCCAGCGCGAAATGGGCATCGGATGTGTGAACTCATGGGGTGCATGGCCTCGGCAGGAATACCAGATGCCGTATCAGGACTATCACTTCCAGTTCCTCATTACGCCGGTGGGCATCAAATGAGAAGATGAAGCCCCTCTTTCCACCCTCTCCTTTGGGTGAAAAAAATGTTTCGGGAGGCCACAGGCAGTGACCTCCCGAAATCGTTAGTACTCCTATCTCGCTGGGAAGGCAAGGTAGGAGGAGCATCGTTTATACCCTGTCGTCCCGGATGTTCCCTTTCCGGATGTTCTGACGGAGCACTTGGTCTATTACTTCGAACAGGCGTTCGGAGCCGAGGCGCGACAGATTCTGTCTGCCATAAACTTGGCTGGCAGCGACCTGATGGGATTTCCAGTCGGCACCGTCGTTGCTGTTGTTGAGCAACAGCGGTTGCAGGTTGTCCATCGTGTGGGCGAATTTCGCCTCCGGGGTCTCGAACGCCTCGAACTCATCGAACAAGTCGCTGAGCTCCTGTTGCTGGTCGGACGGCAACATGGCAAAGATCTTCTCCTTGGCCGCCTGCTCGCGTGCCTTCTGAGTCTTCAGCCCCTCAGCATCGTAGGCATAGGTGTCGCCGGCCTCGATTTCCACGATGTCGTGGATGAGGCACATCAGCATGGTGCGTGCGATGTCCACCTCTTCGTTGGCGTATTCGCGCAGCAGGTAGGCCATGATGGCCATGTGCCAGGCGTGCTCTGCGTCGTCCTCGCGTCGTCCGTGTCCGCTGAGGTGCGTCTGTCGGAGAATATTCTTCTCTTTGTCGATTTCCAGGATGAAATCAAGTTGTTTCTTCAGTCTCTCGTCCATGTGTGTCGTGTATGGTGATTTCCCATGTGTCGTAGCAGACACCTCGCCCACCGAATCCTTCTTTCTGGAAAATAAGTCCTTCGTTGAGAAAGTGTCCCCCTTGCTCGGTCGAAATGCCGAAGTCGAAGTAGGTGCGGTCGGCATAGCGCGTCGTGATGAGATGGTGGAGGAGCAGGTCGAGTGCACCGCTCTGCTTTCCTTCCGCACTGGCGGCTATATATTGTGTGTGCACCACAGTGCCACAGTCAAAAATCCATGTGCCGGCCAGTATCCTTCCTTGGGGATGGCGACAGAGATAGAGGCGGATGTTGTCGGGAAAACGGCTCATCAGTAATTCCATATCTTCGACGGAATGCACGGGCCGGGCGTGGTGACTCGTCTCAAGTGTGCTGCGAAGCAGGTCAGAGTAGGTGTGGAGATCATCGCTGCATTGGGCCTCGCTCACGGAGAGACCCAAAGCATTGGCCTTGCGGATGCCGCTCTTCCGGCTTTCCCGCAGCGGCAGCCGGTGCTGCAGAGGAATGGCAGATGAAATGCCGCGGGCGGTCAGTGTGGCTCCCGCTCTGAAAAGTGCGTAGAGCTGTTCGTCGGCCATATACCTATTATATATATAAGGAACGGGCTTCACAATCAAACGGCCGGCGTGAAGCGTCTGCCGATAGGCTTCCAGCAGCAGCGCATAGATGTGGAGCACTTCGGTGGCTGTAATCTGCGCCTCGCAAATCAGTCCGCCGTAGGTCAGACCCTGATGGGAATAGACCGTGTTTTCGGCTGTGCTGAAATTGGCGGGGAAACATGCCACCATACGTCCTCGCTTGCGGAACACTGCCGAGCAGTCGCGGAAGCGAGCCTGATGGTAGTCCATGAAGCGACGGTCGAGCAGGAAGGTGCCATTGCGTGAGCGTGCGACGAGCGCGTTCCATGCGTCCGCCATCTCCGGCCTGTAGAACTCAATGCTGAGATTGCTTGAAGATGTCATAGTCATTCACGTATCCGTCGGGCTGATATTCCTGCGAGGCAAAGACCACACAGACGGCATCGGCCGAGAAGTTGCGCAGCTCGCACCACACGTTTGGACCGATGTAGATGCCCTTGTCGGGGCTGTCCATCCGAAACGTGGCCGTCTGGCTGCCGTCGTCCACCCAAATTTCAAAGCTGCCCGACACGGGAAAGATGACTTCGGCGCATGTGGCATGGGCGTGGCCGCCGCGGGTCTTGCCCGGCCCCACGCCATAAATCCAGAACACACGCTTCATGTCGAACGGCAGATGGTGGTTCTCTACAAAGCAAAGGTTGCCCCGCTCATCCTCTGCGCGGGGAATGCGAATCAGGGAGAATCTGCCGCGTGCGGCCCGATGTGCTTTTTCTTCCATGCTTCTGCTGTCTGGCCTCGTTTTTTTTCGATGCCGGCACAAAAGTACGAATAAATTTCCGAAAACATGCCACCGCCCTGCGTGTTTTTTCACACTCCTGTCTTTTGACGGCCTGCAACAGCGTCCGCAGTGTTGGGATGTTTCGTTTCCCGCCCGTTCCTTCCGGGCTGGCAGGTGATTTTTTCCAAGAAGCCGCCTCACAAGAAGAAAAAGAATATAACTTTTTCTACGCGAAGAAGCTGTTGTGGAATATTTACCTAAAAATATGGAATTTCTTTGGATGAATATTCCAGCATTCCGTACCTTTGCATCCGAAATCCAGACGCAAAGACTTCGGAAAAACGGAATAGCCATAGCACAAACAATCAAAACAAGAACATTCAAAAAAACAGGAGGATTTATGAGCAAGAAACTTCATTTCGAGACATTGCAACTGCATGTAGGCCAGGAAAAGGCCGATCCGGCAACCGACGCACGTGCGGTGCCTATCTATCAGACCACGTCTTATGTGTTCCACAACGCGCAGCATGCCAGCGACCGTTTCCATCTGAAGGATCCGGGCAACATCTACGGCCGTCTGACCAACTCCACGCAGGGTGTCTTCGAGGATCGCGTGGCAGCTCTGGAGGGTGGTGTGGCAGGCCTGGCTCTGGCTTCAGGCGCAGCAGCCGTGACCTACGCCATCACGAATCTCGCCTTTGCCGGTGACCACGTCGTGGCCACAGAGACCATCTACGGCGGTACGTACAACCTGCTGAAGCACACGTTGTCGAAATATGGTATCAGTTCGACATTCGTCAATCCCGACGACTACGACGCTCTTGAGGCGGCCATCAAGCCCAACACAAAGCTCGTATTCATTGAGACGCTCGGCAACCCGAACTCCAACATTTCCGACATTGAGCGTTCGGCCGACATCGCCCACCGCCACGGCATTCCTTTGCTCATCGACAACACGTTCGGCACACCTTATCTCATCAGACCGATTGAACACGGAGCCGACATTGTGATTCACTCTGCCACAAAATTCATCGGAGGGCATGGCTCGACGCTTGGCGGTGTCATCGTCGAAGGTGGCAAGTTCGACTACTTCCAGAACGACAAGTTCCCGCAGTTCACCGAGCCCGACCCGTCATACCACGGCCTCGTCTTCGGTAAGCTCCCGGGTGCGTTCGTGACCCGTGTCCGTGCCCTGTTGCTTCGCGACGAGGGTGCCACGCTCGCCCCAATCAGCGCATGGATTCTGCTGCAAGGCCTCGAAACATTGAGCCTGCGCGTGGAACGTCATGTCTATAACACGCTCAAGGTCATTGACTACTTGAAGACGCAACCATTGGTGAAGAAGATCAACCATCCGTCGCTGCCCGACCATCCGAATCACGACCTGTATCAGCGTTATTTCCCTAACGGCGCAGGCTCGATATTCACATTCGAGATTGACGGTGACCAACAGACGGCGTGGAACTTTATCGACAATTTGCAGATATTCAGTGACCTGGCCAATGTGGCCGATGTGAAGTCGCTCGTCGTTCATCCGAAGAGCACCACGCACAGCGAGCTCAGCGATGAGGAGGCTACGGAGCAAGGCATCTTCGACGGAACCATCCGCCTGAGCATCGGCACCGAGCACTATCAAGACCTCATTGATGACCTTGACCAGGCATTCGCGAAGATTAAAAAATAAAAATGTACCATTCAAAAGAAATTTCGTTATGAGTAAAATCGCACAACAACTGACCGACTTGATCGGCAATACGCCTTTACTACAGCTCAATACTTTCAGTAAAAATCAAAATACGGCTACGCCTGTGGTAGCCAAATTGGAGTACTTCAACCCCGCCGGCAGCGTGAAAGACCGCATCGCCCTCAGTATGATTCTGGATGCCGAGAAGAGCGGCCGCCTGAAACCAGGCGCGACCCTCATCGAACCGACCAGTGGCAACACGGGCGTGGGGCTGGCCTTCGTGAGCGCAGTACGCGGATATAAGCTCATCCTGACGATGCCGGAAACGATGTCGGTAGAGCGTCGGAATCTGGTGAAAGCATACGGCGCGACCGTCGTCCTCACCCCGGGTGCAGACGGCATGAAAGGGGCTATTGCCAAGGCTCTGGAGCTGCGCGACACCACGCCGGGTGCCGTGATTCTTCAGCAGTTCGAGAATCCTGCGAATCCGGCCATCCATTATGCCAAGACGGCTGACGAAATCTGGCGCGACACAGACGGCAAGGTGGACATCTTCGTGGCCGGTGTCGGCACGGGAGGCACCGTGAGCGGTGTGGGCAAGCGACTGAAGGAGTTGAATCCGAAGGTGAAAATCGTTGCTGTCGAGCCGGCTACCTCGGCCGTGTTGAGCGGTGAGGCTCCGGGTCCGCACAAAATTCAGGGCATCGGTGCCGGTTTCGTGCCGAAGACATTCGACCGCAATGCCGTGGATGAGATTTACAAGGTGGACTCCGACGAAGCCATCCGCACGAGCCGTCAGCTGGCAACCTCTGAAGGTCTGCTGGTGGGCATCTCCTCAGGTGCTTCGGCATTCGCTGCTACGCAGATTGCCAAGTTGCCGGAGAACAAGGGCAAGCTCATCGTCGCCCTTCTGCCCGACACGGGTGAGCGTTACCTCTCTACCGTGCTCTATGATGTGGAGAACTATCCGTTGTAATCTTCACCTTTCTCAATTACCTTTGCAGGACGGACAACTTCCGAAATGGTTGTCCGTCCTGCATGGTTTTGTGTTTGATGTGAGCTGAGTGTTGTGATGGGCTTTAGAGGCTCTTCGGAATCCCGTCACGGGAGGTGAGGATTTTGTTCATGAAATAGACGATTTGCTTGCGCCACCACACCCAGTCATGCGTGGAGTCGTATCCCCAGTAGTCAACCCATGCGGGTACATGTTTCTCCCTCAGCAGGGCATCTAACTGGCGCGTGCTGGCCAGCAGTTCGTCCTCCCATGCGCCTTGTCCGACGCACAGGATGATGTCGCGGTGGCGATAGAGGTTCCAGTAGGGATGGTCGGCGGGCATGTTGCGCAGATAGTCCTGCGGTGAGTTGTCGTAGATGAGCGGGTCGTGGTAGTTGGGGAAGAAATAGCCTGCATAGTACAGTCCGCTGAGAGACAGCAGCGTGTCGAACAGGTCAGGGCGGCGGAAGAAGAAGTTGGCTGCGTGGAATCCGCCCATCGAGCAGCCGGTGGCGATGAACGTTTCGGACGGTGTGCGCCGCACGTCGGGCAGCAGTTCGTCAATGATGTAGTGGTACCATCGTTCGTGAAGCGCGATGCGTTGATGTTCGTCACCGTCCGAGAAGCTCCAGGTCTCCTGGTCGATGCTGTCGACGCAGATGAGCCGTATCAGCCCTGCGTCGATGAACTGAGAGATGGCATCCACCATGTCGAAGTCTTGATAATCATAGAAGCGGCCGTTCTGGGAAGGGAAAGTGATGACTCCGTGTCCCCGCTCGCCATAGGTCTTGTATTCCATGTCGCGACCCAGCGCGGAGCTGTATTTCTTGATGTATCCTACTTCCATTTTGTGTGTCTGTTTATTCGTGAATGTTGACGTTTCTTCTCTGAAAAACTATCGTTTGTCGTGGACAAACGCGATGAATTCCTCGACTTCGTCGTAGGTGTCGAGCCTGACGGTGTACATCTGCTGCCCCATGGCTGCTTTGAAGATTTCCGGCATGCGCTCGCACATCACGACTTTGGTGCCATATTTTTTCAGAATCTCTTCATGGGAATGCACGTAGCGGTAGATGTCACGCCGGCTGGCGAACGCGCAGTAGTACTGCCGTCCCTCGTCGGTGCGGCTTTCGTCGAACGCCACCATGTCGGCCCACACCTTGTAGATGTCGGTGCTGTGGGCGTAGTTGATCATGTCTGGGGTATAGCCGCCGGCGGGGCGCATGTTCACTTCCAAGGCCACGAAGTCGCCGATGCCACCAAGTCCTGTCCGTGGCTGGTCGAGGCGGAAGAACTCTAAATGTACGAAGCGGCTCCACACACCGAAGGCTTTCACGGTGCGGCGGCCGAGCTGGCGGAGCTGTTCCGGCATGCCCTTGTCGACATAGTATGATAGGTCGAGCTGTTTGTTCACGATGTCCATGATAGAGGGTGGCCATACGGTCATTGATTCGATGAGTGGCTCGCCGTGGGAGTTGATGACGGCATCATAGGAACAGATTTCGCCGGTGATGAACTCCTCGATGACGTAGTGGTCGGTGTGATGCACGTGGTCGAAGAATCGTTGCAGCTCAGTCTCGTCATGAATCTTGTGCGTGTCGCTGGCTCCCACGCCGATGTTCGGTTTGGCGATGAGTGGATACCCCGTCTGGGCGGCGAACGTTTTGACGGCTTCCTGCCCGTCGGCTGCCTTGATTTGCCGTGCGGTGGGAATGCCTCCTTCGGCATAGTAGTGCTTCATCTGGCTTTTCTCCTTGAAGCGGAGCACGTGGTCGAAGTCAATGCCCGTGGTGACATGGAAGTCTGTGCGCAGGCGGGCATCCTGTTCCAGCCAATATTCATTGTTCGACTCAATCCAGTCTATCTTGCCGTACTTGAAGGCGAGGAACGCCACGGCACGGTAAACCTGGTCGTAATCCTCCAATGTGCTGACTCTGTAGTATTCCGTCAGTGCGTCCTTGAGCTGCGGGCTTAGTTCCTCGTAGGGCGAATCAGCGATGCCCAGCACGGTGACCCCGTTCTGTTTGAGCCGGTTGCAGAACTCCCAATAGGTGTGCGGGAAGTTCGGTGATATAAAGATGAAGTTCATGTGTTTGTGCGTAGATGGAATAGATAGAAAGTGTACTTCGTTGGAACGGTCTGCCACTCAGGGCAGCAGAATCTCCGTTCCAACGAAAATGTTATCGGGGTTCTTGAAGTTATTCTTGCGGATGATGGCGCGGACGGAGTCCTTGGTTTGGTAGAACATGACAGACACGTCGGTGAGCGACTGGCCTTTTTGCAAACAATAGCTGGCTGGACGCTGAGCGGGTGTTGTCTTCTCTTCCATCTTTGTCACCTTTGTCGTCGTCTTCGTTTCTACAGGTGCTGTCGTCTTCTTGACGGCAGGTCTCGAGCCGTTCGGCTGATGCGGTTTGCTGTTTGTCTGCGTGGCGGGTTTCGCCGTTGGCGCGGTTTCCTGTGTCTTGGTACTGAAGCCGTTCAGCAACTGTGGCTGATGACGCAGGTAACTTCCTGCGGCTCCGATGACCACGATGATTGCCAGAATCCACCAGACGAACTTCTTGGAGTGTTTTTTCCTGTGGGGCGCGACCGGCCGCTGCATTGCGGCCGCAGCGTCTGGCTGCTCTGCGGAAACCGTTGGTTTCTGTTCTGCTGTAGGCGTGACGTTGTCTGTGGCTTCAGTCTGCTTCTGTGTTTCTGTCTGGTCTTGTATCTCTACAGGAGTGGTTGTGTCGGCTGGCTCTGCCAAGGTGGTCTTGCGGTTGCTCTCAATGTTGTCCAGACGTTCCTGCAATTGCATGGCTCGAGCTTGTGTGGCTTCTGCATCGGATTGCGCTTTTGCAGCGGCCTCACGTGCTTGCTTCAGTTGTTCGGTGGCTGCGAGCAGGGCTGCTTGCGCATCGTCTGCGCGCTTTTGTGCCGTGGACAATAGCTCACGCGCCTCGTCCAGACTTTCTGGAGTTGAAATCAGCACGTCGATACCGGAGAATTTGTCAACGGGTTGCTCGGTGACAGCCGACTCTTCCTGTATCTCGGGAGAGAACTCCTGTCCTGTCTTCGCCGGTTCTTCCCGAAGGTTGCGGGCGGTTCCGGAAGTAGGAGCACTTGCAGCTCCTTGATTACCACTGTCTGAAAGCTCGTCCCTGGAGGAAGCAGGAGGCGTGAAGGTGTTGGTGAGCTTGTCGGTCACGCTTTCCTCGGGCGTGAACGAAATCTTGCGGTAAGCAGCGATGGTGACACGCTCTCCGTTGGTCACATTGACGCTCTCGCGGCTACTCATTTCGCTCACTTTGAATGTTCCGAGGCCTTTCACCTTGACGATGCCGTCGGTGAGCAGTCCATCGATGATGGTATCGATAAATGCACGCATGAAATTGTCTGAAGTCCGTTTCGGCAATTTCAGCTGCTTGGCCAGTGCTTCGGAAATGATTTGCGAGGTGATTCTTTCGTTCATGGTTTTTTATCCTTTGATTTTTTCTTTCAATACATTGCTTGGCCGGAATCCCAAGGTCTGGCGGGCTGGAATCACCTGATAGTCTTTTGTCGTGGGATTGTACATCTTGCGCTCTGACTTTTCCTTCAGATCGAAGTTTCCAAGTCCTTGCAGCAGGACGGTGTTGCCTTTTGAGATTTCTTCGATGATTTTGTCGATGCAGGCTGTCTGGAGCGCAGCGGCCTCAATGGCAGTGATCCCACTCTTGCGGGAGAGTTGTGCGTTGAGTTGTTGATTGTTCATGAGTTGCAGTCTTTATGGAGGTTGTGAGTGGCATAGAGATCGAAATCATCGGCATCCGTGATGGTGAGGTTGTAGAAGCAACCTCGGCGGAGTCTGCCTTCGGCGATGGGAATGAGTACTTCGGGATCTACTTCCGGTGAGTCAAATTCGGTGCGTCCCACGTAGTAGTCACCTTCCTTGCGGTCGATGATGACGGGCAATGTCTGTCCGATTTTCTGCGCTTGTACCTCGGCGGAGATTTCCTGCTGGATGGCCATCAGCTCGGAGAGACGTTGTGCTTTCACCTCGGCAGGGATGTCATCCTTGAAGTGTCGCTTGGCGTATGTGCCGTCTTCTTCGGAGTAGGCAAACGCTCCCATTCTCTCGAATTTGGCCCAGCGCACAAACTCCTTCAGTTCCTCGAACTCGTGGTCTCCCTCTCCCGGGAAACCGACCATGAGCGTGGTGCGGATATGGATGCCGGGCACGGCGGCACGGATACGTTGGATGAGTTCGTAGGTCTGTTCTTTGTTTACGTGGCGCCGCATGTTGTTGAGTATCGAAGTGCTGATGTGCTGGAGCGCGATGTCGAGGTAGCGGCAGATGTTCTTGTGGCGGCGCATCACTTCAAGTAGATCCATCGGAAAGTCTGTGGGGTAGGCATAGTGAAGCCGAATCCACTTCACGCCCTTGATGCCGGCCATGCGGTCAATCAGCTCGGCGATGCGCCGCTGTCCGTAGAGGTCTTTGCCGTAGAAGGTGAGTTCCTGTGCGATGACTTGGAACTCTTTGACTCCCTCGCCGACCAGATGTTCCACTTCGGCAAGGATGTCCTCAATGGGGCGTGACTTGTGTCTGCCCGTGATGATCGGAATGGCGCAGTAGGCACAGTGGCGGTCGCAGCCCTCCGAAATCTTGAGGTAGGCATAGTGGGGCGGGGTGGTGAGCCGCCGCTCGTTCTCATGCCGCTTGTCGTATGTCTTGCCTATGTCGTTGAGCAAGTCCGTCCAGTTGAACTTTCCGTAGAATTTATCTACTTGCGGGATTTCTTTGCCCAGTTCTTTCAAATAGCGTTCCGACAGGCATCCCATCACGTAGAGCTGGCGGAGGCGGCCCTCCTCCTTGGCCTGGCAGAACTCCAGAATCATGTTGATGGATTCTTCCTTGGCATCACCGATAAATCCGCAGGTATTGATGACGGCAATCTCGCCCTGTGGATTCTCTGCGTCATGCGTCACGCGGTAGCCGTTGAGCTCCAGTTGGCGGATGAGCCGTTCCGAATCCACCAGATTCTTGGAGCAGCCCAGCGTGATGATGTCGATGGTGTTTTTTCTCATTTCCCAAATAGTGAGTCAACGAATGCCTTGCGGTTGAACACTTGAAGGTCTTCCATGCCTTCGCCCAGTCCGATGTATTTCACGGGAATCTTGAACTGCTGCGAGATGCCGATGACGACTCCGCCCTTGGCCGTTCCGTCGAGCTTTGTGATGGCCATTGAGGTCACTTCTGTGGCTTTGGTGAACTGTTTGGCTTGCTCATAGGCATTCTGTCCGGTGCTTCCATCAAGCACGAGGAGCACTTCATCGGGACCTTGTGGCACGACTTTCTTGATGACGTTTCGGATTTTTGTCAGTTCGTTCATCAATCCTATTTTGTTGTGCAGTCGTCCGGCTGTGTCGATGATGACCACGTCGGTGCCGTTGGCCACGGCCGAGCTCACAGTGTCAAAAGCCACGCTGGCAGGGTCGCTGCCCATCTGCTGCTTCACCACAGGAACGCCCACACGGTCGCCCCATATCTGGAGCTGCTCCACGGCGGCTGCGCGGAAGGTGTCGGCGGCTCCGAGGCAGACGCTGTGGCCGGCCTTCTTGAATTGGTAGGCCAGTTTGCCGATGGTGGTGGTCTTGCCGACGCCGTTCACACCTACCACGAGGATGATGTAGGGCTTGTGGTCGTCCGGCACGTCGAATCCCGCCGTGTCTTCGGAGTTGTTCTTGATGAGCAGTGACTGGATCTCCTCGCGGAGGATGTTGTTCAGTTCTGCGGTGCTGACGTATTTGTCGCGGGCCACACGCTCCTCAATGCGCCGGATGATTTCGATGGTGGTGTCCACGCCCACGTCGCTGGTTACGAGCACTTCCTCCAGATTGTCGAGCACCTCGTCGTCCACTTTCGACTTGCCGGCGATGGCACGCGACAGTTTTCCGAACACGCTTTCCTTGGTCTTTTGCAGTCCGTTGTCGAGTGTCTCCTTTTTCTGTTTGGTGAAAAAATCAAAAAATCCCATGTCCTGTTCTAAAAAACCTCTCAAAACTTGCGCTCTGAGAGGTTTTCACTTGAATGTATGTAATCTGTTGGTTTAGTCCTTCGAATTACTTCTTCAGATAGTCCTTCACTGCATCAGATGGAATCATCTTCTCATCGAATGCGTATGCGCCTGTCTTCGGCGACTTGTACATGCGGATCACCTTCGTGTATGCGGTGCCCTTGCCATCACCACCTTTCAAGGTGGCCACTACTTTCTTTGCCATAATCTATGTAAGTCTGAGTGTGAATGGATTACTTGATTTCCTTGTGCACGGTCATGCGCTTCAGGATGGGGTTGTACTTCTTGAGTTCCAGGCGGTCTGGAGTGTTCTTGCGGTTCTTTGTCGTGATGTAACGCGATGTCCCAGGCAGACCGCTGTCCTTCATTTCGGTGCATTCCAGAATGACCTGCACTCTGTTGCCTTTAGCTTTCTTTGCCATAATGTCTGTGTTCCTATTTATGGAGTCTCGGGATTCCTTGGCTCTATGGCCGTGTCCGTTCGGCTGTCACGGCTGGGGATGGCTGAGGAATCGGGCGACTGAAAACGTTTTTTTTGAACTTTTTTGTTTGTTGAGTTTTAACCGATGACCTTGATGTCCTCCCAGTCGGTGTAGCCCTTGGCCACAGCCTGCTTGATTGCTGCGTCAAGACCGATGCGGTTGATGAGGCGGAGACCGGCGGCGCTCACCTTGAGCACAATCCAGCAGTCTTCCTCCACGTAGTAGAACTTCTTGGTGAACAAATTGACATCGAAGGTTCGCTTCGTGCGGCGCATAGAGTGGGAAACGTTGTTTCCGTTCATCGATGTCTTACCTGTAATCTGACAAGCTTTTGACATATATTCTGATGGCGATTCTGCGGTTCTGATTCTTGCCTCCCAACTGGTGCCCAATGGCCTTGCGCTGGTATTTTTTTCTGGAGTCTTCCGCTCCTCGCCTTACCTTTTAGTTGTTAATAAAATTGTTGAAAATCTCGCTCTTACTCGGCTGCCACCGGTTCTACGTTCACCGTGCTTCGGTTCTCGCGTCCCTTTCTGAAGGCCACGATTCCGTCAACGAGTGCATACAGCGTGTGATCGCTGCCCATGCCTACGTTCTTGCCCGGATGATGCTTCGTGCCGCGCTGGCGCACGATGATGTTGCCTGCCTTGGCATACTGACCTCCGAAGAGCTTCAGACCGAGTCGTTTGCTGTGTGACTCACGGCCGTTCTTTGAACTACCTACACCTTTCTTATGTGCCATGATGTTATTCCTTTCCTTAAAGTGTTGTTGGTTTTCTGTTTAAGCAATGACTTGTTTGATTGTGAGTTCCGTGAACTGCTGGCGGTGACCTCTGAGCTTCTTGTAGCCCTTGCGGCGATGCTTATGGAACACATACACTTTGTCGCCCTTCACGAGCGGAGTTACCACTTCGCAAACGACTTTCGCGCCGTCCACTGTCGGCGCACCTACTGTCACAGAGCCGTTGTTGTCAACCAACAAGACTTTTTCAAACTCAACAGTGGTCTGGGCGTCAACATCCTTGATGTGGTGTACGAAGAGCTTTTTGCCCTCCTCGGCCTTGAACTGCTGACCGTTGATTTCTACGATAACGTACATTTTGTTTGTTTGATTTTATGAAAAAACGGTTTTGAACCGCGAGGCGAGGCAAGCCCGTTGCCCACTTTTCTGAGCCCCAACGGCATAAATCGGCTGCAAATTTACAACATTTCTGCGACTTGACAAATTTTTTCGGTTACTTTTTCCAATCATTTTCAGTAACATCCATAGATTTGTGTGGCAGTCTGTCGTCGTGGGGCAGGAAATGTTGTTTCTCGGCATGTTTGAGCTCTTTCGAGAGCTGTGACAAATGCTGCGATGAATTGTGGCGGGAACAGTGGCGGCCTCTATTTTTGAGAAGGTTCAGGCGGACTGGTCAGATGATGTTGACTTCAGGGCGGATGGTGATGCCGAATTTGTCGGCTACGGACTGACAGATGGCCTGGCTGAGGTGGAGAACTTCCGTGCCCGTGGCACCGCCGAGGTTTACGAGCACGAGTGCCTGACGGCTATAGACACCGGCATGCCCTATGGAGCGACCGCGCCAGCCGCACTGCTCAATGAGCCATCCGGCCGGAATCTTCACTTCGCCCGACGGCAGGTCGTAGTGTGGCATGTTGGGGTTGGTGGTGCGCAGGGCTTCGTACCGGGCGCGGGGTATCACGGGATTCATGAAGAAACTGCCCGCGCTGCCGATGACTTGTGGATCGGGCAGTTTGGCTTGGCGCAGACGGATGATGGTGTCGCGCAGAAGCTGTGGTGTAAGGGGCTGGTCGGCCGGCAGGCTGGCGCGGATGTTGCCATAGTCGAGGTGCGGCGTGAAGGCTTTTTGAAGACGGAAGGTGACGTAGGTCACTGCAAACTGGCCGCGCAGCTCCTGTTTGAAGATGCTTTGGCGGTAACCGAAGCGACAGTCTGTGTTCGTCAGCGTGCGCGGTGTGCCGTCTGACAGATTGACGGCTTCTACGCGGATAATCGAGTCCTTGGCTTCGACTCCATAGGCACCGATGTTCTGCACGGCCGCCGCACCTGCTTCGCCTGGAATCAGCGAGAGGTTTTCCAGTCCGCTGAGGTCGTGGGTGATGGCCCAGACCACCAATTCATCGAACGGTGTGCCTGCCCCTACGCGCACTTCGACGCTGTCGGTTTGCTCGCCCGTCACGTGGATGCCCTGGATTCCGCTGTGGAGCACGACTCCGTCGAAGTCGTGCGTGAAGAGCAGGTTGCTGCCCTGTCCGATGTGCAGCACGCGCCGGCCGGTCAACGAGGAAAGTACGGAGCGCAGCTCGTCTTCTGTGGTGTATTCAATGTACATGGTGGCACGGGCATCAATGCCGAACGTGTTGTGCTTCAGCAGCGAGTAGTTGTGTTCTTGTTTCATCAGTTATTGATTTCGTAGAGCTTCCAGCTGCCGTTGGTATGGTCGAACCGGTATTTGATGAACAGTCCGCTGCTGAGTCCCTCCAGCATCATGATTTTGCGATTCTGGGAGAGCATGGGCTGTCCGTAGTCGATGCAGGCGAGCACGTCGGACGGCAGAGGAAGCTCGTGGCGCAACTCTTCCCAGTCGGCCTCCGACAGCTCTTCGGTGACGTTTTCTTCGACATCTTCGTCCGGCACACTGACCAGCTTGAGAGGAAACTGGATGAATTCGGTCTGATGGAGTGTGTCGGCGCAGAAATGGCTGAAGAAGTCGATGAAGCCGGCGATGGCTGTCTGACTGGTGGCTATGCGGCTGCAATCCGTGAGCAACCACTGTCCGTCGATTTTGTGAAAGTCGAAACCAACCTGCTCGTCTTTGCCCAGCAGGATCCACCACACTTTCACATGATGAAGCGACGTGTCGTTCTGCACCGTGATGTCATGTTCGCGATCGTAGATGACGGAATAGAATTCTTGATTGTCGAAAGGATTGCGTTCCGTCCACTGCGCCCTCGAAATTCGTTCTTCGTCCCTGTCATCGGTGAGGCTGAGCGGGAAACGGATGCGCCGGAGCTGGAAGGCTTCGTCGGTAGTGAAGCGAAAGAAAAAATCGAGGAAGAGCTCGTCGGCCGTGTCGGGCTCCGGCGTGACTTCGTAGAGCTGCAGCGTGTCTGCGGCAGTCTCCACGGAGTCGGGCTTGTCGGCGTAGTCGGCCTCCGCCTCGGCTTCTCTCGTCTTGTTGAGGCAAGACATGATGCAGGAACAAGCGATGATGACGAAAAAACAATGCTTGGTTTTCATCTCTTCTTTTTACCGGCTTTCTGCTAAAAACGGTCTGCTGTTGAATTATCTTCGACAAAAAGTTCTAAAAAAACACGGCAAAGTTAGCGTTTCTTTTTCAGTTTATAACAAAGTTTGGGCAAAATTGATTATCTTTGCACGAATTTTTCAAAGAAAGGGGAGAAAGCATTTCTCCCGAAAGAATCATCATGATGTTAGAAAAAATCAAACAGCTGCTCACAGAAGTAGAGGCGCTGCAGGCACAGACGGCAGAAGAGGTGGAGACGCTCCGCATCAAATATTTGAGCCGCAAGGGTGAGATTACGGCGCTCATGCAGGATTTCCGTAGCGTTCCGGCTGACCAGAAGAAGGAAGTCGGCATCCGAATCAACGAGCTGAAGAACAAGGCAATGGAGAAGATCAACGCGCTCAGGGAGAGCTTTGCCACACAGGATGCTGACAACAGCGATATTGACATCACACGTACGGCCTATCCCGTGAGTCTCGGCACGCGGCATCCGCTCACGCTTGTGAAGAATGAGATTGTGGACATCTTTTCCCGCTTGGGCTTTCTGTTGGCTGAGGGTCCCGAGGTGGAAGATGACTGGCATGTGTTTTCATCAATGAACTTTGCCGACGACCATCCTGCACGTGACATGCAGGACACGTTCTTCGTGGAGAGCCATCCCGACATCATTCTCCGCACTCACACCTCGTCGGTGCAGAGTCGCGTGATGGAGCGCACGCAGCCGCCTATCCGTGTCATCTGCCCTGGACGGGTCTATCGCAACGAGGCCATCAGTGCCCGCGCCCATTGTTTCTTCCATCAGGTGGAAGGACTTTATATTGACACCGACGTGTCGTTCACGGATCTGAAGCAAGTGCTCCTGCTGTTCGCTAAGGAAATGTTCGGCGAAGGCACGCGCATCCGCCTGCGTCCGAGCTATTTTCCGTTCACCGAACCATCGGCCGAGATGGACATTTCCTGTAACATCTGCGGCGGCGTGGGCTGCTCTTTCTGCAAGGGCACCGGCTGGGTGGAGATTCTGGGTTGCGGCATGGTGCATCCGAATGTGCTCGAACTGAACGGCATCGACTCGAAGAAATATAAAGGATATGCTTTCGGCATGGGCGTGGAGCGCATCACAAACTTGAAGTATCAGGTGAAAGACCTCCGCATGTTCTCTGAGAATGATGTCAGATTCCTGCGCGAGTTCGAGGCTGCCAATTGACCTCGGCCCTTCCCGCACCCAAGACCAAACCTCATGGACGGGAGCCGGCGTGGAGTTGTGCGTTCCGTTTTTTTTCTTTTATGCTGACTTTCAGCCTTTGTTGCGTCTGTTTGGTGGCAAACGGGCAAGCAATGCAAACGCGTTGAAAAAAGCGTTAAAAATATTATAAAAGAAACTTATTCCATGAAAATTCTGTAATTTTGCTGTCCAAAACAAAAAATCAACAAGCAAGAAATACGAAAAATATGAAAATCAGAAGAACTTTGACGTTGGCTGTCGCGGCGATGACTGTGACCTCGGTTTTCGCTCAGTATGAGGGAACTACGGTGAACGACCGTATCGGACACGGGAACGACAGCATCGAGAATCTGGCCAACCTCAGCCTTTTCCAGGATTACTTTAAGCAGAAAAACTATGGGGAGGCTTATGAGCCTTGGAAATATGTGATGGAGCATGCTCCGCTGGCGCAGGCTTCGCTCTATACGCGCGGAGCGACGATGCTGGAGAATCTGGTGCAGAACTCCACGGATGTGGCGGCCAAGAAGCAATATCTGGACGAACTGATGGCCATGTATGACCAGCGCATCAAATACGTGAACGACCTCAACTCGTTCTCCTCGCAGCTCATGCAGACCAGCAAGGGTTCCATTCTCTGCCGCAAGGCGTTCGACTATGCTTATCTCGCGCCGGGTGTCTATCCTGACTATACCTTGGACAAGGCATACGATATGTTCACGGAGGGTGTCAACTTGGTGAACGAGGATCCCCGTTTCGAGGTGGAGGGTTTCGTGTTGCACGGCTATTTCCAGACATCCTATGCCAAGTATCAGGCCAATCCGAATTTCCGCGAACAATTCCTAAAGGACTACATCCTCTGCAAGGAAGTGTGTGAGAAAATGTTGCAGAAGGCCAATATTGCCGAAGACAGCATCGCGGCGCAGAAAGTGGTGGCTCAGTACGACCCCGTGCTCGTGAGCGTGGAGAACGCGTTCGCAGAGTCACATGCGGCAGACCGTCAGCAGCTGATTGACATTTTCACGCCGAAGGTGGAGGAGAAGAAGAGCGACTTTGCCTATTTGCAGTCCGTTCTCCAGATTTTGGCCGACAACGACTGTGATGACACGGATGTATATTTCAAGGCTGCCAAATACGCCTACGACATTTCTCCGACATACGACTCGGCCATTGGTTACGCCCAGTATTGCACCAAGGAAGGGAAGAATGCGGAATCTATCCAATACTACAACAAGGCCATCGAACTTTGCTCTGACAACCGTACCAAGGCGCGGATTGCCATGCGTGTTGTCTATGCGCTCAGCAAGAGCGGACAGGGCGAGAGTGTGGAAAGATATCTGAATCAAGTGGCCGAATATGATCCGGCCATGCAGGGCAAGGCAGATTTCTTCCGTGCCCAACGTGCTGCCACCACGAAGAACTACGATGCGGCGCTGAGCTATGCATCGCGTGCCGCTTCCGAAGACCCAAGTATCTCGGGACAGGTGGGGCGTCTCCGCAGCCGCATCGTGGAGGCCCAGCGTCGCCAGGCTGAATACCAGAAGGCCAATGCTGAATATAAGGCGCAGCTCGAAAAGCAGCAGAAACTCGAGAACTTCTGGAAAGGACAGTAAGGACGGGCAGTGAGAGGCTGGCGCAGGCCTGCGGACATGCTACGCTTGATGCTTTACTTACTAAAATCTCAAGGTTGGTCACACAAATGGTGGCCAACCTTTTTTCGTGAATCATTTTTCTCTGAAAATTCGGAATCTCTTGGCCGTATGAAAATAAAAGAGTATTTTTGCGGCGTAGAATTTTCCGTTTGGAAGACGAAGAATTTTGAAAAATCATGGATAAAATGACAATCTCAAAAGAAAAGCTGGGTCTGCTGTGGCTCGCGGTGTGGTTGGTGATGTGTGCTGTTTCTACCGACATGGATGCGCAAAACACAATCAATATGAATTTATCTACGAAAAGCAAGTATGAGAAGTTGTGGAAAGACGTGGAGCGCTTCCGCAAGTTGGACCAGCCGAAATCAGCCGGAAGTGTTGCCCGTGTGATTTATGCGAAGGCGGTTCAGGAGCAGAATATGGCGCAGACACTGAAGGCTGGCCTGACCATCGCCGGACTGCGTGAGAGCGTCAGTCCCGACAGCGTCGTGAGGGATGTGGAGCAATTGGAGACGCTTCTCCAGCGGCCACTTCCTGTTGCTGAGCAGGCGTTGGCTCATGCGCTGCTCGGTTCGGTGTATGCACAGATGCGGAATTCTTCCTTGACTTATACCAATCAGGATGCAGAACAGGTCTATGTTGACAAGGCAAAGGCGCACTTCAAGGCGGCTCTGGCCCACAAGGATTCTTTGGCTGGCGTGTCTGCCAAAGCCTATGAGCCGCTCTATGAAGTGGGTAACGACGGCAGACTGTTCCACGATGACGTGCTTTCGTTACTCGTCGATTTCGTATCCGAACAAGTGGCGGATGCTGGATTTGATGAAGAAGACAACTGGCGTTCGGAGCTGTTAGAGACCGTGACTGCGGTCTATGACAGGCATGGTATGCGTGATGCGGCCTTGCTGATGCGCTTGAAGACGCTTGCTTTGCAGCACACTTTAGAGGGTAAAGCGCGTTTGAAGGACAAGGATTATGCGGCTCGCCTGCGACAGTTGTACGAAAAGAATCTTGACATCGAGGCCGGTGCAGACGCATGTGCCTGCTATCTTAACGCAGTCGGCAGTAACCTTACGGGACAGCAGAAGGCAGATTTGGCCACATGGGCACAACGGCAGTGGCCGAAGTCAAAGCTCTTGCCTACGTTCAAGAATATGGTGATTGAAGCGCACCAACCTATGCTCAACATCAGCTTCAATCCCATTGCTTACGGCTCCCGGCAGCTTGAGCCCACTGACGAGCGCGTGTTGCCGGTTGTGCTGCGCCATCAGAATGTGGGGCGCGTGGAACTTATTGTATTCAATAATATAGGTACGTCAGAACAACGGAAGCGGGGCGATGAAGTCTGTCGCCAAACCGTCACTTTCCAGCATTTCCTGACTCATAAGAACGAAGCTGAGGAAGTGCAGAAAGATACCGTGGAGATGCGCCTGCCCGTGGGACAATTCTTGGTCGTAGCACGTGCCGATGGTCTGACAGACACGACGGATGTGCATGTCACGTCTCTCCATTTGTCGTATGTGGTCATCTCGGGCAACAAACGTATGGCCTGCGTCGTGGATGACCAAAGCGGACAGCCGGTGGCTGGTTGCACAATCCATGGATGGCGGCAGGGCAGAGTGGGGCGAGAATGGAAGGAAACGGAAGAGCATTTCGTTACGGATGCGGACGGCCTTTGCGAGATTCCCGACGGCATTACTGCCCTTCAGGCTCGGCGCAATGCCCAGGATTTCACGGAAAGACAGTGGATAAGTGGTAACGGAGTCCGCCGCAATTCTATCAATGAAACACAGACTCATGAATCGGTCTTCACCGACCGCGCAATCTACCGCCCGGGACAAATCGTTCATGTGTCGGGGCTTGTCTATACACAGCAGGGCGATGAGACGCAGGTAGTGTCCGACCGTCCTGTCAATGTCACGTTGCGCGATGCCAATTATCAAGTTGTCGGCGAGCAGCAAGTCAGCACCGATGCCTTCGGCATGGCGGCCGTGGATTTCACGTTGCCGAAAAACCGCCTCAACGGCCAGTTCTCTGTGCAGTTCGGCTCACAACGCACCTACTTCCGCGTGGAGGAATACAAGCGGCCTACATTTGTGGTGGAGTTTGACAAGTATGAGGGCAACTATTCTTTGGGCGATAGCGTGCAACTGACAGGCAGGGTGATGACATTCTCCGGCGTACCGGTGCAGGATGCCCGCGTGAAGTACACCACGCTGTGGAGCAAGAGCACCTTCTGGAGTTGGGTGCGCCGAGGTGAACGGGAAGCTGACTCCGGCGAACTCACAACCGATGATGAGGGACGTTTCTGCATCAGTGTTTATCTGGATGATAGCTTGGTCGAGGAAAACGAGGAAGAGGAGAATGATATGTCCGCCGGCTTATCTGAACGTGCCGGAAATGTCTTCAACTTCCGTGTCAAGGTAGATGTGACTGATGTGGCCGGTGAGTCGCAACAGGCTGAGACGTTGTTGCGTGCCAGCATCACAGATTTTGCCCTAAGCGTGGATATGCCGGCAGAAATCAACCTGTCCGAAACAAATCCGATTGCTGTCCAGCCGAAGGCACAGAATGCAGACCGTCAGCCGCTCACGGTGGAAGGAGAATGGCAATTAAGAGGCTACGACCTGTCCACACGGGATTTCTCGCAGACCGTTGCCCGGGGAGCATTTGTCTCGGGACAGGCGTTGCAGCTTGCTGCATTGCAGACCCTCTCTTTGGGCAGTTATCTGTTGGTACTGGAATCGCACGACTCCAAAGGACACCTCATTCGCATCACGCACGACTTTGTCGTGTGGAACTCCGAGGCCGCCGGGCAGGAAATGCAGTTGCAGCAGGACTTCCTCATTTCAGAACATACGGACTTTGAAGTGGGGCAAGGCATTGATTTATGGTATGCCGTGGCACGTCCGAATGCCTATACCTATCTTTATATTGCCAGCCAAGATGGCGAACTGTTGCGGAAAATCGAGGTGAAGAATCCACAACTCACGCATCTCCACCTCGACTATCAACCCGAGTTTGGCGATGGTGTGCTGGCCGGTTTCTTCTATGTGCAGGATGGTGCAGACCATCAGCGTTCTGTCAGAGTGTTGAGAAAGGAACCCGACAAGGAGCTGAAACTCACGTGGAAGACCTTCCGGGATAAGCTCACCCCCGGTCAACAGGAAACGTGGATTTTGCATGTGGAGCAAGGAGATAGGAGTGTCGTGCCCGCACAGCTCATGGCTACTCTGTATGATGCATCTTTGGATGAGTTCGCAAAGCTGGCCTGGCCTTTCGGCGTCAGTTTCGTGCGTTCTGTGCCTTTCTTCGCCCTTCGTAGTGGAAACGCCCTTCAGTCGGGCTACCTCAGTGTTCCTTATGTCGTGAAATATCATGATACGTACAGCCGTTCTTTCAATCGTCTCAAACCGTATGAAGAATATGTGCTCGGCGGCATCCGCTTCTACCGCTTGTATGATGCCCGGCCTATGCTGATGTCGAAGGCTTCCGTGCTGGATGGTAGGATCGCAGGTGTAGAGGCGGCTGATGTCGAAGCCGATACCTCGGCCGACGAACTGGAACCGGAAGACAATGGCATCGGGGAAAAACAAAACGAGCCGGAGCCTTCGAACCGAAGCACCACTTCCGCTCAGCAAGTTCGGCAGAACTTCGATGAAACTGCGTTCTTCTATCCGAACCTTGAGACGGATGGACGTGGTGACGTGCAGATTTCGTTTACATTGCCTGAAAGCCTCACGGAATGGCGCTTCATGGGGTTGGCACACACCAAAGACATTTGCTATGGAACGATTGAAAGTACAGCCGTGGCGCGCAAGGATTTCATGGTCATCCCCAACCTGCCACGCTTTGTGCGAGTGGGCGACCGCATGTCGATAGCCTCGCGCATCATCAATACGTCGGCCAAATCTGTCTCCGGCACTGCTCGGATGCGTCTGATTGACCCTGAGGCAGGAAAGACGGTCTTTTCGGAGGAAAAGAAATTCTCCGTCGAGGCTGGTCAGACCGCGCCGGTGACGTTCGACTATGCCGTGACGGACGACTATCCGATGCTCGTGTGCGAAGTGACGGCGGGCAACAAGCATTTTTCCGATGGCGAGCGTAACTGGTTGCCGGTGCTGACCGACCGACAGATTGTCACCGAAGCTCTGCCGTTCTTCATTGACGGGGCAGGCTCGAAGACCATCGACCTCGAACCGCTTTTCAACCATCATTCATCCACTGCCACCCGACGCACGATGACGTTCGAATACACCGACAATCCTTCGTGGACGGCTGTTATGGCTCTCCATGCCGTGGTCAATCCGACCGACGACTCCGCCATCGACTGGGCTGCCGCACTCTATGCCAATAGTGTGGCTCAGAGCTTGGCCAGTCGCATGCCGCGCCTGCAATCGCTCATTCAGCAGTGGAATGCCGAAACGGAACAGGAAACGACCTTGCAGAGCGAGTTGGAGAAGAATGTAGAGCTTAAGGACATTCTGCTGCAAGAAACCCCGTGGGTGTTGGACTCGCAGGACGAGACGGAGCAGCGCCACAAGTTGTGCGAGTTGTTCGATACGAACTTGTTGGAAAGCCGTATCGCGAAAGCCAAATCGAAACTCGGGACGCTGCAATATGCGAATGGGGGCTGGAGCTGGTTCGACGGCATGAAGCCGAACGCGTATGTCACGCTGGCTGTTTGTGAGCAGCTGGCCATGTTGCAGCAATATCTGTCCCAGCATGGTGGTGTGGATGCTGAGGTGAAGCAGATGCTTGGTAAGGGCGTGCGCTTTACGGATGCCGCTGAATTGGAATACTACAGCCAGTACTATAAGAAGGCCTCGAAGGCTCTGCCGGCAGAGACATCTTGCCGCTGGCTCTATATGCGCACACTGGCGCAGCAGGCCGATGCCTCGCTCACTCGGATGGATGCAGCCGTGACAAACATGAAGCAAGACTATCTGAACCGAGTGGAAGGCCGTGTGGGTGAGTTGACCATGTATGGAAGAGCCAACATCGCCGTCGTGCTGCTGAATGAGAACCGCAAGGCTGCCGCCCGCGATTTCGTCCAATCGCTCCGTGAGTATCTCGTGGAGAAAAACGGTATGGGCATGTACTTCGATACGGAGAAAGCCTACTATTCGTGGATGGACTATCGGATGCCGACTCACCTCGCCACGATGCGTGCCTTCTTCGCCGATTCTGCTGACCTGCCCGATGCGCACCGATGTCTCGTTCAAATGCAGCTCTGGCTGCTTCGCCAAAAGCAGGTGCAGAAGTGGGACAACATCATCAATACGATAGGTGTGTGCGACATGCTTCTGTCCGTCTCACCCGAAATCTCCTTCCATGAGTCCCGCCGCCCCGAGGTCTCCTTCGACGGAACACCGTTCGCCGTTTCCTCACCGAATGCGGGAATCGGGTACAGCAAAACTCCTGTTCCTGCCCGACAGGCCGAAGCACGGCAGCTCACGGTGACCAAGTCGTCGGACGGCATTTCGTGGGGCTGTGTCTATGGCCAGTGTGAAGAATCGCTTGATCAACTGAAAGCCACTGACGGTTCGCTGACCATCAGTCGTCAGATTCTCATTTCGATGACCGACAACGGCAAGACTGTCTGGCGGCCACTGGCTGAGGGCGCACAGTTGCATGTCGGAGACAAAATCCGCATCCGCCATACCGTCACGTCCGACCGCGACATGGATTTTGTGCAGATTCGTTCCCAGCATGCCGCCTGTCTCGAACCGCTACGCGCGCTTTCCGGCTATCAGTTCCTGGGAGGGCGGGGAGGCTATCTGTCTCTTCACGATGCCTCGGCCGACATCTTCTTCGACACCTACCGCAAGGGGACCTCTACCGTTGACCTTGACTTCTATGTAGTTCGTGCAGGCACCTATTCCCAAGGCGTGGCCAAAGTCCAGTGCGCCTATGCGCCGGCTTTCTCCGGCCATTCGGATGGCTGCCGCATGCAGGTGTCGGAGTGAGGTGTCTGAGCGTTTGACGTACTCCCCGTGTTATAGATGAAAAAAGAAAAGAGAACCGTCTCCTGTGAGATGGCTCTCTTGCGTTGTCGGGATTAGGCGACTCGAACGCCCGACCCCTACGTCCCGAACGTAGTGCGCTA
>CAYPZK010000014.1:0-63672 GCA_964415385.1 uncultured Bacteroidaceae bacterium
GAGCCGATGAAACCTTCTTCCTCGCCCACGGTGCAGAAGATGAAGTCGGTGTCCTGCTCGGGCACGAACTTCAGCTTCGTCTGCGTGCCGTTGAGGAATCCCTTGCCGGTCAGCCCGCCCGAGCCTATGGCTATCTTGGCCTGGTTCACATTGTAACCCGCACCGCGCAGGTCGTCTTTTTTGCCGAGCAACACTTCGATGCGGATGCGTTGATGGGGTTCCAAATGGTCGAGCACCGTGTCGGCGATGTAGTAGATGCTGGAGGAAAGAAGGGCGAAGGCGGCGATGAGAAAATAGCGTGGCAGCTGACGGTAGATGCCAAGGCCGACGAGGTAGGCCATCTGGAGCACATTGACAATCAGCAACACCCAGCAGACATCGAACGGGATGACGAAGGAGGAGAAGAGAAAGGCCAGCAGTGAGGCACCGACACCGCCGAATAGCATGATGCGCAGTGCCATGCGGTTGTGGCAGAAGACCCATGTCATGCCGGTGGTGAAGAACTGGGCCAAGAGCAGCACGGAGCACTCGCCCACGCTCACGGGCATGTCGGGAATGAAGGTGTCGGAATAGCGCACGCCTACCACGAAATAGACCACGGCGGCAAAGGCGGTGAAAAGCAGCGAGCCGGTCATGCCCTCGCGGTAGAGCACGAGGAAAAAGGACAGATAGACCAGGGCCGAGCCGGTTTCCCGCTGGCAGACGATGAGGAGCATGGGCAGTACAATCATGCCGACCACGGCTGCGAAGTCGCGCCAGCGGGTCATGCTGAATCCGTAGCGGTCCATGAACTTGGCGATGGCAAGGGCTACGGCAAACTTGGCGAACTCGGCTGGCTGAATCTTCATCGTCGAACCTATAGGGAGCCACGAGCGGGAGCCTTTGGTGTCGGGCGCGATGAAGATGGTGACGGCGAGCAGCAGAATCATCAAGGCATAGATGAAATAGGCCGACATGTCGAACACGCGCTTCTCGATGAAGAGTATCATGCTGCCCAGAGCCACCGACGTGCCGATCCACACCAGCTGCTTGCCGGAATTGGTGGAGAAACTGAAGATATCGGGGTTGTTGAAGTCGTAGCTGGCACCGCAGACGGATGCCCATCCCCAGATGACCAGGACGAGGTAGAGCCCGATGGAAAGCCAGTCGAGCGACAGGAAAATGCCCTTATTGGTTGTTTCGTTCTGTGCCAAAGGAAATGTCCGGTTTGAGTTTTACAGAAAAAAGTTAAAAATCACTTGCCCATGCGGCGCAGCTCGCGCTCGATGAGGGCCTCGTAAGAGATGTGGCGGTGCTGGAATTCGTCGGCCTTGCGTTCGCTCTGGGGGGAGAGCCCGCCGTTGATGTACTGCTCCATCATCAGTGCGCCGATGGGAACGCCGTAGGTGGCACCCCAGCGTCCGTTCTCCACATAGACGCAGATGGCAATCTGAGGATTGTCCTTCGGGGCGAAGCCCATGAAGGCCGAATGGTCCTGTCCGTGAGGGTTTTGGGCGGTGCCTGTCTTGCCGCACACCTCGTACCAGGGATTGCGTGCCGCCCTGCACGTGCCGCCGAGCACTGCCTTGTGCATGCCCTCGACCACGTAGTCGTAGTATTTCGGCTCGACCTTGGTCTGATGCCGTGCGAGCAGGCTGTCGGCCAATGCCCCACCCTTCACTTCCTTCACCACGTGGGGGGTGATGTAGTGGCCGCGGTTGGCAATCGTGGCACCGAGGTTGGCGATTTGCAGGGGGGTGAGCAGTACTTCGCCCTGCCCTATGGCGATGGAGATGACGGTGAGCGGATTCCAGCTGCCGAAGGCCTTGTCGTAGAAGGGAGCGTTCGGAATGAGACCGCGCAACTCGCTCGGCAGGTCAACACCGAGCTTGTAGCCGAAGCCCATCGACACCATATAGTCTTTCCATACCGTGATGGCCTCCTGGATGGTGGGGTATTTCTGCCGGTTGCTGAGCATGTAGTAGAGTCCCCAGCAGAAGTAGCCGTTGCAGGAGGTGGCGATGGCGGGAATGAGGGGGAGCGGCGATGCATGTCCGTGGCATCCCACCTTCATGCCCTTGAAGCGGAAACCATGATAGCAGGGGTAAGCGGTCTGGGGCGTGATGATGCCTTCTTGCAGGAAGGTGAGAGCCTGAGAGGTCTTGAAGGTGGAACCGGGCGGATACGTACCCAGCACGGCGCGGTTGAGCAGCGGATGGAGTGGGTCTTCGCCCAGTTCGGTGAGCAGCCGGCCACGCTCCTTTCCCTCCAGCATCCGCGGGTCGTAGGTGGGTGACGACACCATGCAGAGGATTTCGCCCGTCTTCGGCTCGATGGCGACGATGGCTCCGAGTTTGCCCTCCATAAGCCGCTCGCCCAGTGCTTGCAGCTTCAGGTCGATGCTGAGCGTGAGGTCTCTGCCCGGCTGTGGCTTGCGGTCATGAGCTCCGTGCTGATAGTGGCCTTGAATGCGTCCGCGGGCATCGCGCAGAAGCACTTCCACGCCTTTCGTTCCGCGCAGGTCTTTTTCGTAGGAACGCTCCACACCCTGTTTGCCGATGTAGTCGCCGGGCTGGTAATAGTCGTCGCGCTCCACCTCGCGCTGCGACACCTCGCCCACATCGCCCAGCACGTGAGCCAGATAGGGATAGGTGTATTGTCGGATGGTGCGGCGGCGGACGTAAAATCCATGAAAGCGAAAGAGTTTTTCCTGCAGCACGGAATACTCCTCGGCGGGAATCTGTGACTGGAAGAGTTGCTGGGTGTAGGACGAGAAACCTGGATTTTTTCTCACGTCCTGAATGTCCTGCATGCGCTGGAGAAACTGTTCCCTGCTGATGTTGAGCGTGCGGCAGAAGTCCAGCGTGTCGAGCTTGGCGAGCTCACGGGTGACGACCATCAAGTCATAGGCCGGCTGGTTGAACACGAGCAGGTCGCCGTTGCGGTCGTAAATGGTGCCGCGCGAGGGATAGAGGATGTTGTTGTAGAAAGCGTTCTGGTCGGCACTCGCCTTGTAGTCTTCACTGAACAGCTGGAGGAAGGCCAGGCGCACGACATAGACTACGACAATGACGAGTGCAATGCCGCCAACCACATATTTTCTGGTGTCAAGAATGTTGTTGTCCATGTCGGGGATGTTGTGGCCAGCCTGGTTCAGGAGTCATGCCGCTGGATGACGGACTGGGCGATGGCTACGATGACGAAGGCCATGAGCGTTCCGCAGCCGATGGCGAGCAGCGTGAGGGTCCAGTCGGAGAGCGTCATGGCATCGAGCAGATAGAAGACCGTGTGGAAAAAGAGCAGGGAGAAGAAGGCATAGAGCAGGTAGCGGTGCGTGCCCATCGTGCGCGTCGACGGCACCATGTCGTCTGGCGCGTCGCGCGGCGTGAAAAGGTGCAGGAGCGTGGGCTGCAACATGCCGAGCAGTGTGGCCGCAGCCATCCCCATGCCAATGGTGTTGGAGAACACGTCGTAGAGCAAGCCGGCGGCAAATCCCCAGAGCAGCAGACCGATGCGGGACGCGCCACGCTCAAAGTCCATCGTCAGACAGGCGATGATGACGGGCGAAATATAGCCCAGCAGGTGAAGGTTGTTGAGCAACACCAGCTGCACCACCAGCAAGATGATGAGCTTCCAGAAACGATGGAGAAACTTTGTACTCATGGATTCACACTTTGCATTTTTTCTCTCCCGACAGGCAGGGAAGCGGACAACGGACGTTCAGCGGTCATCGCCGCCCGCCGCCGTCATGAGCGAGTCGGCCTGTTGCTCCAGCAGTTTCCGCTCCGGCTTGGTATAGTTGGTGATGACGGACACGTTACGCAACGTCATGAAGTCGGTGCTGAGCCTGACCGTGAGTTCGTAGGTCAGACCGTCGGGAGCGTTGCCCACCTTCAGCACCTTGCCCACGGGCAGTCCTTCGGGAAAGATGTCGGAATAGCCGTTGGTCTCAATGACATCGCCGCGTTTGGCTTTGGCATATTTCGGAATGCCGGTCACGTAAGAGAGCGTGGGGTCGCCGCGCCGCCATTGCATCGTGCCGAAAAAGTCGGAATGCTTCAGCCGGCAACTGATTTGCGAACTGGTGTTGAGCAGCGGTATCACGACGGAATAGTTGTGCGAGGTGAGATAGACAATCCCCACGACACCGCGTGAGCATACAACTCCCATTTCCGGACGGATGCCGTCCTTGGTTCCCTTGTCGATAGTGATGAGGTTGTTGGATCTGTGAAGCGTGGAGCTCACCACCTGTGCCGGCACCACATCATAGAGCGCCGCCACGTGTTCCATCGCCTGCGCCGACACGCTGTCGGTGCGACGCAAGTGCTTACGCAAGGCCAACAGCTCGCGCCGGAGCTGCTCGTTCTCCGACTCCAGATACCGGTTCTCCGTGCCCAGATGCAAGTAGGACACGACGTGGCTCGCACAGCTGTAGATGCTGCCCGTCACGCGGTTGGCCGTGGTGAAATAGACGCTCCCCTGATAGTTGTTGTACTTAAAAAGCGAAATGAGGCTGACGACCTCAAGGACGAGGAACACCAGCCAATATAGATGTCTTTGCAGAAACTCTATCAGATTTCGCATGTCAACGGAACTACTTCCGCCCTCCGGCCTCTCCCCTTGCCCTCTTCTTCTGACTCAGAGAAGGAAGGTGAAGATTGTGGGAAGGCTCCTCTCGTCACCTCATCAGGAACGAGAAGCTGTGGACGTTCTTCAAAGCGATGCCCGTACCTTTCGCCACGCTGTGGAGCGGGTCTTCAGCGATGTGGAACGGAATCTTGATCTTGTCTGTCAAGCGTTTGTCGAGACCACGGAGCAGAGCCCCGCCGCCCGTAAGCCAAATGCCGTTGCGCACGATGTCGGCATAGAGTTCCGGCGGCGTGTTTTCGAGCGCACTCAGCACGGCCGTCTCAATCTTGGCCACCGACTTGTCGATGCAGTGCGCGATTTCCTGATAGCTCACGGCAATCTCCATCGGGAGCGCCGTGATGCGGTTCGGACCGTGCACCACATAGTCCTCGGGCGCGGCATCGGCCAAGTCCACGAGGGCTGAGCCCACATTGATTTTGATGCGCTCCGCCATCCGTTCCGACACTTTCACGTTGTGCTGGCGGCTCATGTATTCCTGGATGTCGGCCGTGAAGTCGTCACCGGCAATGCGGATGGAGTTGTTGGTCACGATGCCTCCCAGCGAGATGACCGCGATTTCCGTGGAACCGCCGCCGATGTCCACAACCATGCAGCCCTCGGGAGCCTCCACGTCGAGACCGATGCCGATGGCAGCCGCCATCGGTTCGAACAGCAGATAGACGTCACGTCCGCCGGCGTGCTCCGCGCTGTCGCGCACGGCCCGCAGTTCCACTTCGGTGGATCCCGATGGAACGCCGATGACCATGCGGAGCGATTGAGAAAACAGATGATGCCCCGTCTTCACCATCTTGATGAGGCCGCGCATCATCTGCTCGCACGCGTTGAAGTCGGCAATCACGCCGTCGCGCAACGGTCGGCACGTAAGGATGTTCTCATGCGTTTTCTCATACATCATCTTGGCCGTCTTGCCGACCGAAATCATTTTCTTGGTCGTGCGGTCCATAGCCACGACCGACGGCTCGTCCACCACAATCTTTCCGTTCACCGTGATGATGGTGTTGGCGGTGCCGAGATCCATCGCTATTTCTTGTGTCAAGCTGAAAAATCCCATATTCGCATGTGTGTGTTTATGATTGTTGGAAGTACGCGTGGATGGCGGTATCGTAGTGCGAGCTCACGCCAAAAGCCTTTTCAGCGAATGCTCTGCGCTGCTGCCGGGTGGTCTGTGCCCCCTGCCGCCTGATGATGTCCAGCAACAGCCCGTATTCGGCCTTGCTCGGCACAATGACCACGTCGTTGAAGTTCTTCGCCCCTGCACGGATGAGTGAGATGCCGCCGATGTCGATTTTCTCGATGATGGCAGCCTCATCGTCAGTGCCAGCCACGGTCTCTTCGAAAGGATAGAGATCCACGATGACCAGGTCGATTTCCGGAATCTCATATTTCGCCATTTCCTGCCGGTCGCTCTCCAAGGCACGGCGCCCCAAAATGCCACCGAAGATTTTCGGATGGAGTGTTTTGACGCGACCGCCGAGGATGGACGGATAGGTGGTCACTTCCTCCACCTTCTGGCAGGGATAACCCAAGCTTTCGATGAAAGCCTGGGTGCCTCCGGTGGAGAGAAACTTCACGCCGTTCTTGTGCAACTCAGCCAGCAACTCGTCCAGTCCGTCCTTGTGATAGACCGACACGAGCGCCGTCTTGATTTGCTTCGCAGTTTCTCCTTGCTCCCCTCCTTTTAGGAGGGACTGTGGGGTATCGGTTTTTTTATCGTTCATCATTGATTCTTTCTGAGATATTGCCAATTGGAATGCAAAGTTAGTTATTTTTGCCGATACGCATTTCAAAAAAACACGACTTTTTCTTTCATTCCAGCGAAAATTTCATTTTGGCCGCTTTCAGTCCGTCCGCCGTGGCAGCCATCCTCACCTCGCCTTTCTCCGTCCCACTTCGCAGGATGGCCAGTGCCGCGCCGTCGGCCAAGTGGATTTGTGTCCCCACGTTCAGGTCGTTGCTTTCCATGTCACCGTTGCCCACGGCCACGAGCCGTGCGCCGCCGCTGACATCAAGGCCGACCAGTTGCCGGCACCCTCTCACGCGCCGTCCTTTGCTGTCCACCGCCGTGATGCGCACATGCTGCAAGTCCATGCCGTCAGCTTTCCAGTGCGTCAGGTCGGGCTCCAGTTTCAGGGCCACAGCTTTCCCCGTCGTTTCCAGCATGTGGCGGGCAACTTCGCGTCCGTCGTTCCGTGCCACGGCCGTCACCCGTCCCGGCGACCAGACGATGCCTTCCCAACGAATCTGGTTGCGCTCCTTCGCCCTCGTGCGGTTGTTGCGTTTCGTACCCTGGCTCTTGCCGTTGACGAACAGCTCCACCTCGTCCGCGTTCGTATAGGTGTAGAGTGTCAGCAGTTCGCCTTCCTGCCGGTCCGTCCAGTTCTCCGTCGTGCGGTTCATGCCCGTCTTGATGCCGTTCCAGTCCATCTGCTCTCCACTCTCGAACACGCCGATGTGCACCGTCGGCTCATCGCTGAACATGCTCTTCACGAGCCACGCCGCCGGCTTCGGCTCCAAGGATATATCGAACACGCCCTGCGCCCAGCCCTTGGCCGGCCATCCCTGGCTCTCGCCCAGATAGTCAATCATGCCCCAGTAGGCCGCACCCAGCACGCGGTCGAGATCCATCTCGAACCAGTTCGGCCCGAGCATTGCGGTGTTGGCCTCGCTCTGATAGAAAATCATGTAGGGATAACGACGTCCGTCACCGGGGAAGTACATATAGCGGTAGTTGTAGGCCGCGATGTCGGTGATGCGGGCCAGGGGCGCGGGCAGCGAGTCGTTTTCCGGGTCGCGTCCTCTCGGGTGCATGGCCACGGTGACCGGCCGCGTCGCGTCGTAACGGTGGAGCAGTTCGCGCTGCATCTTGTAGGCTGTCACGCCCCAGTCAGCAAACGGCAGGTCCCAGTAAGTCTGCAACTCGTTGCCCAAGCTCCACACCACCACACTTGGGTGGTTGCGGTCGCGCTTGATGAACTCCGGGATGTCGTGCTGCCACAACTCCGTCCACGGCCGGCGGCCTCCCGCATAGCGGTCCAGCCACTTGTCGTAGAGCTCGTCCACCACCAGAATGCCATACTGGTCGCACAGGCGCAACAAGCTTTCGCTGTAGGGATTGTGTGACGTGCGGATGTGGTTGAATCCGAACGCCTTGAGCAACTGGATGCGCTTCTCCAGCGCACGTGGGTAGGCGGCAGCACCCAGCGCCCCCAGCGTATGGTGGTTGGCAATGCCCTTCAGCAACACTTTCTTTCCGTTCAACTTCATACCGAACTCGGGCGAGAACTCCAGCGTTCTCACACCGAACGGCTCTTCGATTTCGTCGGCCACGCTGCCATCCGTTCTATGGAGCCTCACCCGCAGCTTATATAAATAAGGTGTCTCGCAACTCCACAAGTGTGCATCAGTCAGCCGCAGCTCGCCCAAATCATATTCCCGCGTCTTCTGCCCCGCACGGAATGCCGGACGCACCTCCTGCTTGGCCACCACACGTCCGTCGGCATCCGCAACCTCCATCTCCACATGCAGTTCCCGTGTGCGCGAATCCCGCTGACAGTGCATCTCGCTCTGCACCCTCACCGTGGCCTCGCCGTTCTCTCCATGCTCCGTCACAATCTTCAGACTGTGACGCGTGAAATACATCTCGGGGTCGGTCACCACCATCCGCACGTCGCGGTAGAGGCCGCCGCCCGTGTACCAGCGCGAGTTCTCAGGCTCCCGCGTATCTGTCCTGACGGCAATCACGTTCCGCTCGCCCCAGCGGAGCAGGTTCGTCACATCGGCCTCGAAGCCCAGATAGCCATAATCCGTACCGCCGATGCGCTGTCCGTTCAGCCAGGCGTCGCCCACCAGCATCATGCCCTCGAAATCGAGTAGCACGCGACGGCCACGCCACGCCTCGTCGGGCGTAAACTCCTTTCGGTACCATCCCACGCCCATCGCCTTGAATCCACGCGGACTCAGACGGCTCTTCACATTGTTGCCCTGGTCAGAATTGTCGGCCTGCTCTCCCGCATCCGGCGCCACCCACGGCTGACCGATGAGAAAATCATGGGGCAGGTCCACACGTTCCCAGCCCGCGTCGTCGAAGTCCACAGCCTCGGCTCCCGCCATGTCGCCACGGCCGAAGCGCCATCCCATGTCCATCAGCCTCACCTCGCGAGACCCGGTCTGTCCCCAGACCATTCCACCGCCTGCCAGCATGACCAGCATCATCGCCACGAGCACGCGACGGCCTATGCCGCCCTTGTGCGCACCTTGCTCTCGTCTCATCATAATATTCTTATTTCTTCTTTTTGTTTGAAAATAAAAAAAATTCTACAGCTGAAGAGAAAGGCACAGTTCCTTTCTTCGCCGCAAATGTAGCAGAATTCCCAGAGTTCTGCAACTTTTCGGTCGGAAAAAACGGCAGCGGAGATTTGGCAGGACAGACGAAAACCCTTAACTTTGCAGGCAAACACATCCACAGAGCATGACGAACGAAAGACGGGAAGCCGTCCAAGAGGCAGTGACGTTTCTGGAACAGCTGATAGCCACGCCATCGGTGAGCCGCGACGAGGCGGCCGCGGCCGACATTATTGAGCACTACCTGCGCGGGCGGGGGACGGAGCCCCGGCGACAGGGCAACAACGTATGGACCTTGTCACGCCACTGGACGGAAGGGCGGCCGACACTGCTGCTGAACGCCCATATTGACACCGTGCAGCCGGCGCAGGGCTGGCAGCGCGACCCGCTGATTCCCACGCGCGAGGGTGACCGCCTCTACGGGCTGGGGGCTAACGACTGCGGGGGCGGTCTGACCACGCTGCTCCAGGTGTTCCTCATCCACGAGGAGCATCCTGAGCTCTTCGTCCCTCTGAATCTCATCTATTTGGCCTCGTGCGAGGAGGAGGTTTCTGGCAAGGGTGGCATCGAGAGCGTGCTCCCGTTACTGCCACAAACCGACTGCGCCATCGTGGGCGAGCCGACGGGCATGCAGCCCGCCATCGCCGAGAAAGGGCTGATGGTCATCGATGCCACGGCGCATGGCAAGGCCGGACATGCAGCACGCAACGAGGGCGTGAACGCAATCTACATCGCGACAGACGACATCCAGATGCTTCGCACCCGTGGTGCGGCTCTGTTCCCCAAGGTGTCACCACTATTAGGACCGGTGAAGCTCACAGTGACGATGATTGAGGCTGGCACGCAGCACAACGTAGTGCCCGACACGTGCAGCTTCGTCATCGACGTGCGGAGCAACGAATACTACACAAACGAGGAGATTTTCGACCGGCTGCGACAGACACTCCGAAGCGAGCTGAAGGCGCGCAGCTTCCGCCTCAGCAGTTCGGCCATCGACCCGCACCACCCGCTCGTGGAGCGGTGCGTGGCTCTGGGGTTGACCCCGTTCGGTTCCCCCACCCTCTCCGATCAGGCACTCATGCGGTTTCCCTCGCTGAAGCTCGGGCCGGGCGATTCCGCCCGCTCCCACACGGCCGACGAATACATCTGCATGAGCGAAATCGAGACGGCCATCCAGACCTACCTGAACCTCCTGTCAGCGACGGTTCATTGACGGAAAAGAAAAAGATAACGGAGAATGCCATTTTGCCGAGAGCCAATGAATGAAGCATTAAAGAACTACGTCGAACGGGAAATCCTGCCGCAGTATCGTCTGTTCGACGGGGCTCACTCGACGGAGCACGTGCAGAGCGTCATCCGCCGTTCCTTAGAGCTGGCCGCACAAACGGGAGCCGATGCAGACATGGCCTACACGGTGGCGGCCTACCACGACCTGGGTCTGCGGGGACCGCGAGAGACGCACCATCTGCTGAGCGGCCGGCTACTGGCCGACGACCCGCAGCTGCGCCAGTGGTTCACGGAGGAACAAATCAAGACAATGCGCGAGGCCGTGGAAGACCACCGCGCCTCAGCCGGCCATGCACCTCGCTCGCTCTATGGATGCATCGTGGCCGATGCCGACCGCGACATGACTCCCGAGATAGTGGTGCGCCGCTGCCTCCAGTACGGACTCGCCCACTTTCCCCGTCTCAGCCGCGAGGAACAATACCGGCGCACGGCTGAGCACCTCCAGCAGAAGTATTCGGAACAGGGTTACGTGCGCCTCTGGTTCCGAGGTTCGGAGAACGAACGCAACCTCCGCCGTCTGCGTGCTCTGCTGAAGGACGAGACAGCGGTGAGGAAGCTCTTCGATGAAGCGGCCGCATCGCTCTCCGCATACAACGATAATATCAACTGACATATACGATAAAATCATGACAACAGACGAACAGCAGGAAGTACAACTTCCGGAGAATGCGTTCAGGGAGCTGAACGAAGGAGAGCAGTATGAACCCATCATGAAGCCCACACAAACCTGGCCCGAAGTGAACGGATGGTCGGTGACATGGGGCATTATCATGGCGATGGTATTCTCGGCCGCAGCCGCCTATCTCGGACTGAAGGTGGGACAGGTGTTCGAGGCCGCCATCCCGATTGCCATCATCGCCGTGGGCGTGTCCGCCGCCTCGAAGCGGCACAAGGCCCTGGGCGAGAACGTCATCATCCAGAGCATCGGAGCCTGCTCGGGAGCCGTCGTGGCCGGAGCCATCTTCACACTGCCGGCCATCTATATCCTGCAGGCCAAATATCCCGACATGACGGCCTCGTTCGTCAAGGTCTTCATCAGCTCTCTGCTGGGAGGCATCATCGGCATCCTCTTCCTCATCCCGTTCCGCAAGTATTTCGTGAGCGAGATGCACGGCAAATATCCTTTTCCCGAGGCCACAGCCACTACGCAGGTGCTGGTGAGCGGAGCCAAGGGCGGCAGCCAGGCCAAGCCCTTACTCATCGCCGGCCTCGTGGGCGGCATCTATGACTTCATTGTCTCCACCTTCGGATGGTGGAACGAGAACTTCACGAGTCGCGTGACGGAACTGGGTGTGACACTGGCCGACAAGGCCAAACTGGTGTTCAAGGTGAACACCGGTGCCGCCGTGCTCGGACTGGGCTACATCATCGGACTGAAGTATGCCTTCATCATCTGCCTCGGTAGCGTAGCCGTATGGTGGCTCATCGTGCCGGGCATGGCACTGATTTTCGGTGACCAAGTACTCAATCAATGGAATCCGTCCATCACGCAGACTGTGGCTCAGATGTCTCCCGAGGACATCTTCACCTCCTACGGCAAGAGCATCGGCATCGGCGGTATCGCAATGGCCGGCATCATCGGCATCATCCGCTCCTGGGGCATCATCAAGAGCGCCGTGGGACTGGCCGCCAAGGAGATGAAAGGCAAGGGCGGCGGGCAGAAAACAACTCTGCGCACAGAACGCGACCTGCCAATGAAGGTCATCACCATCGGCACCATCGCCACCCTCGCTGTCACCTTCCTATTCTTCCTGTTCGGCGTGTTCAGCGGCAACCTGGCCCAGGCAATCGTGGGCATTCTCCTCGTGGCCATCATCGCCTTCCTCTTCACCACAGTGGCAGCCAATGCCATCGCCATCGTGGGGTCAAACCCCGTGAGCGGCATGACGCTCATGACGCTCATCCTGGCCAGCGTGGTGATGGTGGGCGTGGGACTGAAAGGCCCGGCAGGCATGGTGGCCGCCCTCATCATGGGAGGCGTGGTCTGCACCGCGCTCTCGATGGCCGGCTCGTTCATCACCGACTTGAAAATCGGCTACTGGCTCGGCACCACACCGGCCAAACAGGAAACATGGAAATTCCTCGGAACACTGGTGAGCGCTGCCACTGTGGGCGGTGTCATCATTCTCCTCAACCAGACCTATGGCTTCACGTCGGGCCAGCTCGCCGCACCTCAGGCCAACGCTATGGCCGCCGTCATCGAGCCGCTCATGTCGGGGCAGGGTGCACCGTGGCTGCTCTACGCCATCGGAGCCGTCATCGCCATCGTCCTCACCCTCTGCCACGTGCCCGCCCTGGCATTCGCCCTCGGGATGTTCATTCCGATGGAGCTGAACACCCCGTTACTCGTCGGAGGCCTCATCAACTGGTATATCACCACCCGCTCGAAGAACAAGAAAGTGAACGAAGCACGCGGCGAGAAAGGCACACTGCTGGCCAGCGGATTCATCGCCGGCGGCGCACTGATGGGTGTGGTGAGCGCACTGATGCGTTTCGGAGGCATCAACCTCGTCAACGAGCCTTGGCTCCAGAACTCGCTCTCGGAGGTGGCCAGCCTCGTGGCCTACATCCTCCTCATCGCCTACTTCGTCCGTGCCACACGCACGAAGACAGCATAGCCCGAAAAAGAAAAAGAGGATACTCTCCGGGAAATCCGTAAATTTGCAAGCAAGAAAGGAATTCATCACAAACGCCCATCAGCACCATGATCATCATCGGAATCGGCGGAGGGACGGGGTCGGGAAAGACTACCGTCGTCCGCAAAATCATCGAAACGCTCCCCGACGGCTCCGTGGCTGTCATTCCCCAAGACTCCTACTACAATGACCAGTCGGATTTGCCGCTCGAAGTGAGAAAGCGCACCAACTTCGACCATCCCGACGCGTTCGAATGGCCGTTGCTGGCCCACCAGATTGAAGAACTGCGCCACGGACATGCCATCGAACAGCCCACCTATTCCTACATCACCTGCACCCGCCTGTCGGAAACCGTGCATGTGGAACCCAAGGACGTCATCATCGTCGAGGGCATCATGGCGCTCTACGACCGCAGCCTGCGCGACCTGATGGACTTGAAAATCTTTGTAGATGCCGGAGCCGACGAACGCCTGCTGCGCGTCATCCAGCGCGACATTGCCGAGCGCGGACATCCGCTGGAGATGCTCATCGACAAATACCGCAACATCCTCAAGCCCATGCACGACGAATTCATCGAGCCCACCAAGCAGTTCGCCGACATCATCATTCCGAACGGTGGCAACAACGAGCGCGCCATCGCCATGATGCAGATGTACATCCGCGCCGCACTCGGGCTGCCGACGCTCTGACCCGCCACAGTGCATTCCGACAGGCATATTTCCCTTGGAATCAAGACAAAAACAAGCTCTTCCGTCTTAATTTGTGTTAAATATTACCGTTTCTGTGCGCGAACACACAATTTTTGTTGCCATGAATTGTTTTGAAACTCTAAAAAACCGTAACTTTGCAGCGCAAAATAAAAGAACGCCTCTATGAAGGGCAATGTTTAACAATCATTTAAGTAAAATTCAAAAAACTATGTTGCAGGAAAAAGCAGGAAACATCGCAGGTCTCATTTGGAACGCACTTTCAGACGCAAACGCAAGCCTTACTTACAAGCAAATCAAGAAAGCCACAAAACTCGCAGAAAAGGATTTCAACCTCGGACTCGGCTGGTTGCTCCGCGAGGACAAGCTCACGGTGGCTGAGACTGGCGATGAGAAAGACCCTTACGCTTACGCCCTGAAGTAATCCAGGCACACGTTTCGCTCCTGTCGCCTGACTTCTCACCAACAGGATTTTGAAAACATCTCATAGGAAAGATTGCTGACCCACCACGGGCCGGCAATCTTTTTTTTACATGCCGGGATAGGACTTCCCATACACAAGACAGAGGCTTCACGTCTGCCGGGCAGGGCCTTTCCATACGGGAAAATCAGGGGGCAGCGGATTTTTCCGGTGGGTGAGACAGCGGAATCAGGAGTTATCGTGCAGCCGGTCCGGACACGGAGAATCTTATGTCGCCCACACCTCGGAACCATGTCCGAAGTTTTTATGTCCGGAATGGGGCTTATTAAATACTTTTCCAGGCTGGTTTTCGGAAAAACGAACGCGTTCGTTTTTTGAAACGAATGTGTCCGTTCGGCAAAACGAACGTGTTCGATGAGCCCGTCACCGGCGCGTTGGACGGATGTACCCGCAGCGGGCCAGTGATTTTCTCCGCGTTGTTCCTGATTTTTTCCGCCGCTCTCTCCCAGAACGTTCTTTCCCGTCTCCATAACCGGAAGAGGAATATGCGGGGAATGAAAATTGCGTGGGAGAGATGATTTTTCAGACAGAAAAGAACAACGTAAGACAAAAAATCGTAACTTTGCAAGTGGTTTCGGGTAACCGAAGCCCACGCATTACAACTTATTCACGCAAAAACTACAGAAGACATGGACGACTATCCGGCGAATTTATCTTAGCGGATCTAAAGGTTCGAGGCACTGAATCTTTACCCGCACCACTTCCAACAGCCCCGCCCCTCCCGCGCAGACGGAACCGGGGAGAGAGGGTCACAGTAAGGATTCAGAAGTATCAAAAGACTTGCAAAATCGAACTACGACATGCGTTCATTCTGGAACACCAAACACGGCATTACGCCGATAGACAACTGGCAGCCAGGCTGCTGGGTGCAGGTCGCCTGCCCCGTGGAGGAAGACGTGAAATTTCTGGTGGACACCCTCCACATGCCCGATTATTTCATCACCGACGTAGCCGATGCCGATGAGCGCGCGCGCTACGACCTTGACGACGGATGGCTCATGATCATCCTCCGCATCCCCCACCTCAAGACCATCAACTCGCGTGCGCCCTACACCACCATTCCGCTCGGCGTGGTCATCAAGGACGACGTCGTCATCACCATCTGCGACCAGGAAGCCCGCATGCTCGTGGACTTCGTGAACCACCAGCAGCGCCGCGCCGCAGGCTTCTCCGATGCCGCCGACCTCGTGTTCCGCCTCTTCCTGTCGGCCTCCGTCTGGTACCTGAAGTACCTGAAGCAGGTGAACGGGCTGATAGAAAAGGCCAAGCGGAATCTGGGCGGGCAAATCGACAACAAAGACCTCGTGAGCCTCTCGCGCCTGCAAGACTCCCTCACCTACTTCGCCACCTCCATCCGGGGCAACGAGACCCTGCTCTCCAAGCTGAAGTTCCGTCTGCCCGTCGATGAGCTCGATGCGGAGCTGATTGAGGACGTGAACATCGAGATGCAGCAGGCTCGTGAAACCACGGCCATCTACACCAACATTCTCAACGCCACGATGGACACCTACGCCAACGTCATCAACAACAACATGAACAAGGTGATGCGCCTGCTCACGTCGCTCAACATGATTATCATGTTCCCGACACTCATCGCCTCCCTCTTCGGCATGAATCTCATCAACGGCATGGAACGCTGGTCGTGGGGGTTCCCTGTAGCCATCATCATCTCCATTCTCTCCGCCCTCATCGGCCTGGCATGGTTCAAGCGCAACCGCTGGCTATAGACTGACGAAAACAGCAAGCACCACCCGACCATGCGTATCCTCCTTCTCGGCGACTATTCAAACGTACATTGGACTCTGGCCACAGGCCTGAGAGCCCTGGGGCACGAAGCCGTGGTGGTCAGCGATGGCGACGGCTGGAAAAACTATCCGCGCGACATCGACCTCAGCCGCCACTCGCTCGGACATTGGGACACGCTCCGCTACTACCTCCGCTGCTGGCAGGTGGTCAGCCGCCTGCGCGGCTTCGATGTCGTCCAGCTCATCAACCCCATATTCCTCGACCTGCGGGCCAACAAGATTTCTCCTTTCTATCATTTTCTGCGCCGCCACAACCGCAAGCTCTTTCTCGGAGCCTTCGGCATGGATCACTATTGGGTGAAAACCTGTCTCGACTGCCACACATTCCGCTACAGCGACTTCAATATCGGCAACCGCCAACGCACCGACGAGCCTTTCAACCAGGATTTCATCCGCGACTGGCTCAACGGTGAGAAAACACAGCTCAACATCGACATCGCCCGTGATGCCGACGGCATCATCTCGGGACTCTACGAATACGACCGCTGCTACCGTCCCCACTTTCCCGACAAAACCACTTTCATTCCCTTCCCCATCGACATGAGCCGTGCGAAACCGAAGGCTCCCCATGCTGCCGGCACGCCCATCCGCTTCTTCGTCGGCATCCAGAAGCAACGCAACGCCTACAAGGGAACGGACATCATGCTCCGCGCACTGGAACGTGTGAAAGCGCTCCACCCCCGGCAGACCGAAATCGTGAAGGCGGAAGACGTACCGTTCGCCGACTACGTACGGCTGCTGGACTCTTGCGATGTGATTCTCGACCAGCTTTACAGCTACACGCCAGCCATGAACGCGCTGCAGGCCATGTCGCAGGGGCTCATTGTGGTGGGTGGCGGTGAGGAGGAGAACTATGAGATTCTGGGAGAAAAAGAACTACGCCCCATCATCAACGTACACCCCGACGAAGACGACTGTTTCCGTCAGATGGAAGACCTCGTGCTGCACCCCGAACGCGTGCCGCTGCTCTCGCGCCAAAGCGTGGAATACGTGCGCCGCTATCACGACCATCTGCGCGTTGCCGCCCTGTATCTCCGCACTTGGCAGGCCACCCTCAACACCCGTTCACGGCCCTGACAACAGCCTCCACCTCTTCGTCCGTCATGACGGGCGAAACCGGCAGCGACAGCTCGGTGGCACACCAGTCCTCGGCCACGGGCCGCGAGAGTGAAGCACAGGCTGCGTAGGCCCGCTGGTGGTGGAGAGGCAGCGGATAGTGGATGAGCGTTTCGATACCCTGCTCCGCCAAACGGCTCCGGACCGCGTCACGCCGACCGACCCGCAAGGGATAAACATGGAACACATTGTCGGGCACGTCATCGGAAGCCACCTGCGGCGTGGCCACGACTACTCCTCCCGTGGAAATCGAGGCGGAATAATGCCGCGCAATCTCAATGCGGCGCGCATTGTCTGCCTCCAGACGGTGCAACTTCACGCGCAGCACGGCGGCCTGCACTTCGTCAAGACGGCTGTTCACACCCAGCCGGTCGTGCACATATTTCTCCGTCTGCCCGTAATTGGCCAGACTGCGCACAATCTGCGCCAACTCCGGCTGACGGGTGGTGACACAGCCACCATCGCCCAGCGCACCGATGTTCTTGCCCGGATAGAAACTGAAGGCCGCGGCATCGCCCAATGCACCAGCCCGCTGCCCCATGGCTCGGGACACGGCTCCGTGAGCCTGGCAGGCATCCTCCAGCACCAGCAGGTGGCGGTCCGCCGCGAAGTCGCAGATGCGATCCATCTGACAGACACGACCATAGAGGTGGACGGGAATCAGGCAGCGCGTGCGGGCGTTGACAAGGGAAGCCAGCCCCGTCACGTCCATCAGCGCGTCTTCCCGCCGAGGATCGCAGAACACGGGACGCAGCCCTGCACGCGTGACGGCCAGCGCAGTGGCGATGAACGTGTTGGTCGGCACGATGACCTCGTCGCCTTCCGCCCATCCGTACAGCTCGCGCCAGGCCATGAGCACCAGCGTGAGCGCGTCGAGTCCGTTGCCGCACCCCACACAGCAGTCCACGCCGATAAACTCGGCAAATTCCCGTTCGAACGCTTCCGTCTCGCGACCATGCAGATACCATCCGCCGGCCACCACACGCTCCACAGCCTCCGTCAGCGGAGAACCGAACGAGGCGTTCACTCGTTGCAAATCCAGAAACCTGACTTTCATCTTCCTGACAGGCGCTTTCGCCTTCTATTTTCTGCAAATTTAACGGAATAAAAGAATTTTACAAAATATTTGACGGAAATTCCCGAAAATGTCGTAACTTTGGCTGCAAGGTCGGCACGAAGCCCTCCGAACATCTTCACTTTTTTTCAGACGACTATGGACATCAAGACCGTCGGACTAGCCAGCGACCACGCCGGCTTTCCACTCAAACAATTCGTGAAACAGTATCTCGACGAGAAGGGCATCCCCTACAAGGACTATGGCACCTACACCGAGGAATCGTGCAACTACGCCACCTACGGCCATCTGCTGGCCGAAGGCATCGAGCGCGGCGAGGTCTATCCCGGCATCGCCATCTGCGGCTCTGGCGAGGGCATCTCAATGACGCTCAACAAGCATCAGGACATCCGTGCCGGCCTCTGCTGGATTCCCGAAATCGCGCACCTCATCCGTCAGCACAACAACGCCAACGTGCTCGTCATGCCCGGACGCTTCATCGACATCGACATGGCCCGCCGCATCATGGATGAATTCTTCGCCACCGACTTCGAGGGCGGCCGACACCAGCAACGCATCGATGCCATACCCGTGAGGTGAATTGATCAAGGTAATATCAATGATTGTATTTCCATGTGCAAGCGGTATTCCAAGCCATCAACGGAACATTTACAAAACATCTTTTCCATTTTTATGAGAAAACACATCTTTCTTTTACTGATGACCCTGCTGCCGCTCACAGCAGCCGCCCAGAAGCAGAGCGGAACGTTCGAGGCAGGCAAGGGCACTTTCCTGCTCAACGGCCAACCCTTCGTGGTGAAGGCCGCCGAAGTACACTACCCCCGCATCCCGCGCCCCTACTGGGAGCACCGCATCCGCATGTGCAAGGCACTGGGCATGAACACCCTCTGCCTCTACGTGTTCTGGAACATCCACGAGCAGCAGGAAGGCCAGTTCGACTTCTCGGGACAGAACGACGTGGCCGCATTCTGCCGGTTGGCGCAAAAGAACGGCATGTACGTCATCGTGCGCCCGGGACCTTACGTGTGCGCTGAATGGGAAATGGGCGGACTGCCGTGGTGGTTGCTCAAGAAGAAAGACATCCGGCTGCGCGAACAGGATCCCTACTTCATGGAGCGCGTGAAGATTTTCGAGCAGAAAGTAGGCGAACAACTCGCTCAGCTCACCATTCAGAACGGCGGCCCCATCATCATGGTGCAGGTGGAGAACGAATACGGCAGCTACGGCGAAGACAAGCCCTACGTGAGTGCCATCCGCGACTGCCTGCGCGACATCTACGGTTCCGACCTCACACTCTTCCAGTGCGACTGGGCCTCGAACTTCGAAAAGAACGGTCTTGACAATCTGGTGTGGACAATGAACTTCGGAACGGGTGCCGACATCGACCAGCAGTTCCGCCGGCTCGGCGAGCTCCGCCCCGACGCGCCGAAGATGTGCTCCGAATTCTGGAGCGGATGGTTCGACAAATGGGGCGCACGCCACGAAACCCGTGCCGCCAAGGACATGGTGGCCGGCATCGACGAAATGCTGTCGAAGGGCATCAGCTTCTCCCTCTACATGACTCACGGAGGCACCTCGTTCGGTCACTGGGCCGGAGCCAACTCGCCAGGCTTTGCCCCCGACGTGACAAGCTACGACTACGACGCGCCCATCAACGAATACGGACAGGCCACGCCGAAATTCTACGAATTGCAGAAGACCATGCTGAAGTACAACGACGGGAAAAAACTGCCGGCCGTACCCAAAGCACCCATGCCTCTCATTACGGTACCGGAGTTCAGCATCAGCCAGTTCACCCCGATTACCGTCGGCATCAGCCGCACCGACAACGGACTGAAGACCTTCGAGGAGATGGATATGGGCTGGGGCACGATGCTCTACACCACCACCCTGCCTGAGATTTCCGTGCCCAGCGTGCTCACCGCCGACATCCACGACTTCGGCCAGGTGTTCATCGACGGCCAGTACATCGGCAAAATCGACCGCGTGAAGAACGAGAAAAGCCTCACCCTGCCGGCAGTCAAGAAAGGTGCCCGACTGACCATCCTCGTCGAAGGCATGGGACGCATCAACTTCGGCCGTGCCATCAAAGACTTCAAAGGCATCACAAGCAACGTGAGCCTCACAGCCGACATTGATGGCAGTCAAGTGACTTGGACTCCGAAAACATGGAAGAGCAGCATCATCGCCGATGACTATGCCACCGCCACCACCGCCCTTTCAGCCGCCCGGCCTTCAGAGGGGGCAATGGGAAAGCGCGGCTACTACCGTGGGGTCTTCAATGTGAAGAAAGTGGGCGACACGTTCCTCAACATGGAGACCTGGGGCAAAGGACAAGTCTATGTCAACGGCCATGCCTTAGGCCGTTTCTGGCGCATCGGACCGCAGCAGACGCTCTACTGCCCCGGCTGCTGGCTGAAGAAAGGACAGAACGAAATCGTCGTGCTCGATGTCGTCGGACCGCAGCAGACCACCGTCTGGGGCCAAGACCATCCCGAGCTCGACAAGCTGCAACTGGAACAATCGTCAAAGCACAACAACCCGGGCGACCGTCCTGACCTCAACTCCGCCACACCGGCCGCCACAGGGCAGATGGCCGCAGGCAACGGATGGCAGACCGTCCGCTTCGCCCAACCCGCCAGGGGACACCTCCTCTGCATTGAAGTGCTCAACAACCAGAACGCCGACGAGCCGACCGCCATCGCCGAACTCTATGCGCTCGACGCACAGGGACAGCGTATCAGCCGCGAACCATGGACGACGAAATATGCCGACAGTGAGGAGGGAAACGGCAACCACACCGGCGACAAAGTATTCGATCTGCAGGAATCCACCTACTGGCAGACCTCGCGCGGCTCTTCGTTCCCACACCTGCTCGTCATCGACCTCGGCAGCGAACAGACCGTCAGCGGCATCGACTATCTCCCTCGCGCCGAGCAAGGCGCACCCGGCAGCGTGAAGAGCTACCGCATCTATCTGCGCTGATTCCCACAGTTCACAGACAGGAGCATGACGGGAGGAGTCAGCAAATGATGAATGAACTGCACACTCTCCATTTGCAAGCTCCGCACACAAAATTTTCTTTGTGCGGCTCAAAAAAATCCGATTCAGCCTGACTTTTCAGCAAACGATGGCCTTCGTCCGGCGGAACGAAGGCCATTATCCTGTCGGACGAAGGCCATCGCCGGAAGCAAAATGCGAATAGTTCACCCACGAACTCCGCGGAGACTATGCACGGAATCCACGCAAGAAGGTAAAAAACAAGGGCACGGGGAGACCGAAGGAGTTTTTTTTGTTAAAAAAACATTTTATTCGGAAGAAATTACGTAACTTTGCACGCTGTCAGCAGACAGACAACCAAAGTATCGACTTTAGACAACTACAGACCGTGCAGGGCAATGAATTGATTTCCAACAGGGAATCGGCTCCGCACGCCGCTCACGCGGGGCGGCGGCCTGCACTCAGCAATCAGCTTATGGGTTTATTACAAGAAAAATTAAGCAAGTACAGAGAGCCCCAGAAATACATGGAGGCCGGTATCTATCCTTACTTTAGGGAAATCGACAGCCATCAGGACACGGAAGTCGTCATGGACGGAAAGCGCGTGCTGATGTTCGGCTCCAACTCGTATATGGGTCTGACCTATGACAAACGCATCTGCGAGGCAGCCATCAACGCCATCAAGAAATACGGCACAGGTTGCGCCGGCTCGCGCTTCCTCAACGGCACGCTGGATTTGCACGTACAGCTGGAGCATGAGCTGGCCGAATTCGTAGGCAAGGATGAAGCTCTGTGCTACTCCACGGGATTCACCGTGAACTCAGGTGTGGTTTCCTGTCTGACAGGACGAAACGACTACATCCTCGGCGACGACCGCGACCACGCTTCCATTGTGGACGGACGCCGCCTGTCCACCTCCACCTTCTTCCATTACAAGCACAACGACATGGCCGACCTGGAGCGTGAGCTGAAGCGCTGCCGCGAGGATGCCATCAAGCTGATTGTGACGGACGGCCTCTTCTCTATGGAGGGAGATTTGGCCAAGCTGCCGCAAATCGTGGAGCTGAAGAAGAAATACAACGCCAGCATCATGGTGGACGAGGCTCACGGCATCGGCGTGTTCGGACGTGGCGGACGCGGCACATGCGACTATTTCGGCGTGACGGACGACGTGGACCTCATCATGGGCACATTCTCCAAGTCGCTCGCCTCCATCGGCGGATTCGTGGCGGCCGACCACGACACCATCAACTGGCTGCGCCACACCTCACGCACCTACATTTTCTCGGCATCAAACACGCCAGCAGCCACCGCCGCCGCACTCGAAGCACTGCACATCATCCAGAACGAGCCGGAGCGGCAACAGCACCTCTGGGACATCACAAAATACGCGCTCGACCTCTTCAAGGAGGCGGGATTCGAAATCGGAGGCACGGAAAGCCCTATCATTCCGCTCTATGTACGCGACGTGAGCAAGACGTTCGCAGTGACGAAGCTGGCCTTCGACAAGGGTATTTTCATCAACCCCGTGATACCGCCGGCCTGTGCCCCGCAAGACACGCTGGTGCGCGTGGCACTGATGGCCACCCACACGAAGGAACAAATCGACACCTGTGTGACGGCTCTCTCGGAATGCTTCAAGGAGCTCGGCATCATGAAATAAAAGGAACAAGCCCTTCAAGAAACAAACATGTGCGGAATCGTAGGATATATCGGTAAACGGCAGGCGTACCCCGTGCTGATCAAAGGCTTGAAGCGGCTGGAGTATCGTGGTTACGATTCGGCAGGCATGGCGCTCATCACCGACGGAGGCGAGCTGCACGTTTACAAGACGAAGGGGAAGGTGGCCGACCTGGAGGCATACGTGAAGGACAAGGACATCACGGGCACCGTCGGCATAGCCCACACGCGCTGGGCCACACACGGAGAGCCAAGCTCCACCAATGCCCATCCGCACATCTCTTCATCGGGCAATCTGGCCATCATCCATAATGGCATCATCGAAAACTACCTGACCATCAAGACCCGCCTGCAAAGCAAAGGTGTGACATTCCAGAGCGACACCGACACGGAAGTGCTCGTACAGCTCATCGAATACGTGCAGCAGAAGCGGGGCACGGACTTGCTCACCGCCGTGCGTCTTGCCCTGCGGCAGGTCATCGGTGCCTACGCCATCGCCCTGCTCGACCGCAACAATCCCGACGAAATCATCGCCGCCCGACAGAGCAGCCCGCTCGTCATCGGCGTGGGCGACGGTGAGTTCTTCCTCGGCTCCGATGCCTCGCCCATTGTGGAATACACCAACAAGGTGATTTACCTCGACAACAAGGACATCGCCGTGATTCACCGCAAGAGCCAGGAGGTGGAGTTCTGCAACATCAACAACGAAAAGCACGACCACGAGGTGCAGGAGATTGACCTTGATTTAGGACAAATCGAGAAGGATGGCTATCCGCATTTCATGCTGAAAGAAATCTTCGAGCAGCCACGATGCCTGCAAGACTGCATGCGTGGACGCGTGAATGTGGACGCCAACCATGTGGTACTCTCGGCCGTCATCGACTATCGCCGCCAACTCATCAATGCACGGCGGTTCATCATCGTGGCCTGCGGCACGAGCTGGCACGCCGGACTCATCGGCAAACAGCTCATCGAGAGCATCTGCCAGATACCCGTGGAGGTGGAATACGCCTCCGAGTTCCGCTACAGCAGCCCTGTGCTTGACTGCCGCGACGTGGTCATCGCTATCTCGCAGTCGGGCGAGACAGCCGACACACTGGCCGCCGTCGAGCTGGCCAAGGAGCACGGCGCTTTCGTCTATGGCATCTGCAACGCCGTAGGCTCATCCATCGCCCGTGCCACCCACACGGGTTCATACATCCACGTAGGACCGGAAATAGGCGTCGCCTCCACCAAAGCCTTCACAGGACAGGTGACGGTACTCACGATGCTTGCCTTGGCTGTGGGCAAGGCACGTGGCACCATCAAGAACGAACAGTACGAACGGCTCGTGTCCGAATTGTATGCCATTCCCGAGAAGCAGACCAAACTGCTGGAATGCAACGACCACATCCGCGACATCTCCCGCATCTTCACCTACGCCCGCAACTTCATCTACCTCGGACGCGGATACAATTACCCCGTGGCACTCGAAGGCGCACTCAAGCTGAAAGAAATCAGCTACATCCACGCCGAAGGCTATCCCGCCGCCGAAATGAAACACGGTCCCATCGCGCTCATCGACGAGGAAATGCCCGTGGTGGTGGTGGCCACCCAGAATGTGCTCTATGACAAGCTGATGAGCAACATCCAGGAAATCAAGGCACGGCACGGACGCGTCATCGCCATCGTCACCGAAGGAGATACCCGCGTCAAGGATCTGGCGGACGAATGCGTGGAAGTACCGCGCACCGTCGAATGCCTCGAACCGCTCCTCTCCACCATTCCCCTCCAGCTCTTCGCCTACCACATCGCTGTCTGCAAGGGCAAGGACGTGGATCAACCCCGCAACCTCGCCAAGTCCGTCACCGTGGAATAATTGCGGAAGCCAATGGACAACTGAAGTTGGAAGGGAGATACTGAGGCAAAGGGACGATGGATTATGGAAGAGAATTCAAGGGAACTATATATATAAGGTAAAAAAGATGGAACCCCTCAAACACGAATGCGGCATCGTGCAGATCCGCCTCCGCCGGCCGTTGGAGTATTACCAGCAGAAATACGGAACCTGGCAATACGGCCTCAACAAGCTCTACCTGATGATGGAGAAGCAGCACAACCGTGGTCAGGAAGGAGCAGGCATCAGTTGCGTGAAGCTGCAAGCCGAACCCGGAGAAGAATACATGTTCCGTGAGAGGGCATTGGGGTCGGGCGCCATCACCGAGGTATTCGCAGCCGTGCAGAAAACCTTCCACGACTTCCACACGCCGCAACAAGTGGGCGACGTGTCTTATGCAAAACAATTCCTGCCATTCGCTGGCGAACTTTATATGGGCCACCTCCGGTATTCCACCACCGGGAAGAGTGGCCTTTCCTTTGTCCATCCCTTTCTGCGCCGCAACAACTGGCGGGCGAAGAATCTCTGTCTGTGCGGCAACTTCAACCTGACCAACGTCAATGAGATCTTCGCCGAAATCATCAAGCGCGGACAGCATCCACGCATCTACAGTGACACCTACATCATGCTGGAGCAGGTGGGGCACCGGCTCGACCGCGAGTCCGAACGACTGTTTGTGGAAGCGCAGCAAAAAGGGCTCACGGGGAGCGACATCACCACCTACATCGAGGACAACATCCGCATGGAAAACGTGCTCGCCACGTCCGCCCCACTCTGGGACGGCGGCTACGTGGTGTGCGGCCAGACCGGCTCGGGCGAGCTCTTCACCCTGCGCGATCCGTGGGGCATCCGCCCATGCTACTACTACTACGACGACGAAATCCTCGTGCTCGCCTCCGAACGTCCCGTTATCCAGACGGCGCTTGACGTGGAGTGCGAACAGGTGAAGGAACTGCAGCCCGGACAAGCACTCATCGCCTCGAAAGGCGGCGACATCCGTTTCGCACAAATCATCGGAAAGAAAGAGAACCACGCCTGCTCGTTCGAACGCATCTACTTCAGCCGGGGCTCCGACCGCGACATCTACCGAGAGCGAAAAGCATTAGGCAGACAACTATTGCTGCCCATCCTCAAGGCCATCGGCAACGACGTGAACCACACCGTCTTTTCCTTCATCCCGAACACCGCCGAAGTGGCTTTCTACGGCATGCTCGACGGATTCAAGACCTACGTCAACAACCTGAAGGTGCAGGCCATCGAGAATCTCGGACACAAGCCCACGCACGAAGAACTGCTGCAAATCATCTCGACCCGCGTCAGGAGCGAGAAAGTGGCACTCAAGGACATCAAGCTCCGCACGTTCATCACGGAAAGCCACTCCCGCAACGACCTCGCCGCCCACGTTTACGACATCACCTATGGCTCGATAGAGGCAGGCAAAGACAACCTCGTCATCATTGATGACTCCATCGTGCGCGGCACCACGCTCCGTGAGTCCATCATCCGCATTCTCGACCGCCTCCATCCACGCAAGATTGTCATTGTCTCCTCCTCGCCGCAGGTGCGCTACCCCGACTACTACGGCATCGACATGGCCAACGTGTCCGAGTTCATCGCCTTCAGGGCCGCCGTCTCGCTCATCCACAGCACCCATCAGACCGATATCCTCACCCAAGTGTATGAGCAGAGCAAGCGGCAGGTGGAACGCTACGATGCGCTCTTCAAGACCGACCTCAACGCCGCAGCCGACTTCAAGAACCAGATGAAAAACTACGTGAAGGACATCTACCGCCCGTTCACAACCGGGCAAATCAGCCGGCAGATGGTGAAGATGCTCCGTGCGCCGGGCGTGCAGAGCGACATCGAAATCGTCTTCCAAAGCCTGGAAGGGCTGCACCAAGCCTGTCCCAACCACCCCGGCGACTGGTACTTCTCGGGCGACTACCCCACCCCCGGCGGCGTGCGGCTCATCAGCATGGCCTACATCGACTGGTACGAACAGAACTGCCGGTGACTCTCCATCCGCCTTCCGCCCACATGCGGGAGCAGCGAAAAAAAACGACACAAACAATCTATCTTTCAAGAAGCAGCTGACTAATATGAGAAATGTAACATTGGTGTTGGACGACGGGACAGAGTTCCACGGCCAATCTTTCGGCTACGAAAAGCCAGTGGCCGGCGAAGTGGTGTTCAACACAGCCATGACGGGCTACCCCGAGAGCCTCACCGACCCTTCGTATGCGGGACAACTCATGACACTCACCTATCCTCTCGTGGGCAACTACGGCGTGCCTCCGTTCACCATCGAGCCGAACGGACTGGCCACCTTCATGGAGAGCGGGAAAATCCACGCCGAAGCCATCATCGTGAGCGACTACAGCACGGACTATTCCCACTGGAACGCCGTCGAGAGTCTCGGCGACTGGCTCAAGCGCGAACACGTGCCGGGCATCACGGGCATCGACACACGTCAGCTCACGAAAGTGCTACGCGAGCACGGTGTGATGATGGGGCGTATCCTCTTCGACGACGAGCCCGACAACATTCCCTCTGCCCAATACGAGGGAGTCAACTACATCGCTCAAGTCTCGTGCCGTGACATCACACTCTACGCCGGCAACTGCGCCACCCAACTCAGCGGAACCGCCACCCCCGACGAAGTGAACGCTGCCCTCGATGCAGAGGCGGGCGGACTGAAACGCGTGGTACTCGTAGATTGCGGCGTGAAGCAGAACATCATCCGCTGCCTCCTGCGCCGGGGAGTGGAAGTCATCCGCGTGCCTTGGAACTACGACTTCACCGACATCCGCTACGACGGTCTCTTCCTGGCCAACGGCCCCGGCGATCCCGACACCGCCTCCGCCACCGTGGACAACATCCGCAAGGCAATGGCGCAACAACCCGAGCGTCCCATCTTCGGCATTTGCATGGGCAACCAGTTGCTCGGCAAGGCCGGCGGTGCCAGCATCTACAAGCTGAAATACGGCCACCGCTCCCACAATCAGCCCGTGCGGCTCGTGGGCACCAACCGCTGCTTCATCACCAGCCAGAACCACGGCTATGCCGTTGACAACGACTCACTCGGCTCAGACTGGGAGCCACTCTTCCTCAACATGAACGACGGCTCCAATGAAGGCATCCGCCACAAATCCCACCCGTGGTTCTCCGTGCAGTTCCATCCCGAAGCCTGCTCCGGCCCCGTCGATACAGAATTTCTCTTCGACAAGTTCGTCGGACAGCTGCACTGACCCTGCCCTTCCATCAGCAAACAACACATCACAACGACGCATTTTTCCCTTTTCCACCCATGATAGACTCCAGCATCAAGAAAGTCCTGATTCTTGGTTCAGGCGCACTCAAAATCGGCGAGGCCGGCGAGTTCGACTATTCCGGTTCCCAGGCCCTCAAGGCACTGCGGGAGGAAGGCATCGAAACCGTCCTCATCAACCCCAACATAGCCACCGTGCAGACCAGCGAAGGCGTGGCCGACCAGATTTATTTCCTGCCCATCACACCCTTCTTCGTCGAGAAAGTCATCCGGAAAGAACGCCCGCAGGGCATCCTGCTCTCCTTCGGCGGACAGACGGCCCTCAACTGCGGTGTGCAGCTCTACGAGCAGAAAGTGCTCGAGAAATACCACGTGCAGGTGCTCGGCACGCCCGTGCAGGCCATCATCGACACCGAAGACCGTGAGCTCTTCGTGGAGCGGCTCAACGAAATCGGCGTGAAGACCATCAAGAGCCACGCCTGCGCCACCATCGACGAGGCCCGCACCGCAGCCGGCCAGCTCGGCTATCCCGTCATCATCCGCGCCGCTTACGCCCTCGGCGGACTTGGCAGCGGCTTCTGCGACAATGAGGAGCAGCTCGACCGGCTCGCCGAAAAGGCCTTTTCCTTCTCCCCGCAGGTGCTCGTGGAGAAAAGCCTGAAAGGCTGGAAAGAAATCGAATACGAAGTGGTGCGCGACCGGTACGACAACTGCATCACCGTCTGCAACATGGAGAATTTCGACCCTCTCGGCATCCACACCGGAGAAAGCATCGTCATTGCTCCGTCGCAGACCCTCACCAACAGCGAATACCACAAACTGCGCGCCCTTGCCATCAAGATCATCCGCCACATCGGCATCGTGGGCGAATGCAATGTGCAGTATGCCCTCGACCCCAACTCCGAAGACTACCGCGTCATCGAGGTCAATGCCCGCCTCTCCCGCTCCTCAGCCCTCGCCTCCAAGGCCACGGGCTATCCCCTCGCCTTCGTGGCCGCCAAGCTGGGACTCGGCTACGGACTCTTCGAGCTGAAGAACTCCGTAACCAAAACCACGAGCGCCTTCTTCGAGCCGGCCCTCGACTACGTGGTCTGCAAGATACCCCGCTGGGACCTTGGCAAGTTCCGTGGCGTGGACCGTCAGCTCGGTTCCTCCATGAAGTCCGTGGGCGAAGTCATGGCCATCGGGCGCACGTTCGAGGAAGCCATCCAGAAAGGCCTGCGCATGATTGGACAGGGACTCCACGGCTTCGTCGGCAACCACGAGCTGCAAATCGCCGATGTGGACAACGCCCTCAAGGCTCCGACAGACAAACGTGTGCTCGTGGTGGAGAAAGCCATCCACCTGGGCTACACCACCCAGGAAATCCACCAGCTCACGAAGATTGACAACTGGTTCCTGCAAAAACTGAAGAACATCCACGACACCTACGTGGAATTGCAGAAGCGCGGCTCCATCGACATGGTGGACACCGCCCTCATGCGCCGCGCCAAGGTGCAGGGATTCACCGACTTCCAGATAGCCCGCGCCATCGGCCTTGAAGCGCAGATTGACCCCGAAGAGGCCAACCGTCAGGTGCGTCACGCACGCAAGGCGATGGGCATCATTCCCGTGGTGAAGCAAATCGACACGCTCGCCGCCGAATATCCCGCACAGACCAACTACCTCTACCTCACCTACAGCGGCGTGGCCCACGACATCCGGTTCGAGCACGACCACCGCTCCATCATCGTCCTCGGCTCCGGAGCCTACCGCATCGGCTCCAGCGTGGAGTTCGACTGGTGTGGCGTGCAGGCTCTCAACACCATCCGCCGCGAGGGCTACCGTTCCGTGATGATCAACTACAATCCCGAGACCGTCTCCACCGACTACGACACGTGCGACCGCCTCTACTTCGACGAGCTCACCTTCGAGCGCGTGATGGACATCGTGGAGCTGGAATCCCCGCACGGCGTCATCGTCTCCACCGGCGGACAGATTCCGAACAACCTCGCCCTGCGGCTTGATGGCGAGCACGTGCCCATCCTCGGCACCAGTGCCCGCAGCATCGACAATGCCGAGGACCGCGAGCAGTTCTCCGAGATGTGCCAGCGCATCGGCGTTGACCAGCCTGCCTGGAGTGCCCTCACGTCGATGTCCGACATCGATGCGTTCATCGACCGCGTCGGCTTCCCCGTGCTCGTGCGTCCGAGCTACGTGCTCTCCGGCGCAGCCATGAATGTCTGCTCCAATCAGGACGAGCTCCAGCGCTTCCTCCAGCTGGCCGCCAACGTCTCGAAGAAGCATCCCGTGGTCGTGAGCAAATTCCATGAGCACAACAAGGAAATCGAGATGGATGCCGTGGCCAAGGAAGGCGAAATCATCGCCTACGCCATCAGCGAGCACATCGAGTTCGCCGGTGTCCATTCCGGCGATGCCACCATCCAGTTTCCGCCACAGAAACTCTACGTCGAGACCGTGCGCAAAATCAAGAAGGTGAGCCGCCAGATAGCCAAAGAGCTCAATATCTCCGGCCCTTTCAACATCCAGTTCCTCGCCGAGCAGAACCACCTGCGCGTCATCGAGTGCAACCTCCGCGCCTCCCGTTCCTTCCCGTTCGTCTCCAAGGTTCTGAAGATCAACCTCATCGAGCTGGCCACGAAAATCATGCTCGGCGTTCCCGTAGAGAAACCGTCGAAGAATCTCTTCGACCTCGACTACGTCGGCATCAAGGCCAGTCAGTTCTCCTTCAACCGCTTGCAAAAAGCCGACCCCGTGCTCGGTGTCGACATGAGCTCCACCGGCGAAGTGGGCTGCCTCGGCGACGACACCGCCTCTGCCCTGCTCCTCGCCATGCTCTCCGTGGGCCACCGCATCCCGAAGAAGAACATTCTCCTCTCCACCGGCACGGGCAAGCAGAAGGCCGAGATGCTGGACGCCGCCCGCCAGCTCGTCCAGCACGGCTACTCCCTCTATGCCACCGGCGGCACCTCCCGCTACCTCACCGACAATGGCATCCCCAATACCCTCGTCCACTGGCCGAGCGAGGCACCACAGCAACCGCAGGCCCTCGACCTGCTCCACCGGCACCAAATCGACATGGTGGTCAACGTACCGAAAAACCTCTCCGTAGGCGAACTGACCAACGGCTACAAAATCCGCCGTGCCAGCATCGACCTCAACATTCCCCTCATCACCAACTCGCGGCTGGCCTCCGCCTTCATCGATGCCTTCTGCAACATCTCGCCCGACGACATCCCCATCAAGGCCTATTCCGAGTTCTGACCCCCACTCCACACATATCTCCGCGCACAGCGTTTCCGCCTTTGCCCTACAAAAAGTGGAAACGCTGCGCATTTTTTCACCCCATCCGCAACAGTTGCCGTCTATCGAACGCGTTCGTTCGGCGGAACGAACACGTTCATTCTGAAAAACGAACGCGTTCGTTTTTCTTCATATCAGACTAAAATGGAATTTTTTGAGACAGATTCCGGACATTTTCTCCGCAGAACCCGACAAGCCCGTCCGCGCATCTTCCCCATCAATCCGTCAGGCAAAATTCACGGCACAGGACTTGGCCTTCCGCCGAAATGTGCGTACCTTTGCAGCACAAAACCCAACCATCACCCATGCGAATAGACATCATCACCGTGCTGCCCGAACTCTTCGGCGGATTCTTCACCGAGAGCATCCTCGGACGGGCACAGAAGAAAGGCCTCGTGGACATTCACGTGCACAACCTGCGCGACTACACGAAGGACAAGCACCGCCGTGTGGACGACTATCCCTTCGGCGGCGGCTCCGGCATGATCATGCAGATTCAGCCCATCGCTGACTGCATTGCCGCCCTCCAGCAGCAACTGCACGACGAGAAGGGGGAGACCTACGACGAGGTCATCTTCACCAGCCCCGACGGCGAGACATTCACCCAGACCGTGGCCAACGAACTCTCACAGCTGAAGAACATCATCATCCTCTGCGGCCACTACAAGGGCATCGACCAGCGTGTGCGCGACCATCTCATCACGCGCGAAATCTCCATCGGCGACGTTGTCCTCTCAGGCGGCGAACTGCCTGCCGCCATGATGACCGATGCCATCGTGCGCGTCATTCCCGGAGCCATCGGCGACTCTGAGGCCGCCCTCGACGACTGTTTCCAGGACGGACTGCTCGCTCCGCCCATCTATACCCGCCCCGCCCACTATCCGGGCTTCGGCGATGTGCCCGAAGTGCTACTCTCCGGCGACCCGAAAAAAATCCGTGACTGGGAGCTCCAACAGGCCACGGAGCGCACCCTTCGCCTCCGCCCCGACCTGCTCCGGGAGTGAGGCAGAAACGGGGAAAATGCGGAAAAACATACTTTTTTGCAAAATTTCTTCCAAATAATTTGCAGGTTCAAGAAAAAGCCGTACCTTTGCACTCGCAAAACGGAAACCTCCACAACTCCTGCCAAGGAGCAGGAAACGGGACGGAGGTCGGAACAACGGTGTGTTAGTTCAGTCGGTTAGAATATCTGCCTGTCACGCAGGGGGTCACGAGTTCGAGTCTCGTACACACCGCAAGAGCCAATCATCCCAGGGGGATGGTTGGTTTTTTGCTTTTACGATGAAGAGGACAAGGCTACACGCATTCTGCGCCGGAATGGCGGTCATGCTGCTCACCGGCGTGCAGGGCATGGCTCAGGAAACCGTGGCCACACTGCGCACCGTGCCTCAGGTGTCGAAGCTGCCCGTGAGGAGCGTCCACCGCATCATGCAGGACTCCGAGGGCTACATGTGGTACGCCACCGTGGACGGCATCTGCCGCGACGACGGCTACAACATCCGCACGTTCCGCAACGACTATCTCCATCCCACGGCCATGAAGAGCAACCTCGTCATCTGCATGGCCGAAGACAGCCTCCACCGCATCCTCTTCGGCACCAGCATCGGTGCCTTCTATATAGACAAGCGCGACTACCTCATCCGCCCCTTCTGCGCCGGACAGCTGGCCAACGCCACCATCAACGAGTTACGGGTGGCGGCTGACGGCACCGTCTTCCTCTCCACCAACCGGCAGACCTACGTCATTCCGCGCGGGCAGACGGACACGGCCGAGCTGACTCAGGCGCAGGACGGAGCCTCCACCTTCCACCAACTGCCGGACGGCACGATGCTCGCAGGATGCTACTCGCAGGGGCTCTGCCGCTTCCTTCCGCAGTCACGTCGGTGGACACCGCTCGATTCCGTGAGCAGAAATCTGCACGTCATCCACATGGCCGAGAGCCACGGATTCCTCTGGCTCGCCACCACCGACCGGGGCATCTTCCGTTGCGACCTGAAGGTTTTCGACCCCGCCCGCCGCTACGTTCCCCAGCCACCGGCCTACAATCTCGCGGGGCAGCCCGTCAACCATTATTTCTTTCTCCAGCCACATCCCGATTCCGGTCTGCTGTGGGCCACCTCGTTCGACGACCTCCATGCCTTCCGCCTCACGGCTGCCGGCCGTTTAGAAGCCATCGACCTCCACCAGGCACTCACCAACTTCCAGCCGCAACTGAAGATGATCAACGAGCTTGTCTGCGACCGCGACCGGAACATCTGGGTGGCCGGCTACGACCGCCCTTCCTTCATCATCGACTTCGAACAGACGGGCATCCAACGGTTCCACGTTCCGGCCCTCCAGTCCCGCTTCAACCGTGCCACCAACATCGTCACTCTTTGCCGCGATGCCGAGCCGTCGCTCTACTGGATTTCGCAGGAGCGGCTCGGTCTCTGCACCTATCGTCCCGCGTCCGATCACCTCGTCGTCTGGTCAGACTGCCCCGCCCTGCGCCACACCCACCTCGACATAGTGCACGAGCTGATTCCCTCCCGCGAGCCGCATCATATCTGGGCACTTACCGGTTCCCCCTACGTCTATAATGTGTCTGTCCGTCCCGCCGACGGACAGATGGAGATGCATCATGAGGTGAAAGTGCCCGGCCTGTGGCCCAAGACCATCTTCGAAGACCGGCAGGGCCGTCTGTGGATTGGCACCTACGGCGGCATCTTCCGTTATGAGCCCGCCACCCGCCGACTGACAGCCGTGGCCGACACCATCGGTCACACCACCAGCTTCACGCAGACAGCCGACGGCACCGTCTGGGCCACCGTCACGGAGCGCGGACTCTGCGAACTGCGCGACGGCCGGGTGGTGAGACTGCACAAACTAGAGCGCGACCTCCTCTCCACAGCCTCCACGACAGACGGCACCGTGTGGGTCGGAACCGGCGACGGCCAGCTGCTCAGCTTCCGCAAAGGGCGGCATCCCCAGTTCCAGGAACTGACGGTACAGAGTGGAATGAATGGCGACATGGTGGAAAAAATCGTCGTCGACAACTATAACCATCTGTGGATTCACACCAACCAGCGGCTGACGGAATTCGATCCGCGCACAGGAGCTTTCCGCGTGGTCGGAACGACGACAAGCGACCACAACGACAACGTGCAGCTGCTGCCGCGCTTCATGCCCCGCGCCATCAGCTTCGACTCTCTGCACAGCAGCGTCGTGGCCGGCGGTTTCGACGGATTTATCCAGCTCCGTCCTTCGCTCCAGATTGAGGGCATGCCCCGCGAGGTACGCGTGCTGATAACCGACGTGACGATGAACGGCACGAGTCTGCCCTTCGACCGCCATTTGCCGCCCGACAGTCCTTTGCCCGCCTCAGCCCGCAACATCGCCATCCACTTCTCCTCGCTTGACTATCTCCATGCCTCCACCATCCGCTATGCCTACCGCTTCGACGGCGGTGAGTGGATGTTTCTGCCGGCAGGCCAGAGCAGCGTGCAGTTCAACCGTCTGACGAAGGGCGACCATACCTTGGAGCTCAAGGCCACGGATGCCAACGGGCTGTGGAGCGACCAGGTGACCACCTTCCGCCTGCACCAACGCCCCGCATGGTACAACTCCACCCCCGCCTACTGCCTCTACGCCCTCGTTCTCGCCGTCATTGCCTGGCTCACCGTCCGCTACCTGCTGCGCCGCACACGCCGGCAGGAGAGTGAGAAATGGTCGGACAGCGCAGAGCTCGTGGCCATGCGCCGCTACGTGGACACGACGACCACGGCTGCGGCCAGCACGCCCGAAGCCCAGCTCGACGACATGCTCATCCGCAAGGCTACCGACATCGTCCGTGCCCACCTCAGCAACCCGGACTTCAGCGTGCTGACGCTGGCGGAGCAGATGAATATGTCGCGCTCCACCCTCACCCGCAAGATCAAAGCCATCCGCCGACAGACACCACTGGAGTTCATCCGGAACATCAAGATGCAGACCGCCCGCGAGATGCTCACGCAGAAGACCGCCACCGTGGCCGACGTGGCGCAACGCGTAGGCTATGCCGATGCCAACTACTTCGCCGACACTTTCCGCGACTGGTTCGGCATGCTCCCCAGCGAGTTCCAACAACAGCAATGAAGCTGCCGCACATTTTTATTTCTCACGTTTCAGAGTCAAAAGACTTTCTTCTGTCTTTTGCGTCAATTTGGCGGGAGGATTGATTCAAAATGAGGTTTGAACCAATCCTCCCTTTTTTTTGAAAAAGTTGAAAAAGAATCTTTTCCAGGGAATCGGTTAACTTTGCCGCGACCCCTGACAGAAGAAGTCAGCATGGCCGAACCGACAACATTCAGCCTTTCAATCATCATCTTTTCAACAAACATTCATTTTTATGAGAACCTTATTCAACATCAACAAGCCGACCGCGAAGCGCATCATGATGCTTGCGCTCCTCGCTCTCGGCATGCATGCTCAGGCTGCTTCGGAACATGCCGTGGCACTACAGTTCCATGGACGTAGACGTGAAACGCCACGACGACTACGACGAAGAGCAGGAACTGCAGGACTACATAGCGGGCCAAGACAGTCAAAATGACGGCTGGATTGGCGGACTCTGGTAAACAACGGCGTGAGTGCGTCCGCGCACTCACGCTCCACAAAACTCATTTTCAGAAAAAATCATTTGACAGGTTCAAGAAAAAAACGTACCTTTCGGCGACTTTCAACACCTGAAGTCTTCCTGTCAAAAAAAATCACACAAGAAAAAATAACCTATCTGTTATGAAAGAGCTTATTCTGACCATCACCATCGGATTGCTGACCACACTGCCACTGTCGGCACAGGAAGCTCCCGACACGTTCTGCTTAGAAAACCAGCGCGTGAAAGCCTTCATGGACGAAGTGACCTACACAGCGGCCAGCACCACGCAGGTTGCCAACTACAACGTGGCTCCTCCCGCCCGCCGCGACCAGCCGCAGGGAGTCAGCCTCTCATGGACAGCCCCCACAGCCACGCTGCTGAGCCAATACATTGACATCAGCACGAGTGCCGACCTGTCCGACGCACAGCGCACCGTACTCAACCGAAGCGACACAACGGCCACCATCTACAACCTTACGCCCGCACGTACCTATTATTATAAGGTGAGCGGAACGGACAATGGCGGCCTCAGCGTGAATGTAGCCAGCGGACAATTCCTGACCACTGGCCGCGTGCGCATGATTCAGGCTCCGAGCCTCTCCAACGTGCGCGACCTGGGCGGATGGAGCACCACCGACGGCCACACCGTGCAGTATGGTCTGCTCTACCGTGGTGACGAGATGAACAACCTGCACACCATTTCCACGGCCGACATCACAACCCTGCGCAATCTCGGTATCGCTGCAGACCTCGACCTGCGGACGGACGACGAAGCGGCCGACATCACGGCATCACCGCTGGGAACGGACATCGACTATCGGCGCGTGAACAACAGCGTGTACTACGTAAAAGGCATCACAGCAGCCATTCCGAACTATAAGAAAGACTTCGACTTCATCCTGCAGGAGCTGAAAGCCGGACAGCCGGTCTATATCCACTGCATCTACGGCGTGGACCGCACCGGCACGCTCTGTTTCCTGCTCGAAGGTCTGCTCGGACTCTCGGAAAGCGACCTCTACAAGGAATACGAGCTGTCCGTCTTCGCCTACTACCCAGCCGCCGGTAACGCCCGTGACAAGTCATGGCTCACCGACTGCATGAACTATATCAAGACGTTCAACGGTTTCACTCTGCAGGCCCAGTTCATCGACTACTGGCACCGCCACGTGGGCATCAGCTATGACGACCTGAACACATTCCGCAACTTGATGCTCGGAACCGATTTCTCCACCGCCATCACGTTCAACCCGACGAAGACTCTCGGCAACGCCGCCACACTCACACTCGCCGCCGGCGAGTCGTGTGACCTGCAGGCTGCCACTGCCCCTCAGGGCCGGAACGGACAAATCACATTCACATCGAGCGACAAGACCGTGGCCACCGTGACGGCCGACGGCATCATTACCGCCGTGGGCATGGGAACAGCCATCGTGACGGCCTCGCTCGACGGAATGGAGGAGAGCGTAACAGTGGAAGTGGGCACCAACATCGCGCCGCTCAGCAACAGCATCACCGCCAGTTATACGGCTTCGTGGAACTACCTCTACGCCATCAACGACGGCGTGACGGGCTACGGCGAGCTGGCCAATGCCCAGACGTGGGGCTCTTGGCAGAACAGCCGTCCGGCCACGTCGTGGCTGGCCTACAGCTGGAGCAAGACACACACGGTGAGCTCTTCCCGCGTCTTCTTCTGGACAGACACGGAGAACGAGGGCACGGGCGTAAACCTGCCGAAGTCGTGGAAGCTCCAATACTACGACGACACGGCCGGCGCATGGAAGGACGTGACGCTACTCAGCGGCCAGAGCTATCCGCTCAATCGCACGGCACCGAACGTCGTGGCCTTCGAGCCGGTGGAAACGTCGCAGCTGCGTCTGTGGATGAACGCCCGCGGCTCCGGCAGCTATTCGGCACTCGGAGTGACGGAGTGGGAAGTCTTTGCCGACGAGGCCGGGGGCAGCACCGCCGACGAGGAATTCGGTGACTACCCGATTGAGAACGTGGACTTCAGCCGCGTCCATCTGGATGATGGTTTCTGGAGTCCGCGCATGGAGCAGAACCAGAGTGTGACGATTCCCATCGCCCTTGAACAGTGCTGGAACACGGGACGCGTGGACAACTTCCTGAAAGCCGCCGGAAAGATGGCAGGCTGGTTCAACACGGAGAACACGTTCGACGATACAGACATCTACAAGATTCTCGAAGGCATGTCCTATTCCGTCCAGAACCATCCGAACGCTGCTCTGGAGGCCGAAATGGACACGCTCATCCAGATCATCGCCGACGCACAGGAGCCGGACGGCTACCTCTACACACCACGCACGGCGGGCGAACCGGGCAACTACCATTCATGGGTGGGGCCGGAACGCTGGGAGTACGACCCGAACCTGAGCCATGAACTCTACAACTGCGGCCATCTCTACGAGGCTGCCGTGGCACACTACATCTCCACGGGCAAGCGCACGCTACTCGACGTGGCCATCAAGAACGCCGACCTGCTCGTGCATGACTTCCTCGAAGGCGGGCTGACCTACGAACCTGGACACCAAATCGTGGAAATGGGACTCGTGAAGATGTATCGCGTGACAGGCAAGACGGACTATCTGCGGTTGGCCAAATACTTTCTCGACCTGCGCGGCTCGCGCGGCGTGGCACGCAAGGAATACAGCCAGACGCATAAGCCGGTGGTGATGCAGGACGAGGCCGTGGGGCATGCCGTGCGCGCCGGATACATGTACTCCGGCATGGCCGACGTAGCCGCCATCATGCAGGAGGATGACTACCTCAGTGCCATCGACCGCATCTGGGACAACGTGAACGAGAAGAAGCTCTACATCACAGGCGGCATCGGAGCACTGCACGACGGCGAGGCTTTCGGTGCCAACTATGAACTGCCGAACTTGACGGCCTACTGCGAGACGTGCGCTGCCATCAGCAACGTTTACTGGAACTGGCGCATGTTCCTGCTCCACGGTGACTCCAAATACTACGACATCATCGAGCGCACGCTCTACAATGGTGTCATCAGCGGAATCAGCCTTTCAGGCGACCGTTTCTTCTATCCGAATCCACTGGCCAGCGACGGCACCTACGAACGCTCGGCCTGGTTCGGCTGCGCCTGCTGCCCGAGCAACCTCTGCCGCTTCATCGCCTCCGTACCGGGCTACATGTATGCCCACCGCGACGACAGCATCTACGTGAACCTCTACGCTCAGGGAACGGCCTCCGTGCCGATGACAGACGGCAACGTGGTGCTCACGCAGTCCACCCAATATCCTTGGGACGGCGACATCACCATCACCATTGATTCCATCCCTGCCGCCGACTTCGTGCTCAAGCTGCGCCTGCCGGGCTGGGCACAGGGCAAGCCAGTTCCGTCCGACCTCTATTCTTATCTCAACGCCGAAACGGCAAACGTGAGCGTCAGCATCAACGGCTCCCCGACCGCCTACACGCTGGAGCAGGGCTACATGACGTTCAACCGCCAGTGGAGCATAGGCGATGTCATTTCCTTCTCGCTCCCGATGGACGTACACAAGAGCGTGGCCAACACGCAGGTGACAGCCGACGCAGGACTCATCGAACTGGAGCGCGGTCCGATTGTCTACTGCCTCGAATGGCCTGACAACGCCGACTGCGCCAGTGCCATCGTGCCGGATGATGCCACCGTGGAGACCAGCACCGCCACCATCGTGGACAACACCTTCGTCTCCCTCGTCATCGCAGGCCAGAAAGCACGCCTGCAGGCCGACGGCAGCGTAGCCGCCGAAAACGCCACGCTCACCGCCATTCCTTATTATGCCTGGGCCAACCGCGGCAAGGGCTACATGAGCGTATGGATTGCCCGCACGGCCGACAAAGCCACAGCATCGCTGGGCGACGTGGAGCAGACCGACACGCTGCACTACGAGGTCGAGGAAATCCCGTTCCGCAACGCTTCGGCCAAGACCTACGACTCCACACCCGTGCAAATCGACACGGAGGCCGCAGCAGAGAGCCTCGGCGTGAGCGTGAGCGACCTTACCTCGCTCCTCGGCTCGACGATTCTCTTCACTGGCATCGACCCCGACGGCACGGTGACCACCACCTCTACCGCCAACGACCCCGGCCACTGGTTCGACACCAATGGCAACGTGACGAAGTTCGCCGGCAGTCCGTGCATCTTCTCCGAGCTCGACAAGTCCACGTTCGCGTGCAACATCGGCCAATATCCCAATGCCTGCCGAGCCGGAGAAAGCTATGTCATCCGTCAGGCACTCACGTATCTGCCAGGCATAGCTGGTAGCCAGATGCGCCGCGTGGTGTTCGAGTTCCACGTCAACATTGTGGCCTCGTTCGACCATATCCAAGCCGACACGCTGCGCTACGAGGTGAACGAAGTGCCGTTCACCAACACCGCAGCCGCCATCTATGACTCCACGCCCGTCAGCATCGACCGTGCAGCCACCGCCGACATTCTCGGCGTGGCTTCCACGGCTCTTGCCAGTGGCATCACGAACGGCACGCTCATCTATGCCGCCGTTGAGCCCGACGGCTCCGTGAACACCACCTCCACCGCCAATGCTCCCGGCCACTGGTTCGCTGCCGACGGCTACACCTGTACGTTCAGCTCTGGCAGTGCGACCATTTTCTCCGAACTCGACCAGTCCGCGCTCGCCGTCAACATCGGCCAATATCCCGCCCGATGCAGCATGGGTGATTCCTACGTCATTCGTCAAGCCCTCACGACTGCCGCAGCAGCCGACGATGGCTACCTCCGACGTTGCGTCTTCGAATTCCACATCAACATCACCGATCCTACCGCCATTGCAGCCGTCGGTCAGACGACAACCGTCACCGTCATTGCCGTCTACACCCCTGCTGGCATCCGCATCGCCTCTCCACAGCCCGGCATCAACATTCTCCGCATGAGCGACGGTAGTAGCCGCAAAGTCATCTTCTAAGCACTTTTTCAGCATACAATAGGAGGAAATCAGAAAAGAATGGATGAAGAGTCCATTCTTTTTTGTAACTTTGCATCCCGCGTCCCGCGCGGGGACAATACATTTTCTCGTTACAAAACACAACGCCGCCGCGGGCGGCTCATTCAGTCATTATGGTGAAGATTACAAAAGAGGCGGCTCTGTTCTATCACGAGAACGGCCGACCGGGAAAAATCGAAGTAAAACCGACCAAGCCTTTCCGCACGCAGACCGACTTGTCATTGGCCTACTCCCCGGGCGTGGCCTATCCATGCCTGGAAATTCAGCAAAATCCGCAGGATGCCTACAAATATACGGACAAAGGAAACCTTGTGGCCGTCATCAGCAACGGCACGGCCGTGCTCGGCTTGGGCGACATCGGTGCCATGAGCGGCAAGCCCGTGATGGAAGGCAAAGGACTACTCTTCAAGATTTACGGCGGCATCGATGTGTTCGACATCGAAGTGGCCGAAAAAGATCCCGAGAAATTCTGCGAGGCCGTAGAGCGCATCGCTCCCACTTTCGGCGGCATCAATCTGGAAGACATCAAGGCTCCCGAATGCTTCTACATCGAGAATCGTCTGAAGCAGACCTTAGACATCCCCGTGATGCACGACGACCAGCACGGCACGGCCATCATCTCGGCAGCCGGACTGAAAAACGCCCTCGAAGTGAACGGCAAGGACATCGCCTCCGTGCGCATCGTCGTCAACGGTGCCGGCGCGGCCGCCATCAGCTGCACCAAGCTCTACATGGCCATCGGAGCCAGGAAGGAGAACATCCTGATGCTCGATTCGAAAGGGGTCATCACGAGCGACCGCGAGGGGCTGAACGAGCAGAAACGCTTCTTCGCCACCGACCGCCGCGACGTACACACATTAGAGGAAGCCATCCGGGGAGCCGACGTATTCGTGGGACTGTCGAAAGGCAACGTACTCACGCAAGACATGATTCGCTCCATGGCCAAAGACCCGATTGTGTTCGCCTTAGCCAACCCCGTTCCCGAGATTTCCTACGAAGATGCGATGGCCAGCCGTCCGGACGTGTTGATGTCAACGGGCCGCTCCGACTATCCCAACCAAATCAACAACGTCATCGGCTTCCCCTACATCTTCCGAGGCGCTCTTGACGTCCACGCTTCCGCCATCAATGAAGAAATGAAGCTGGCCGCCGTGCAGGCCATCGCCAATCTGGCCAAACAGCCCGTACCCGATGTGGTGAACGACGTTTACCACGTGAACAACCTGACGTTCGGACCCGACTACTTCATTCCGAAGCCCGTGGATCCGCGCCTCATCACCGAGGTCAGCGCGGCCGTGGCCAAGGCAGCAATGGACAGCGGCGTGGCCCGCAGCCGGATTACCGATTGGGATGCCTACAAAAAACACCTGCGCGAGATGCTCGGCCAAGAGACAAAGCTCACGCAGAAGCTCTACGACACCGCCCGCCACCACCGTCAGCGCGTGGTCTTTGCCGAGGGTATCCACCCGACGATGCTCAAAGCCGCCGTACAGGCCAAGGCTGAGGGTATCTGCGACCCTATTCTGCTGGGCAACGACGAGGCCATCACCAAGCTGGCGGCCGAGCTCGACCTGAACCTCGACGGCATCGACATCGTCAACCTGCGCCATCCCGACGAAGCCGCCCGCCGCGAACGCTACGCCCGCATTCTGACCCAGAAACGTCAGCGCGACGGATTCACCTTCCAGGAAGCCAATGACAAGATGTTCGAGCGCAACTATTTCGGCATGATGATGGTGGAGACAGGCGAGGCCGATGCCTTCATCACCGGCCTCTACACGCGCTATTCCAACACCATCAAGGTGGCCAAGGAAGTCATCGGCATCCGCCCCGAATACAAGCACTTCGGCACGATGCACATCATCAACTCGGCCAAGGGTACCTTCTACATCGCCGACACGATGATCAACCAGCATCCCGACACGGAAGAGCTGGTGGACATCGCCAAGCTCACCTCCACTGCCGTGCGTTTCTTCAACGAGAAGCCCACCATCGCCATGATCAGCCATTCGAACTTCGGCAGCGACGACAACGAAGGCAGCCTGAAGGTGCGCAAAGCCGTAGAAATCATGCACCGCGAATTGCCCGACATGGTAGTGGACGGGGAGATGCAAATCGGCTTCGCCCTCGACCGCGAGCAACGCGACGAGCTCTATCCGTTCAGCAAGTTGAAGGGGCTGGACGTGAACACACTCATCTTCCCGAACCGCACCAGTGCCCATTCCTCATTCAAGATGCTCCAGTGCCTTGATCCCGACGTGGAGGTCATCGGCCCCGTGCAGATGGGGCTCAACAAACCCATTCACTTCACCGACTTCGGAGCCAGCGTGCGCGATGTGGTGAACATCACCGCCGTGGCTGTCATCGATGCCTATGTGGACAAAGTGAAACGCGCCCTGAACACCTCTCCTTCAGAAGGAGATAGGGAGAAACCTACCGCCGAGTCCTGAGAATGATGCAGTCTTCGAAAGCTAAAGCCTACCTCCTCGCCACACGCCCATGGAGCCTCACGGCCTCAGCCACCCCCGTCATCGTCACGCTCGCCTGGCTCCATGCCCGAGGCTATGACATCAGCTGGCCGCCCGGCCTCTGCGCGCTGGTCGATATCCTGTTGGTGCATGCCGCCGGCAACGTGTGGAGCGACTATTTCGACTTCCGCCGACACGTGGACGCAGCCGACACCTATGGCGTGAAGATTCTCACCAGCGGCCAGTTCACGCCACAGCAGGTCATGCGCCTCTCCGTCCTGCTCTTGGCGGCGGCCGTCGTCGTGGGCATCGCCCTCGTCCTGCTCACGGGACCTGTCCTGCTCTGCATCGGTCTGGCCGGCATCGCCCTCTCGCTGCTCTATCCACCGCTGAAATACCATGCCCTGGGAGATGTTGTCATCGCCCTCTGCTATTGGTTGCTGCCCACCATCGGCACGTCGTTCGTAGCCACGGCCTCCATCCATTGGGAAGCTCTCCTGCCCGTGGCCGCCACAGGTCTCATCACCGTGGCCATTCTGCATGCGAACAACACGCGCGACATCGAGACCGATGCCCGCGCCGGCATCACCACCTTCGCTATGCGCACGGGACGCGGCATCGCCGTCGGCATCTACCTCTTCGAAATCTTCTTCCCCTACCTCTGGCTGCTGCTGCTCATCCTCACCGGTGCGCTATCCCCGTTCACGCTGCTCACGCTGCTCAGCCTGCCCCTCGCTTTCGCCAACGCCCACCAGGCCCGTTCGGTCCGCACTGGCGGCGTGCCAGCCATCGCCGACCTTGACGAGCACACCGCCCGACAGCAACTCGTCTTTTCCCTCCTGCTCGCGCTCGCCCTGTTTCTATGAAACGTCTCCTACTCTCCATTCTCATCGCCGCGGCCCTTTGGTTCATCATGTTCTCCCCCTTGACCGCAGGCCTCCTGAACTTCTGGCTCGCCATGACCTGCTCCGCCTTCGTGCTCGCAGCCCTCGCTTGGAAGGTCTCCCGTGGGAAAATCTTCCTTGGGGAGGTTTGGAAAATCTTACTTTCGGGCATCCTCATCGCCGCAGTCCTGTGGGTTCTGTTTTGGATAGGTGACAAAGTCTCACAAAGCCTCTTCAGCTTCGCCCGTCCCGAAGTGGACAGCATCTATGCCATGAAAGAGGGAGAAAATCCGTGGATTCTCTCCCTGCTCTTGCTTTGCATCATCGGTCCGGCCGAAGAACTCTTCTGGCGTGGCTACGTGCAACGCACGCTCTCCACCCGCTGGGGTGCCAATGCAGGCTATGCCACCGCCACCCTCGCCTATACGCTTGTGCATGTGCCCTCGCTCAATCTCATGCTCCTTCTCTCCGCCCTCGTCTGCGGCATCGTCTGGGGCGGACTGTTCCGGCTCATGCCCCGCCGGTTTCCCTCCATTCTCTTGAGCCACGCCCTCTGGGACGCAGCCGTCTTCGTCTGGTTCCCAATCAGCTGACGGCCATTCAGCTCGCCAATGCCTGTCGGACACTGCCTCCGTTCTCAAACCGACCGATAGCCTCCTTCCACTGCTCCGGGATGGCCATCGAACAGTGCTTCATCAAGTCATAGGCCACCATCACCGACATACAGCGGCACTTCACTTCGCCCGTCCCCATGTCGAACACCTCCTGCATCAGCCGGAAGCTCTTCGTGCCGATGTGGCTCACGCGGGTGCGCACGGCAATGCGGTCGTCCCCCATCACCTGCGCGATGAAGTCACACTCGATGTGCGCCACCATAATGGCCTCGCGCGACCAGTCCACATGAGGGCACACCTCATAGATATAGTCTGTCTTGGCCGTGTCGAAAAACTGGAAATACACGGTATTGTTCACGTGGCCGAACTTGTCCACGTCGTTAAAGCGAATCTGGAGGGGCAGAATATGATTATACTTCATGATGTGCTGCACTTTTGGAGTTGGATATTTGTCTGCAAAGGTACGCACATTCCGATGCCCGTCCGCCTCTTCGCGCCACATTTCTCCAAAAACTGCAAACATCCGTCTCATGTGTGCAACATTCTCCGCACACCATGTTCGCCCGTTGTGCAGTTCGTCCGCCGCTCCTGCATCCATGCAGTCCGCCGCACACGTATCTCCGTTTCCCTGCCCCCTGAAAAGGGGGCAGGAAAAATCATGGAGGGAATCAAAAAAAATCGTGTGGAACTTTCTTCAGAGAATGGACTTGAGCGCAGCGGTCATGCCAAGCCGCTGGATGAGGTCGAGATGGGCCGTCAGAAGGTCGGTGAGGCCGGGGACGGTGGCATTGAGGTCCTCATGCCAGATGAAGTCGGCTGCGAGCACGCCCTGAGCCACTTGGCGCACGTCGCCTGTAGCCCAAAGATTGGACAAAAGCTGAAGAATCTGAGGAGCATCGTCGGGACGGATGGCTGCGCCATCGGTACGTGTGCCTCCCCGGTAATAGGTGATGATGGCTGCCAGACCGAAGACGAGTCCACGAGGCAACTGGCCACGCAGGCGCAGATAGGTTTTCAGTCCGGGCAGGTCGCGCGTGGCGAATTTTGGGAAGGAGTTGAGCATGATGCTCGTGACCTGATGGTCAACGTAAGGATTGTTGAAGCGTTCGAGCACGTCGGAGGCGAACTGACGGAGCTCGTCGGCAGGAAGACTGAGGGTGGGCATGAGTTCATCGAACTGCACCAAGTGGATGTAGCGCCGGACGAGGGGGTGGTTGCAAGCGTCGCGCACGATGTTCAGGCCGGAGAGGTAGGCCACAGGGGCGAGCACGGTGTGGGGACCGTTGAGGAGTGTCACCTTGCGCTCGTGGTAGGGACGTTCGTCCTGGGTGAAGAGCACGTGGAGCCCGGCCTTGTGGGCGGGGAACTCGCGGCGGAGGCGGGCGATGGACATGTTCTGGGGTTTCTCAATGACCCAGAGATGGAAGGCTTCTCCCTGGACAACGAGGTTGTCGGCGTAGGAGATGCGGCGCTGGATGCGGGCGATGTCGCGGCGCGGAAATCCGGGCACGATGCGGTCGACGAGAGTGGCGCAGACGTAACAGTTGTGGCTGAACCACTGCCGGAACCGTTCGTAATGGCTGCCGAGGTCATCGCGCCAGAGGTCGATGTAGCGGAGGATGCACTCGCTGAGATGGTGGCCGTTGAGGAAGATGAGCTCGCAAGGCATGATGATGAGCCCCTTGGTGCGGTCGCCGTGGAACGTCAAGAAGCGATGGTAGAGGAGTTGGGTGAGCTTGGCCGGATAGCTGGAGGGAGGTGTGTCGGTCAGGCGGCAGGCAGGGTCGAAGGTGATGCCGGCCTCAGTGGTGTTGGAGATGACGAAGCGCATCTCAGGTTGCTCGGCCAGAGCGAGGAAGGCCTGGTGCTGAGTGTAGGGATTGATGGCGCGGCTGATGGAGTTGATGCGCGTAATGGTGTTGACGGGCTGTCCGTCGAGGCGGCCTTGCAGGTTGACGTGGTAGAGGCAGTCCTGACCGTTGAGCTGGTCTGCCATTCCACGTTCGATGGGCTGGACGACAACGACGGAGGAGTTGAAGTCGGTCCTGCGGTTCATCTGATCTACAATCCAATCTACGAAGCAGCGCAGGAAGTTTCCTTCGCCGAACTGGATGATGCGCTCGGGTGCGTGGCTCTTGGGGGCCGTGCGGGCATTGAGAGGCTTGAGCATGGTTGTGGGGAGTTTTTGTTAGTTTTTTTGAAGGTGATTGTCAGTTCTATGGACAAAAGTAAGCATTTTTTTTGAATAAGTCGCAAAAAAGCACTATTTTTGTCAACATAAATATAATTCCAAGAAATAGTTTCGCCATGAAAGCCTTTATGGATGAGAATTTTCTGTTGCAGACGCAGACTGCGCAGAGGCTCTATCACGAGCATGCGGCACCGATGCCAATCATTGATTATCACTGCCACCTGAGTCCGAAGATGATAGCCGACGACCACCGCTTCAGTTCCATCACGGAGCTGTGGCTGGGGGGAGACCACTACAAATGGCGCGCCATGCGCTCGAACGGCGTGGCGGAGCGGTTCTGCACAGGCACAGGCACAGACACGAGCGACTGGGAGAAATTTGAGAAATGGGCGGAGACAGTACCCTACACACTGCGCAATCCGCTCTACCACTGGACGCATCTGGAGCTGAAGACGGCTTTCGGCATTGACAGGATTCTGAATCCGACAACGGCTCGCGACATCTATGAGGCGTGCAACGACAAGGTGCTACACGACCCCGACTTCACGGCACGGGGGCTCATGCGCAAATACCACGTGGAGACGGTCTGCACGACGGACGATCCCATCGACTCTTTGGAGCACCACCGCCGCATCCGCGAGTCGGGATTCGAAATCAAGGTGCTGCCGGCCTGGCGCCCGGACAAGGCGATGGCCGTGGAGCGGGGAGCGGACTTCAGAGCCTACGTGGAGCGGCTGGCGGAGGTGAGCGGTGTGAACATCACGCGGTTCGACGACCTGCTGGATGCCTTACAGAAGCGGCATGACTTTTTCGCCGAAAACGGTTGCCGGCTGTCGGATCACGGATTGGAAGAATTCTATGCCGAAGATTATTCGGACGCAGAAATCGAACGCATCTTCGAGACGGCCATGACGAACGGCAGGGAGCTGAGCCGCGAGGAAATCCGTAAGTTCAAGACTTGCATGCTGGTGCGCTTTGCCGAGATGGACTACGAGGCCGACTGGACGCAACAATATCACTACGGTGCCATCCGCGACAACAACACAAAGATGTTCCGACTGCTCGGACCCGACACGGGTTTCGACAGCATCGGGCAGTTCAATACGGCCAAGGCGATGTCGCGCTTCCTCGACCGGCTGGCCTCGGAGGACCGGCTGACGCGCACCATCATCTATAACCTCAACCCCGCCGACAACGAAGTGGTGGCCACCATGCTGGGCAACTTCCAGGACGGAAGCGTGCCGGGCAAGATTCAGTGGGGCTCCGGCTGGTGGTTCCTCGACCAAAAGGACGGCATGACGAAGCAGATGAACGCCCTCTCACTGTTGGGGCTCCTGAGCCGCTTCGTAGGCATGCTCACCGACAGCCGCTCGTTCCTCTCTTATCCGCGCCACGAATACTTCCGCCGCACGCTCTGCAACCTGCTCGGCAACGACGTGGAGAACGGAGAGATTCCAGAGGCAGAGATGGGGCGCGTGGAGCAGATGGTGGAGGACATCAGCTACTACAATGCCAAAAACTACTTCAAATTCTGAACTGAAAGCGAAGGAAGAAAAAAGATGATTGCTACAAGGTGTATCGGAAGCCTCTGTCTCTGCCTCGCGCTACAGACTGCGGCGGCGCAGGAAAGCGGTGTCTACATCGACAATCTGAAGTCGATACGCGTGGAGGTGAACGGCCAGTGGGATGCCAGCCCCGTCATGTTGCTTGGCACAGATCAGTGGGTGCGCATCAGCTTCGATGATCTGCAACATGACTACGTACGCTACACCTACACGCTCACGCACTGCAACGCCGACTGGAAGCAGTCCGACCTCCTGGAGAGCGAATACATGGACGGATTCAACGGTAGCCGCATCATAGACTATGAGCCTTCGATGAATACGACCATGCTCTACAACCACTACACGCTCACGCTACCCAACGACGACGTGAGGCAGTTGCTCGTCAGCGGCAACTACCGCGTGGACATCTTCGAGGACGGCGACGACGAACCTGTAGCCCGTGCCTGCTTCTCCATCGCCGAACCGCACGTGGGCATCGAGTTCGACATCACAGGCAACACAGACATCGATGCCTACAGATCACACCAGCAGGTGAACTTCAACGTGAACTATTCCACCTATGCCGTCAGCCATCCAGAACTGGAGCTCATGCCCGTGGTGGTGCAGAACCGCCGGTGGGACAACAGCGTGAGCGGCCTGCGTCCCACCTACCTGCGCACGGGCACGCTGGTGTTCAACCACAACCCGAAACTCATCTTCGATGCAGGCAACGAATACCGCCGCTTCGAGATTCTGGACGAATACGTGCCGACCATGCGTGTGGAGAGCATGGATTTCGCCGAGCCCTACTACCACGCCACACTCATGCCCGACGAACCACGCACCAGCTACAGATACGACGAAGACCAGGATGGACGCTACTACGTGCGCAACAGCGACAACGAAGAGAACGAGACGGAGAGCGACTACTTCATCACGCACTTCCGCCTCGACATGCCGCAGCTCGTCGGCGGTGACCTTTTCCTCAACGGTGACCTGACCAACGGACGCTTCACCGATGCCTATAAGATGGAATACAACCTCCCCGACCACGCCTACGAGCTGCTCATCCCGCTCAAGCAAGGTTCCTACAACTATCAATACCTGTTCGTGCCCGATGGCTCCAACGTGGGACAGACTGCACCGGTTGAAGGAAATTTTTACCAGACGGAAAACGAATACGCCATCTACATCTACCACCGCCCCTTCGGCGAACGCTACGACCGGCTCGTGGGCTACAACCAAACGAAATATCTAAGCAACAAATGAAGAAGTGGATTTTGCTTCTGACGGCATACGCCACAGGCTTCCTGACTCTCCCGGCGCAGAATGCCCACGACGTACAGAAGGCCGTGGAGAGCTATATCACCGGCTACAAACGGGCCGACGCGCTGACCAGCCCGCCGACGCTGAAGAGCTGCGTGGTGGACGAGAACGAGCACACCATTTCCATCACGGGGGAAAACGGATTCAAAGAACAATATTTCACACCGGAAACAGTCAGCCGCATCTACAGCGACATCCGTGGTCTGCTTCCCCAGAAATATCAGAAATACGATTTGACCGTCTTAGTTGACGGCCACGCCATCGAAGATCTCATTCCCAATGCCGACCGCTCCAGCCACAAAGACAAGTCGCGCCTCTGGCAGACCGGCAGTCAGGCAGAACCGTGGGTGTGGAACGCATCGCGCCCCTTCGATGCCGAAGACGGATTAGAGGGCACGCACATTGCCCTCTGGCAGAGCCACGGACGCTACTGGGATGCGACGAAGGCGATGTGGAAATGGCAACGTCCCCGCCTCTTCTGCTCCTGCGAAGACCTGCTCTCGCAGACCATCGTCATTCCCTACATCATCCCCATGCTGGAAAACGCCGGAGCCGTAGTGTTCACACCGCGTGAGCGCGACTGGCAGCCACACGAGGTCATCGTGGACAACGACGCACCGCAGAAGAACGGAGCCTACCTCGAAGGCCATGTGACGAAGAAAGCCAAATTCGACTGGCGACAGGCGGACGGCACAGGCTTCGCACAGCTCAGGAACACCTACGTGGCCACTGACCATCCCTTCGCCGACGGAACAGCACGCTGTATCGCCACCGTCACCAACAACAAGAATGCCTCGTTCGCCCAGTGGGTGCCCGAGATACCCGAACGGGGGCGCTATGCCGTCTATGTTTCCTACACCACCCAGCCTGCCTCCGTCTGTGATGCCCGCTACCGTGTCTTCCACAAAGGCGGCATGACGGAGTTCCGCGTGAACCAGCAGATGGGCGGCGGCACATGGGTCTATCTCGGCACCTTCGAGTTCGACCGTGGCCAGCATGCCAGCGGCATGGTGGTGCTCTCGAACGAGAGCAGCCACAATGGTGTGGTCACGGCCGATGCCGTGCGCTTCGGCGGCGGCATGGGCAACATCGCACGTGGCCTGTTCCGCTCCTCGGGCGGCACCATGAGCGGCCTGCCCCGCTGGGCCGAAGCCGCACGCTACAGCCAGCAGTGGGCCGGTATGCCCGACTCGGTCTATGACTACTATGAAGGCACAGACGACTACAAAAGTGACATTCTGAGCCGTCCGCTGGCCACCAACGAGCTGGCCGGCGGCTCTGCCTACGAACCGACACGGGCGGGACGGAAGGTGCCTTTCGAACTGGCCGTTGCCTTCCACACCGACGCAGGCTACACCACGACCGACGACAACATCGGCTCCCTCTCCATCTGCACCACGAACGCTGCCGACGGCAAGACAGATGCCGGTCTTGACCGATACACCAGCCATGACCTCGCTTCGATGTTCCTCGCCAACCTCTACACCGACCTGCGGAAGTACCATTGGAACGTGCGCAAGCTCTACAACCGCAACTATGGAGAGACACGCGTGCCCGCCATCCCCGCCGTCATCGTCGAGATGCTTTCCCATCAGAACTTCGCCGACATGCAACTGGCCTACGACCCACAGTTCAAGTTCGACCTCAGCCGCTCCCTCTACAAAACCATCGTGAAATACGTGGCAGAAATGCACCAGCGCTCCTACGTGATTCAGCCGCTGCCCGTGCAGGACTTCTCCGTGACGCTCGACGAGAAAAAAAACGAGGCTGTGCTCACGTGGACTCCCGTGGACGACCCGCTCGAAACGACGGCACGCCCTACCCACTACGTGGTTTACACCCGTGTGGGCTACGGTGACTTCGACAACGGCACCGTGGTGCGCGAAAACTCATTCACAATGCCGCTGACGAAAGACGAAATCTATTCTTTCCGCGTCTGCGCAGTCAACAAAGGCGGCCAGAGCTTCCCGTCCGAAACGCTCGCGGCCTGCATCGCTTCGAGAAACGAAGGCACTGTGCTCATCGTCAACGGCTTCACCCGCCTCTCCGGCCCGCAGGCCGTCAGCACGGACACGTCGCAAGGCTTCGACCTCGATGCCGACCCTGGCGTGCCCTACGGAGCCTTCACCGGCTACTGCGGACGGCAGACGGGCTTCGACCTTACCCGGGTGGGGTCGGAACACTCCGACGGACTCGGAGCCAGCGGTTCTGAACTGGAGGGAAAAGTCATGATGGGCAACACCTTCGACTACGTTTTTCTCCACGGCAAAGGCGTGCAACTCACGCGGCGGCATTCCTTCGCCTCGTGCAGCGAGTCCGCCTTCATCACCGCCAACGCAGGTCGAGGCCTGTCGGCACTCCGCATGCGCCACTACAAGATGATTGACATCCTCTTCGGCGTGCAGAAAGACTTCCTGCCCCACACCGCCGCCCTCATCGAAACCTACTGCCAGCAGGGCGGACGTATCTTCGTGAGCGGAGCCAACCTGCTGAAGAGCCAAGGCCTGCACTGCCCGTCCCTCCACGCCACCTACGCCGGCACGCTGACGGACAAAAGCACGGACGGCATCCACGGCAGCGGCATCGATTGCAGCATCTACCGCAACATGAACGACCGGAGCTACGCCGTACCGGCTCCCGAGGTACTCCGTCCGCAAGGCACAGCCTTCTCCATGCTGGCCTACAGCGACGGACAGTCGGCCGCCACAGCCTACGGCGGCACCGACTGCAAGGCCGTCACTTTCGGCTTTCCCCTTGAGAGCATCACCGACGACGCGTCCCGCAACCGCATCATGCAGGCCGTCGTCAACTATCTCTGCCAATAAATTCTCCCTCTCCTCCCAATAAAAAAAACGCATCCACCATGTACAAGATTCAGGCAAACGCATCGGGCACGCGCCACATCAGTGTTTCGGAGGACAACCTCCGCACCATTGAGAAATACGCGTTGCTCGGCGCCCTCGTTCCGAGCAACGGCATCATTGATGAAAGCACGCTCGACAAGCTCCGTCAGAACGTGCGCAGCTTCATCGGGAACAACGACGACTGCGCCGACCTCATCGACCTCTGCCGTCAAGTGCTCTTCCACGACAATATGAAAGTCTTCGGTCTCCGCGAACTCATCATGCTCTATGTGAGCTGGAGCGAAGAGAAAGACGAAAACTGATGCAACTCACCGACTGGCTGCCTACCACCAAGAAAGAAGTCGAGCTGCGCGGCTGGGACAGTCTCGACATCATTCTTTTCTCGGGCGATGCCTACGTTGACCATCCCTCCTTCGGCGTGGCCGTCATCGGACGCACCCTCGAAGCCGTGGGGCTGCGCGTGGCCATCGTTCCCCAACCCGACTGGCACGGCGACTTCCGCGACTTCAAGAAGCTGGGCCGTCCGCGCCTCTTTTTCGGTATCTCCCCTGGATGCATGGACTCGATGGTGAACAAATACACGGCCAACCGCCGCCTCCGCTCCGAAGATGCCTATTCTCCCGACGGACGACACGACCTGCGCCCTGAGCTTCCTACCATCGTCTATACCCACATCCTCAAACAGCTCTTTCCCGACGTGCCCGTCGTGCTCGGAGGCATCGAGGCCTCCCTCCGCCGCCTCACCCACTATGACTACTGGAGCGACACCGTGCGTCCCACCATCCTGCAAGAAAGCGGAGCCGACCTCCTCATCTACGGCATGGGAGAGAAGCCCATCCGTTCCCTCGCGGCTCTGCTGGCCGACCAGCAACAAGAAATCGATGTGCGTCTCTTCCGCAACCTCATGCTCCGCTTTCCTCAACGGCAGACCGTGCTGCTCCTCCCCGAGCACGACATCCCGGGCGGCATCCGCCCCGACGACATCATGCTCCACTCACACGAAGCCTGCCTGCGCGACAAACGCTGCGAAGCCGAAAACTTCCGCCACATTGAGGAAGAATCGAACGCCTACGAGGCGCGGCGCATCATCCAGCCCACGGGCCAGCAGTTCTCCGTAGTCTTTCCGCCCTACCAGCCCCTGTCGCAGCATGAGCTCGACGCCTCCTTCGACCTGCCCTACACCCGCCTGCCCCATCCCAAATACAAGGGCAAGCGCATCCCAGCCTACGAGATGATTCGCTTCTCCGTTTGCCTCCACCGAGGCTGCTTCGGCGGATGCGCCTTCTGCACCATTTCCGCCCATCAGGGCAAATTCATCACCTCCCGTTCCCGCGAAAGCATTCTGCGCGAGGTGCAGGCCATCACCCGCATGCCCGACTTCAAGGGATACCTGAGCGACCTCGGAGGCCCCAGCGCCAACATGTATGCCATGCACGGGCGCGACCTCGACCGTTGCCACCGCTGCCGACGCCCCTCCTGCATCCATCCCCGTGTCTGCCCCAACCTCAACACCGACCACGGCCCCCTGCTCGACATCTACCGCGCCGTCGATGCCATGCCCGCCGTCAAGAAGAGCTTCGTCAGCAGCGGCGTGCGCTACGACCTCCTGCTCCACCCCACCGGCGACGAACGCACCGACCGCAACAACCGTCAGTACACCCGTGAGCTCATCACCCGCCACGTCAGCGGCCGGCTCAAGGTGGCACCCGAGCACACCAGCGACCGTGTACTCCGGCTCATGCGCAAGCCTTCCTTCAACCTGTTCTACGACTTCAAGCAAATCTTCGACCGCATCTGCCGCGAAGCCGGCCTCCACCAACAGCTCATCCCCTACTTCATCAGCAGCCACCCCGGCTGCACCGAAGCCGACATGGCCGAGCTCGCCGTCACCACGCGCCGCCTCGACTTCCACTTGGAACAGGTGCAGGACTTCACTCCCACGCCCATGACCGTCAGCACCGAAACATGGTACACAGGGCTCCACCCCTACACTCTCCAACCCGTCTATTCGGCACGCACACAGCGCGAGAAACTCGCCCAGCGGCAATACTTCTTCTGGTACAAACCCGAAGCACGGCAGTCCATCATCCAACAGCTCCGCCGCCTCGGCCGTCCCGACCTCATCGAAGCCCTCTTCGGTTCTCTGCGACGCTGACTCCGGAACTCCACACCTTTCAACCAACGCTATGGAACAGCAACAGCATAACAAGGAAATGAACCTGGCCTGGCAGTTCATCGAGAGCACGGAAATGAGTGTGTTCCTCACGGGCAAGGCCGGCACGGGCAAGACCACTTTTCTGAAGACGCTCCGCGAACGCTCGCCCAAGCGGGCCGTGGTGGTGGCGCCGACGGGAGTGGCCGCCATCAACGCGCAGGGCATGACCATCCACTCCTTCTTCCAGATTTCGCCCGGCATCCACCTGCCCGACATGCAGGTGCGGGGCAAACAGAACTATCATCGCTTCAGCGATGAGAAGAAAAACATCATCCGCACAATGGACCTGCTCATCATTGATGAAATCTCGATGGTGAGAGCCGACCTGCTCGATGCCATCGACCACGTGATGCGCCGGTATCGCGACCGCTACAAGCCGTTCGGTGGCGTGCAACTGCTGCTCATCGGCGACCTCCAGCAACTGGCTCCCGTGGCAGCTGACAAGGAATGGGAATTGCTGAAAGACTACTACGAAACGCCCTATTTCTTCAGCAGCCGGGCACTGCAGCAGACTCCCTACGTCACCATCGAGCTGCGCCACATCTACCGCCAGAGCGACGCGGACTTCATCCGCCTGCTGGCCAACATCCGCGAAGGGCGGCTGGACGAGACCACCGTGGCCGTGCTCAACGAACGGTACGTGCCGAACTTCACGCCCGCCGATGAGGATGAGTTCATCCGGCTCACCACCCACAACTACAAGGCGCAGCAGTGGAACGAACGGAAACTGGCGGCCATTGATGAGCCCGAACGTCACTTCGCCTGCGAGACGAAGGGTGATTTCCCCGAAAACTCCTATCCGGCCGATGCCGATCTGGTATTGAAAAAAGGGGCTCAGGTGATGTTTGTGAAGAACGACACAGGTGATCGCCGGCAATACTACAACGGGAAAATCGGGCGGATCCACAGCTTCGACAACGGTGAGATTCTGGTGCAATGCAAAGACTCGGCCAACCTCATACGCGTGGGCATGGCGGAATGGGCCAACACGAAAACCATCATCGACGCAGAATCGAAGGAACTGACCGAAAAGGTCATCGGAACGTTCCGCCAATATCCCCTGCGACTGGCCTGGAGCATCACGATTCACAAGAGCCAGGGACTCACATTCGACCACGCTCTGCTCGACATCAACCAGTCGTTCGCACACGGACAAGTCTATGTGGCATTGAGCCGCTGCCGCTCGCTCCGCGGCATCGTGCTGTCGGCTCCGCTGAGCATCCGGACGTTGCAGACGGACGAGCAGGTGGACCATTACATTGCCGGCGAGCTGAAAAGCGCGGAACAGACCGAGTCGAAGCTGCCGTCGTTCCGCTACGACTTTTTCCGCTCGCTCCTCATCGAACTGTTCCACTTCGACAACCTGCAGCGGAGCCTCGCCTACGTTGTCCGCATTCTACAGGAGCACCTGCCACGCAAGACCACCCTGTCCGCTCCCTGGACGGAGGCAGCGGACAGTCTCAATGAACATGTGGTGAAGGTGGCAGCGAAATTTCAGGAACAATACACCCTGCTCCTGGCCCGCTCGGCGGACTATACCCACGATGCACAGCTGCAGGAACGCATCGCCAAGGCCTGCGATTACTTCGGCAAGCAGCTCGCTCCGCTCGACACGTTGCTCAAGGCCACGCGCACCCACGCGCTGCCCGGCATCGGCAACAAGGCCGTGAAGAAACAACTCACCGGCGCACTTGGCACGTTCGCCCTCGACCTGCAAATCAAGCGGCAGACGCTCCGGCTCACCCGCGAGCATGGATTCAGCGTGCACAGCTACCTGGCCGACCGGGCTCAGGCCACGCTGACGGACTGAGCCGGCCGGGCTATTTCGTAGCCTTCATGGTGCCCATGATGCAGATGCGTGTGCTCTCGTCTTTGCAGTTCGTGAACACCTGGACGTATCGTTTGAACTTGCCCGGCATCTTGTTCGTGGCATCGTAGGTGATGGTGATTTTGCCCTCGCCACCGGGTGAGATGTAGTCCTTCGGATAGTCGGCCACAGTGCATCCGCACGATGTGTGAACATAGTTGATGACAAGCTTGGCTTTCCCCACGTTGCGGAAGCGGAACGTGGCAGTCTGCACGGGCTTGTCGATGGGAAAGGTGCCGATGTCGATGGTGGTCTGCGCAAACTTGATGACAGGATATTTCTTCTTGGCACTCACATCCACACACGTGAGGAGAGCCAGCAAGACGACGGCAAGGCTGAAGTTTCTCATGTTTCTCTTTATTTATATAGGGTGTGTGCAAAGATAAAGGAAAAAGTGCAGGCGGCAAAAAAAATTTCCTTTTTTTGTTGCAGGCAACAAGATTGTTGCGACTCAGAAAAACATGCCCAGAAACAACATGTTTGCCTGCGCTCACAGTGCCAATATTCAGTGATTTTTGGGGAGCTTGTATCAATTCCGACAGTTTTTGTATCAAATCTTACAACCAGTCCATCTGCCACGCCCTATCTTTGCAGCTGAAAAAACGGAAAGACAATCGTTGACATGAAGAAACTCCTCACACTGGCCGCACTGGCCATCCTGACGGCCGTCACGCTGACAGCCCAAATCCGAGTGACCCGCCAGACCTACACGCCCGACCCCGCTCCCGTGGTTGATGGCAAGACTCTCTACGTATTCACCGGCCACGACCTAGACACGGCCACGTATTTCCGCATGCCCGACTGGCAGGTGTTCTCCACGCGCGACATGAAGCACTGGAAGAGCCACGGCACGGTGCTGACCACTGCCACCTTCAAGTGGGCGCGGCAGGGCGACAACGCCTGGGCATCGCAGGCCATCAAGCGCGACGGACGCTGGTACTGGTACGTGGCCTGCGAAGACACCACAAACCATCTGCACGGCATCGGCGTGGCCACGGCCAAGTCGGTGGACGGCCCTTGGACCGACCCCATCGGCAAGCCGCTCATTCCGGGCGGATGGGGATTCATCGACCCGACGGTGTTCATCGACGACGACGGACAGGCATATCTGTTCTGGGGCAACAACGGTTGCTGGTATGCCAAGCTCAACCGCGACATGGTGAGCATTGACACCTCGCCCGGCACAAACGGCATCGTGGACATGAAGGACATGCTGGCCGACGAGGCGCAGTTCGGGCCGCGCGTGATGAAATACGACTACGGTTTGCAGAAGGAAGTGCTGAAGACGGGCTTCGAGGAGGCTCCTTGGCTCTACAAAATCGGCGACACCTATTATCTGGAATATGCAGCAGGCGGCGTGCCAGAGCACTGGGCCTATTCCACCGCAACAAACATCGAAGGGCCGTGGACCTACCGCGGTGCCATCACCGGCACGTCGCCCGGAGCCTTCACCATCCACGGCGGCACCATCCGCTTCCGGGGGCACGACTATCTTTTCTACCACGACGGTGTGCCGTCGGGCGGCAACGGTTTCCGCCGCTCCACAGCCATTCTCGAGTTCCAGCGTAACAGCGACGGCTCCATTCCTCTGATTGAGCTGCCCGACCCGCTGACCAAGTGACCGCCGGAGCTTCTATTTCCTGACATTGTTCAATCCCATTCTGACAAAAATTGAAAACCATCCACACACACTTTTTCCTGTTCCTGCTGGCCGCCTTGACAGCAAGCTCTACCTCGGCGCAAAGCAGCGACAATGGAGACGGCACATTCTCCAACCCCCTCATCTATGCCGACGTGCCCGATCCCGACATCACCCGCGTGGGCGACACCTTCTATATGGTCAGCACTACGATGCACTACTCGCCCGGTTGCACCATCATGAAGTCGAAAGACCTGGTCAACTGGACGGTGTGCGGCTATGCCTACGACTACATCGCCAAGACCGACCCTTATTCGCTGCGTAACGGACAGAATGATTACGCCAGTGGTTCGTGGGCAGCCAACATCCGCTACGACAAATACGAACAGCGCTACTACGTCATCACCACCTGCAACTCCACCGGCCGCACCTATTTCTTCACGACCAAGGACGTGGAGAAAGGGCCGTGGCACCGCTCCGTCACCGACAAATGCTACGACCCGGGGCTGCTCTTCGCCGACAACGGCACGGGCATCGACAAATATGTGGTACATCCGTCTGATGACCTCAATCAGCATCAGGCCTACCTACGACATATCACTACCGACAACGCCGGAAACGTCAGCATTGACGACGCACGCGTCATCATCCCTTATGCCCAAGTGGAGAACCCGTCGGAAGGACTGCGGGCAGAAGGATTCCACGGCTATAAGCTGAATGACTATTATTATATCTTCTCCATCCAGGGTCAGGGAGCCATGCGGCAGGAAATCGTATGGCGCTCGAAGGACATCGAGAATGGCCCTTGGGAGGTGAAGAAAGTGTTCAACGGCCACATGCAGGACACCTCCGGCAACGATTTCATGGCCTACACCGGCGTGGCGCAAGGCGGCATCGTATCGCTGGCCGACAACACCGACGGCACCACCGACGGCACGTGGTACAGCTTCCTCTTCGAAGACTACGGAGCCGTGGGACGCATCCCCGTGCTGCTGCCGATGCAGTGGGACGACGAGGGCTGGCCGGTGATTGGCAACAACGGCACCAGCACGCCCGTGACAATGCAAAAGCCTGTGCAGGGACAGGACACTGCGTTCCCGGCCGTAAGCGACGAGTTCGACAACCAAGCCTTCCACTACCAACTCTCCGACACGGAAACGAGTGGCGGCGAATTCGGCACCAACGGCTCGAACCTGAAGATAGAATGGCAGTGGAACCACAATCCGAACATGAAACTCTGGTCGCTGACCGCTCGTGAGGGCTGGCTCCGCCTCACGACCGATACCGTCGTCAGCAATATTCAGGTGGCACGCAACACGCTCACGCAGCGCACCTTCGGCCCAGTCAGCGCAGCCGTCACCTGCCTCGATGTCAGCGGCATGCAGGACGGCGACGTGGCCGGCATCAGCTCCTTCCAGAACCAATACGGTTTCGTGGGCGTGGAGGTAGTGAACGGCGAGAAGCGCATCGTCATGCACCGTTCCCGGCAGAAAGACGATGCCGACGGCTTCACCGTGGCCTCCGTACCTTGCCCGCAGAACGTGGTTTACCTTCGCGTGGACTGCGACTTCCGCGACAGAACCGACAAGGCCTACTTCTACTATTCCTTCGACAACGAGACATGGGAGCAGCTCGGCGACGCACTCTCAATGGCGTTCGACTGGCCGCACTTCGTCGGACAACGCTTCGCCCTCTTCTTCTTCTCCAAGCAGAAAGCCGGAGGCCATGCCGACTTCGACTGGTTCCATATAGACACCCAGCTCATCCAAGGAGCGCAGAATCCCGTGCCCGGCATCAACATTTACCAAGGCAAAAAATATCTTTTCCGATGACTAAGAGAACACTCCTCCTCGCAGCCTTTCTGACCATAGCAACAGGCAGCCGGTCGCAGACCACCTTCTGCAATCCACTCAATCTGAACTACCGCTTCTCCGACAACCTCGGCAGCTACCGCGAGGCCGCTGACCCGATGGTCGTGCTCTTCAACGGCGACTACTATCTCTTCGCCTCGAAGAGCGGCGGCTACTGGTGGTCGAACGACTTCCAGACATGGACATTCGTCACGCCCACCGGCATCGACATCGACAAGTACGCTCCCACCGCGTGGGTTTACAACAACCGCCTCTACTACACCTCGTCGGAGAGCGGCGACATCTACCGCGCCACGAATCCGAAAACCGGCACATGGACCAAGGTGTGCGACAATCCCCACGCCTGGAACGACCCGTGGATTTTCGTCGACGACGACCAGCACGTCTATGCCTACTGGGGCAGTGCCGAAAACGGCAACATCAGCTGCTGCGAGCTCGACCCGAAGAACAGCTGGAAGCCAAAGACAGACGACCAGGTGTGCATCGAGACCAACACGGCCGAGAACGGCTACGAGGTGGCTGGCGAGCACAATGAGGGCGGCAACCCGTGGACTGAGGGCGCAGCCATGTTCAAATACAACGGCCGCTACTATCTCACCTACGCCACACCCGCCACACAGCAACGCTCCTACTGCGACGGCTACTACGTGAGCGACTCCCCGACCGGCCCCTTCACCTTGGGAGCCAACTCCCCCGCCACCTTCAAGGAACTGGGCTTCGTGACAGGCACGGGCCACGGCGGACTCTTCACCGACAAACAGGGACACATCTGGACCATCGACTGCGTCAACCTCTCCCGCAAGGCATGGTTCGAACGCCGTCTGGCCATTTTCCCCGTCGAAATCGACGACGACGGACTGCTCCATACCAACACGACCTTCGGCGACTACCCGCTCTACCTGCCCGACACTGAGAACGACGGCGACCGGCCTTCGTGGAATCTCCTTTCCTACGGCAAGCCCGCCACTGCCTCGTCCGCACTGACCGACAGCCCCGTCGGGAACGCATTCGACGAGGACATGCGCACCTGCTGGAGTGCCACGACCGGCGACGCAGGCGAATGGCTGCAGGTGGACCTCGGTTCCATCTGCTCCGTCCGCGCCATACAGGCCAACTACTACGAGTCGGAAACAACCTATCAGGCCGCACGCACACAGTCGTTCACGACCCGCTACCTCATCGAAGGCTCCACCGACGGCACCACGTGGATCACCCTCGTAGACAAGAGCGAGACCACGCTCGACGCGCCTCACGACTACAATGAACTCAGTCAGGCAGCTTCCGTGCGCTATGTCCGCATCACCAACAAGGGCGAAGTGCCCGGCGGCGGCAATTTCGCCCTGATGGGATTCCGTGTCTTCGGCTCCGCCGACGGCGAACTGCCCGGAGCCGTGAAGAGCCTGCGCGTTACCCGCCAGAGCGACAAGCGGTGCGCCACCCTCACCTGGAGCCGCGGCCTCAATGCCGACGGCTATATCGTCCGCTACGGCATCGCGCCCGACAAGCTCTGGAACCACTATCAGGTTTGGGGGCAGCAGTCGCTCACCATCCGCTCCCTCATCACCACGCAGGACTACTACTTCCGCGTCGATGCCTACAACGCCAACGGAGTGACCGAAGGTGCCGTTTCCAAAATCAGCATCGGCACCGGCATTCCCTCAGTCGGGAGCGACGGGACCGGCCGCGCAGATGCCGACTCCATCTATTCCCTCAGCGGCGTCAAGGTGGGCCGGACAGCCGATGCCCTCACATCCCTCCCCGCCGGCATTTATATCCACAACCACCGGAAAGTCATCCTGCGGTAAGAGCATTTTTCCCGAAAAAAATCCGTAACTTTGCCGTCACTTTCGAGAGAGAGGAGGAAAGGAAAGGCCACAACCCTTTCTCTCCTCCATACAAACACAAACATGGCATTCGGTAAAGTCAAAAACATGATGCGCCGTAAGGCATCGGCGCAGATGGACATGCTCCACGGCCCGCTACTGGGCAAGATTCTGCTCTTCGCACTGCCTCTGGCCGCCAGCAGCATGCTCCAGCAACTGTTCAACTCGGTCGATGTGGCCGTAGTCGGCCGCTTCGCCAGCCGCGAGGCCCTGGCCGCCGTGGGCAGCAACACCCCCGTTCTCTCCCTCCTCATCAACCTCTTCGTCGGCATCGCCGTCGGAGCCAACGTCGTGGTGGCCAACTACATCGGGCAGGGCAACCAGCAGGGCATCCGTGCCGCCATCAACACCTGCACCGTCATTGCCATCGTGAGCGGCCTCATCATGATGACCGTCGGTCTCTGCGTGGCACGCCCCATCCTCACTCTCATGGGCACGCCGCCCGAGGTGCTCGACCAGGCCGTGCTCTACCTCCGCATCTTCTCCCTCGCCGCCCCCTTCGCCGTCTGCTACAACTTCGGCGCAGCCATCCTCCGCAGCATGGGCGACACGAGACGCCCTCTCTACGTGCTCGTCGTCGCCGGCATCCTCAACACCATCCTCAACCTCTTCTTCGTCATCCGCCTGCAGTGGGGCGTGGCCGGAGTGGCCGTCGCCACCGCCATTTCCAACGCCGTCAGCGCCTGCTGCGTCGTGCAGCTCCTGCGTCATGAGGTGGATCCCTTCCGGCTGAAAATACGCAAGATGAAAGTGGACACGAAGGAACTCGGAAAAATCCTCCGCATCGGCCTGCCGGCCGGCATCCAGGGCATGGTGTTCAGCTTCTCCAACGTATTCGTCCAGTCGGCCATCAATTCCTTCGGAGCCGCCGCCATCGCCGGATCCGCCGCCGCCCAGAACTTCGAGTACTACTGCTACTTCCTCATGAGTGCTTTCACGGGAGCCACCGTCACCTTCATCGGGCAGAACTACGGAGCCGGGCAGAAAAAACGCTGCATACGCGTCTTCTGGCTCTGCATGACGCTGGCCGTCGTCGTCACCGGCGCGTTCAACGTCCTCTTCACCTGCACCGACACCACCATGCTCCGCATCTTCACCACCGATGCCGATGTCATCCGCTTCGGTTCCCAACGCATGCAGGCCGCCCTGCTCTGGCAGTTCCTCGCATGCAGCTACGAAGTGTCCGGTGCCGCCCTGCGGGGCATCGGCCACTCCACCCTGCCGGCCCTCTTCACCATCTTCGGCACCTGCGTGCTCCGCCTCGTTTGGATCTACACCCTCTTCCCTTCCCACCCCACCTTTTCCTACCTCCTCACCTGCTATCCCGCCTCATGGATTCTCACCGGCCTCATGGTGCTCACCGCCTGGTTCGTCATCGCCCACCGGCAGCTCCACGCCCGCCGGAAGGATATCTGATGTCTGCCGTCCCAATCTACGTTACTTATTATTGCCCTACTCTCAACTGGCAAGTGCAAAATTAGCGATTTTTCGAAAGAAAACATTCT
>CAYPZK010000015.1:0-61307 GCA_964415385.1 uncultured Bacteroidaceae bacterium
GTCAATTATAGCGTCGTGGCTTAAATACATAAAATAAATTTGAATAGTTACTTATGATTACTTGTTAATTGTCTTAATAGCAATCTTTATGATTTCAGAGGATGGTATGCCTAAAGAGGATGAATGGCGGATCCACCAAAGTGTCCCTTTAACTTTACCTCTTGACAACAAATTCTGTTGAATAATTTGGGATTTACTTGTCCTTATTTTCTCATCTATTCTCTTAAGGCTATTCAACCTATATTTGTTATCGAGGACATTACCGCAATCCTTATTCAGTATATCTTTTATATGTTTGAACGTTGACATCATCGATTGGAATTTCACCAATGTATTCCCATTGTGGGTAATAGTTTGGGAATTTACGCGATATTGAAACATAGGAGTCTGAGAGTTAGCCACACCCTTATTCACAGCAGCCATATATGCCGTAAGATCATCACTCCCCCACGCCATAGGCACATCCGCATATCCTCCATTCGCTTTCAGCCAACTGGTGCAGAAAAGCCAGTCTCCAATGAACTGAATTCTGCTCCCGAAGAGCCTCCCATAAATCATAGAATAAACACCTTCTCTTTCCGGCCGCAACTCTTGCATGTAGGAAAAGTCACTATTCTCATCAATTATCTCTGTAAGTGCATGGTACACATTCAGATCAGGATATTTCTCTATCAATTTGGCATAATCCTCCAAGCAGTTTGGCAAGAGTTTGTCATCATCGCCCATGCATATTACGTAGTCACCTGTGGCATATTCCAAACACTTGTTCCAATTCCCGACTACATGTTCTGCTCCGAACCCCACCTTGTTCTTGTAGTACTTGATTCTCGCATCATGATACTTAGCCACAATGCTGTCAAGGTCATGAGGTGACGCATCATTCACAATTATCAGTTCAAAGTTCTTATAGGTCTGAGCCAGTATGCTGTCGATACATTCCGCCAGAAACCGCGCCTTATACGCTGGTACGGCAACGGAAAATAAAGGTTTACTTATCATCAGCATGATTGATAGTTTCCTATTTGTAATCTATAGTGGTTTTCGCTCTATTTATGTAAAGGTCGCAGATGTACAACATGCAAGTCCATACAAAAAAGTACCGCGTTGATGTCATGGGAAATATCATGATTGACATTACGCCTGTAAAGATTACGAACATCCGCATATAGAGAGGTACGACATTCTTAAGCTTAAAGAAAATCTTCCACAATATAAAGAAGCAAATGAGCACATAAATAACACCATAATCATAAATCTTTCCTATAAATCCAACATCAACTGTGTAAAAACGCAAGACCAAATTATTGTAATTGGTGAGTTGAGCGAATGCCCCGTACTGGGCAGGTACTCCATGACCGAACAAGAATAGTAACGGGCTCTCTATGCTCTCGTTCCAGAAATAAGTTGCTGCGAAGATTCGGATGTTGTCGTCAGTCAAGTCTTCAGTTGTCTGCTCCGCCAAAGAGCCGAATAGCACATCAGAATAAGCATAGAGTAACGAGAAAATAACCACGCCAAGAATCAAGGCACGAATCATTCCCTTGTTTTTCCTCCCAATGAAGAAAGACATGAATACAGCCAAAAGACATGCACCAATCACTTGTCGCGTAAGAGTCAAGTATATGCTAACAAACAATATCGCCATGATAAAAATAAGACGAGTGTTTATTCGCTTTCTAACCCACATAAGGATGGCAAAAAGGACAGGTGCGGTAAAATAGCCATTTTGGTGCATTCTGAATCGCCAAATGCCGTTTCTCTGCTCAGCCATATCCTTAAGGCCATATTCAACCATATTATCTTCACTATATATACCAAACAAAGCATTCGGATACGTGAATTGCTGTACAGTCTGTACTCCAACTATAAATAGTGATATGATGAGGAATGCCTTTAATATTGTCGCTTCTTGCACTCTATATCTGTGCAGGAAAAAGTAGAACACCCACACGAAGTTTCCCGTCAATGCCCTTATGCTATCATAAAACGACTGACCGTAAAATATGTAAGTATTAATGCATGATGTGTAAGATAACAAAATCAGTAACAATATCTCCGTCTTGAAGTTATAACCTGTCCCTTTCGGCCAACATAAGGCCAAATGGATCACGAATAAGATGGATAAGGCATTTATAATCCATCCGCCAATGGTAGAATTCCAATTGCTATAACTGAAGAAGCTGGTATAGAGGATGGCAAGTACGATAATTAATAGAACAAACGGCCATTGTCTGCTCATATGTCGCTCTCCTGTATATTTCTCTAAGTTTAACATATTCGAAAAATCTTCTTATTATTCGTTTTTACAAGATTTGCCAATGACTTTGACAATTCTCCCGGCAACCATATCCCACGAATAGTCGTGTATGTATTGGTCATGGCTGGAGAGAATATTGCGTGAGAATGTAGTTGATGCTGGAAAGTCATGTCAGCTTTATCGTTGTCGGACAGCACTTCACTGAATTGTAAAACGTTGCCTTTCACATTGCGTGATTTGTAACCAAACAGATGCCTGTGATAGTTATTCAATCGTAGAATCATCCATCCTCATTATTCTTCGCACAAAGGCATTCCCCTATTGTCTTTCAGGTTTATATCCTTTATGCCGTAATACTTCTTAGAGCTTTATAAAGCGAGTAGTTTGTTCCGTTCCATGCCGTCTCTTTATTTTCTCCTCAGTTTACGATGTATGTAAGTTTTTCCATAATGCGTTGTTATTGTTGCCAAATTCTCATTCTTCTTATAAACTTCTTGATGTCAGAAATCCTTTCTGCTCCTATAACCTTTTTGATTCCTTCTTTCATAATCTGATCCGGACGGTATCTTTTTAGCAAGAAAGAGTGATATTCAATATTTATTTCTTTCCTTAGAACTTCACGAATTGCTAAAGGGAAGCCGACTTGTTTATAGAGTATTCGAAATTTCTCATTACGCGAATCTCTCTTAAACGGCTCCATCAAAGAGGGGCGGTATTCAAGTCTCTCTTTGTAATTCCGCTCAACCAAGCGTAAATCTGAAGAGGTCTTGGCAATATTCATTAGGAATTCATAACCTTTTTGCGTGTTAGTCGTGATTGATGAGACATTCTCTTTAGGATAATTGAAAAGTGTTTCTTTGCCTAATCCAATAAAGTCGCCGATTGTCAAATCTGATATTCTATTAGGCCGTGCATAATTGCAGGTATAACAATTCTCCCGTAATGATATTCCCTTTAAGAAGCCCTTTAAATAGTAATCTTCAAAAAAATCTTTAGCAAAGATTTTTTGACGATAGTTGCTCCTCGGGAATAACTTTCGTCTGGCTTTATTCCATAAAGTCAGACGAAAGTTATTCCCGTCATTGCCCCTAAAGCGGATGTCTGAAATGTCTTTAATTCTGTACTTATCAACAAGATATTTCACTTCCTGTTTTAAATATGTCATAGGTGAAACTCCATGACAAATAAGGTCTACGGTAATTAAATTATCATACTCTTTATTTAGAAATCCATAAAGACCAGCTATTTGACACGGAGTACCAATATAAAGTACAAGAGAGCCTTTAAGTAGAAAATCTTTTACTTCCTTGAATGTTTTTTCGCCGACTCTTGATTGAACGTATCGTGAACCTTTAAAATAATCTAAATCATCGATAGTCTTTGTCCAAGTTATTATAGGATTAAGATTTTCGTCATAACGGGAGCCGAAAACAATACCACCATGTCTGATTGTATACTCAAAGAATTCCGTTCCTATGCCACCAGAAGCACAAATCTTCCTCTTTTCTGTATCAGTAATCCACGCTGCATAACAATGGCTAGGATAGTTATAATTCAAGGTTTCATTATTCGGACATGTTCTTTGGCACATCTTACAATCAATGCATATCGCTTCGTCTACAATAGGATGAATTTCTCCGTAATCATCTTCTTTAAGGAAAATGCAACTCTTCGGACAGATATTAGCACATGCGAAACATCCTGTGCATTTACTATATATACAGATATCCTTACCTTGCATTCTGTATCTCTTTGATTGTGACAAGTCTAAAAGCAAAAATCATTACTACATAAGGAATAAACCAACAGACAGCCTTTATACCTAACATCGCCAAATAATAAAATCTATTATTATTCCAAAATGATATATGTTCGAATGGTATTAACAAACAGATAAATAGAGAAACTGTAGCTACAAGTGTTGGTAAAAGAAAATCCACAAATAGTTTCCAACGATTTAACCCAAGTAATTTCTTATAAAATGACACGTAATATAATCCTATTATAATCAAAACATATGCGGCGTAAGCAACAATTGCAGAACCTACGCCCAATGATTTACTCAATGTACAATTTAGAATCATTGAGAATACACAGTCTATCGCAGTTACAATTACTAACAGCTTTGTTTTACCGTAAGATAATACTAGGGCATTTCCTGGAGTTGTATGCATTTGACATAGTACTGTCAAAATCCATATAATCATCCATATGGACAAGTTTGAATATTCTGGTCCAACGTAAGCGGAAAGTGCATCATTTGCACCTATGATAAACGGAAAACAAAGTACATTGACAACAATGGTGGTCAATCGTGTCCATTTGTAGGCGAAGTTTTCTATACCTTTACGGTCTTTCTTTCCAACCATTTCAGCAGCTTTGGGCAGGAATATCCCACTAAAAACACCACTCAGCATGATAACAAACGATGGAAACACTTCTATTATTCTAAACTCTGCAACAACACCCGCCCCGTCTTGTGCGAAGATACTTAGTATTATTGGACGTGATTGTGTAGCGGTAGCTTGGAAAAGACTCAATGCGAAGATAGCAAGACTAAAAGTCAAGACGACCTTAAATTCTTTCCAATATGTCTGTGGCTTTAGACTCAATATCAGTTTATCTCTATCACATTTTATAGCATAAGGGATAATGAGTACGGCGATTATAGCGGTTAAGAAGAAAAAGTATGTTGTAAGCTTCAGTTTGAAGAAGATTGTCAGACCAACAAGCACCAGCTTTAATATTTGTGTGACCGTCTGCATCTTCATAGTGAAGGCTATCTGCTTATCCGCTTGCAAGAGTTGCTGGAATGGGGTGGTTTCCCAACTAAAGACATTGAAGATGGCAAGTATGATAAGACACTGTCTGAGAGTTACAAACTGGCCATGTGTTATATTGAATAGTGGCTCGCCAAATGCGGCAAGCAGCAAGAGAAGTAATATGTTGATGGCTGAAATAATAAGGTAGAATGTCATGTTAGTTCCTGACACTCTGTGAATCAAATCAATCTTTCCCTCCGCCTTCCACTGCGAGAAGAACTTGACAGCCCCCGTGTTCATACCAAGGTCAAGCAAGTGCATGTAGCCATTGCATGATGTCGCCAGAGCCAATATTCCATAGTCAGCCTTTCCATAGAGCCCAAGCAGCAATGGTACAGTAAAGAACCCGACTATTGCCGACAGAACTCTGGATACGGTGCTCCAGAAGAAAGAACTGACGTAATAATTATTTTTTAATGATGCCATAGACGACTCTCAATGTTCTTTGATTCATCTTTTCGAAAGGTATCGCAATTAGCGTTAATACAGTAAACAACAATCCAATTATACCTATGAATGGAAAAACTGTGAGGATAGATTATTGGAATTAACTCAGAAGGTATGGAGCATAAAAATTAGTTTGTCGTTGCTTTTCCATCGCTATCTGTTTTTAATGTTCAATGGCATCCAACAACCAATCAGAAGAGTCTTTTCTTAAACTATCTAAAATAGAGAATGTGTTATTAAAATCAATGGGCTTAGCCCAAGAGTCTTTTGCTTTATTGTAAAGCCTGTCCTGCAATTTGAAAGTGTTCAGCACATCATAGATACGGCTATTTTGTGATGCTATATCCTTGTCATCAAAACGCAGAAACTCCGTAAAGTTCCTCTGCATGTTAATACTGATAGCTGTAGCATGGAAACTATCGGTGCAAATCCAAGCTGCATGCTCTATAAGATATACGAATTCAGAAACTGCCGCAGAATCATACGTAATAGCTCCTTCAACTTCAGAATCAGGATTTTCAGCTGATGGTATGAGAATTACATTCTTCATACCTATTTTCTCCTTTACATTTTTAATTTGACTTGCATAATTAGTTCTGTTTCCTATAAGGTAAACCAACATGTATTCTTTGGGCAACTCGATTTCGAATACAGCCTTTTCCGCCAAGTCATGCCATTGCTCTGAGGATAATAAGAAAGTAGGGTCAAGTACTTTCTTGACATCTTCTCTTCCTGTAAGATTCTTAACAGTTAACCTTCCTGCTTCCTCACGTAAAGAGATATGAGAGAATTTTAGCAAAAGTTTTTTTATTTCATCCTTGTATTGTTCTGGAAAGTCTTTTGTTCCTATGCTTGATGCGTATGATATTCGTTTTCTGTTACCTGCAAAATCAAGGTAATTAAATGGTGAGAAGTTGAAGTATGCATTCCACACCTGATCACTACCCACGCAAAATACATCAATATCCCTAAGCATTTTTTTGTACTGCCATGATGTATCTATGCATTGTTTTCGATAAACTTCTTTGTTGAACTTCCATAGCTTAGTCTGTTTTCTTGTAGATGCACTTTTCTTTTGCTTCCATCTTTCCCGTAATGACTGTATTCCTATAATTCTTAATACTAATCTGAAATAACCTTTAAGCTTAAACTTTTTATAATCAAACCGACCTATAACTTTGCATGTATAACCCTTGCCAGTTAAAAACTTATATAAAGCGTAAGCTTGCAACGATGTTCCGTAGTTTCCGTTACCAAGCCAAATTACCAGGCCTATTTTTTTATACATATGTATTGACTATTATTGCTGTCCGATAAAACTCTTAAGCCGCAAAAAATAGGGCTGTTTCCATTTGCAGAATTCAGTTCTAAATGGTTGCTTTGCTTTTGCTTCAAAAAAAATAAGTTATTACATTGAATGATAGCCTCTTTTAACTCTTGAATCATCTTATTCAATCACACATTCTTGTATAGATGCAGGGACTCCTCGGCAACAAGTCTGAGATCCCTATTTATTTGGGAAAAAAGACTGGTCAGCTTCATTGCACTTGCCAATTTGTTCCCGCTAATGCTGATTCCTAAAATGCAACGTTACCACAAAAGGGGAATACTTGCACCCTTCATAAAAATGGCACTCATCCAGCAAATGGATATCATGCTCAATTTTGTTGACAGCACAGATTTTCTGCAGGATGTACAGTCCGAGTCCACTGCCCGGAATCTTGGAGGCCTTGGCCACGTCAGACCTAAATCCTCGCTCGGCAAGCCTTGGCATATCAGCTTTTGCCGGTCGGAGTCCCCAATTCTTAAATTCGACATCTAAGGTCGTACCCCAGCTGTCTGGAAGAAAGCAGATGTCTATGTTTGAGGTGGGATAGGAATACTTTATCGCGTTCTCAATAATAATAAAAAAGGCAAGCTCGACTGTATTGTTCAGGAGGAATGTCTGATTGGAATTCCCGAGGAGATTGACGGAGACACCTTTTTCTTTCTTCGCGGCGTAAAGACACTTGTAGACTTTCTCAACCTTGCTGTAGACATTCAGCGGAACACACATGTCCTTGGCCAGAATCTCGGGATTGAAGATGGCATCATAGGCATTCATTCTGATGGACAAGAGGCTGGTATTAGCCTGCAGCGTTTTGAAGATGTTCTCAATCTCTTTCGTTTTTCCATCATCAGGTCCTTTCTGGATAATCTGGATTTTTGTCTTCAGCTGTTCTATCAGCGCCTTGATTTGATTGTTCAGCTTCCTAACTTCATGCAGTGTCTCGTTGAGTAGCCTCGAATCAGAGGCCAGTCTCTCACTCTCTTCCCGCAGAAGATGTTTCTCTCCGTCAAGTCTGTTCGCTCCAGACTGTGTCTTTTTCTGATGCAGCAACTTTAAGTTGCTGTGTTTTTTTTGTCTGTTCATACCCCCAGAAGTTTCAGCAGCCCCCCTGCTATCATCGATTGGATGACGGCTCTCGCATCTTCCTTGATGTTGGGAAAGGCATCCCGGCTTGGAAAGTCTACTAGCTTTTTAGGGTTGTACTTCACCATTTTCACATAGTCACTTTCCAGAAACATCACCTCTTTAATATCCATATCTTCTCTCAGCAGATGGCTTCGGATGGACTTCCAGATATAGATGGGGTCAGAGGCTTTTTGTATTAGTGTGTCACAATAGTTACACCACATGTCTTTCTCCGCATCTTTCTGAATCCATTCTATTCCTTTCAGATGGGACAGGGCGCTGACCTCATAATATCCAGAAGAATAGACAGCGACCTGTTTGAACGGATACAGTTTCTTGATGCTCTCAACTACGTACAGCCCCTCCTTCTTCTCGTTGAACTTATGGCCGACCCCCTTCACGTCACATATTACCACAGGGTAGGCCGCCACGGTTTTGAAGTCCTCAATGTCTTTAATCTGCATCAGGTTGAACTGCTCGTTTCGTAGTTCCTCCAAATACATGAAATTCTCATCATCAATAATCAGAATCGGTATCCGATTCCGCTTGTTGGCATTGATGGTTTTTTCGAAATTGTTCAGCTCGTGCAATTCATGTATTTTACCAAATATCAGGGGTCTCATCTTGTGTCTTTTCTATAATTTTACTGGGCTTCTGTATTTTCTCCGCAATGCTCTCGTAGGGGAATTCGAGAATACATGTCATTGAAATCCGCAAGGATAGTGCAATCCTGCCATGAATCAAAATCTTGAGTGACCATAGTATATCAACTTTAGTTTTAATAAGTTGTCATTGGCTATTTGGATGCCTGTCAACTTTACCATATCAAGCCATGCCAGTAGAATGACCAATTGTTAAGGCCTACGAAACATCAAATGCTCCCTTTAAGATTCGATTTCTGTCGTTCAATTTTATATTATATGTGCACATTATATTATCTCCTTTTTGCTACAAAAAAGTTATATACCTGCCAACTTGCAAATAATTCTCCCCTTTTCTTAAACTATTGTTGTGTAGCATAATACAAACTGCTTGCGAATGTCTTGGCATCATCTATCTGCTTGCAATAGTAGCTTGCCAATGGTTCGGTAAAACTGCTTTTTATCTGTGTCTTGAACATATTTTCTTTATCATAGTTCTGTCCCTTCAGACAGGTATCATCACGCAAAGTAGTATGGTGTGGGGGCGGCGAAGAAGAGCCGGAAGGCATCTGTGACAGGCTCATCCATGTAGGCACCCTCGGACAGGCCGAAGAGGGTGTTGTCAAGGTCGCCGCAATAGCTCTCGTCCACCATACCGTGCTGATAGATGTAGCTGATTTTGCCTTCCAAATCTTGCAAGCCTGCATCGGCTGCGGCATTGACAACATACGAGATGACTTGGCGGTCACAGATGCGGCCGTGCGGGAAGTCATGGATGTAAGCGTCGAGCACGTCGCGGATGACCTGACGGTAGTCTTCAATATGACTGTCGTCCGTCAGCAGGTTGGCCAGCCGGCCCACCATGTTGGCGACAATCCGCTTGCCGCTGTGTCCGATGCCCTCTTCCAGGAGGAAGTCTTTCAGTGGGCGGGGATTGCGGCGGCCTTCAATCCACAGCAACGGGATGGCATAGGGATAGTCGGGGTCGTCTTGATAAGGCGGCAGGTTGAAGTCTATGATGTCGTCGCTCTGGCGCAGTATCTCCAGCAGCAGTCCGTAGGAGACGCCGTCGAAGCCCGGTTCGACGGAATAGATGAGTGCGTTGGGGATGATGTTGGCATTGACGGCCGGGGAGTTCTTCAGCTCGTCAGCACTCTTGCCCCATTGTCTGCCCAGCTCACGGAGGACAAGGTGCTCAAAGTCCCGGGTCGCGCTCGTCTCGGGCAGCGACATGACGGTCTCGAAGTCGCGCCGTGTCATCAGATCGAAGTCTTTGCCGAGGATGTGCTCCAGCTCCGGATGGTGGAGCGTGATGTTGCGCGGGTAATTCTTGCCCTGGTATGTGTATTCCATGTTCAGTGCCATTGCATGCTCCTGTTATCGAACCAGCGGAATGTGATTGACAGGTTCCAAGTAAGCTGTCGCGATATACGAAGTGGCATATTTGCAAATGCCGGGGAGCTCCACAATCACGCGTTGCTGGCCCTTGACGCGGGCGACCCGTCCTTCGACACCGACGAACGGCCCCATGATGACTCTCACCGGATCGCCCGGTTTGTAATTGATCTTGTCGTTCTTGCCCAGCAAACCGGCCCCGATGTCCGACGCGCTGATTTCCACCTGCGTCACCCGGATGAAGTTGTCCATGTCCCTGTCGGCCACGACAACCGGCCGGTTCTTGCCCGCATCGTCTTTATCCAGCAGCGTCTTATCCCTGAAATACCGGGCATACATGTACCGGAGCGGCTGTTCCTCAAAGAAGCTGTCAATCTGCTGTCTTCCGGCATGCACAAAGATGAGGCTCGGCAGAATCGGCTCCGTCACCGTCCGGATGCGCCCCCGGATGATTCGTTTCACCTGACGGGGCGGATAATAGAATTCGATGTTTGACCTGTGGAGCTCGTCGCAAGCCTGCTGTCCTTGCCTGTATCTGACCCGCAGCACATACCACTTCCGTTCCGTGTCTGCCATCATAGAGAGAGCGGCATGTTTGGGAGGGGCATAGCGATAGGACGTTCCTGTTGTGACATTTCTGCCCAGGAAAGGGAACTGAAGGTAAGTTCAATCCGTGAAGGTTTCATTGCCCGCCTTGTCGGTAATTGCATCTAACGATGTCTTCCTATCGGTAGTTTGGTGTGCCCCGAACACGCACAGACACAAAAAAAAGCGTGAACCATTCTGTTGTCTGATCCACGTGACGAGGCTCTAGCATTGCCTATAATGGTTGAACAGACAACGTTAGAGCCCACGCCGATATGAATATAACCGCCGTGGGGATTCCGCAAAATATGCATGAATATCTAAAAAAAGAGATACTTATGCGCAATCAAGCTACCCCACGGGTGAAATAATCACACCCGAGGACATCTACCATTGCAATGCTCAAGACCACTATAACGTGAATTTGCTAGATTTCCGTCACGTCTCAAACACAGCGTCGATAAACGCCTTCAATATGTCTGGTCGAAAGTTACCCACCCATGTCTGCGGCATCTGCGTGAGCCCTGTCAGGACTTCCGTTTCCACCGCCTCGGCGTGTGGCCACTACGCCTATGCTCATGGGAGAACGCGTCTCCCTGCGAGGCATCAGCACGTAGTTCATTCAACCACATGCAAAGGTAGAGCATTTTTTTGAATGGACAAAATTATCAGCTGCTAATTTAGAGCTCCGAAAAGTTGCGGGTCGGCATTCGCTTCCTTGTCTTGATATGCTTGGATGTCTGTCTAATCCATGTGAGTTTTCCTTGCCGGGCCATTGAACCGGCACAAGGTCTGTGCACGGAAAAAACAGCAAATGCGCGGAGAAAAGTCGGCAAATGCGCGGAATCCGTGTTCATCGAAGGCGTTCGTTCGGCGGAACGAAGGCGTTCGTTTCGGAAAACGAAGGCGTTCGTTTCACAAAAACTCAGGCTGAGAAAGAAATTTTCTCGCTGCATTCCGGGAATTTTCTCGGCGGAACTTGACAGAGAAAACTACGCGTGGTGGTAGGGCTGCCCGTGGAGAATGGTGAAGGCGCGGTAGAGCTGTTCCAGAAAGATGACACGGACGAGCTGATGACTGAAGGTCATGGACGAGAGGGAGAGCAGGGAGTCGGCCCGCTGCATGACGGCGGGCGAAAAGCCGTAGGGGCCGCCGATGACGAAGACGAGCCGGCGCGGGGAGGCGTTCTGCCGCTGCTGCATCCATCGGGCAAATTCCGTGCTGGGGAGCTGACGGCCGCGCTCGTCGAGCAGTACGACGTGGTCGGAGGGCAGCAACTGGCGCAACAGGCTTTCGCCTTCCGCCTGCTTCTGCTGTTCCTCACTGAGGGTGCGCGTGTTGCGCAGGGCGGGAATGACCACGGTCTCAAAGGGAGCATAGTGGGTCAGGCGCGAGGTATAGTCGTCGATGAGGGCAGCGCAATGCTTGTCCGTGGTCTTGCCGACGAGGAGAAGGATGATTTTCATGCGGAAAAGAGGATGCAGGTCAACGGCTTACGTTCTTCACGCCCTTCACTTCCTTGAGCTTGCGGATGAGGAGCTTGAGCTTGTTGAGGTCATCGAGCTGAACGGTGAGGTTGCCGGAAAAGAGTCCGTCTTCGCTGGAATGGATGTCGATGGAACGGAGCATCACGTTCTTCTCCTTGGCGATGATGGAAGTGATGTTGTTGACGATGCCGATGTCATCGTGCCCCACCACACGGAGCGTGACGGGATAGAGGGTTCCGGCCTTGCCTGCCCAGCGTGCGGGAATGATGCGGTAGGCATGGCTCTCGCGCAGTTTGCGTGCGTTCGGACAGTCCACGCGGTGAATCTTGATACCCCGCCCTGCCGTGACGAATCCGAAGACGGGGTCGCCGTAAATGGGGTTGCAGCATTTGGCTAAGGAATACTCCACGCCCTTCACGTTCTGGTCGATGACGAGCGTGTCCTTGCCACCCTCCAGAGCGGCATCGGGACGCGTGTTGATGAATTCGCCGGCACTGTGAACGGGCGCGGTGTCGGTGGCCTCGCCGGACTCGCGCCTGCGGGCCTCCACATAGCGGTCGATGAAGTCGTTGACATCCAGCACGCCGTCGGAGATGTCGCGGTAGAACTCGTTGACGTGCTTGTAGCCCATGTGCTTGATGAGGCGCATCATCACGGCCTCGTCGCTCTCCACATGACGGTTCTTGAAACGGCGTTCCAAGGTCTCCTTGGCGATGGCTGCGCTCTTGAGTTCCTGCTCGTTGAGCGAAGCCTTGATTTTGGCCTTGGCCCGCGACGTGATGGCATAGTTGAGCCAGTCGGGACGCGGCAGCTGGTTGTTGTTGGTGAGAATCTCCACCTGGTCTCCGCTTTGCAGCTTCTGCCGCATCGGCACGTTGCGGCCGTTGATACGCCCGCCCATGCAGTGCATACCGACATTGGTGTGAATCTTGTAGGCGAAATCGAGCACGGTGGCACCCTTGGGGAGCTTGAAGAGGTCGCCCTTGGGCGTGAAGACGAAGACCTCATCGCTGTAGAGGTCCACCTTGAACTGGTCCACGAGCTGTTCGTCGGACGCGGTATGGGCCTCCAAGGCGGCTCGGATGTCCTTCAGCCAGTCCTCCATCCGGGCACCGCTGTCTTTCACGCCCTTGTAGCGCCAGTGGGCGGCGAGTCCGTGCTCTGCGATTTCGTCCATGCGCTCGGTGCGAATCTGGATTTCCACCCATTTCCCCTCGGGACCCATCACCGTGATGTGAAGGCTCTCGTAGCCGTTGCTCTTCGGCACGGACAGCCAGTCGCGCAGACGCTTCGGATTGGGGCGGTACATGTCTGTGACGATGGAGAACACCTGCCAGCATTCTTTCTTCTCTTCCAGCAGCATGTTCTTCATGTCGTCGCCGGTCGTGTCGGACGGGAGACTGCCCTGCCCTTTCGGCTGGAGGATGATGCGGATGGCGAAGAGGTCGTAGATGCCCTCGAAGGCGCACTTCTGCTTCTGCATCTTCTGCCAGATGGAATGAATGCTCTTGGTGCGCCCCTTGATGTGGAACTGCAGTCCCTCGGCATGCAGTTTCTCCTCAATCGGACGGATGAAGTTGTCGATGTAGAGGTCGCGCGAGCGCTTGGTCTCGTTGAGCTTGTCCTTGATCATATAATAGACATCGTGCTCCAGGTATTTGAGCGAGAGGTCTTCCAGCTCCGACTTGATGAGGTAGAGGCCGAGCTTGTGGGCCAGAGGCGCATAGAGGCGGCTGGCTTCCGTGGCCACGCGTTTGCGCTCCTCCTCGGTGCCGCGGTCTTTGATCTGCCGCATGAGGTTGACGCGGTCGGCGATGATGATGAAGATGACGCGCATGTCCTCGGCGAAGGAGAGCAGCAGGTCGCGGAAATTCTCCGTCTCGACCGCCGGATTCTTGGCATACAGTTCGTTCACCTTGAGCAGCCCGCGGATGATATGGGCGGCATCTGCGCCGAAATCACGTGCCACGTCGGACGGTTCGCACACGCCGGCGGACACGCAGTCGTGGAGCAGGATGCCGATGATGACGGCACGCGACACGCCGATTTCCGCCGCACAGATGACGGCCGTCTGCAAGTCGAAAAGAATGGGGTTGAGGTCGAAGATGCCACGCCGGAGGGAGCCGGAACGTGCCGCGGCCATCACCCGGGTCTTGATGCGCCTGAAATCACCTGCATTCATACTGTCGCCCACCAACGACTGCAACTGTCGGAAGGCATCCACAATCTGTCCGCGCTCCTCGTCACGTATGAGAGTCTGTTCGTCCATAGTCGGAGATATTGAAAGAGGAAAGAGGACATTCTGACCCATTTCCTTGAGAAAAATCGTTGCAAAGGTAAAAAATTATCGGTTTTCATGCGTTGAGAAATGAAATTATTTCGTACATTTGGGCAATTATTCTAAAAAAAACGGGATTGACCTGTCCCAAGTGACTACTCATACACCTTATATATATTATATGCTTACACAAGAGGATTTAGCACTGCTGAAACAGAAAGGCATTTCTGAAGAGAAGATGGAGAGCCAGCTCAAGGCTTTCCAAACGGGATTTCCATTCCTGAAACTGGCCGGAGCCGCATCGCCCAAGCACGGAATCACGATTCCGACGGCCCGTGAACAAAAAAGCTACTTGAAAGCCTGGGACAACTACCTGCGCGACGGCGGCCACGTCCTCAAGTTCGTACCGGCCAGTGGCGCGGCCAGCCGCATGTTCAAGAACCTGTTCGCTTTCCTTGACGGAGCGGCCGACCAGCCCGACAACGACTTCATCCGGAAGTTCTTCGACGGCATCCACAATTTCGCGTTCTTCAACGAGCTGGACGCCGCCTGCCAGAAGAACGAGGGCAAGGGCATCGACGCGCTCATGGAGGCCGGACAATTCAAACCCGTCATCGACAACTTGCTCAATGCCAAGGGGCTGAACTACGGCAAGCTGCCGAAGGGGCTCCTCAGCTTCCACAACTATCCGGAGGAGCCACGCACACCATTGGAGGAACATCTCGTGGAAGGTGCCCTCTACGCCGCCGAGAACGACGGGCAAGTGCATGTCCACTTCACCGTCAGCCCCGAACACCGTCCGCTCTTCGAGAAGCTCGTCGGCGAGAAGATGCCGGTCTATGAGAAAAAATTCGGCGTGAAGTATCACGTCACCTTCTCGGAACAGAAATCCAGCACCGACACCGTAGCCGCCACACCGGACAACAAACCGTTCCGCACGGGCAACGGCGAAATCCTGTTCCGTCCGGGAGGACACGGTGCACTCATCGAGAACCTCAACGACCTCGATGCTGACATCATCTTCATCAAGAACATCGACAATGTAGTGCCCGACCGCCTGAAGGACGACACCGTGCTCTACAAGAAGCTGATTGCAGGCGTGCTCGTCACCATGCAACATAAGATCTATGAATACATGGAACTGTTGGAGAGCGGCGAATACACGCATGCCCAGCTCGAAGGCATCATCCGCTTCATGCGCGACGACTTGAGCATCCGCAACCCGAAGCTCAAGGTGCTGGAGGATGCCGATCTCGTCATCTACATGAAGCGTAAGCTCAACCGTCCGATCCGCGTCTGCGGCATGGTCAAGAACGTGGGTGAGCCGGGCGGCGGACCGTTTCTCGCCTACAACGACGACGGCACCATCAGCCTGCAAATTCTCGAAAGCTCGCAAATCGACAAAGACAACGCCGAATATGTGAAGATGTTCCAAAGCGGCACGCACTTCAATCCCGTTGACCTCGTCTGCGGTACGAAGAACTATTTAGGCGAGAAGTTCGACCTGACCCGCTACGTTGACCCGAAGACCGGATTCATCTCTTCCAAGTCGAAGGACGGCAAAGAACTGAAAGCGCTCGAACTGCCGGGTTTGTGGAACGGAGCCATGAGCGACTGGAACACCATCTTCGTGGAAGTGCCGCTCTCCACATTCAATCCCGTGAAGACCGTCAACGACCTGCTCCGGGAACAGCATCAATAACCGCGTCTGTCCGCACCATTCACCACGCTCCGCATGAGACAGCATATCATACAAGAAAAAATCGCCATGCTTCTGCTCTTGTGTGCTGTCCTGCTGGGCGGATGTGGCAAGATTGAAATTCCGGAACAGGCAGAGGAGACGACGCAAACGGACGGTGACAACGATGACGACGATGATGACGATGATGACGATGACGACGATGATGATGATGACGATGATGACGACGACCCGGGGGCGTTCCGTGGCTACAAGACTGTTTTAACCTATTATCAGCATTACGGCACGGAGATCAATCCCATCCCTGTGGAGGACTTGCTGAAGGGCGGCTGTCTCTACACCTACTACTGCGACAATACGGAGACCATGACCACATCGAGCTGGGTGGAAACCGTCTATATCGTCGGGTATGCGTCCTCGAACTTCCCCGGAGGCGTCCATTTCAAAGCAGACGGCGCACCTGCCAGCAACATCGTGGTGGCTCTGTCGGATTCGGTGGCGGACGGAAATGAATGCGTGCCGGTGGGACTGACAAACGGCAATGCTTCGCAGAAAGCGACACGTGCGGCCCTGAACCTGCACGACCATCCGGAACTGTTAGGAGCCAGAGTGCGGTTGCACGGCAGCCCTGCGAAATACTTCGGCGTGTGCGGCCTCAAAGGTGCGGACGGCTATGTATTGCTTGACTACTGAAAAAATTGTAAGAAAAAGACTTTGCGGATTGCAGAATTATTCGTACCTTTGCAGCCGTTATCAGAATAAGAACGGGCTTTTATATGAGCGGCAAAGCTCTGACGAAGCCACAAATCAAGACAGAAACAACAATGAAAAAAGGTATCCATCCGGAGAATTACCGTGAGGTGATTTTCAAGGACATGTCAAACGGCGACATGTTCCTTTCCCGTTCAACAGCCAAGACCAACGACACGGAAGTCTTCGAAGGTGTTGAATATCCTGTAGTGAAACTTGAAATCTCTTCAAGCTCCCACCCTTTCTACACAGGCAAGGCCAAGCTGGTCGACACGGCCGGTCGCGTGGACAAGTTCATGAACCGCTACAAGGTGATGAACAAAAACAAGTAACCGCTCACACACTCAACGACATAAAAAAAACGCTCCCTGAGAATGTTCGGGGAGCGGTTTTTTGTTTAGTCCGTCTGCAGTTCGTTCACCAATTTGGAGTGATTCCCGTGCCGGATATTGCCATGAGCAGCCCTGCCGCGCAACGTGAGAGAGCCGCTGCCCTGGTGGGACACCGCCAGACGGTCGGCCTGGATATTGAAAAGGCTGTTGCCGCTCCCCGTGCTGTTAATATCGACAAACGGCGACGCGACGGCGATGTCGGCATGACTCTTGCCCCCCACATCGAAGACCGCACTGCGGGCTGCATGAATCGATGCCGTGACGGGAGCGGCACCATAGGAGAGGATTTCGGACTCCTGACATTCCACAAACCGAATATCGGCGGCCGTATTGCGTGAGCCTTCAAACTTGAAGTGGTCGCAATAGATGGAATCTGTGCGAATCGAGCCGCTGCCCATTGCACCGATGTGCAAGCCGGAGGTATGCAGAGGCCGGGGAATATTGATGTTGCCGCTGCTGCAGTTGGCCAAGATACGCAGTTCCGGCATCGTGACATGAAAGGTGACTCCCGAACGCATGTCATAGCGGTTGATGTCCGAGTTTTCATCCACGGGCATGCTGAGCGTAAGACAGCCTCCGTCGATGTCGTAGATCAGGGCTGCCAGCAACGAGGAATCGCCCGTAGCTTCCACATGAAAGGGACCCGTGGAGATCTCGACTTGGAAGCTGCCGATATTGGTGATCTGGAAGAAATCCGCATACACAGGAAACTCCCGCGTAATCTGATGAATGGCCGGACGGACCGCAGCAGTGTCAACAGCAGTGAAATCGCCGTGCGATGACTGCTGTCCGCATCCAGCGAGAAGTGACAGCAGAAGGAAGGGACAGATCCGTAGGAAAAAGCAAAATTTCATGACATGATGATTTGATGTAGGTTCCTGTTCTCTTTCAGCAATCCATCAGCAATCCGTCGTCGGATGCGTCTGAACGATTTCTGAAAGAGGCATGACAAAGTTAGCATATTTTCTCCATATTTGTGGAGCCGCGATAAAAATCTTGCACCGAACAAGAAGAATGTTCACATTTTTTTGTACATTTGCATGTGCATAGCGTTGCCCGTGCCGTTATAGTCTGCGGACGGCAGGCCCGCCGCAACAGGGAACGCACAAAATTGACCACACATCAAGAGCAAAGAAAAAAAGCAAAGCAATATGTCTGTCACGAATAGATTGATCAGCGTGAGCTACCGGATGTACGTCCACGATTCGGAAAGTCCTACGGAGTCCCTCACGGAAGAATGCAAGAGTTTCCACCCTTTCCGTTTCATCACACATCTGGGCATGGTTCTGAAAGCCTTCGAGGATGAACTGGAAAAGTTGCCCGTAGGCAGTCATTTCGACTTCGTGATTACACCAGAAAACGCCTACGGGGAATTTCAAGAGGACTTGATGTTCGATGTTCCCAAATCGGCATTCGAAGTGGACGGCGAGTTTGACAAGCGGCACATCAAGGACGGCAACGTCATTCAGCTTCAGGACAAAGACGGACAACTGTATAACGCCACCGTGATTGAGGTGAAGGACGAAGCCGTGACAATTGACCTGAATCATCCGCACGCCGGAGACACCTTGCATTTCATCGGAGACGTGCTGCAAAACAGAGAGGCCACAAGCCAGGAACTGACTGCCGCCGTCAACGAGATGTCCTGCAACGGCTCCTGCAGCGGATGTCAGGGCTGCGGCGGTCATTGACGTTTCTATGACAACACATCACTCATGCGAAATACATTCGGAAATATTTTCACGTTGACGACCTTCGGCGAGAGCCACGGCGAAGGTGTGGGAGGCGTGGTAGACGGGATGCCCGCCGGCGTAGCGATTGACACGGATTTCATCCAGCAGGAGCTGGACCGCAGAAAACCGGGGCAAAGCCGATTGACTACGGCCAGGGCAGAGGGCGACAAAGTGGAGCTGCTGTCGGGCATTTTCGACGGCATGTCCACAGGCTGCCCGATTGGCTTTCTCGTGAGGAATACCAACCAGCACTCGAACGACTATGAGAATCTGCGCCATGTGTTCCGTCCCTCACACGCCGACTTCACCTATACAGCCAAATATGGACTCAGAGACCACCGAGGGGGAGGACGTTCCTCAGCCCGCGAGACCATCGCACGCGTGGTCGGAGGAGCCTTGGCCAAGCTGGCCTTGCGTTCATCCGGCATCCGCATCACAGCTTATACCTCACAAGTAGGAAACATTTCCATCACTCATGATTACCATCAGCTGGACTTCAACGAAATCGGGAAGAATCCGGTCCGCTGTCCCGATGCGGCGAAAGCCAAGGAGATGGAACAGTTGATTCTGGACGTGAAAGCTGAAGGCGACACGATTGGCGGCATCATCACTTGTGTCATCCAAGGTTGTCCAGCTGGCCTGGGCGAACCGGTCTTTGGAAAACTGCATGCCGCTTTAGGAGCTGCCATGCTGAGCATCAATGCTGTGAAAGGATTCGAATACGGCGAGGGATTCGCCGGAACGACGCAGCGCGGGTCGGAACAGAACGACATCTTCATCAGTCGGCAGGGCGACATCAGCACGGCCACCAATCATAGCGGCGGCATCCAAGGCGGTATCAGCAATGGACAGGACATCTATTTCAGAGTGGCCTTCAAGCCTGTGGCCACACTTCTTCGCGAGCAGCAGACCGTGGATGAGGAGGGTCATGCTACCACTCTCAACGTGAAAGGCCGCCACGACCCTTGCGTGTTGCCGCGTGCTGTCCCCGTCGTGGAAGCCATGGCCGCCATGACGCTCCTCGACTATTACCTGCTGAACAAAACCGTTCATCTATGATGCTTTTCCCCACAGCCTCAGCAATCCATCATTCCAATAAAGATATAAGAATAAAGATATATAAGGTATATATATGAATAAGGTAATGTTAATCGGAAATGTCGGTCAGGAACCGACCGTCCGCTATCTCGACACGGGCGTATGCGTGGCCACGGTCAGTCTGGCAACGACGGAACGCGGCTATACGCTGCAAAACGGGACGCAAGTGCCCGAACGCACCGAATGGCACAACGTGGTATTCTGGCGCAAGCAGGCCGAAATCATCGAGAAATACGTACACAAGGGTGACAAGCTCTATGTGGAAGGACAGATTCAGAGCCGCTCCTATGATGACAAGCAAGGCGTGCGCCACCGTGTGGTGGAAATCATGGCCAGCAATATGGAACTGCTCACCCCCCGCCAGCAATCACAGTCATCGGCTCCTGCTCCCCATGCGGCACAGCAGGCGCAACCTCAGACCGTGAAACCTTCCGAGCCGAAATCCGGCACGACGGACAGCGGAAAATATCCTTTCTGACAGTACGCAATGTTATACTTTGACAAACAGGAAGAACATTGCAGAATCTCCGTCTGGCATGTGACCGAAAGGCTGGACGAACTGCTGGCCATGCTGCCAGACGACGAGTCCGTCAGACATGAAGCCGAGACACAGTTCCATGCAAAAGGCCGCATCATGGAATGGGTGGCTGTGAGAGTCCTGCTGTTCACCATGCTCGGCCGTCAAGTGCCGATTCACTATGATGAGCACGGGGCACCGTTTCTTCCCGACTACGAAAAGCTCGACATCAGCATCTCGCACACCAAAGGCTATGTGGCCGTAGCTCTTGTTGACCACGGTTTTGTCGGCATCGACATCGAGGAAATCAGCCCGAAGGCGGAACGCGTCCGCAACCGCTTCCTGCGCAGCGACGAACGAGCAGAATCACTGCCCCAGCTCATCCTGCATTGGTCCGCCAAGGAAACGGCCTTCAAGATCCTGCACCGCACGCATGTGGACTTTCTGAAACACTTGGCCGTGAAACCATTCACGCTCAGCGATGAAGGCACTTTCGAGCTGCAGGAATTCCGCACAGACAATGAGCAGACCCTGTCTATCCACTACAAAGTGTTCCAAGAGTTTGTGTTGACCTATTCTCTGGTGACAGACAACTCCTGAACTCTTCTCATCCTGAATCCCAACCTCTCACATGGCAAATCCGATATTCATAGCAGGCCCATGCGTCATCGAATCGATGGAAGTCCTCGAAACGGTGGCGCAGGAACTGGTCAGGCTGAATGCCCGGTTCGGCATCGACATCTATTTCAAGTCCTCATTCGACAAGGCCAACCGCACCTCCATCCGCTCCTATCGTGGTCCCGGATTGGAGAAAGGGCTGCAGATGCTGGCCGACATCAAATCCAAATACGCGCTGCGCATCCTGACCGACATCCACGAGAGTTGGCAGGCAGAACCCACAGCCGCCGTGGCAGACGTCCTCCAGATTCCAGCCTTCCTCTGCCGGCAGACCGACTTGTTGGTGGCAGCCGCCAAGACCGGCAAGACTGTCAACATCAAAAAAGCTCAATTCCTGTCCGGTCTGGATATGGAATACCCGACGCAGAAAGTGCGCGACAGCGGCAATGACCACGTATGGCTGACAGAAAGAGGCAACATGTACGGCTACAACAATCTGGTGGTGGACTTCCGCAACATCGCCGACATGCACCGCTTCACGCACACCGTCATCATGGACTGCACACACTCTGTCCAACGCCCCGGAGCAGCCGGCGGCAAGACCGGCGGCAACCGTGAGTTCATCCCCGCGATGGCCTTGGCAGCCCGGGCGTTCGGAGCCGACGGCTATTTCTTCGAGGTGCATCCTGACCCCGACCACGCGCTGAGCGACGGTCCCAACATGCTGAGACTGCCGGAACTGGAACGGGTCATTGCCGGTTTACTCTCCCACCAACCAGACACTGAAGAAAAATGAACATGAAGAGCGTGAGAAACTATGCGGAACAATGTCTGCGCGACGAGGCCCAGGCATTGTTGGATTTGATTCCCCAATTAGACGGAGAATTCGATGCCGTCATTGACCTCATTTATCATTGTCACGGCCACGTGGTCGTCACCGGGGTCGGCAAGAGCGGTCACGTGGGCGCCAAAATGGCGGCCACCCTTTCGAGCACAGGAACTCCTGCCGTCTTCATCAATCCGCTGGATGCCCTCCACGGCGACTTAGGTATGATTACACAGGACGACATCGTGCTGATGATTTCCAACTCGGGCAACACTGACGAACTGCTGCGCATCATCGACAGTCTGGAGGACAAACACATCCCGATTGTCAGCATGACGGGAAAGGCAGATTCCCTTCTGGCACGCCACAGCAACCACCACATCCTCGTAGCCGTGGCCAAAGAAGCCTGTCCTCTCAATCTGGCCCCCACCTCCTCAACGACAGCCGCCATCGCAATGGGAGATGCCATTGCCATCGCCCTCATGGAGGTGCGACGGTTCCAGGCCAACGACTTTGCCAAACTGCACCCGGGCGGTTCGCTCGGACGCAAGCTGCTCACCAGAGTCAAAGACGTGATGTACACGGAAAATCTGCCGGTCATTCCACCCGACATGTTGCTGGTCGATGCCATCATTGACATCAGCCGTGGAAAACTGGGATTGGGAGTCATCGTGAACGGCGAAACCGTGGTCGGCATCATCACGGACGGTGACATCCGTCGCGCCGTGCAAGGAGCACGTCAGAATCTGCTCAAAGTGAAAGTGTCGGACGTGATGACCGTCCATCCCAAAACCATCAGCAAGGAAGCACGCCTCACCCAAATCCAATACATGTTCAATCAATACAAAATCCACTCACTCCTCGTGGTCGATGACCGCCAGCGGCTCATCGGCATCGTGGACTATTTCGCCATCATGAACTAAGCCACAATGTGGTTGTTCTCATCAGGGAAAACAACCACAGGCTTGAAGTGCCGTGCCTCCTCCGGCTCCATCAGCGCGTAGGCAATGATGATGACCACGTCGCCCACCTGCACCTTGCGGGCCGCAGCACCGTTCAGACAGATGCAACCGCTGCCCCGCTCCCCCTTGATGATGTAGGTCTCGAAGCGCTCACCGTTGTTGTTGTCCACCACCTGCACCTTCTCCCCCTCAATCAGTTCGGCCGCATCCATCAAGTCCTCATCAATCGTGATGCTGCCCATATAGTTCAGGTTGGCTTCCGTCACTTTCACACAGTGCAATTTCGATTTCAATACCTCTATCTGCATGACAATTTTTCTTTTCAGAAGGGAAAATAACGAAATAATCAGATGACTTCCTTATACTTCACATTGTCAATCAGCCGCACCGGCAAGTGTCCACAGAACACCGCCACGCAACCGACCACATAATCCGAATCTCCCCACTCCTTGATTGAGGCGAGCGAATGGCCATCCACAATGGCATAATACTGTACTTGCAGCCCGTCCACCTGATTCAGCGTGTCCTCCACCCATTGACGCGTTTCACACAGCGAGTGGGCGTTTGCGTACTCACGGCTCTGCGCCAACGTCCGACTGATGTTCAACGCCATCTTTCTCTCATCCTCCGTCAGCAACGTGTTGCGGCTACTCAGCGCCAGTCCGTCCGCCTCACGCACGATGGGACAGGCCACAATTTCCAACGGGAACTTCAAGTCGGCCACCATCCGCCGGATGACGGCAATCTGTTGAAAATCCTTCTCGCCGAAATAAGCACGGTCCGGTTCCGCCATCATGAACAGCTTGCTCACGACCTGACAAACACCATTGAAATGACCTGCACGGTACTGTCCCTCCATCACCGTGTCGGTGGGTGGATAGGAAAACGAACGCGTGTCTGGCTCCGGATACATTTCCTCGACGCTCGGGGCAAAGACAATGTCCACCCCCAAGCTCTCCAGCAACCGGCAGTCGGCATCAAGCGTGCGTGGGTATTTCAGCAAGTCATTCTTGTCGTTGAACTGCGTCGGATTGACAAAAACGCTGACCACAGTCACGTCATTCTCGCCAATGCTCCGCTTAATCAACGAGGCATGACCCGCATGCAGTGCTCCCATCGTGGGAACCAAACCTATCGATTTCCGTTTGTCCCTGAAAGCCTTTACTGCCGCTTTCAGACCTTTGACCGTTTCAATTACTTCCATTTCTATTTACAATTCCATACGCGACCCATCCCGCCAGCGCTTCGTCGTGCAGAAGTGATGAATCGCGTATCTATCATATAAATGCGGTTGCAAAGTTACGCCTTTTTCTCCATCCCCCAAAGTTTTTTAACAGAAAATGGAGAGTTCGGCGCCGAGGGGGACTGCTGCGACGCTTACCAACGCTCTACACGGCGCTGGCGTAACTCATTGCGGGCGGATGCCGAGCCGAAGAGGTTGAAACGGTAGATGAAGCGGGCCATGAAGTAGGAATAGACAGCATTGGACTCGCTGTCGTTGCGCATGGTGGCACTGATGGTACGGCTGATGTTGCTACGCTTGTTCAGGATGTCGTAGGCGGCGAGGGAGATGGTGGCCGCACGCCCCGTGAGGAAGCGGTAGCTGACCTGGGCGTTCCAAAGCAGCTCGTTGGTGTTCATGGACGGCGAGCTGTAGCCGCGCCGGCTGCTCATGGAAATGTCGGTGCTGGCTCCAAAGCCGTTCTCCAGATTGAGGTTGGCGAAGGCTCCATAAGAGAAGTCGTAGGAATCGCGGTCGTTGGACGGGACGAGTTCCGAGCGCAGACGGGTGCAGGAGATGTTGCCATTGGCACCCACGTCCCAGGTGTCCTTGCGGAAGGTGAGGGAGATGCGCTCGCCCAGGGTTGTGGTCTTCACCTTGTTCTTGAGCGTTTCCTGATTCTGGAAGATGTAGCCCACCTGGTTGCGATGGTCGAAGGAGGAATTGGTGTCGAAGTAGAAGTTCTCGACGATGACCGGCGTGTTGAAGCCGAAGTTCGCTCCGAGTGTCCAGTTGCCGTTGATGTTTTGCGGCTGCGTGATGCGTCCGCCTGTTTCTTCATTATATTCCGTGCGGTTACTGATGGAGTTGTTGACAGCCGAGAAGGACAGGCGTGCCCGGAAATTCTGCAAGCGCGTGGTGACATAATCATTCCAGTCGGCATTGAAATTGTGCGTGAACGACGGTTTCAGACCCGGGTTGCCCAAGCGGATGTTGAGCGGGTCGGAGTTGTCGGTCATGTTGAACATGTCGGTGATGGACGGCTGCGTCGTGCGTGCGCGGTAGGTGACGCGGAGCGTGTGCCGGCGCGTGAAGCGGAAGCGCATATTGAGCGTGGGCGACACGCGGGTGAAATTGCGCGACGCGATGGTGTCGAGCCCGAGATACTGGTATTTCACTTTCTGATGCTGCGGTTGCACTTGCACGCCCACATTGAGATTGAGGATGCCGGCAATGAGGCGGAGCTGCAACTGGATGTTGTGGGTATAGTTCCAATCATCGGTGTAACGGCTGAGGTCGGAGGAGAGATATTGTTCGAAGCCGGCGGGCAGGAATCCGGCTCCCGTATTGCGGATGGAGTCGGCGAGGTATTCGATGTCGCCCATGTCGTAAGCCTTGCCGTCGCTATGCCGCCGCGAATAGTTGTAGCTATAGTCGAGGGAAAGGAAGAGTTTTTTGGCAATGAGGGGCTCGGTGTAGCTGAATCCGGCCGTGATGTTGGTGGAGTTGTTCGGCGTGGTGCGGTAGCGGTACGTGAGGTCTGTGGAGTCGCCGAACTGGAAATAGCGGACATCGGACAGCGAGTAGTTGCGGTTGGTGTTGTCCGAATAGGAACCGTTGAAGTTGGCGGAGATGTTGCGCCCCACCGTATTCAGCCGACGGTTGATGATGAGGTTGCCGCTGAGATTGAGTGCGTTGCTCCGTGCCAGCGAACCGCTCTGATTGTAGTTCACCTTGATGCTGTCCACGATGTCGTCCAGCTCTTCGAGCGGATTCTGCACAGCCGTGGAAGACAGGGAATAGAGCTGGTCGTAGGGATCGGCGTTGAACGTGACGGAGCTGTTCGCGGCATCGCTGCGGTTGTGGCTGTACGAAATATTGGGGCGGAAGAGGAAGGTGGTCATCGTGTCCGGCTTCCATTCAATGCGGAAGTCGGAGCTGAGACTGCGGTTGCGGCTGTGATTGTCCGAAAAGCTGTTGGAATAGGACGTGCGCGTCGTGACGTAGTTCTGACTGGAACTGCGTGTCCAGGAGTTGGTCTTCTGGTCACGCGTGCGGAGGTTGCCCCCGATTTCCCAGTTGCCCCGTTCGAGTGCCATCGTGGCTCCCAGCGTCCCGTCGCGGCGCTCGCCCCGGCCTTCCGTGTTGCCTAAGTTACCGATAATGGAGGCCTGCGTCTTGTCTTGGAAACGGCTGAGCATGGCACGGGTCGCATAGCGGTTTTCCGTTCCGGCTCCCGCATTGACATTGCCGAACCAGCCTTGCATGAATCCTTTCTTGATGGTAAGGTCGAGCACCGTTTCCTCTTCACCATCGTCGATGCCGGTCATCTTGGACCGGTCGGACTGCTTGTCGTAAGTTTTCACCTTGTCCACGATTTCGGCAGGCAGGTTCTTCATCGAAATGCTCTTGTCGGAGCCGAAGAATTCCTTGCCGCCCACCAGAATCTTGCTGATGGTCTTGCCGCCGATCGTAATCGTGCCGTCAGAGCTGACCTGAGCGCCCGGCAGCTTCTTGATGAGGTCTTCAAGCACGCTGCCCTCGGGAGTCTTGAAGGCATCCGCATTGAAGATAAGCGTGTCGTCTTTCACCTCAATCTGCTTGACGGCTGCGGTGACGACAGCCTGGCTGAGCATGACGGACGACGGCACCAGCATCGTGCTCCCCACATTGAGTTCCTGCTGCTTGGCTGCCACGGTGACTTTACGAAAAAAATTGTGATAGCCTATATAGGAGATTTTCACCACGTAGTCGCCCTCCTGCACGTTTTTGATGCTGTAAGAACCGAGGTTGTTGGTGACTGCGCCGCTGACGAGTGACGTGGTGTCGGATTTCATGAGCTGAACGGTGGCGCGCATCAGAGGGTCGCCGCTTTCGGAATCGAGCACACGGCCGACAAGACGGGTCTTCTGAGCAGATACAGAGACAGTGAGAAGGAACGCGAGGAGGAGCAGTAGAGGTCGATGCATGATGAAAAAGTGTGTGTATCGAATGTGTGTTGGATGAAGAAATAAAGGATGGGAACAGTTCCCAAACTCGAACTTGTTTCTTAGTCTGACTTGCAACACTTAAAAAGGTTTAATGCCGCAACGTCTCTTCATACCCCGCAATCACAGCGCACGACATGCTCCTGCCGACAGTGTTTGCCAGCCAAGCGGTAAGAGAAATAAGGTAAAAAAAAGGGAATCAGCACTTGATATTCAGCTCTTTCACAATGGCTGAAATCTCTCCCATCGTCGTGATGCGGGCAGGCACGAGCGGCAGCCGTAGCTCGTTTTCTATCAGTCCCATAGAGCTGAGCATGGCCTTCACACCTGCAGGATTTCCATCCACAAAGAGCAACTTGAAAAGCTCCGTGAACCGATGGTGGATGTGCCGCGCTGAAGCATAATCTCCTTGCAGTGCCAGCCGCACCATCCGGCTGAATTCCTTGGGCAGTGCATTGCCTATCACACTGATGACACCCACGGCTCCAAGCGTAATCAACGGGAACGTAATGCCGTCGTCGCCCGAAATCACGTCAAAGTCCTCGGGCTTGTTCTTGATGATATCGTCGATTTGGGTGAAATTGCCACTGGCCTCCTTGATGGCCACGATGTTGTCGCAGTCGCGGGCGAGGCGCAGCGTGGTGGCCGCCGTCATGTTCACTCCCACCCTTCCCGGCACATTGTAGAGCACGACAGGCAGGTCGGTGGCTTCGGCAATCGTGCGGAAGTGCTGGTAGAGTCCTTCCTGCGATGGCTTATTATAATAAGGACAGACGCTCAGCACACCGTCAATCCCCGTGAAGTCTCCATGGCGTAGCGTCTCCACCACGGCAGCCGTGTTGTTGCCGCCGCAGCCCAACAATATAGGCACACGACCGCCCACTTTTTCCACGACCACCTCCTTGATGCGCTGCTTTTCTTCCTCTGTCAGACACGGAGTCTCGCCTGTAGTAGCCAATATGCAGAGAAAATCGATTCCGTTCGACAGCTGATAGTCAAGAAGTCGTCGGAGAGCCTGGTAACTCACCTCTCCAGTACTCGTGAACGGAGTGATGAGTGCGATGCCCAGACCTTTGAACTTGTTATGTGACATGTTTGTGTGAGAAATGTACTCAGTATTTTCCAGCCGCAAAGTTAACTTTTTTCACCCGAATGACAAAGCACGGTTCGCAGAATTTGGCGCACACACGTTGTTTTTCATCTTTTTACGCAAAAAATTTTTCTATCTTACAGTTTTTTGCTAATTTTGCACTCCGAAAGAGCGAAGTCCCGACGCAGGTACCGTCTTGCCCGGGCCTTTAATTTGATGGCCCAAACACAGATAATACACAGGGCTTCAACTCGTTGTGAATCATAATTATTCAATTATCATTTTATAAATCATCATTCAAAATGACTAAGTCAGACATCGTCAACGAGATTGCCAAGAACACAGGCATCGACAAACAGAGCATTCTCACTACCGTAGAAGCCTTCATGGAAACAGTGAAAAACTCTTTGGCCAATGATGAGGACGTGTTCCTGAGAGGTTTCGGCAGCTTCATCGTCAAGAAAAGAGCGCAGAAGACCGCACGTAACATAAGCAAGAACACCACGCTCATCATCCCTGAGCACAACATCCCGGCCTTCAAGCCGGCTAAGTCCTTCGCAGAGATGCTGAAGAAATAAAAGTGATTCACGCGCGAAGCATCCGACATCGGGCCGGCTTGCGCCTCATCCGTCATCATCGTCGATGGTGTCCGCCGGTTCGCAGAAATAATCAGGGGGTGTAAGGCCTCCATTCATGAACAATTTAATTTTCAAAGACTATGCCAAACGGTAAGAAAAAGAAAAGACACAAGATTTCTACTCACAAGCGCAAGAAAAGACTGAGAAAGAATCGTCATAAGAGCAAGTAGAAACAAGGGGGTTAAGAATTGGGAATCAGCAGCCAGGAGATGTTTTTCAAACCACTGGAAAGGAACTCCGCGCGGCACTTCTTGATTCTTAATTCCATTTTGAACCAAACGCACGGAAATGACAAGCGAACTCATTATCGACTCACAACCCAAGGGCGTGACCATCGCGCTGATGGAAGACCAGCGTCTCGTTGAATTCCAGCGGGAAGATCAGGATTCCAAATTCGCCGTGGGCAACATCTACGCAGCACGCGTCAAGAAAATCATGCCCGCCCTCAACGCCTGTTTTGTGGAAGTCGGTTACGAGCGCGAAGCATTTCTTCACTACCAAGACCTGGGAGCGCAGTTCCTCTCACTTGAGAAATTCACCAAGCAGGTGGTCAGCGACCGCAAACGGCTGGCCACGATGGACAAGCTGAAGCGGCAGAACGACCTGCCGAAAAATGGCGAAATCCAAAGCCTGCTCGAAGTGGGACAGGAGATTATGGTGCAAATCACCAAAGAACCCATCTCCACCAAAGGACCAAGACTCACCGCCGAGATTTCCTTTCCCGGCCGCTATCTGGTTCTCATCCCATTCGAAGACAAAGTATCTGTCTCGTCCAAAATCAAGTCAGCAGAAGAAAGGGCGCGTCTCAAACAACTCATCCAAAGCATCAAGCCCCACAACTTCGGTGTCATTGTCAGAACCGTGGCCGAGGGAAAGCGCGTGGCAGAACTTGACAAGGAAATGGAAATCCTCCTGCAATCGTGGAAGGACAGCCTCGTCAAGATGCAGCAGGCTCAGCAGCTCCCTATGCTCATCCACGAGGAGACGAGCAGAGCCGTCTCGCTTCTGCGCGACCTCTTCAACCCTTCCTACGAGAGCATCCACGTCAACAACCAGGCCACCTACGCCGAAGTCAGGAAATACGTCTCGCTGATTGCACCCGAACGTGAAAACATCGTCAAGCTCTACAAAGGAAAGCTTCCTATCTTCGACAACTTCAACGTCACCAAGCAAATCAAGTCGGGATTCGGGAAAACGGTCAGCTTCAAGAAAGGAGCCTACCTCATCATCGAGCATACGGAGGCTCTCCATGTCGTCGATGTCAACTCCGGCAACCGCAACCGGGGCGTGGACGGACAGGAGGCCAACGCTTTCGAGGTGAACATGGGAGCCGCCGAAGAACTGGCCAGACAGCTCCGGCTCAGAGACATGGGAGGCATCATCGTCGTCGACTTCATCGATATGGACACTGCCGAACACCGGCAAAAGCTCTATGAGCACATGACAGAGCTCATGAAGAACGACCGCGCCAAGCACAACATTCTCCCTCTCTCCAAATTCGGACTGATGCAAATCACACGTCAACGCGTACGTCCGGCCATGGATGTCAACGTGGAAGAGACATGTCCGACATGCATGGGCAAAGGAACCATCAAGTCTTCCTTCCTCTTCACCGACACACTCGAAGGGAAGATAGACTATGTGATGAACAATCTTGGTATGAAGAAACTGCGTCTGTACGTTCACCCTTACGTTGCCGCATACATCTTCAGCGGAGTGATCTCACTCTATCGCAAATGGCAACTCAAATACGGTTTAGGTCTCAAGGTCATCCCGAGTCAAGAGCTGGGCTTCCTGCAATACAAATTTGTGGACAAGGACGGCAATGAAATCAACATGACCGAAGAAATCGAGACAAAATAAAGAACTCCGTGAACCGACAACGCACGTAACCACCCACCGCAAGACACACACATCCACACACTAATGAACGAACCGGAGGAGACGGATCAGCCCATGCCGACCCGCCTCCTCGTTTGTTATGCATACCCGCTCCACGGGCAAAGGCACGCCAAGAATCCGTCTGCACAGAAAAAATCCGCTTTCGCTTGGCCGGTTGCCAAAATATCCATATCTTTGCAAAAAGCCTCCCCTGCCCTCCCGACGTGAGAGGTGCATTTCTCCTTCGGGGAAAACGGGAAGGAGACTTTGACCAAACGTATGCAATATTTATTAGGTTACGATGTCGGCACCTCGTCCGTCAAGGCATCACTCGTCGATGTGGAAAGCGGTCTCTGCCAGGCATCATGCTTCTGGCCCGAGAAAGAAGCACCCATCATCGCCAAGCAAACGGGCTGGGCTGAACAGGAGCCAGCCATGTGGTGGGAGAATCTGAAAGTAGCGACGCGGAAAATCCTCGCCCAGTCCGGAGCCAAGGAATCTGACATCAAAGCCATCGGCATCAGCTATCAGATGCACGGGCTGGTCTGTGTGGATCTGGAGGGCACACCCCTCCGCCCTGCCATCATCTGGTGTGACGGGCGTGCCGTGCCTTACGGCAATGCGGCCTTCGATGCCATCGGCCATGAAAAAGCACTCAGTCACCTCCTCAACTCCCCCGCCAACTTCACCGCAGCCAAACTGGCATGGGTGAAACACAACGAGCCACAGGTTTACGAGCGCATCCACAAAATCATGCTTCCGGGCGACTACATCGCCATGAAGCTCAGCGGCGGCGACATGCAGACCACGATTTCGGGTCTGAGCGAAGGAATCTTCTGGGATTTCAAAGAGGGCAAGGTCAGTGACGACATCATGAACTATTTCGGCTTCGACCACAGTCTGATAGCCGACATCGTGCCGACCTTCTCCATCCAGACCCGCGTCGGCAGACAAGTGGCCGAAGAGCTGGGGCTGGCTGAAGGAACGCCTGTGGCCTACCGAGGCGGCGACCAGCCGAACAACGCTCTCTCGCTCAACGTGATGAATCCGGGGGAGATTGCTGCCACCGGCGGAACCTCGGGTGTAGTGTACGGCGTTCTCGGAACCGTGAACTACGATCCGCAGAGCCGCGTCAACACGTTTGCCCACGTGAACTATACGCCAGACCTCACCCGCCTCGGCGTACTGCTCTGCATCAACGGCACGGGTATCCTGAATGCCTGGATGCGGCGCACTGTGGCACCAGAGGGCTGTTCCTACAACGACATGAACCGACTGGCTGACACGGTGCCTATCGGCAGCGAGGGGCTGAGCATCATTCCTTTCGGCAACGGAGCCGAGCGCATACTCCAGAACAAGGACATCGGTTGCTCCATCCAGGGGCTCAACTTCAACATCCACAAGAAAGCGCACCTGCTCCGCGCCGCACAAGAAGGCATCGTATTCTCCTTCCAACAGGGAATCGAAATCATGCAAGGCATGGGCATGAATATCAAGAACATCCACGCCGGCTATGCCAATATGTTCCTCAACCCGATGTTCCGCACCACCCTCGCCTCCATCAGCGGTGCCACCATTGACCTCTACGACACCGACGGTTCCGTCGGCGCGGCCAAGGGAGCAGGCATCGGATGCGGTATCTACAAAGACAACAACGAGGCCTTCGCCACGCTCAAGCACATCTGTACCGTTGAACCCGACACCGCCAACCTGCAGGCATACGCCGATGCCTACGGACGCTGGAAGGAATGCCTGGCACGGTTTGCCTAAACACACGGATATGTCACTAAGAAGAGGCTTCTTCCCACCCGAAAAGCCTCTTCTTAGTTAAATATACTTAAATTCCGGCGACTTCCCATGACTTTTTCCCTCGATGTTCCAAAGGAAAGCGTAACTTTGCACCGTGTTTTTCATGGTATTAGATTTATTTTAAGGTTAGTAAAGATTGCTTGTCGTGAGATAAGCAATTTTTTTTTACGCTTGGCCTCCCTCCATACCCGTGGGCGGAGCAGCCGGGCGTAATTTGTTTTACGTCGGAGCCACCCCGTCAGAACGCGCAAAAAAAAACATCTTTCCCGAGCCCGCTGCACGGTCGCCCGCGCCTCCGGAACCGTGTCCGAACACTTTTTATGTCCGGAATGGGGCTCATTCCATACTTTTCCAGGCTGGTTTCCGGAAAAACGAACGCGTTCGTTTTTTGAAACGAGTGTGTCCGTCCGGCAAAACGAACGCGTCCGATGAACCCGTCGTCGGCGCGTGGGACGGATGTACCCGCCGCCGGCCGGTGGTTTTCTCCACGCTGTTTCTGATTTTTCCGCCGCCCGCTCCCAAAACGTCCTTTCCCGTCTCCGCAACGGGAAGTGGGATAGCAGGGAATGACAACGGCTCTGCCGCGAATCGGAAGAGGGTGCGGATGCGCTCATGGCACGAGCTGCACGAAAAAAAAGGAAGCGGATGTGACCGTGGACACACCCGCTTCCTTCTGCTACGAATGAGATTCAGCCCATCAGCGCTCCGCAGAGGCTGACGGCCCCCAAGGGACTTACGGCACGTAAACCTTCTTGCCGTCAATGATGTAGAGACCGCCACGCGTGATGGCGTTCACACGCTGACCGGACAGAGTGTAGATGCCCCGGCTGCCGGCCTGGGCTTCCGCGTCGCTGCGGACTGTCCCGATGCCGACCGACACGCCATCAACGTAGGCATCGGAGGTGGACTTCACACCTGCCACACTGAAATACTTGAGAATCATGCCATAGACCACGACCTCCTTGCCATAGACACCATTGGCCGTAGGCTGGAGCCCGTTGCGGACAACGCCCTTCGGCAACTGAACCGGCAGGACATCATCAACGGAAGTCACGCCGGCATGGGCGCCCAGCAGGATGTTGGTGTAAGTGATTGTATCTGAAGCAGCCTCAAAGAAAGCCGAGCTGGCCAACGACTGACCGGTGGCCACACCGACGACAGTGCCCTTCACATAGACATCGGTGGAGTCGTTGCCGTTCTTGCTGAAGAGGTACTGCGCATCGGCTACGGAATAAGGGGCATCGAACGTTCCGTCACCCTCGAACACCATGACATCCACCTTGGATGTCGTACCGACGAAGGTTGCAGTCTCAGCCGTGGTGGCAGACAGTGTGGCCAGGCCATAGCCGTTGATGACAACCTGACCGTCGGCATTGACGGAAGCCACGCCCTCGTCGGTGGACTGATAGGTGACTGCGCCGTCGGAGCTGGTCGTGAAAGTCAGGCCGGAAATGGTGCTTCCGATGGCCGAGGCACTGGCCGGATAGGCTATCTCGTGCAGCGTTTCACTCCACTGTGCCTCCGGGGTCTGGAGATTCGTAATCAGCTGGATGTCGCCGGCATTGATGAGGTAGAGCTGTGCCACGCCGCCATAGACACTGACTATGCCACGCACGTTGTAGTCCTTCGACGTGTCGTAGGTGGCATCCGTCGCCAGGTTCCACTGGTCGCGGATGGTCACTTCCTCGCCGTCTTTGGACAGGACGAGGCTCTGGCTTGCAAAAGCCTCAGCATTGAGGCTGACTTCCGGAATGCTGACATACAGGCTCTCATACTGGCGTGCGCCGGCAAGACTCGTGATGTCCTCGGCCTCGATTTCCGTGGCGGTCACGGCGTTGCCCTGCGAATCGACGGTGAGGTTGTTGGCATGCGTGGTGGAAGCGGAGCTGTAGGACAGCTCGACGGAGTTCGAAGCATTGTAGATGACGAGCGAGGCTGTCAGACTGCCGCTGATGCGGTCGCCCGTCGTGAGACCCAACGCTCCGTAGAGCAGCAGGCCGTCGGTGCCGTCGGTAATGAAATTGTAGTTGCCGTTGGCATACTCCACCAATGCACCGGAAAGATTGAGCTTGGAAAGCACGGACTTGGAAGTCGCGGCAGCTTTGGCTTCGGCAATGGAGTTGTATTCCACAGCCTCCGGAACATCGGCCTGCCAGCTGCCTGTGCCTGTCAGTTTGAAGTTCTTGATTTCCCACGTGGCGGCGCCTGAGGCGGTACTGGTATAGTGGAAAGCTAAGTAAATGGTCTGTCCCTGATATGCAGCCAGAGAGATGTCACCGGAGGAAACGTAGGTCCAGCTGCTGCCGTCCGGCCATGTCGGAACGGTCAGGGAAGTCCAATTAGTCTTGTCTGTGGACACGGCCAGGGACAGGTCGTCAACGCTTCCAAAGCGGAAGGCGTGGTCGAACGTGAGCACGGCATCGTCGCCTTCAATCGTAAATGCAGGTGAAATCAGATAACTGTCAGATGCATAATTCGTTGAGGAAGCGTATGCCGAGGCGCGCCATCCGTAATTGGAGGAGTTGCTCCACACATACTCAAGCCCGTCGGAAAGGGACACGTCGGAGATGGTGAAGCTGCCTTCGTCGCCGAGGAACGTGCTTTCATAAATCACGTTGGCAGCAGGTGTATCGTCGTCACCACTGTCATCACCACTGCCCTCGCCGACCGTCACGACAATCTTGGAGGCGCGGACCTGGTTGCTGGATGCCGTGAAGGAAACCGAGGAGGCTGAGCCTGTCCACGTGCCGGTGGCATCGGAATAGGTGTAGCCATCCTGCTCGGCAAAGCAGCCGGGTCCATATTTGGTGGTGCCTGAAGCCTCGCAGGTGAAGACAATCTTCGTGATGTCGCCGACGGTGGAGGTGACCGTGACGGTGGAACTCTTGTAGAACCGGTATTGTGCCGCAGCCATCAAGCCATTGCTGACAGCCACAGTCACGCCGTCTTTCGTCACCTGGTCGCCATTGGATGCATCGGTGGTGTTGGAGTAACTTCCCAAATCCGTACCGGCGGTGAAGGTGACAGTCACGTCGTCGGCCCACGCATTCATCCCTATGGAGAGGAGAAGTGCGGTGGCCAGCATCTTCATTTTAGAAGTAAATTTAAGCATAAGCAAAATATTGATAAGAAATTAAACATGGATGGTTCAAGAAAAGGTGGCAGATGCCGGCACACGTTCAGTCCACTTGCTTGCGGAAGTAAACTATGGTCGGCAGGTGGTCGCTGTAGCCGTTGAGCCAGACACCACTGGCATGAGTACGCTTCGGATAGCCTTTGTATTTGCCTTCCTGCTGCATGAGAAAATCCGGATTGAACACCTCGTGGCGGTAATACCGCAAAGTGGAGAAGTCATCGCCCACCAGATTCCCATTGAGGATAATCTGATCGAACAGATTCCATTTGCCGTTGTATTTCAACGTGCCCACGCCATTCTTGCGGAGCATGTCCCACCACGGATTCCAGAGGTCGGCGGCCGCAGTGCAGTCCTGCATCTTGCGCCTGGCACCCAACGAGCCGGCGATGCTCTTGTCGTCGGGATCGTCATTCAAGTCGCCCATGATCACAATCTTGCAGTCGGGGTTCTCGCGCAGCAGGGAGTCCTTGATGGCACGCACTTGCGCTCCGGCACGCTCACGCACCGACGACGCGGCTGCCCGGGACGGCCAGTGGCACACAATCAGATGGAAATCATCGCCGGCCATCTTGCCGGTGGCTATCAAGAATCCGCGGGTGGCGTGATTGGCAGCCTCCTCCGGCGGATAGACATAAGGAACGAGGCGGCAATGGCTGTACTTGAAGAGCCGGGGATTGTAGAGGAACGCGCAATCGATGCCACGGAAATCAGGTCCCTCCACATGGATGAACTTCAGACCGCGGGCGGCTAAGGCCGGCTGGGCAACAAGGTCGGCGAGCACACGTGCATTCTCCACTTCCGACAGGCCGATGACGGCAGGCCCCAACGGCAGCTTGTCGGTGGCAATCCGGGAAATGGCTTCCGACATATTCTTGAGCTTGGCCTTGTATTTCATCGTGTTCCAATGCATGGCACCGTCGGGCAGGTATTCATAGTCGTTCTTGTCGGCGACCTTCACCACCCGGCCTTCAACCGTATCGGACACCTCGTCGTGGATGGTGTCGAAAAGATTTTCCTGATTATAGAAAGCGACGCAGTAAACGGCATAGCGATGTCCGTCCGCCACCGGCCGGAAGGAACAGAACGCACACAGGACGAAGAGCGCCACGACGGCTAAGAAGGAAGAACGCGTTTGATTCATATATCGACAGAGATGATTTTAAGAGCCCTCTGAACAAGCCGCGCCTGAAGAGCCCACAGTTCGAGTGCATGGTTTAACGTCATGCAAATATCGGAATAATTCTTAACACTGCAAGAAAAATTGATGACAAAGCGTGTTTTTAACATAAAAATTCATGAAATATCAAAATAAAAGTACTTACTTTGCAGACGGAAAAACCAAGTGATATTGACACGACCAGGCATATCACGCAAGTAATCGTCAAGAGTTATCAATTATGAGAAAAAAGCAATTGTTGCTTATGTCCCTGTTGGCAACAACGGCCACAGTGTGGGGACAGGTGCCGGCAGACAGCACCGACGTTTCGGGAGAAGACGGAATGGCATCCTTCATATTCTCCGACACCCAGTTGGACGAGAATGAGAACTACTCGCAGAATGCCACGTCGCTGGCCAGCTACAACGAGGACATGTATCAGACCAATGTCGGCTACATGTGGAGCCCGATGCGCTTCCGCGTGCGGGGATACGACTCCGAATACCACGGCAACTACATCAACGGGATGCTGATGAACGATGCCGAGAACGGAAGATTCGGATACTCACGCATCATCGGCGGTCTGAACGACGTGACGAAGAACCAGCAGGGCGTCATGTCTTATGAACAGAATACCATTGGATATATGAATCTCGGCGGCGGCTCCAACATCAACATGCGGGCCAGCCAATACAGCGCCGGCAACAAGGCCACTCTCTCGCTCACGAACCGTAACTACATTTTCCGAGGCATGTTCACCCACGCCACCGGCCTGCGTAACGGCTGGGCTTTCGTGGCATCGGGCGGCGTGCGCTATTCGGAAGAAGGCAACATCGAAGGCACCTTCTACCATGCCGCCAGTCTGTTCCTCGGTGCCGAACGTGTATTCAACGACCGGCACAGCCTCTCGCTGTCGCTCCTCGCAGCACCGACCGAGCGTGCCGCACAGGCCGCATCCACCGAAGAGGCATACTGGCTGGCCAATTCGCACTACTACAACCCCAATTGGGGATACCAGAACGGCAAGAAACGCAACGCACGCGTGACAAAGACCATCGAACCGACGGCACTCCTCACGTGGGACTGGAACATCAACGACAAGTCGAAGCTCACCACCACGGCGCAGTTCCGCTACGGCTGGTACGGCTCCACCCGTCTGGAGCGCGGCAACAACGCGCTCGCCACGGCTCCCGACTACTATACGAAGATGCCGAGCAATGCCTTCAACGTGTGGGATGATGTGCCTGAGGAATTTCAGCTCGAGAAATGGCAGACCCTCTATGACTATTGGACGGCCTGCAAGGCCAACCGCCAGATCCAGTGGGACAGGTTCTACCAGGTGAACCAGCAGAGCGTGACCAACGGAGGCGAAGCCGTGTACTATCTGGAGGAATACCACAACGACCAGATGGTGTTCGGACTGGCACCGACGTTCAACCATGTTTTCGACAAGTTCAACCGCATCGACGCAGGTCTCATGTTCAATCACACAAAAGGCATGCACTACAAGACGATGGAGGACTTGCTGGGAGCCAACTACCACACGGACATTGACCACTACTCGGTCAGCGACTATGGCCAATACAGCTATGTGGTGCAAAACAATATGGAGCATCCGAACCGCAAGATTTACGAGGGCGACAAATTCGAATATGATTACGACATCAATGTCAACAAATACCAGGGTTGGCTCAGCTACACCTACAACAAGAACCGCTTCTCCAGTGTCGTAAGTGCCGACCTCAACGGCGAAACCATCGAACGCTACGGGCACTACATGAACGGACGCTCGGTTTACTATGAGAACGGAAGCCTCATGAAGAGTTCGAAAGGCAGCAGCGGCACGGCCAGATTCCTCGGTGGCGGCGGTAAGGTGCAAGTAGGCTATACGCTCAACGCCAACCATAAGTTCACGCTGGGCGGTGGCTACGAGGTGAGTCCGCCACGCGCCTACGACGCATTCGTCGCGCCACGTGTCAAGAACGACTTTGTGACCCATCTCACTAACGAGAAAATCGTACATGCCGAACTGGCCTACAAATTCTCGTTCGGCCAGCTCTCCGGCAAGCTCACCGGCTACTATGCGAAAATCAGCGACCAAGTGGAGCAGACAGCCTTCTATGATGACATGGCCACGCGTTTCACGTACCTCACCATGACGGGGCTGGACAAGGAGCACTACGGTGCAGAGCTTGCACTTCAGTACAACCTGACCAGCAATTTCTCCCTCCACTTGATCGGGACATGGAGCGAAGCCAAATATGTGAACAATCCACTGGCCTCGCTCACCTACGACAACGTGGCTGAAGTAACGACCTACGATGAGACGAACAACATGCCACTCCGGGTAGTGGCTGACGGCATGCACATCAATGGCACACCGCTCACCGCCCTCAACTTCGGAGCGAAATACAACATCAACAACTGGTTCTTCGAAGCCAACCTCAACTACTATGACCGCGTCTATTGCGACTTCTCGGAATACCGCCATCTCACCAAGAGCCTCACAGCCTATTCGCCAACAGTGAGCGCATCCGGAAATTATGTGTATGGTGTTGACAGCGAGACGTTGCACAACCGAGGCGGCCTGCTCATGAATGAAGACGGAACGCTGAACAAGGCATACGCCCCGGCACAGGAGAAGTTCGACGGTGGGTTCATGCTGGACATCTCCATCGGCAAGTACATCCGCCTGGCGCATGGACGCAGCATGAGCATCAATCTCAGCGTGCAGAACCTGACCAACAACACCAACCTCCGCACGGGCGGATATGAGCAGAACCGTGACGACAACTATTCCACAGGAGAGCAACGTCCATACGTATTCTCGAAGAACTCGAAATACTACTATGCGAATCCCATCAACGCTTTCCTCAACGTGAACTACAGATTCTAAATCATGTATCAAGCTCAAAAAACAGTTATCCAGATATGAAGATGAAAAAGAACATATTATGCCTCTCCGCCTTGTGCATGACACTGTGTTTCACGGCATGCGACAAATTCGATGACAGCGTCCCCGTGGACGACCGCAGCATCTACGAAAGCGACGCAGAGGCAACCGGCACCAATACGGACATCCCAAGTCTCAAGGCCAAATATCATTCCACCATTTCCGCCTCTTCCTCAGTCAGAGTGGACAGCGCGCTGGTCTTCGACGGCTATGTCGTGGCCAATGACATCAGCGGCAACCTCTACCAGACGTTGGTGGTGCGCAAGGGCGACGATGCCATTGTCGTGTCCATCAACGACAACAGCCTCTTCGCCGTCTATCCTGTCGGCACACATGTCACTGTCAACCTGAAAGGGCTCTACATCGGCGGCTATGGACAGATGGCCAAAATCGGACAGCCTTACTACACATCCAGCGGCAACTATCGTCTGGGCGGTATGCTCTCACAATTGGGAAAGACAAACGTGAAAGTCATTGGTTTCAGCAATTCCGTCGATGAGCTCACACCTGTGACAATTGATGAGAACTGGTTGAACAACGCCGACAAAGACCAATGGGCTCCCATGCTCGTCCATATCGACGGCGCGGAAATCAAGGGGCTGATTGTCAATAACGAAAGACGCCCTGTATATGCCATGAGCGACGATGAGGACGCAGGTCACGGCGTGAACGACACGGTCTATGTAGGCAACACCAAGCTCATCATGCGCGTCAGCACACTGTGCAGTTTTGCCTATGACACCATTCCAGAAGGAAAAGTCAGCATCGACGGTGTGCTTACGCGATACAGTTCCACGTGGCAAATCCAGTTCCGTGACCTCAATGATGTGAAATAAATCCTTTCAAGCAACTAAAAAACAGCAAACAGATATGAAAAAATTATTTGCAAAACTCATGGTGGCAACCTTGACACTGGGTTTGTTCACAGCCTGCGAAGATGTGCCGGAACCGTACACCATCAAAACGGCAGAGCCGGAGAGCGGCGTGTATATCAACGAAACGTTCGCAACAAGCCTGGGAAGCTTCACGGTCTATACTGAAGAGACCGAAGGCTACGAATGGGCCAACAGCTACAGCTCGGCTTACATTTCCGGCTACCAGAATCAGGTGAACAAAGCCACAAAGACTTGGCTGATTTCTCCATCCATTGACCTCTCGGCCGCCGACAGCGTGTATGTGTCTTTCGACTACATACTTCGCTACAAACGCACGAACACGTATGAGCTCATCCGTGTCAGTGCCGACTATGACGGCAGCAATCCGACCACTGCCACATGGTATGACCTCGACATCACGCTCACAGAAGGAAGTGACTACACCACGTTCTACAATGCACAGGCCAACCTGCCGGCCGAAGTTATCGGACAGGCCCATGTGGTCCTCGCATTCTACTATGAAGCCCCAGAGACTCAAGCCAGCACCTGGGAGGTGAAGAACCTCGTCGTGCGTGATGGAGCGGCCGCTTCCGGCAACAATTCCGGCAACACCCCGGAAGAAGGCACCTATATCAGCGAGGCTTTCTCCTCCAGCTTCGGAGTATTCAGCAGCTACCTCATCAATACGAGTGGATATGACTGGAGCATCAATTACAGCACGGCTTATATCTCCGGCTATCAGAACTACACGAATAAGGAAACCGAGTCCTGGCTGATTGCCGAGCCAATCGACCTGACCCATTCGACTGGCGCCTACGTAGCGTTCGACTACGTATTCCGTTACAAGCGTTCCTCCTGCAAGGAACTGGTTCGCGTCAGCACGAACTATGATGGCAATCCGGCCACAGCCACTTGGACTGACCTTGACATCACCCTCACGGAAGGCAGCGACTACACCACGTTCTACAATGCACAAGCCAACTTGCCGGCCGAAGTCATCGGACAGGACAATGTAGTGATTGCTCTCTACTATTATGCCCCGGAGACTGAGGCCTCCACTTGGGAAGTGAAGAACTTTACCGTGAAGGAAGGCGAAGCCAGCGGTGGCTCCGGCGGCGGTTCCGGCACGGCAGAAGGAACTGGCGACGGTACCGTTTCCGACCCATACAATGTGACGAGAGCACTTGCCATCATCAATGCCGGCACCTACACCAGCGACAAGGTATATATTCAGGGAATCATCTCGCAGATTGATGAAATCTCCACCTCGTTCGGGAATGCCACCTATTATATTTCAGACGACGGCACGACAACGACCCAGCTGGAAGTCTATCGTGGCTATGGACTGAATGGTGACAAATTCACTTCGGAAAGCGACATCAAGGTCGGCGATAAGGTTGTAGTCTATGGACAGCTGACGCTCTTCTACTCCACTCCAGAAGTGACGACAGGCAGCAGCATCTATTCACTCAACGGCGAAGGCGGCGGTGGTTCCGGCGGCGGCTCGTCCACGTCCGGCACAGGCGACGGTACGTATGATTCCCCATACGACGTGGAGGCCGTACAGTCCTTCTACAACAACGGCAGCGTAGGCACCGCTTTTGCCACAGGCTATATCGTGGGCTATGTGGAGGGCAACGGCATCTCCTCAGGCGCGAAGTTCGAAGCACCTTCAGAAGCCCAGACCGAGATTCTGATTGCCGCTTCAGCCGACGAAACGGACTACACGAAATGTGTTCCTGTTCAATTGCCAAAGGGCGACATCCGCACGGCACTCGACATCTACACGTATCCAGAATTGCTCGGCCAGACAGTCATCCTCTATGGCTCCATTGAGAAGTATTTCGGCGTGGCCGGCATCAAGAGCACCAGCTATGCAGAGGTGAATGGCAACAGCTATGGAGCAAAGCCCGTGAAAGCCCGCGATGCGCACAAACAGTAACCACCTTCAGATACACGTTATTATCACTTCATGAAGATTACGAACCAACTATATCACATAGCAATAATGCTCGGTATGCTTCTACCGGGCATTATTGCATGTAGTGATGACAATTCAAGCGATAATCCGAGTACCTCAAGCACAGCCAATGAGAACTCCAACAGCTGGTATGGGAATGCCACCGCCATGCGGTTGGAAATGCCGGCGTTGAAGAAAGACCGCACCGGCATGTATTTCATCACGCACGAGGCCAACATCAACAACACTTCGACGACCAAAACCGTGAATTACAGCATCGAATTCGACTCCACCGCCTGCCATAGCCGCTGGGTTGCATTTGTCTTTGACGACACGACCAAACAGAGACACACGAGCCGTTCTGATGCTTGGGCACCCGACCCTTTGCTCCCGGAAGCCTGCCGACTCACCGGTTACTTTCCGAATCCCTACAATCGTGGCCATCTCTGCGCCTCCGCCGACCGGCTGTTCTCTACCGAGGGAAACCAACAGACCTTCTACTTGAGCAACATGTCCCCTCAATTAGGCAATTTCAATGGTGGCTATTGGGTTGTGTTGGAGAGCTTGATTCAGTCATGGGGACGTTTTGGTTCCTTCAAGAAGTTGTATGTCTGCAAGGGAGGGACCATCGAGGATACACAAGTGAAAGCCGCCATCTCATGCACCAATACGAAGGGCAGCAAGGTCACGGTGAAAGTACCGAAATACTATTTCATGGCCATTTTGGCAGAAACATCCAAGCCATCCTATCAAGCCATCGGTTTTCTGATGGAACACAAAGACTATGGCTACACCAGTAACAACAAGCCCGACACACAGGACATGAAGCAACACGCCATGAGCATCGACAAATTGGAAGAAATGACAGGTATCGATTTCTTCTGTAATTTGAATGATGCCGTGGAGAATACGGTTGAAAAATCATATTCAGAAAACGCGTGGACATGGTAATCGGTGCATCACCCCGATGCAACAATTGCCGCACGTTCATTGTCAATCTCCCAGGCCATCGTTGAAGCAACATAAAAATACGGAATAAAAACATGTCGCAGAAAAGAAAAGGAACCCATACAGCTCCACAGCACGCTCCGAATCAAGAGCCCGAACAACAAAGAAAAGACACGGTGAAAGCTGTTGCCAATCCATTGGAGAACAATTGGCAGACCTTCCTGCCATACCTGCTTTTCCTCTGCTTTGCCGTGTTCGCTTTCTGGTTGCTGGCCTGCAAAAACGCGGATTATCTGTATGCAGTGCAAGAACGTTCCCTGTTCATCCATGACGAATCGTTCTTTCATCACCGCATGATGTTTATCGGAGGCTTTGCCCAATGGATTGGATGCTACCTCACGCAGTTCTTCTATTATCCTTGGTTGGGAGCGCTGATGCTCATTGTCATACTCGGACTGATCTACGCTCTGACCTTGGCAACTTATCGCAACACTCCTTTCATTGCCATCGCGGCTCTGATACCACTGTTCGCGTTACTGACCTCCGAAGTCTGCATCGGTTATTGGCTCTATTACGTGAAGCTGGAAGGGTATTGGTTCACTCTTCCAATATGCTATTTAGTGATGTCCATCGCCCTGTTCCTCTACCGCCTTCTAAAAGGGAAAATGCAGTTGGCATGGATAGCCGTTTCCGGAATCCTGCTCTATCCTTTTATAGGCGCTTGGGCACTCATCGGCACGGCATGGATGGCCATAGACCATTGTGTGCTGCATCGCACGGCAGCAGGCAAACGTTCGTTCGTTTCCATCATCGTGGGCACACTGACCATCATCATCGTCCCTGTCGTCTGCTATCAGTTCTACGACAGAAACATGATTGAAACAGCATGGGTGGTGGATTTCCCGATTTTCCAAAGTGACAAAGTCACCTCCCCTCTGCTCTCCGTTCCATTCATCATTGCCGCCCTGGCTCCTGCTCTCTATGTGGTACTGACCGGCCGCCAGCCTCAAGCCGACCGGCAGCAACGGTCCATCCGTAAGCAACGCAATATCATTTTGACCATAGCTGTGGCATGCTTCGTCATAGGTTGTGTCATCACATATCATGCCAATTTCGACAACTACAACTATCATGCAGAGTTCCGTATTTACCGTGCCATTGATGAATCGGATTTCGACAAGGCACTGGAAGAACTGCGCAAAGCACCGGGGCCGAACACGAGGCAGATGGTCGTTTCCAAGAATATTGCGCTGATGCACAAAGGCACCATCGGCAACGAGATGTTCAAATACGACAATAGTGGAGAACCACCCTACGTCTTCGACTCTCTCAAGGTTCACATGGTGCAGACCGCAGGCACGCAGATCTATTACAATTACGGGAAAGCCAATTTCGCCTGTCGTTGGGCCATTGAGAACGGAGTGGAATACGGTTTCGATGTAGATGAAATCAAGATGTTGGTCCGTACCTCCATGATGAGTGGAGAGTACAAGGCAGCACAAAAGTACATTGACATTCTGCTCAATACGACCTTCCATAAAGATTGGGCCCGGCAATGGCTGGCCATGCTGCATGACAACAAGCGATACCGCCAAAGCGCCGAATACAGAAACATTGCACCGCTCCGGGTATTCGATAACACCTTGGACGGAGACGACGGCCTGTGCGAAATGTATATCATCAACTACTTCAGCCACATGCACAGAGAGCAGCCGAAGTTTCAGGAAGAGACGTTGATTTACGCGCTGGTGCAGAAAGACATCCAGCTCTTCTGGCCCCGATTCTTCCACTATGCCACGCTCCATGAGCAGGAGCAAATGCCTATCCACTACCAAGAGGCAGCCTTGCTCTATGGCAATTTGGAGCACGAAGTGGACATCAGCAAGATGCCATTCGACCAGCAAAGAGTTCTGCAACGCTATAACAGCTTCCAGCAGCTCACCCAGTCCATGCTCCAGAGCGGGATGACGGCAGAGCAAGTCGGCGAAGCCACAAAATCGACATTCGGCGACACTTTCTGGTGGTTCTACTTCTTCTGCCGCAACATTCATTCCTATTGATGAGAGATACCCAAAACAAAAGAAACTCCCATACACGTATCCATTTCTATGAAACACAACCATATCCTTATCTGTTCTTGTCTGTTGACCCTTCTCTGCGCCTGCACGCAACATCCGTCTGTCCCAGCCGAATACACTCAGCTGCAACGCGAACCGCTCATCCGTCCCGACTATACCGATGTCATCGTGCCCTGCAACATTGCTCCCCTGAACTTCAAAGTGATGGAAGGCTCTGACAACTGCGTGGCACGTGTGACCTGTCCCGACGGCAGTCAGCAGACCTTCGGCAAGGGCAATAAAATTCTGTTTGACGAAGATGAATGGACAGAGATGCTCCAGAAAGCCAAGGGAAAAGCGATGACCATCGAAATCTTCGCTCAAAACGCCAAGGGGGTGTGGACAGCCTACCAGCCCTTCGCTGTCAACATTTCCGCTGACGAAATCGACCCTTATATTTCCTACCGTGTGATTTCTCCTTCGTATGTGGCCTACGAGATGCTGAGCATCAATCAGCGCAATCTCACCAACTTCGATGAGCGGGAAATCTACAACAATATGATTATCTCGGCAGAAGACAACGGCCAATGTATCAACTGCCATTCCTATCAGAACTACCAGACGAACAACATGCAGTTCCACATGCGTCAGGGACACGGCGGCACGATGATTGTCCGCAACGGCAAGCCCTACAAAGTGGATTTGAAGACCGACTCCACCATCAGTGCCGGTGTCTATCCTGCATGGCACCCCACTCTCCCGCTGATTGCCTATTCCACCAACGCCACCGGACAATCGTTCCACACGAAAAGTCATGCAAAAATCGAAGTGGAAGACTCACAGAGCGACCTGATTCTCTACGACGTGGAGAAAAACGAAATCACCAACATCGCCAACGACACGGCCAAGTTTGAGGTGTTCCCTTGGTGGACACCCGATGGCAAGACACTGTATTTCTGCTCGGCGGATTTTGACTTCAGCTTAGACACTGCCGGTGTAGAAGAACAAGTCATCGAACGTTATCAGACCATCAAATACGACGTGTTTCGCAAGTCCTTCGACACCACGACCCATGAGTTCGGCCCTACCGAGCTGGTTTATGCCGCATCTGCACGAGGCAAGAGCGCCACATTCCCACGCATCAGCCCCGATGGCCGCTATCTGCTCTTCGCGCAAGGCAATTGGGGATGCTTTCATGTCTGGCATCCCGATGCCGACCTTTACATCATGGATCTGCAAACTCAAAATGTTCACAAATTGGAAGAGGCCAACAGCAACATGGCCGAGAGTTATCACTCCTGGTCGAGCAACGGAAGATGGATTCTCTTCATCAGCCGCCGTGATGATGGCAACTACAGCCGTCTCTACATCGCCTACTTCGACAGGAACGGGCATGGCCACAAAGCATTCGAGCTGCCGCAGCGCGACCCGAACTTCTACGATTTCTATCTGCGCAGCTACAACGTGCCGGAATTCATGAAGGAACCCGTCAAGATTTCCCCGCAAACCTTCGCCAGCGCAGCCAAGAAAGCAGCCAAGAAAGCCACATTTGTCTCAAAGCAAAAATAATGATGCCTCATCACAAAAGCATACGAATTGTACCATCCGTCAAAAAAAATATCCAATATCATGAAGAACCGACTTCCCTTGACTACCGCTCTGCTCTGCATCGGGCTGGCAGCAGCCGCCCAAGGAACGACCGAAGACTATCAACGCGCCTTTTCCCTCCGCTCAAAATACAGCTGGAAGATGCAGAACGGCAATGTTGAGCCACACGCCATTGAAGGCACCCACCGTTTCTGGTACACCAATTGGAACAGCCAGGAGGGAACAAGCTATGTGCTGGTCGATGCCGACAGTCAGTCCACCACCCCACTCTTCGACCGCGAGCAGCTGGCCGCCCAGATGGAACAACATGGAGCTTCCAAAGAAGCGGTTCAACGCCTGGAACGCGTGAGAGTGGACAAAGAGAATAAAATGTATTTCCAAGCCGCAGGCAAGCAGTGGACCTACAATCTCGCCACGCAGTCCGTGGAAGAAAGCCATGACTTGCGGCGACCGGACAACCAGGGCCGTCAACGCCACTGGATGGAAGTTCCGGATGAAAAAGACGGGCGCAGCCTGTCGCGCGACGGCAAGCAAGTCATCTATTTCCAAGACAACAACCTCTGGATACGCCCCGCACAAGGAGAAGATACTGCCGGACGGCAACTCACACAGAACGGCGACAGCACCTATTATTACTCGTCATATGGCCAGTTCTCTCCCGACGGGAAATACTATGCCACCGTGCGCATCAAGCCAGCACCCAAACGCTATGTGTACTACGTGGAATCCTCGCCCAAGAACCAGCTCCAGCCCATTCTCCACAAGCAGGAATATGCCAAGCCCGGAGACTCGCTCAATTATCGCGTCCCTGTCATCGTCAATGTAGAGACGGGACAGGTGACAGAGCCGGACACCCGCCTCTTCAGCCATCAGTATTACGTCACAGCCCCCGTGTGGGATGACAACTCCACCACGGTGACGTTCGAGTTCAATGAACGGGGACACAAACACTACCGTGTGCTGGAGCTCTCCGCCCTCACGGGAACAGTCCGCACACTCATTGAGGAAAGCGACGACAAATACGTGAACTACTCGCGTCAATACCGCTACGATTTCAAGAATGGCAAATACATCCTTTGGACGAGCGAGCGTGACAATTACAACAACATCTACCTCTACGACCGGCAAAAGGGCAAGCTCATCCGCCAAATCACCAAGGGAGGCTTCTATGTGCGCGAAATCCAATATGTGGACGAAGAGAACGGACTCATCTACTTTTCGGCCAACGGCCGTAGCGGATTGCGCGACAGCGACAAGCCGGGCTGGAGTGCCGCCGCATCGGGAAGCAACGCCACGACCGAAGACCCTTACCTCATCCACTACTATCGCATCAACCTCAACGGCAAGGGACTCACCTGCCTCACACCCGAAGAAGGCAACCATCGCGCTACCTTCACCGACGACATGCAGTATCTGATTGACACCTATTCCACTGTCACCCGTCCGCCGGTCAGCGTGTTGCGCTCCGCCAAAGACGGAAAAGTGCTGCGTCAGCTGGCCACTGCCGACATTGCTCCGCTGAAAGCCGAGGGCTGGACACCGCCCGAGGTCTTTGTCGCCAAAGGCCGTGACGGGGTAACCGATATGTGGGGACTCATCCAGCGTCCTTCCAATTTCGACCCGACGAAGAAATACCCCGTCATCGAATACATCTACTCCGGCCCAGGCGACCAGTACGTGCCGAAGAGCTTCACTCCCTGGCTCTACAACCTGGCCGACCTCGCCGAGCTGGGCTTCATCGTCGTACAGCTCGATGCCATGACAACCTCCTTCCGCTCCAAAGACTTCGAGTCCGTCTGCTATAAGAATCTGAAAGATGCCGGCTTCCCCGACCGCATAGCCTGGATGAAAGCCGCCGCGAGACAGTACCCTTACATGGACATCAACAACGTCGGCATCTACGGTTGCTCAGCCGGTGGACAGGAAGCCCTCGGTGCCGTCCTCTTTCATGGTGACTTCTACAAGGCAGCCTATGCCGCCTGCGGCTGCCACGACAACCGCATGGACAAAATCTGGTGGAATGAACAATGGATGGGCTATCCCGTCGATTCAAGTTATGTGGAGTCTTCCAATGTGGAGAACGCCACCAAGCTGAACTGCCCGCTCATGCTCGTGGTCGGCGAGCTGGACGACAATGTGGACCCTGCTTCCACCATGCAGGTCGTGAATGCACTGGAAAAAGCCGGAAAAGACTTCGAGCTGGTCGTTATCCCTGGTGCCCACCACACGATGGGCGAAACCTACGGCACCCGCAAGCGCTACGACTTCTTCGTTCGAAACCTCCTCGGTGTCACACCTCCAAGATGGACAGACACCACATTTTCCTCTCCAAAACAATAATCTCTTCCTCATGGCATCTCCCAAAGAATTAGGAACACAGCCCATCGGCAAGCTGTTGATTCGCTATGCCGTCCCCGCCGTCATCGCCATGACGGCCTCCTCGCTCTACAATATGGTGGACCGCATCTTCATCGGGCACATCGGCACCGGAGCGGAAGGTGCACTGGCACTCTCCGGCCTCGCCGTCACCTTTCCCGTCATGAACCTCTCAGCCGCCTTCGGGGCGATGGTCGGTGTCGGCGGTTCCACGCTGATGTCCGTGAAGCTCGGCCAGCGCGACTACACCACCGCCCAAACCATTCTCGGCAATGTGGTCACGCTCAACATCATCCTCGGCCTCTCTTTAGGTCTGTTGGGCATTCTCTTCATCAATCCCCTCCTCTACTTCTTCGGAGCCAGTGAGAACACCATTGTCTATGCCCGCGAATACATGTTCATCATCCTCCTCGGCAATGTCATCACACACCTTTATCTCGGTCTCAATGCCGCCCTCCGCTCCACGGGTCATCCCAATTCCGCGATGATTGCGACCATCGCCACCGTCATCGTCAACGCCATCCTCGACCCACTCTTCATCTTCACCTTCAACATGGGCATCCGGGGCGCGGCCATCGCCACCATTCTCGCGCAGGTCATCGCCCTGGCCTACGTCTGTGTGGTGCTGGGCAACGGACGTGAACTGATTCATTTTCGCCGCGGCATCTACCACCTCCGCCAGCGCATCGTAAAAAATATCCTCACCATCGGCCTTTCGCCCTTCTGCATGCAACTCTGCGCCTGCCTGGTGGTGATTCTCATCAACAAGGGATTACAGAAGCACGGCGGTGACTTGGCCATTGCAGCCTATGGCATCATCAACGGCATCACCTTCCTCTTCGTCATGATTGTGATGGGCATCACGCAGGGCATGCAACCCATCGCCGGCTTCAACTATGGAGCCCGCAAGTTCGACCGTGTGACGCAGGTACTCCGCTACAGCATCCTGTATGCTACCGCCGTCATGTGCTGCTCCTTTCTGATTTGTGAGTTTCTGCCGGAAATTCCCGTGCGGTTCTTCACCTCCGATCCGACGCTCTCGCGACTCTCTGTGGAAGGCATGCGCATCATCGTTCTCATGAATCCGTTGGTCGGATTCCAAATCGTGGTCGGAAACTTCTTTCAGAGCATTGGCATGGCCCGTCAGAGCATCTTCCTGTCTGTCAGCCGTCAGCTTCTGTTCCTCGTCCCGTTTCTCCTCATCTTCCCTGAAATCTGGGGTACGAACGGCGTCTGGATCAGCATTGTCTCCGCCGATGCCGTCTCCATCATCGTGGCCGCCACCATGCTCTGGCATTTCTTCAAAATGGGCGGAATGAAGAACCCCGAAGTGGCTCTCTGATGCCACTTTGGAAGTGCCCCCTTTCAGGCCTTGACTTGTCATTCCGACGCAGCAAATGAATCTCCTTGAGCAGAACGGCAGAGCCAAAACAGCAGGAAGTGCAAAAATATTCGGAAAAAGATTTCCTGCATTCACAAGAAAATATTAGATTTGAACGAAAATCATCCGACGAACGACTCAGGCATACAAGACAACAACCCTTAAACCTCTTACAATATGAACAACTACGTCATCACCATCGGCCGCGAGCTGGGTTCCGGCGGCAAGCGCATCGGCGAAATCATGGCCCAGCAACTCGGAGTCAGCATCTACGACCGCCGGCTCATTCTCATGGCTGCCCAGGAGAGCGGCTTCGATCCGAAGGTGTTCGAGAAAGCCGACGAGGTGGCCAGCAAGGGCATTATGTCGCAAGTGCTGCGCACGCTCTCATCCCCTTTTACCTCCTATAACAGTCTCTACGACAACTCCCTCTCTCACGAGTCACTTTTCCGTGTGCAGGCCGACATCATTCATGAAAAGGCCGAGAAGGAGAACTGCATCATTGTGGGACGCTGCTCCGACTACATCTTGCGCGACCACCCACGCCACATCAATTTCTTCGTCCGTGCGGACTATGAAGACCGCGTCCACTTCCTCATGGAACGCTATCAAATCAAGCGACCCGAAGCACAGGAACTGATAGAGAAAACCGACAGCCTCCGCTCCGACTACCACAATTTCTATGCGGAGACCAACTGGGGAGACAGCCGTGCCTACGACCTCTGTATCAACTCCTCCATCCTGGGACTGGAAGGAACGGCGCAAATCATGCTCCAGTTCGCCAAGGCCGCTCTCAAGATAGAGGACTGACATCTTCTCAGCCACACTGAATACCGATTTTTCTCCGCAGTGAAACACCATGTTCACAGCGGAGAAAATGTTTTCCACCATACGCACGTGCACCAGACCTTGTCATGGAAGCCAACGAAGTGAAAAACCTCTGGGCAGACTTAGAGGACATTGTCCAAGCCCGTCTCCCCATTCAACGCAGATATGCACTGCTCTATGGGCTGCTGGATCGCGTATGCCTGAAGCTGACAGCCGCCGGCTCCGTGCATTACAACAACCTGTTCACCCGCTTGCAAGTGTTATGCCGGCAGCATGGAGTACGTCTGACAGAGATTGACGGCCTGCGATGGAAGATGCGGAGAATCGTGGAGGAGACTACGGAAGGAGTGGAAGGGAATACTCCGACAGCCGACACAGAAGAATGGAACAACGACGTGGGGCTGCTGGCCGCTGCCCTTTCCCGCTTCACGAACGCTCCGTTGCCTGCACAACTGTTGCCGTATGTGAACGGAGCACAGGCTCACGCGGTGCCCGGTCGCCCCGTCGACAACCGTCCGCACCCCTTCCGAAGATTCGTCTGTCAGGGCAAGGACACGCATTTTGTGTACGGCTACGGCGAACAGACCGACGGAACGGTGCGCATCGACTTCGCCACCAACCGGCAGACGCAACAGGCCGCAGCACTGCTACAGCAGGACATGACCTTCAATGTCGTGTCCTATACGACGGATGCAGATGGAGTGCTGCATCCCGAACTGCTGGTGTTAACTCCCGACTGGCTGATGGACGTAAGCTCCCTGACTGCCTGCATGCAACCCTCCGGAGCCTCGCCCCTGAACGCTCTGATGCGCAAGTTCACGCCCAGCCCGCCCACGCGACAGACCCTGCTGGGAGCCGTGGCTGGTCAGTTCCTCGACGACTTGCTGAATGACCCTGCGACCACATTTGACGACTCTGTGCGCAAGTGCTTCCGTGACAGCCTTCTGGACTTCTGCACGACCGACGGCATTGATGCCACTTTCTTTGCAGATTGCCGGATGCAGTTCGACCATATCCGCACCACGCTTCATGAGCTGATGGAAGACGAACGGAAGCGCACGACGCAGGAGGTGGCATACGAACTCGAGCCGTCGTTCTTCTGCCCGGCACTGGGGTTGCAAGGACGCTTCGACATGATGGCCAGCGACTATTCGCTGCTGCTGGAGCTGAAATCGGGAAAATGGGATGAGTTTCATCGGTGCGTGCGACAGGAACATCTGCTGCAAATGCTACTTTACAAGGAGATGTTGCATTTCAATACGGGCAAGCGACGCGCCGATATCAGAGGCCTGCTGCTTTATTCCAAATATCCCTATCTGCTGGAACAACGTTCGGCCGTCAGCATGCTGGAAGGAGTGATGTCGCTGCGCAACGGAATCGTGTGCATGGAACAACAACTGGCGGAGGGGCATTCGCACGAACTCTTGGACGGGCTGACGGCCGAACAACTGCTCACGCGTCCCGACGTAAGCCCCAATCTGTGGAACCACTGGCTTCGGCCGGACATCGAGGCCGTGCTGGCTCCGCTGCGGACGATGGACACGCTCACCGGCGACTATTTCCACACGTTTCTGGCATTCATCGAACGGGAACAGATGATGACCAAGCTGGGCGACCAGCGGATAGGCTCCACCCGCTGCATGGCCAGCCTGTGGAACGCTGACGAGACGCAGAAGCGGGAAAACGGAGACATGCTGACCGGCCTGACCATTTGCGACATCCGCCGTCATGCCGACGGCTCCGTAGAAGCACTGCGCTTCCAGCTGCCCGACACGACGGACAGCCTTCCGAATTTCCGCAAGGGCGACTCGGTGGTGCTGTATGAACGAGACGGAGCGGCGGACAACGTGACACATCATCCACTCATCCGCTGCAGCGTGGAGGAAGAAGGTGACGGCACCATCTGGCTGCGGCTGCGGCTGCGGCATCGCCAGCGTCTGCCGCTCCCGAGTCATCCTTTGCCTTTGCCGAAAGCAGAGAACGGCCGTCCGACGGAAGGAAGCCATCCACGAGGGAGCTTCGCCATTGAACCGGACTCCATCGAGTCTTCCTTCCGACCGCTCTATCAAGGACTGCATGCCTTGGTCACGGCACCGGCTGCGCGGCGTGAATTACTGCTTTGCCAACGACCCTCGACGGGACCGCAAGACTATCAACTGATAGTGGGACCTCCAGGAACAGGCAAGACATCCGTCGCACTGGCTCGTCTGGTCAAGGATTCACTTCTCCGGCAAGAGAAAATCCTGCTGTTAGCCTATACGAACCGCGCCGTCGATGAAATTTGCGGGATGCTGGAGCGACAACAAGCGGACTATATCCGCATCGGAAGACCGCTCACCTGCGATGTGCCTTTCCGCCCACGGCTCTTGGAAGCCGTGATGACCGGTTGTCAAACCCGCCGACAAGTTTGCGAACGTTTCCAGACCTTCCACATTGTCGTTGGCACAGTTTCCTCTGTCACAGCGCATCAGAACCTCTTCCGTCTGAAGCGGTTCGATGTGGCTTACATCGACGAGGCATCGCAGATTCTCGAACCGCAAATTCTGCCGATTCTCTGTGCCCATGACGGAGACGGACATTGCTACGTGAAACGCTGGGTGATGATTGGCGACCACAAGCAACTGCCCGCCGTAGTCATGCAAAGTGAAGACAGCTCTGAGGTAAAATCCGAGCGGTTGCGTCACATCGGCCTGACCAATTGCCGCAACTCCCTCTTCGAGCGGCTGCTGCATTTCGTCGGTGACGATGAGCGGATTGTCCACAAGCTGTACCGCCAAGGACGCATGCACGAAGACATCGCGCAGTTCGCCAGCCGCCAGTTCTACGATGGTCTGCTCCGCGCCGTTCCACTTCAGCATCAGCAAGGGCCGCTGGCGTATCAGACCTTCCACGATGCCGACCGGGGACTGGCCACCGCACGGCTGTTGTTCGTCAATGTACCTGCGCCCTCCATCGAGCAGTGGCAGCCCAAAATGAACGTAGCCGAGGCACAGGCCGTTGCCGACATCGTAAAACGCATCGAGACACTGGCCGCCGACAATCGTCTGGAGCTGCATGCAGACCGGCAAATCGGCATCATCGTGCCGTTCCGCCGCCAAATTCTGCAAGTCCGCCATGCCCTCAGTCGCTGCCAGGCAACCGGCGCGTGGAGCATGATGATAGACACCGTGGAACGCTTCCAGGGCAGCCAGCGCGACATTATCATCTACGCCACCACCATCTCGCGGCCATACGAACTGGAAATGCTGTCGAACTTGGTGGAAATCGACGGACAACTCACCGACCGTAAACTGAATGTGGCCGTCACACGAGCCCGCAAACAACTGATTGTGGTCGGCAACCGGACGCTTCTCAGCCGCAATCCGCTCTATCACCAGTTCATCAGTTGCTGTCGCGTGGAAGAAGCTACCGATACAGACATTCATCCGCATCTGAGAGAAACCATGGGCACACCGACATATCCCCATAACTGAGTAATTCCTTTCTCCAAACAGACAAGAGAGAGGCTGGACACTTGGCACAATCGTGGAAAATTGCTATCTTTGCCATCGTTTTCATGCCTTGGCAGAAAAACGCATAGACAAGCACACACAATATGGTCAATCACGGACATCAATATCAGCCACAGCTCGGAACCAGTGCACACTGGGCCATCTTCGGTTCCTCGACATCAGCCACCGAAATCCATGTCATTCTCCAGGTCGAGGCGCAAGGTGAGAACTTCGGTGGGCAGCTCTGGCGGCTCACCCAGGCAGAACAAGAGATGATGAGCCTGCTCGAATTCAAAGGCGCACAGCCCGTATTCAAGCGTTTTTTCCTAAGCGACGCAGCCAACCAGGCGCGACTCATCTCCACAGACGACCCCTGCTCTTTCTCGCTCATTCAGCAACAACCGCTCAACGGGAGCAAAATCGGTCTCTGGATTTACCTGCAACAAGGCACGGACATCTACCAGGAAAATGACATCACGCTCGTCAACCACAACGGTTACCAACACCTCTGGCAATTCAACATGACGGAAGAAGAAGGTGACTCCTACACGCAGACCGCACGCCTGCTCATGCGATATGAGACAGACCTGCTCCGCCACGATGCCACGCTGGCCGACAACTGCATCCGCACCTGGTTCTATGTGCGCGATGTCGATACACAATATGCTGGTCTGGTGCGTGCCCGACGTGAGAACTTCGAGAAACAAGGACTCACATCCCACACCCACTTCATTGCCTCCACAGGCATCGGCGGCATTCCCGCCTCCCCACGTGCGCTCGTACAATTAGGCGGTTATGCTCTCAAAGGCTTTGCCCCGGAACAGTTGCACTATCTCTATGCCCCGTCCCATCTCAACCCGACGTATGAATACGGTGTGACCTTTGAGCGTGGCGCATACATCGACTTTGGCGACCGCCGCCACATCTATATCTCAGGCACGGCTTCCATCGACCATCTGGGACAGGTTGTTCACGAAGGTGATATAGTGAAACAGACGCACCGCATGTGGGAAAATGTGGAAGCCCTGCTAAACGAAGGCGGAGCACAATACAGCGATGTCATGCAGATTATTGTGTACTTGCGCGACGTTGGTGACTACCAACGCGTGAATGCCATGTTCCGGCAGAAATTCCCTGACACGCCATTCATCATCACCCTGGCACCCGTCTGCCGCCCCGCATGGCTCATCGAAATGGAATGCATAGCCATCACACCCGCCTCGAATCCGCAGTTCCGCGACTTTTGAGCACGCGAATGGCATCAGTCCATCCGATTCTTGAAGTCTTCGTATCCAAACTGACGGTACAGCTCAAATGAGCCGTCCTCATGCAACATTCCGATGGCCGGATGCCGCACGCCATTGAAAGCAGTGGTCTTCACCGTCGTGTAGTGAATCATGTCCTCGAAAATGATGACATCGCCCACCCTCAGTGGCGATTGGAACTTCCAATCGCCCATATAGTCTCCACTCAGACAGCTGTTTCCTCCAATTCTATAAACATACCCCTCGCCCGTCGCACCAACTTTTTCCTTTCCCGTCCCGGCTTTCTGACAGATTTCCGCTCCACGAATCTCCGGCTGGTAAGGCATTTCGAGGCAATCAGGCATGTGGCAAGTGAAACTCACATTCAGAATGGCCGTTCGGATGCCATGATTCTCAACGATGTCCACCACCCTTGCCAATAAGGTTCCCGTCTGCCAGGCAAAAGCAGACCCGGGTTCGAGAATCACCCGCAGCCACGGATAACGTTGATGGAAAGCCTTCAGCGTGGAAACCAGCAGGTCAATGTCATAGCCCTGCCTCGTCATGAGGTGGCCTCCACCGAAGTTGATCCACTTCAACTGCGGAAACCAATCCGCAAACTTTGCTTCAATATGAGTCAAGGTGCGCACGAACTGTTCCGCTCCGCTCTCACAATGACAATGGATGTGAAAACCTTCGATGTCGGGTGGCAACTGTGCCGGCAGATTTTCCCGCAAAACGCCGAACCGGCTGCCGGGCGCACAAGGATTGTACAGCTCCGTTGCGATTTCAGCATATTCGGGATTCACACGCAAGCCCACAGAGACGCGTTCTCCCGACCGGTTGAATGCGGCGACAGCCGGTTCAAACCGCTCATACTGCGAGAGTGAATTGAAACTGACATGACTGCTGTATCGCAAGATTTCATCAAACGTTTCCTCCTCGTATGCAGGCGAATAAGTGTGTGCCCTGCTGCCGAACTCTTCCCAAGCCAGCCGTGCCTCATCGGGCGAACTGGCCGTGGAATGCGTTATGTATTCGCGGAAAATCGAAAAAGACTTCCACAGCGCAAAAGCCTTGAATGCCAGAATCACTTCGACATCGGCCGCCTGAGCCACACGCTGAATCAGTGAGAGATTCCGACGCAACAGCGATTCCTCCATCACATAGCAAGGAATGGGAATCCGGTTCAATGAGTTTTCAAGTCGTATCATCTTGTCCGAAACGATTAGATAGAAATCAGTCCACGAGGCGGAAACGGGCATACTTTAGCAGCAATTGCTTCGTTCCCGCATTGGAAAACTTCACCGTGGCCTTCGTCCGTTCTCCCGTCCCTTCCACAGCCGTCACCTCGCCATAACCAAAACGCTCATGTTCGATGTGGCATCCCACCGAAAGCATCTGCCCTGCCCCCTTCTGGGACGGAGCGTTCACACTTTGCCCATCACTGAACTTCGAGCGATGCTCCATTCCGCCGCTTCGCTCTGTCGGAGACGGTTGGGAGAGATTGCGGAGAGGCTGTAGTTTTCCTCGGGAAGGAATGGAGACACTTTTTGGGAAAGGTTGAGATGCAGACTGGGATGGCCTCATGGTGGAACGACTGTTGTTCCACGGCAGTTCGAGAGTCGCACCACGGTCTGCCCGAAATGCCGACCCCGCCCGATGCACTTGCAGATATTGCGGATCAATGTCGGCAATAAATGCACTTGGCTGGATGTCGAACTCCATCTTGCCGAATCGGAAACGGCTCTTGGCAAACGTGATGAAGCAACGGCACTGCGCCCGCGTAAGAGCCACATAAAAGAGGCGACGTTCCTCCTCCAACTGACGCTGACTGCCTTCGGCCAGCTGGCTGGGAAACAGATGTTCCTCCATGCCCACCACAAACACAGTGTTGAATTCCAGCCCCTTGGCCGCATGCACCGTCATCAGCGTTACCCGATCCACATCTTCCGTATCGCCGGAGTCGATGTCGGACAAGAGTGAGACCTCCGACAAATAGTCGGTCAGCAACACATGCTCATTCCCTTCCTCCCGACGCTCCTCGCAAAATGTCTCCATCGCACCCATCAGCTCTGTCGCATTCTCCTGCCGTGCCAGTCCCTCGGCCGACGTGTCGCGCATGATGTCGTCCCGCATCCCGCTCCGCTGCACAATGGCCATTCCCACCTTGGCAGCGTCACTCTGCAACGACAGGTCGTGCAGCTCGTCAATCATATCCCTGAAGCGCGCCAACTTCTCCAATGTGCCACGGTTGACATTCAACTGATACTTGCCCGCATGCGCCATGACATCCCACACGCCCGTGTCGTGTTGGTCGGCACAAGTCAGGATTTTCTGAACGGTCGTGGTGCCGATGCCGCGTGCCGGCACGTTCACCACCCGTTTGAAAGCCTCTGCGTCGTTGCGGTTCACGACCAAGCGAAAATAGGCAATCAAGTCCTTGATTTCCTTCCGTTGATAAAACGACTGCCCTCCATAAATACGATAAGGATAGGCATTTCTGGTCAGCTCCTCCTCGAAGATACGGCTCTGTGCATTCGTGCGGTACAGGATGGCGAAATCCGAGAAGTGCAAATGCCTGCGCATACGCAATTCCTGAATCTTCCGTATCACAATCTTACCTTCCTCCACATCCGAATAAGCCTCCATCACCTCGATTTTCTCGCCCTGCTCCCGTTCAGAGAACACATTTTTGAAAATCTGCCCTTGATTCACGTGAATCAAGCTGTTGGCCGCCTCCACGATGGTCTGTGTGGAACGGTAGTTCTGCTCCAGTTTGAACAGACGACAGTTGGGATACAGCTGTCTGAACGACAGTATATTGTCGATGTCCGCACCCCGGAAACTGTAGATACTCTGCGCGTCGTCGCCCACCACGCACAGCCGTTGTCGTTCATGCGTCAGCTGCCAGACGATGCGGTGCTGCGCATAGTTCGTGTCTTGATACTCATCGACCAGCACGAACCGGAAGCGTGACACATAGTGCGCCAGCACATCCGGGCAAGCATCAAACAGGCGGAACGTGTAGAACAAGATATCATCGAAATCCATCGCGTCCGCATTCCGCTTGCGGTGCTCGTAGAGCTGGAAAATGGCACCCGTCTTCGGTATGCCCGCCCGCAAGTCCGCCTGATACTGGTCAGCATCGCCCATATAGCCCTCCGCTCCCGCCAGCCGGTTCTTGGCCATGCCAATCCGCTTGGCCACCACGCCCGGCTTGTACACCTTCTCGTCCAGTTCCATCTCCCGCATGATGCCACGCAGCAGACTTCGGCTGTCCGCCTCGTCATAAATCGTGAAATGCGACGAAAAGCCGATGCGCTCATGCTCACGCCGCAAGATGCGCAGAAACACACTGTGGAACGTGCCCATCCACAGACGACGCGCACGATCATCGCCCAGCAACTGCCCGATGCGATCCTTCATCTCCCGCGCCGCCTTGTTGGTGAACGTCAGAGCCATAATCGATTCCGGCTCCATTCCACGGTTCAATAAATACGCAATTTTATACGTCAATACGCGCGTTTTGCCCGAACCGGCACCCGCAATCACCAGCGACGGTCCCTCGCAAAACTCCACGGCGGCACGTTGCGCCGCATTCAACTGTTGCAGCAATTCCCCGCTCTCCGTCATCTCCTGCTCCCCATTCGCTCCAGTGTGAACGGCTTGGGCAGTTTCACATATTTCCTGCCTTTCACCCCCTTCATGTTGATGTCGCCCATCAGGCGGACACTCAGTCCCTCATCGGTCACGCTGAGTTCCAGATTCTGTGCATCGATGCCTTGGTCAGACACTGCCCGCACCGACGCACGCGACCCCTTTAGGGCATCCACCCTCAGAATCACCCACATGCCGTTCAGTGCACCTTCCAGATAACCATAGCAGACATCACCTTCCATTCCCGGAACGGCAACCGAGTCGGCATACAGATTGAGCTGGCAGCGCACGTTCAGTTCACTGCTCGTAAAGAAGCCCTCGAACGCACGTTGCGCACGCAGGCATCCTGCAAACCACAGGCACACCAGACCAAGCATCAGTACTCTCTTCATGCAGCTAACGTAAAATCATTTTCAAGCATTGACGAAAAAAAAGAAAGCAGCCGGCCTATAAGCCGAGTTCTGTTCCTGGACGAGACATCAGCCAAGCGGATGTCAGCAAAGGCCCAGGCGTTTGTCATTTATCCAGGCCCTGAGTCACCCCAGGACTCCAGCGTTCCACCCTCTGGCTCGGGCGGGCGGCACTCTCGATTCCCATCCCCTTGCCACCTCGCAGAGGGTCAACAAGACGGAAACCATCGCCAGTTTACATGAACTTGCAACTCCCAAGGTGCACAGCCGACATGTCACCATGCCGCTGGTGAGCTCTTACCTCACCTTCTCACCCTTGCCCAGCAGTTCCCAAAGGAAGGAACCGTCCGGGCGGTTGTTTTCTTCTGCACTGCTCAGCCGTTGCCGGCTGCTTCTATATTAGGAAGTGGGATGCCCGCGTTGCTCGGACTTTCCTCCCGTTTCAGCCTCCGGCCCAAAAGACCTCAGCCTCCGCCGGCGACAAACCGTCCGACTGCTTTCCATCTGCAAAGGTAGTGCAAATCGAGCGCAATGCAAAGAAATAAAAGAATTTTTTCTTTGCATTGCCGAGATGCAGCCTAACCCCTACTCTCAACTGGCAAGTGCAAAATTAGCGATTTTTCGAAAGAAAACAT
>CAYPZK010000016.1:0-58220 GCA_964415385.1 uncultured Bacteroidaceae bacterium
AAATTATTGGGTCATTCAGAACGAAGATTTTTGCACTTCGATGTTGAATCTATGGTTTTTCTGTTTTTCGCCATTTGTGGTTGGCGGTTGTCAAGTGGTATGGAGAACCCATGCGGCCGCGCTCTCGGCACAGCGTTCTCCATCAATAGCGGCACTGACGATGCCGCCGGCGTAGCCTGCTCCTTCGCCGCAGGGAAAGAGCCCTTCGAGGCGCACGTGATGGAGAGTGGTGTGGTCACGCAGGATACGCACGGGGCTGCTCGTGCGGGTCTCTACGGCTATCATCGTGGCTTCGTTGGTGAGGAATCCGTGACTGCTCCGACCGAAGCGCCGGAACCCTTCCCGCAGGCGGTTGCTTACGAACGGCGGCAACCAGAAGTGGAGTGGGGAGGTAATCAGCCCGGCCTGATAGCTGGTGGAAGGGAGGTCGCGGCTGAGGCGTCCGTTCACAAAGTCGGCCATGCGCTGGGCCGGTGCCGTCTGCCGACGGCCGACCTGCAGCCAGGCCACGCGCTCGAGCCATTCCTGCAGGTGCATCATGGCCAAAGGGGCGGAGGCAGAGAACGCCAGGGGCGAGTCGTGAGCGGCCAGTTGCTCGTTGATGGCTTGGCGGGCGGCGGAGTTGAGCAGGTCTTCGTCATTCAGGTCATCGGGTCGGATTTCCACCACCATGCCGCTGTTGCTCCAGGGTGAATTGCGCAGGCTCGACGACATTCCGTTGACGACAACTTGTTCGGGACCACTGGCAGCCGGAACGACCGTGCCGCCCGGGCACATGCAGAAGGAATAGACTCCGCGTCCGTCAACTTGAGTGACATGCTGGTAAGTGGCTGTGGGCAGGTATTTTCCTTTGCCTTGATCCGAGTGATACTGTATCTTGTCGATGAGGTTGGCAGGATGCTCCAGGCGCACGCCTACAGCCAGACCTTTGGTTTCCATTTCCACGTGATGACCGAAGAGCCAGGCATAGACATCGCGTGCGCTGTGACCGGTGGCCAAAATCACGGGGCCGGGGAATTCCTGCCCCTGCGCCGTTCGGATGCCGGTCACGTGGTCACCTTCGATGAGCAGGCCGGTCATGCGGGTTTCGAAATGCACCTCTCCGCCGCAGCGTAGGATGGTGTGACGGATGGCCTCGATGACATGCGGCAACTTGTCGGTGCCGATGTGGGGATGTGCGTCGGAAAGGATGGAGGTGGAGGCTCCGTGCTGGCAGAATACGTTGAGAATTTTATCGACATTGCCGCGTTTCTTGCTCCGTGTGAAGAGCTTGCCGTCGCTGAATGCACCCGCGCCGCCTTCGCCGAACGAGTAGTTCGACTCGGGATTGACGAGGTGGTTGCGGGAGATGAGGGCGATGTCCTTCCGCCGCGCGTGCACGTCTTTGCCACGTTCGACGACGATGGGGCGCACGCCCAGCTCGATGAGGCGGAGAGCGGCGAAGAGTCCGGCGGGGCCTGCTCCTACGATGATGACCTGGGGACGGCCCTCCACGGGGTGGTAGTCCGTGCGCACAAACTCATCGTCTTCGGGCAGCTCGTTCAGATAGACGCGCACGGTCAGGTTGACATACACGGTGTGCTGGCGGGCATCGATGCTGCGTCGCAGCACTCTCACGTGGGTCATGTCGGCGTGGCTCAGCCCTTTCTCCTGCGCCAGATAGTCTTTGATGTTCTGTTCGCTGGCCGCCACCTCGGGCAGCACGCGCAGTTGCAGTTCGGTTGACAATGGATAATGGAAAATTGATAAATAGATACTTGCTGGACGCAAAGGTACGATTTTTCGGTGGAACTGCCAATTTCCCTTGCCGGATTGACAAAATATCGTTATTTTTGCGGAGTAATGTTCTCCTTATTTTATGATATGGAAGGAAAGAAAGTGTGTCGGTGCGTGGCAACCTTCTTGCTGCTGGCGTGGATGTGGTGCGCCGTTGCGGTGGCGCAGAAGTCCCGTGAGCAGCTTGGCGGGGTTTACTATGCCTATCCGCATCTGACTGTGCCGTCGTCGGTACCGGCGGGCTACGAGCCCGTGTTTCTCAGTCATTACGGCCGGCACGGCTCACGCTGGCTGACGACGGAGAGCCGTTACGAATGGATCCTGTCGCAATTTGCCGACGCGGACAACCTGACGGAACAGGGCAGGCGGATGTGCCGTATGGTGCGGAAAGCCTGCCGGCAGGCTCGGGGACACGCGGGTCAGCTGTCTCCGACAGGGGTACGTCAGCAGGCGCGAATCGCGGAGCGCATGATGGCCAATTTCCCGATGCTGTTTGCCGATGGCGTGCCGGTGAAGGCCCGTTCCAGTGTGTCGGAACGCTGTGCGAAGAGTATGGCGGCTTTCATCGGCCGGCTGCGGCGTGACTGCCCGACATGTTCGTATGACGTGTGTACGGACAGTGCCGACATGGGCTGGATTGCCTATACATCGCCGGAACAGCAAGAGCTGGAGGCAAAGTTCCAGCCTGCCGCTGCGTGTTCCTCACGTCGTCTCATGACTGCCCTCTTCCGCAGGCCCGCGGCCGTGCAGGAACCAGACCGCCTGATGCGCGAACTCTATTTTTTGGCCTCTGACATGCAGGATGTGGGACTTGCGCTCGATTTCTACCCTTTCTTCACGGATGCGGAATTTGAGGCACTCTACGAACAGAACAACCGCAAGATGTATTTGCAGAACGGAACAGCGATAGAGAACAATGCAATACCTGCCCGTTCGGCTGTCTCGCTGTGGATGCAGATGCAACACGAGGCAGACAGCGTGCTGGCTGTCGGCCGTCCTGCGGTCAGTCTCCGCTTCGGCCACGATTCCTCCCTTTTGCGGCTGCTTTCACTGTTGCGGCTTTCTCGTGAAGGGCAGACGGATGACAAGCTGGACCGGATGGACGAGGTGCTTCCGATGGCGGCCAACCTGCAACTGCTGTTCTGCCGTTCCTCGGTTGATGCCCATGCGCCGGTGCTGGTGGGATTCCGTCTGAACGAACAGCCGATGTGTCTTCAGCTCCCTTCGGTTGGCGGAGGGCAGTATTATGAATGGGCGGCAGTGAAAGACTACATGCACCGGCGACTCGACGACTTGAGGGTGATGGAGCATCTGGCCACGCTCAATACGATGGTGGGGACGGCACGGGCCAACACGGGCTCGGCAGGGCTGTTCGGCAAGGGCAGTGAAGAGCATGGACAGACGTTGCCTGCCGTGTTGGTGCCGAACGGACAGAATTTCTGGACTCCGCAGACACGTGATACAGAACGGAAAGGCGTGGCTCCGTACTACTATGAGGACTCGCTTTTGCAGGGGTTCCGTCAGAGTCATTGGATTGTGGGTGGTGCCACGCAGGACTATGGCTCGTTCACCGTGGCTACTTTGAGCGGCCCGCTGCGTCTCCAGACGGAGCAATGTGCCACTCCGTTCTGTCATCTGGACGAAGAATCCCATCCTTATGAATATAGGATTCATCTGCCGGACGAACATCTCACGACTTCTCTCACCGCGCTGAGCCATGCGGCTGTCTTGCGTGTCGAGCCTGATTCGGCAGGGCTGGTACATCTCATCCTCCGGCCCAACAGCGATGAGGGTGAGGGAAGTGTGTGCATTGACACGGTGCACGGCTATGTTTATGCCTCCAATCCTGTACATCGCATCTATCAGGGATGGGGAAAATCGGCTGGCTTCAGCGGACATTTTGTGCTCACCTATCCTGCTGCGGCACTGGTCGATTTCGGCGTGTTCACCGACAGCATCGTGTGTGACAGCGGCTTGCAGGCCGGACATCGGCCACGCATTGGTGCGTGGCTCACGTTCCGTCTCCTGCCGCATCAGATAGCGGAGTTTCGCACGGCCTCTTCTTTCACGTCGCTTCAAGCAGCCTTGCAGAATCTTGAAGCGGAGCTGGCCGGCAGATCGTTCGACGAGGTGGCTGCGGACAATGTCCGACAATGGACGGAGCGATTCCGCACCATTGATGTGCAGGATGCCGACACCGCCTTGGTACGCCGCTTCTACGGCGCGTTTTATCGCGCTTCTTTTTTGCCGCGTGAGTTCTCGGACGCGACAGCCGGGCGGCGCTATTTCACCGATTTTTCCATGTGGGACATCTATCGTGCCCTGCTGCCGTTTTACCATCTGATTGTCCCCGAATTGTCAGGGCAGTTGATGCAGTCGTTGGTGGATATGTACCAATGGGGCGGTTGGCTGCCGATATTTCCTTGCTGGAACAGCTATACAGCTGCCATGATTGGTGATCATTGTGCGGCCGCTTTGGCCGATGCCTACGTGAAGGGTGTGCGCAACTTCGATGTCGAGACGGCTTATGAGGCCATGCGCAAGAATGCCTTCGAGTCCCCCCGTTCGTTTGCCGAATATCAGGATGGTATGGGACGGCGTGCCTTGCAGAGCTACCTGCGCTACGGCTATATCCCGCTCGAAGACAGCGTGAAGGAGGCGTATCATACGTGTGAACAGACCTCACGCACGCTGGAATACGCGTTCGATGATTACGCTGTGGCGCAAATGGCCCGCGCACTGGGACATGAGGAAGACTGCCGGCTGTTAACGGCACGTGCGTCCAACTGGCGCCATGTCATCAATCCGGCGACGGGATGGGCTGATGGACGGCATAGCGACGGTTCGTGGGCAGGATGCACCGACCTTGTCCATCGGCAACCGTTTATCACGGAGGGCACCATTGCTCATTATACTTGGTATGTTCCGCACGACGTGCCCGGTTTGATTGACTATTTGGGCGCTGCCCGTTTCGAGTCCCATCTCGACTCGCTTTTCATGCCGCTCACACTGTCCGACGCTGAGGGGACCGTCCGTCACGGCATGCTCTATTGGCATGGCAACGAACCATGCCATCAAGTGGCTTATCTGTATGATTTCATCGGGAAACCGTGGAAGACGCAGCGTCTGGTTCGCCAGATTCTTGACTCTGAATACAATAATTCGCCTGGCGGGCTGAGCGGTAACGATGATGCGGGACAGCTCTCCGCATGGTTGCTTTTCTCATCGCTCGGCTTCTATCCGGTCTGTCCCTCCACGCCCGATTATCTCTTAGGTGCACCTGCCTTCAGCCGCGTTGACCTTCACCTGCCTGGTGACCGCACTTTCACCATCACGGCTCACAAATCCTCGCCTGCCGACATCTATGTCCAGTGTGTCACACTCGATGGGCAGCCTTTCCGCTCGATGCATCTCAGTCATGCCACCATTCTCCGTGGCGGTCATCTTCATTTCGACATGGGGCCACAGCCGCTGTGCGATTGATCATGATTCATCGTCATTTTCCCCAATTTGAATGGTCACTGCCGTGCGGATGATTGGGATTGGTGGATGTGGCGGTATCGCCGCTTGAGCAACAGGAAGCGCTGGTGCTTGCGGTGGTACGTGAGCAGGAGCTGGTGGCGGTAGCAGAGGCAGGCCGTGATGAAATAGACGACGGTCTGAATCCAGAGTGCCTGGTATTCGGTACTGACGGTGTGCAGGTTGGCTCCTATTGTGTTGATTTTGACGTAGCCGTTGATGCCGAACGTGGAAGGGAGCAGGCAACTGACGGCTTTCCAGAATGGGGGAATGGCGGAATTAGGCCAGGAGATTCCGCTGATGAATAGGATGGGCACAGAAGTGAAGACGATGACGAGAATGACCATTTCGCGTTCTTTCATGAGGGTGCTGATGGTGAGGGCGAAGAAGGTGCAGGAGAGCAGATAGGGGAGTATGAAGAGGGCAAGGGTGGTGGTATGGCCGATTTGCACGAGCCGGAACATGTGCGGCACGAGCACAAGGATGTAGGCTGCGATGAGGATGTAGATAGTGAGGTAGCACAGTCCCTTGCCCAGCACGATACGGAAAGTGCCGGCGTATTTCTTGTGCATGGGTACAAGTGCCCGCAATGTGTTCTGTTCGCGTGCTGTTCCGGCCATGATGCCTGTGGAGAGGAGCATGCTCTGCTGGAGGATGAGCATGAGGACGGCAGGGATGAGGAAGGAGGCCATGCCCTTTTGGGGATTGAAAAGCGAGATGTCGTGATAGTTCACGGGCATGCTGCTCACCTCGGCCTGCCGGTCGGTGGTGGGAGCGGCGCTTTCCGCCTTGATGCGGGCATTGAAGAGGAGCGACACGTCGGTGGCAGTGGAAAGCATCGACTTGTAATAGAGCAACCCGCTCATGTCACAGAAAATTTTCACCGTGGCCTGCTCGCCGTGTTGCAGCTTCCAGTCGAAGTTCTCGGGAAAATAGAAGATACCGTAGGCTCGCTGTTTCCGAAGCAGTTCGCGTGCCTCTTCCATTTCGGCGGCATGGTATGCGATGCGGAGGTTGGGAGACGCGTCCAGCTTGCGGATGAACTCGCGAGTCTGTTTGCTGTCGCACATGTCAACGCAGACGGCGGGCACGTCGTGCACGGTCTCGGGGTTGTAGATATAAGTGTAGAGCAACGGATAAATCAGTCCGATGCCGAGAATGAAGAGCAGTGCCCCGTCGTCGTGGAAGAGGGCTTTCATCTCTCTTGTCGTGATGTAGCAGGCATCGAACAGGCCGTGGTAGATTTTTTGGAGCATCGTTGTGGAGTTTTCTGTTTTTCTGAGAAAAAATCCCGGCATTGTGGGGCAAGGCATTGTCGTCTCAGAGCACGTACTGATAGTGCAGGAGCGTTCGTTTCAAGTTGTTCAGCCCGAGGAGAGGCAGAATCATAAAGAGGAAGAGGGCGAGCCATGATTGCCAGGCATAGAACATGGGATAGCCGTTGAGAGCCGAATTGACATAGATGAGGAAGTAGTGGCGCAGGGGAAAGAGTTGCTGAAGTCCGCGGACGGGAGCTTCCATCGCTATTGCCGGGAAGGAGGCTGCACAGATACTGATGCTGACCACGCCCCACAGGCATCCGATGCTCATAGCGAGGCGCATAGCGGGAATCATGCTGAAGATGAAAGTGCCGAAGCCTTGGCAGGCGAGTACCATGACGAATGAGGCCAAGAGCATCGTGGCCAGTCCGCACTGGCAGGGATAGTGCAGAATGACGTAGAGATAGATATCGATGCAGGCCGCCACAGAGAAGAAAATGAGTGTCTGCGGCAGGAGTTTTCCAATCAACGCCGCTCCGATGTCGTTGTGGGCCATGCGCATCCATCTGTGTGCTGTACCGAACTTGATTTCGGAGCCGATGCTGTAGATGGTGACAAGGAATATGAGCAACATGAGGCCGCCAGGGATGAAGGCGTTGTTGAGATAAACACCGTAGTGAAGCCACGGATTGCCCAAGATGTTCATGTCGGTGGCGATGGGCTGCATGATGAAGCTGATGTCCTCATCGCTTGCCCCCCGCCCTCGGACGTTGGCACGGATGACAGCCGAGTTGGCCAGTTCCGACAGCGTGCGCATGTCCTTGTAGATGAGTGACCCGGCGATGAGGTAGGAGTTGTTGGTGTAGAACGAAATGAGAGGGCGGCGGCTCGACAGCACGTCCTCTGTGGTGTGGCGGGGAATGTAGTAGAAGGCGTAGATGCGTCCTTGCTGCATGGCCTGCCGGGCCTCCTTGAACGATGAATAGTGAGCAACCACATCTACCATTTCGAAGGCGTCGAGTGTGTGCACAATTTGGCGCGTGGTCTTCGTGTTGTCAAGGTCAACTACGCCTATGGGCATCTTCGTGGGCAGGCCATGCCCCATCAGGGTGGTGAAGAAAATGGCGCAGAACATGGGGGCAATGACCATGCTGAACAGATAGATGTTGTCCGCGCAGATCTGTTGCCATTCACGCCAGGCCAGTTGTCTGATTCTATAGAGGGTCTCTTTCACGGTGGAAATGTGTGTTGGACGATGTTTCTATCTCTTGATAATCATGCTCATCCCGGGACGCAGACCTTTCTCCTTGTGGATGGGCCGTGCTTTCACCTCGAACGTGCGCAAGTCGAAGTCACCGCGTGTCTTGGTGGCCTTCCAGGCGGCAAAGTCGCCGATGTCCTTCATGTAGGTCGTGCGCATCTGGATGTCGCGGTCAAGCGCAGGACTGTAGGCGGTGATTTCTTCACCCACGGTGAGCCCTTTCAACAGGTCTTCACGCACATTGAACGTGGCCCACATGTCGTCCATCACGCCGATGTTCATGATGGGTGCCCCCGCACCAACGAGTTCTCCCATCTCGGGGAAAATCTCCGTCACCTCGCCGTCGGCCGCAGCCAGCAACACGGTCTCGTTCATGTAGCTCTGTACTTCATCCACAGCATTTTCCGCCCGTTCCAATTGGGCGCGGGCAGCCGCTTTGTCTTCCTTGCGTGAGCCGTTCATGGCCATATCGTATTGTGCCTTGGCCGCATCGGCCTGTGCCCGGGCCGCGTCGTACTGCGCCTTGGCTTCGTCGCGCTTCTGCTCGCTGATGACGCTTTCCTGGAAGAGACGCTCCATGCGTTCGTAGGTGCGACGCGCAATGTCAAGTCCTGCTTGCGCCTTCTGCCACATCTCGTGTGCCTGCATCACCTGTTCGCTGCGCGTTCCGTTGTCTTCTTTCTCGCTCATGGCCTGTGCGGCCGATTGGGCACTCTTGGCTTGCTTGAGCTTGGCTTCCATGTCGGGAGCCTCCAGCACCACCAGCGTGTCGCCGGCCTTGACGTGGTCTCCCTCGTTCACATAGAAACGCAGGATGCGCGTGGCGATTTTGCTTGACACACGGTATTCTGTCACTTCCATTTCGCCCTGAATGGCCTCGTCGTCTTTGCCGAGCACGAGCCAGCCGATGATTGCGGCAGTGAGCGACACGGCCACCAGACCGATGATGGCCAGTAAGATGTTCTTGCCTTGAGTTTTGCTTTCCATAATATAGTATGTGTTCTTTTTTTTTTTGAATGTTTCCTTATTTCCCCAGCGCGTGTTGCAGCTCTACAAATGCCATGCGCAGTTCGATTTGTGCGTCGATGAGCGACGAGTGTGCTTTCAGCCAGGCCGTCTGAGCTTCGATGACATTGCTGGTGGGCATCACGCCTTCACGAAAACCGATTTCGGCATAGCGCAGGTTCTCATCGGCCTTTTCCTGGTCGGAGCGCGCCATGACGAGACGTTTGCGGGCTTCGTCCGAGCGGTAACGGCACTGCTTTACCTCGAGTTCGATGAGCTGTTTGGTGTCGTCCAGCTGATACTGTGCCATGTTGACCCGCGCACGAGCCGCGTTCACCTTGAAGCGTCCTTCGTGCCAGTGCCATACAGGCACCTTCACTCCGATGCCGACAGCCCACATTCCCTTGAATTTCTTTTCGTAGCCATTGAATGTGGATGGATTACTGATGAGACCGCTGCCTGCTGCCACAACTTGTGGCAGAAAGTCGCTACGCACCATTTTCACGTTCTCCTTATAGATGCTGACGGCGTTGTCGAGCTGTCTGATTTCAGGACGCAGATTCCACACTTCGGAGAGAGCGGAGTCTCCCCCTCCTTCTCCATTGGGTGAGAATGGAGTGAGGATTCCATCCCCGTTTGATTCGTCCGCACAGCGAATCTGGTCGGTGATTTCCTGTCCGCAGAGCCGGCACAACGACATGCGGCTCAGGCTGAGGCCGTCGCGCACGCGGGTCACGCTCATGTTGGCTTCGTTCAGCTGCACCCTCATGCTCAGCTCGTCGGCTTTGGTAGCCACGCCGGCGGTGCGCATTCTCACCACATCGCTGTGAAAACGCCCGACCAGCGTCTGATAACTCTCGGCCAGCTTGAGGCGGTCGGCCAGACTCACCGTCTGCCAGTATATTTTCTCTACGTCCACGCGCAGGTCACGTTGGGTACGGCACAGCTGATTGCCGGCCAGTTCCGTCTGCAAGTCTGCGATGCGGTTGGCCGCATGGATTCGTCCACCCAGATAGACCGGTTGCGTGAGGATGAGGCTACCAGTATAGATGTTGCGAGTATCGGTGTGGAACGCGTCGCGCACGTCTTGTCCTGCGCTGTTGAGTGCTGAGACAAGGTTCGGGATGTCCATGCCGGAGAGCAACGTGGCCAGTGTGGCGTTGCTGCCGGCTGCCGTCGAGAGCATGCCGCTGACGGAGGTGCCCATGCTGGAGAGTGCGTCTTTCTGTCCGCCGGAGAGCAGCGAGAGTTCACGGCTGGAGTGGAAGTAGGCTCCTCCCGCGTCGAGGCTGGGCAGGTAGTTCGTGCGCATGGCCTTGCGATTCCATTCCGCCGCTTTCACGTTTTCCTTTCCCATCAGCATCTCGTGGCTGTTGCGCTCAGCCATGTGCAGACAACTGTCCAATGTCCACACCGTCTGTTGTGCGGAGGCGACGACGGAAAAGGCAAGGAGGAGGCTGAAGCAAACCGTTTTCTCAGATACTTTCAGATTCATCATTTTCAGTTTCCTTTTTTGACGATGCAAAGGTGATTGTTTTCTGCGACAAACACGTGTTCGGAACTACCGTGTGAATGTTGAAAAGCGCGTGAAAACGGATTAGAAGGCCGTTTTGGATATTAAAAAGGACAAAATAAACACGCGCGGGTGAGGGAAAAATGTTTACTTTGTGGCGAAAACAAACACTATAGCGATATGAATCTTCCAAACACTATCCAAGAGTTGCGCGACGTGGACGTAAATGACATCCGCGACGTGTTCGACTACACCGACCGCGACTTCGCGGTCATCACCGATCTGCGTCATTTGCAGGAGTCCGAGCTGTTGCGTTTCAACTGCGCCTTCATCATCATCGTCAAGACAGGACGCATCAGTCTTGACCTAAACTCCCGCAGCTACACTCTGGAGCACGGTCAGTTGCTCATAGCCAACCGCTACACGCTCGTTGGCAACTACATGATGTCACCTGACTTCGACGGGGCGGTCATCATGATTTCCAGCCGCATGGTCAATCGACTCATGCAGCATGGCAACACCATTCTGCGTCGTCTTTTCTTCGTGCTGCGCAACCCCGTACTGACCCTGCTCGAAGAGGAGAAAGAAATCTTCTGGAATTTCAACTCCCTGCTCAAACGTCTGTTCGAGAGCCAGCTCAACTATCGGCAACAGGCCGTTACCGCATCCCTCCAGTCGCTACTCTACGCTGTCTGCTCCTGCATTGAGCGCGACCTGCCGCAGCAAGACCGTCCGGAGCGCGGACGTGGCGAAGCCCTCTTCCGCCAGTTCATCCATCTGCTCGCCTCGTCGCCCGTCTGTGCCCGCAATATCCAGTACTACGCTGACCAGCTTTTCATCTCCACCAAGTATCTCAGCACCATCTGCCACAGCTACTGCGGCCAGACGGCCAAGCAACTCATTGACGACCACGTGGCTGCGAACGTGGAGTTTATGCTCCTCCACACCGATAAGTCGATGAAGGAAATCGCCAACGAACTGGGATTTCCCAACCTCTCTTATTTCGGCACCTACTGCCGTCGCAAATTCCGCATGAGCCCCACTGCCTATCGTGAACAGAAGAAGTCAGATGCATCGGCATAGCCTCCAGCCTTTTCTCCGCTGGAATATCCACAAAAAAAACGGGAGAGCGTGTGACGGCTCTTCCGTTTCTTTTCCTTGTATTGGATGATGGTAGAAAATGTGTGCGTTGAGTGTTCCGCGGGTCAGAACTCCGCGCTCTTCGGTGTGCGTGGGAACGGAATGACGTCGCGGATGTTCTGCATGCCGGTAACGAAGAGAATGAGACGTTCGAATCCCAGTCCGAATCCCGCGTGAGGACAGCTGCCGTATCGGCGCGTGTCGAGATACCAGTTGTAGCTGGCTTCTTCCATGCCCCGGGCATGAATTTCGGCGATGAGCTTGTCGTAACTTTCTTCGCGCACACTGCCTCCGATGATTTCGCCGATGCGGGGAAAGAGCACGTCGGTGCCTTGCATGGTCTTGCCGTCCGGATTTTTCTTCATGTAGAAGGCTTTGATCTCGGCGGGATAGTCGGTCATGATGACAGGCCGCTTGAAGTGCTCCTCCACGAGGTAGCGTTCGTGCTCGCTGCTGAGATCCATGCCCCAGCCGGTGACAGGGAACTCAAACTGGCGGCCGTTGCGGGCGGCTTCGTCCAGAATGCGGATGCCCTCAGTGTAGGGCAAGCGGACGAAATCTTCGCTGACGACGGACTGGAGAGTGGCGATGAGCGACTTGTCAATCATCTTGTTGAGAAACTCAAGGTCATCGTGGCAGTTGTCGAGTGCCCAGTTGACGCAGTATTTGAGGAATTCCTCTTCCAAATCCATCAGCTCGTCTTTGTCGAGAAAGGCCACTTCGGGCTCAATCATCCAGAACTCGGCGAGGTGGCGCGGCGTGTTACTGTTCTCGGCGCGGAAGGTGGGGCCGAAGGTGTAGATGGCTCCGAAGGCGGTGGCTCCGAGCTCGCCCTCGAGCTGGCCGGAAACGGTGAGGCTGGTTTTCTTGCCGAAGAAGTCCTTGTCGTAGGGCACGGAGCCGTCCTTTCCTGTGCGGGCGAGGTCGAGTGTGGTCACCTGGAACATCTCGCCGGCACCTTCCGCATCGCTGGCGGTGATGATGGGCGTGTGGAAGTAGTAGAATCCGCGTTCGTGGAAGAACTTGTGGATGGCAATGGCCATGTTGTGGCGGATGCGGAATACGGCTCCGAACGTGTTGGTGCGGAGGCGCAGGTGGGCGTACTGGCGCATGTATTCGAAACTCTGTCCTTTCTTCTGCATGGGGTAGTCGGCGGGGCAGGTGCCCAGCACTTCGATGTCGTGTGCCTGTACTTCGACATTCTGGCCGGATCCGATGCTCTGCACCATTGTGCCGCTGACGCTGAGGCAGCTGCCCGTGGTAATCTGGCGCATCAAGTCATCGCTGAATTTGCCGGCTTCGGCCACTACCTGCACATTCTTGATGGTGCTTCCGTCGTTGAGTGCGATGAAGCTGACGGATTTGGAACCGCGCTTGGTTCGCACCCATCCTTTCACATTTACTTCTGCTCCATAGTCTTCGCGGCGGAGCAGGTCTGCTATTTTCGTTCTGCGGATTTTGTCCATGATACCTTTATTTTTTAATCATAACTGCCCATGTGGAGCATGGCCACTTCTTGTTCAGTGAGGAACCGCCAGTCGCCGCGCTTGATGCCTTTCTTAGTCAGTCCGGCGAACATCACGCGGTCGAGCTTGTGGACGCGGTAGCCGAGGCTCTCGAAGATGCGGCGCACGATGCGGTTCTTTCCGGAGTGAATCTCAATGCCCACTTGCTTCTTGTCAGTGTCGCTGGCGTAGCTGATGGCATCGGCATGCACCTCGCCGTCTTCCAGCGTCACGCCTTCGGCAATCTGTTTCATGTCGGCTGCTGTGACATTCTTGTCGAGGAACACGTGGTAGATTTTCTTCTTCAAGAACTTCGGATGAGTCAGCTTGGAAGCCAATTCGCCGTCGTTGGTAAAGAGGAGCACGCCGGTGGTGTTGCGGTCGAGCCGTCCCACAGGATAGATGCGTTCGCGACAGGCGTTCTTCACAAGCTCCATCACGGTCTTGCGCTGCTGCGGGTCTTCGCTCGTCGTCACGTAGTCTTTCGGCTTGTTGAGGATGAGGTAAACTTTCTTTTCTGGCGATACGAGCTGGTCGTGGAAATGCACTTGGTCGGTGCGCTTTACCTTTGTGCCGAGCTCGGTAACCACTTCGCCGTTCACCTTCACGACTCCGGCCTGAATCATCTGGTCTGCCTCGCGACGGGAGCATACGCCGGCATTGGCCAAATACTTGTTCAAGCGGATAGGTGCATCCGGGTCTTCGATATATTCTTTGTATTCAATCTGTTTTTTTCCGATGAAACGGTTCGGATTGCGCTGCTGATAGCCTCCACGCTGCTGATAGCCTCCACGTTGCTGGTAACCTCCGCGCTGCTGGTAGCCTCCACGCTGCTGGTAGCCTCCGCGTGGCTGGTATTCACCTCCGTTTCCGCGTGGCTGATAGCCTCCGCGCTGCTGGTATTCACCTCCGTTCCCGCGTGGCTGGTAGCCTCCGCGCTGCTGGTATTCACCTCCGTTTCCGCGTGGCTGATAGCCTCCGCGCTGCTGATATTCACCTCCGTTTCCGCGTGGCTGGTAGCCTCCGCGCTGCTGGTATTCACCTCCGTTCCCGCGCTGCTGGTAGCCTCCACGCTGCTGATAACCTCCGTTGTAGGACGGGCGTTGTCCGTAAGAGTTGCGGTCTTGCTGCTGGCCATAGCCGTTTCCGCGTGGCTGGTAGCCTCCGCGCTGCTGGTAGTTGCGGTTCGTGGGGCGGCTGAATCCCTCGGGACGGAAGCCTGTGTTGTCCTGATTGCCATAGTTGTTGCCGTAGGAGACATGCTCGCTGCCGCCGGTGTTGAAGCGTGGACGGCGCGGACGGTCGGTGCCGGCATTGAAGCGTTGGCGCTGGCCGTTTGGGTTAGGTGTGTATGACCGACGGTTCTCACGACCCTCAGCGTCATTCTGATTCGTCTCAGATTCGTTGTTGTTCTGGGCAGGTGTGTTGTTCTGCCATTCTTCGAGTTCACTCATTTTCTTTGTTACAAAACTTAGCTGTGATTGAAATTCTGTTCTATATTCCTGTATAAGAGTGCGGGCTGACGGCACGAAGCTCCTGTTTGACAGACTCCGGCACGTCGAGACTGTCGATGAACGTGCGGATGCTGTCGGCCGTTATGGCGCTGTTGGTGCGTGTGAGTGCCTTGAGAGCCTCGTAGGGGTGTGGGTAAGCCTCGCGGCGCAGGATGGTCTGGATGGCCTCGGCGCAGACGGCCCACGTGTTGTCCAAGTCGCGGTCGATGGCCTCGCGGTTGAGCAGGAGCTTGCGGAGTCCCTTCAGTGTGCTTTGGGCGGCGATGAGGGTGTGGGCCATCGGCACGCCGATGTTGCGAAGCACGGTGGAGTCGGTCAGGTCGCGTTGCAGACGGCTCACGGGCAGCTTTTGGCTCAGATGACTCAAAATGGCGTTGGCCATGCCGAGGTTCCCTTCCGAATTTTCGAAGTCTATCGGGTTCACTTTGTGCGGCATGGCGCTGGAGCCCACTTCTCCCTGCTTAATCTTCTGCTTGAAGTATTCCATCGACACGTACATCCAGAAGTCGCGGTCAAGGTCGATGATGATGGTGTTGATGCGGCGCATGGCATCGAAGATGGCGGCCAGATTGTCGTAGTTCGATATTTGTGTGGTCCACTGCTCCCGTTCCAGCCCCAGCTTCTCGCTCACGAAGCGGTTGGCAAAGCCCCGCCAGTCGTAGTCGGGATAGGCTGCGTGGTGGGCGTTGAAGTTGCCTGTGGCTCCGCCGAATTTCGCTGTGATGCGGCAGGCTTTCAAGGCGTTGAACTGCTCAGTCAGCCGGTAAACATAGACCATCACTTCCTTGCCCAGGCGGGTGGGCGAGGCCGGCTGCCCGTGTGTCTTGGCCAGCATCGGGATGTCGGCCCATTCCGTGGCATAGGTCTGGAGCTGGGCGATGAGCTCTTCCATCAGCGGGCAGTATGCCTGTCGGAGAGCTTCTTTCAGCGAGAGCGGCACGGCGGTGTTGTTGATGTCCTGCGAGGTCAGTCCGAAATGGATGAACTCCTTGTAGGCATCGAAGTGTCCGATGGCATCGAGTTTTTCCTTGATGAAGTATTCCACAGCCTTCACGTCGTGGTTGGTCACCTGTTCGATGTCTTTCACGCGGCGTGCGTCCGCCTCGCTGAAATTGCGGTAAATGCCGCGTAGCGTCTCGAACTGGTTGTGGTCGAAGTCCTGGAGTTGTGGAAGTGGAATCTCGCAGAGAGAGATGAAATACTCGATTTCCACGCGGATGCGGTATCTGATAAGTGCGAATTCTGAAAAATATTCAGCTATACTCTGGGTCTTGGCGCGGTAGCGGCCGTCAATAGGGCTGACGGCTGTCAATTCGTCTAATTGCATTGTGCTCGATTTTTTCTATATGGCAGATATGGTATGAGTTCAGTGGAACGTCGGAGCGTGAGATGAATCGGCCCGTCGGCGGGTCGCATACATACATGTCGGTGGGGTGAAAAATCCTAAAACATCTTCATTACTGTCGTTTTGCCGGAACGGCTCATGCTGAATTCTGTCAAACTCTTTTTTTTCGATTCTTGCAGCCGCTACTGATTGAGAGGCGGCTTTTCTCCGTGCGTCTGTGATGATTTGTGGTTCGTGAGTGCAAAAGTAGGAATATTTTTCCGGATGGCCATTCTTTTTCACCGTTTTTTTTCGCCATGAGACATTTTCCCTTCCTCGGAGGAAATGCGGAAGGTGGTGTAGATCTCGCAGACAGCAAAGAGCACGAACGGTAACAGCCATGCGGAACGGCGCAAGTAGAAGCCCAAAACGAATCCCGGCAGTGGCAGGTTGATGGCCACGGCGGCCAGCGTCAAGAAGGCAAGTCCCCAAAGACGGTTGCGGTAGAGCCGACGCATCACCATATTGCTTTCCGCTTCCACGCTCCGGCTGAGTTCGTTGCCGCGCCCGCAGAGACGTCCGACGAGCATGGCCAATGTGCCTGCCCCCATGCAGATACCCGCAATCTGCAGCTTGCCGATCCACAGGGCAGCGCCTCCAATCACCAACACTTCGCCCAACATGGATGTCAGGCTGTTCCACGGTGTGTTCTGTTTCATTACGACTGATTCTTCAAGGCTGAGGAGGAAGTACGGCTATTTATCTTCGATGATGAACACGTCCTCGCTCTCCCGCTTCATGTAATATTTCTCGCGCGCCACGCGCCGCACCTCGTCAGGGTCGTTCTTCAGCCTTTCCAGCACCTCCTTGTCCTCGCGGAACTTCCGCTGCTGTTCGGCAATCTTCGTCTGTAGCTCCGCAATTTCCTGCTTGCGTTTGATGCGCTCTGAAATGCTGTGTTCCCCCACGAATCCGATACTCACGACAAAGATGGCCAGAGCCAGAACATATTTGATCCAGCCCTTGGATTTTCTGTACCAGCTGTTCGACGTGACGTGCATGGGGAAAAGATGGGGAATGAGCGTTTGATGACTGCAAAGGTAATCAGAAAAATCCGCACGTCCAACGAAACTGACAACTTTTTTCCGCTTTTTTTTGTGTCTGCCATTCAAGAGTTTCGTTCCGTCTCCATGCCCCGGCTTGGCAGTTTGCTACAAGCAGAAGGATGGTGAAATATGTTGATAAAGTTTTAAGAAAACATAAATCGTTTTGTGGGTTGGCCGATTCATCGTATTTTTGCGCAACCTTTGAAAGGATAAGGCGCAGAGAGATGAAGAAACTGATACGTTGGATATGGACTGTGCCGCTGTTGCTGGCTTCGTGTGCGGAGCAATATACGGTGGACGGGAGTTCGTCGCAGGCGATTCTGGACGGGCAGATGGCGTACATCAAGTTGTTGGACGACAACCTCTACAAGACGTTGGACTCGTGCGAGGTGCTGCATGGCAAGTTCTCGATGGCGGGTCCGCTGGACTCTGTGATGTGCGTGCGGCTGTTTCTGGGGCCGGACAATTTCATTCCCATTGTGCTGGAGAAGGGCGACGTGAAGATTAGCATCGAGAACTCGTCGGTAAAGCTCGGCGGTACGCCGCTTAACGACAGGCTCTACCGGTTTCTTGCGTCGCGTGATTCGCTGGCCATGCTGAGTGCGGAACTACCGAAGAAGGAGAGCGAGATGTATTTGGAGGGATATACGCAGGACGAAATCATCACGCGTCTGGCGGGTGAGGAGATGGAGCTGAACAGGGCTTTGGATCGGTTGGAAACGAAGTTCATCAGCGACAACTTCGACAATGTGTTGGGCGTGACGTGGTTCATGGAGCTCTGCAACCAGGCGTATGCGATGTTTGGCTACGCGACGACAACACCGCAGATTGACGAGCTGTACGGGCGTGCGCCGGAGAGCTTCCGCAGGCAGAAGGATGTGGAGGACTATATGAGCCGGTGCAAATAAATATCATAAAAGAAAAGGAGTGGTGCGCCTGACGTCAGACGCACCGCTCCTTTTCTTTTTTATTCTTTGCTTTTTTTTGCGTGTCTTGGGCGTGGAGTCCGGGAACCCGCTTGTCAACTGTTCATGGAGATGAGAAACTCCTCGTTGTTCTTGGTGTGGGCCAACTGGTCCTGCATGAAGGTCATGGCTTCCATTGGTGTCATGTCGGCGATGTGCTTGCGCAGCACCCACATGCGGTTGAGCGTGGTCTGGTCTTGCAGGAGGTCGTCGCGGCGCGTGGAGGATGCCACGAGATTGACGGCAGGGAAGATACGCTTGTTCGAGAGTGTGCGGTCGAGCTGCAGCTCCATGTTGCCGGTGCCCTTGAACTCTTCGAAAATGACTTCATCCATCTTCGAGCCGGTGTCGATGAGTGCCGTGGCGATGATGGTGAGTGAGCCGCCACCCTCGATGTTGCGGGCAGCGCCGAAGAAGCGCTTAGGCTTCTGGAGCGAGTTGGCATCGACACCACCGGTGAGGACTTTGCCTGAAGCGGGGCTGACGGTGTTGTAGGCGCGTGCCAGACGGGTGATGGAGTCGAGGAAGATGACCACGTCGTGTCCGCACTCTACCATGCGTTTGGCTTTTTCGAGCACAAGGCCGGCAATCTTCACATGGTTTTCGGCAGGTGCGTCGAAGGTGGAGGCCACGACTTCGGCGTTCACCGTGCGCGACATGTCGGTCACTTCTTCCGGCCGCTCATCGATGAGGAGCATGATGAGGTAGGCTTCGGGATGGTTGCGGGCAATGGAGTTGGCGATGTCCTTCATGAGGAGCGTCTTTCCGGTCTTCGGCTGCGCCACGATGAGTGCGCGCTGCCCTTTTCCGATGGGGGAGAAAAGATCCACGATGCGGGACGACTGAGTGTCGGAGCCGTCGCCCCGGCAGAGCTTGAACTTCTCGTCGGGGAAGAGCGGCGTGAGGTATTCGAAGGAAACGCGGTCACGCACGACGGCCGGGTCGCATCCATTGATGTGCTTGATGCTGATGATGGTGAAGAATTTCTCTCCTTCGCGTGGTGGCCGCACGTTGCCTTCCACGACATCGCCGGTTTTCAGTCCGTAGTGCTTCACCTGTGCCTGGTTGACGTAAATGTCGTCGGGTGAGGCGAGGTAGTTGTAGTCGGAGGAGCGGAGGAAACCGTAGTTGTCCACGGCCTCGAACACTCCGGTGACGGTCAGCAGGTCGCCGAAGTCGTAGGTCTTCTGCCGGGGTGCGGCTACTGCGGCATTTCCTTTTCCGGTGCCACTGTAGGTCTCATTGCTTCCGTTCGAGGTGACGAGGCTGTTGTTGCGGAAGTCCTTGAAAAAGTTCATAGGGCTGCGGTTGACAACAGATTCTTCGGCCGGAATGTCTTCGAGAATGATGAAGTCGGACTGGTTGTCCTTGGAGGCCTTTCCTGCGTTTTCTCTCAGTTCCTCCTGGAGAAGAGCGGAGATGTTGGTGGAAGCGGCCGCTTTCTTGTCGGAAGCCATTTCCATCACGATGAAGTCATCATCGGCGGAAGTCTTTGGCTGGTTCTCCTTGGCGTTCATGTCTGCTTTCTCTTTCGTGGTGAGGTTCTTCTCGTCGGAAACCTCTCCCTCACTTCCTTTTTCGCTTTCGTTGAAAAGCGGAAGATTTTCCTCGGACGTGACAGCTGTGGCCGTTGTCTCTCCTTTCCCTGCGGCTTCCTTCTGTCCCTCCTGAAGGGCGGCGGCAGCAGCTTTCGGCTTGCGCCCGCGCTTCTTCGGTGTGGCGGGAATCGCGTCGGCGGCCGGCTGCGCCGGAGCCGGTGTGGCGGTATCCTTCTGCTCGTCGGCTGCTTTCTTCTCGCTTTCCTGTGCCTGCATGATGAGTGCTTTTTCCTCATCGGAGAGAGAACCGAAGAGCGAGTCGTCCACGCTCACCTTCATGGTCTTGTCCACTTTCTTGGCCTTTTCCTTGTTGGCGGTATAGACGCGGTCCACGGTCTTGATGCGTGTGCGCTTGCGTGATGTGGACGTGGCGGTCTTGGCATTGGCCGCGCGGTCGGATGCCGTGGCTACGGCGGATTGGTCGAGAATTTCGTAGATGAGCCCCATTTCGTCAAGTCCGGACGTATTGATGCCGAACTCGGAGGCGATGGCACGCAGTTCGTCGATGCTCTTGCCTGTGAGCTGCTCCTTATTATATTGTTGCATAAATGTTGATGGTTTTTTGTTTTCGCTTCCTTTCAGAGGCATTTTCCTCCCGGCATGCCCTGCGATGTGGAAGGACAGCCTTGCATGTTGACAGGCGGTGATGCCCGTTGGAGGTGGAAATGAATCTGATGGTTTTTGTTTGAGAAAAAATTGGGACACTTTTGGAATGTGTGTATCTCTGCTTGTGTTTCCAAAAGTGGATTGTTCCGAAAAACGTTTGCAAAGATAGGGATTTCTTTTGATACATCCAAAGAAATCGGCCGTTTTTTTGTCTCTTGCCGTCAGATTGTCCGATTGCCCGATTGGGCACGTGTGAGCCGGCCCGTCAGGCCAGTGACTTGTTCACGTGGTCGATGTAGTCGAGCAGTTCGTCGCGTCCCGCACCCTTCGCCGCGCTGGTGATGAAATGCGGTGGCAGCTCCTCCCATTGCTCCTGCAGTTGTCGGAGATAGTTTTCGACGTTTTGCTGCTGCTTCTGTCGGGGAAGCTTGTCGGCTTTGGTAAAGACAATGGCGAAAGGGATTCCGTTCTCGCCGAGAAAGGAGATGAAGTCGAGATCCTTACGCTGCGGATTGTGACGGATGTCGATGAGCAGGAAGAGGCAGGTGAGCTGCCGGCGGTCAAGCACGTAGTGGGTGATGAGGTTCTGTAGCTTGTCCATTTCGCGTTTTCCCCTGAGCGCAAAGCCGTAGCCGGGCAGGTCCACCAGATACCATTCGTCATTGATGAGGAAATGGTTGATGAGCATGGTCTTGCCGGGTGTCTGTGAGGTCATAGCCAGCTTGGTTCGCTGCGTGAGCATGTTGATGAGGCTTGACTTGCCCACGTTGCTGCGCCCGATGAATGCGTATTCGGGCAGGGTGCTCTGCGGACAGAGGTCGGCCCGGGGGCTGCTGGTCTGAAAGGTTGCACTGAGGATTTTCATGATAGTAGAGGCTGGATGGCGGCGGTGAGCTCGGCCATGCTGTGGATTTCGAATTTCTGGGGATGGTCGAAAGGCTCTGTCTCTTCGTGCGCCCATGTGTGGCGGAAGGGGATGAATACGCCCCATGCGCCGGCGGCGAGGGCCGGTACGATGTCCGACCGCAGCGAATTGCCCACCATCATCAGTTCGGAGGGCGCGATGCGCAGGTCGTCACAGAGGTGGCGGAATGCCTGTTCCGTCTTGTCGCTTACGATGGCCACGTGACTGAAGAAGTCCGTCAGTCCTGAGCGCCGCAGCTTGTTCTCCTGGTCTTGCAACTCGCCCTTGGTGAACACCGCCAACCGCCAGCGCCCGTCGTTGCTGAGCCGTTGCAGGCACTCGATGACGCCCGGCAGAGGTGTGGCCGGCACATGGAGCAGTTCGCGTGCCAGACGCAGAATGCGTCCGATGTCTGACGCGCCGATGCTGCCCTCACTCATGCTGACGGCATTCTCCACGAGCGAGAGGGTGAAGGCCTTGGCTCCGTAGCCCAGTTCGCCCAGGTTGCGCGACTCGGTGGCGAAGAGCGCGGCGGAGACTTGCTCCGGCGTGCCCCACGGTGCGAGCACGCGGGCGTAGGCCTGCTCCACGCGCAGGAAGTGCGACTGGCAGTCCCACAGAGTGTCGTCGGCATCGAAAGCGATGACGCGTATCGGATCAGGGATTCTCATTTCGGCTGCAAAGGTAAGGAAATTTCCCCGTTTGGAAAAGTCTGCACACGGAAAAAAGAAGAGCCTCCGGCGGGGGGGCTCTCCTTGGGTTGAATAACTAACTTTTTTATTCACGTGGGTGCGTCTCCCGACGCGCCCCAAGAAGCCTTACTTGTCCTTGTCTTTTTCTTGTTCCTTTTGCAGGCGGAACAGGATGGGAACGTTGTAGCGCACGGCCACAGCCTCTCCCTTGATGCGCCCCGGCTTCCAGTCCGGCATGTTTCTCACCACGCGCACGGCCTCGGCGTCGAGCAGCTCGTTCACGGAGCGCACCACCTTGACTCGGCTGATGCTGCCGTCCGCCTCAATGACGAACTGCACGACCACGTAGCCTTCCGCTCCATTCTCCATGGCCTCCTTCGGATATCTTAAATTGTTCTGCAGATACTCCATGCAAGCCGCTGTGCCGCCGGGAAACTCCGGCATCACCTCCGGCACGTCGTACACACTGTCGGACGGTTGGAGCATCTGTCCTCCTCCCGTCCGGAGAAGTGCTGTCTTTGAGAGAGTGGATGGAGAAACGCCACTTCCGTCGGTCCACATGCTGAAGCTCATCAGCATCAGTGCCACTGCCGGAACAGCCAGCAGATACTTGGCTCTCAGAGCCCGGTTTGATTTTTTCCTGTTCATCATTGTGATTCGCTTTTTTAAGGGTAAAACATTGAAGTAATTAGAGATTGTTGCAACAGGTCTCTGATAGGAAAGCCCCAGCAGGTGGAGCTCATAGGTCTTGCGGTCGAATCCGCCGGCCAGCACGCGCTCGTCGGCCAGAAACTCCAGGTTGATGCGTATTTCGTGCCGCAGCAGCCATGCGCACGGGTTCGGCCAGCAGAGGGCGCAAGTCAGCTCGCTCAGTACCACATCCATCGAGTGCAGCTGGCGTGCGTGTGTCTGCTCGTGCAGTAGGATTTCGTGCAGCTCGCCTTGAGTGTGGAGAACGGGGTTGATGAAAATCCAGCCGAAAAAGGAGAAAGGACCGTCCGTCCCGTTTGTCAGACACACGCGCGTTCCTTCTACTTCTGCCCGGGGCAGTCGTAGCGCCATGCCGACGATGCAGCCTGCTTGCCACAGCCGGCGCAACAGCAGGAGCGCGGCCACGGCCGCATAGACAGCGGTGGCAATGAGGAAGCATCGTTCTCCCGTCCCCGGGCTTTCTTCAGCGGTCGGGGAAATGAGACTGATGACATTTCCTGTCATTTCCCCGTTCAAGAAAGGTCGGGGAAGAGTCTGAAAGAGCCCGAGGTGCTGAGCGCACAGCGGCAGGAGCGCGGCCAGCAGGAGCGTTGTCAGCAGATACGCGCGTCGCAGACCGAAGAACGTATCGCTGCTGAACAGTAGGCAATAGAGGCCGTAGAACACGGCCAGTGCGATGTTGAGCTGTAGGAAATAGGTCATGGCTTTGTCTGGATTTGCAGGTCTTTCTGTTCAGGAATGCTCGATTTCGCGGAGGATGTCTCTCAGATCTTCGGGCGAGAGATCCGCCTCGCGGGCGAAGAACGTCACCATCTCCTTGTAGGAGCCGAGGAAGTAGTCGCGCACGAAGCCGCTCAGCCGCGTCCGCTTGTAGTCGCTCTGATCTACAGCCGGCTCATAGATGTATGAGTTTCCCTGCCGACGCTGGCGCACGAACCCTTTCCGTTTCAGGTTGGACACTACGCTGGCCACGGTGGTGTAGGGAGGCTTCGGGTCTGCCGTCCGCTCCACAATCTGCTTCACGCCGCACGTCCCCAACGCCCAGATGTGGCGCATCACTTCTTCCTCTTGTTTCGTCAGTCTTTCCATGCTTTTTCGGGAGTTTGTTTCTGTTACCGCCGCAAATCTACGAACTTTTCGTAATTTATCCAAATCTTTTGGCAAAATTTTTTGAAGAACGTGCGAAAAAAGAAACAAATACGGAAATTTCGTAGAAATATATTCCCGTCCTTCCTCTGCACAGTCCCTTTTCCTATTTCTTCTCTTTCTTCTTCGGAGAATGTCGGGGCATGGTCGCCGGAGCGCGGTCTGTCTTTCCGTATAGCGCAGAAAAAAGTTTCCTCCTTGCCTAATTTCGTGTGTCAACTGTGCGGATCTGCCGTCTGTCGAACGCGTTCGTTCCGCCGAACGAACGCGTTCATTTCGAAAAACGAACGCGTTCGTTTTTCTGAAACTCAAGCTACATGAGAATTTTTGAGGCCGGAAAACGGGACTTTTCTGTGCGCAGTTTGGAAAGCGCATCTGCGCGGGGCGGTGCGGATTTTCGGCGAAAAGTTTGTGCAGGCGCAGAAAATGCCCTACTTTTGCATGATGATGAACAATTTCTCCTTCAAACCCCGCCGACGCGTGCTGCTCATCTATACGGGTGGCACCATCGGCATGATCCGCAATCCCGCTACGGGCGGTCTGGAGGCCTTCAACTTCGACCATCTGCGCAGTCACGTGCCCGAGCTCGACCAGTTCGGCTACGTTATCCGCACCTGGCAGTTCGACCCGCCCATTGATTCGTCCGACATGGATCCTCGTCTGTGGGCCAAGCTGGTGCGAATCATCGACTGGAACTATGACGCGTTTGACGGTTTCGTCATTCTCCACGGCACCGACACGATGGCCTATACGGCCTCGGCCCTGAGCTTCATGCTGGAGAATCTGGCCAAGCCCGTTGTACTTACCGGCAGCCAGCTGCCCGTCGGCGTGTTGCGCACCGACGGGCGCGAGAATCTCATCAATGCCATAGAGCTGGCCGCCGCCTGCGATGCCGATGGCCGGCCTATGGTGCCCGAGGTGAGCGTCTGCTTCGGTGGACAACTTTTGCGCGGCAACCGCACCACCAAGTGCAGCTCGGAGAGTTTCCGCGCCTTCGCCTCGTACAATTGTCCGCCGCTGGCTGTCACGGGCATCAATATCCATTTCAACCGCGAGAACATCCGCCGCCCCGTGCCGGGTGCGGCCTTCCGTCCCCATCCTGAGACAGACAGTTCGGTGGTGGCCGTCACGCTGTTTCCCGGCATTCGCGCCGATGTTCTCCAGCATATCTTTGCCATGCCCGACCTGCGTGGCATCGTGTTGCGCACCTACGGTTCAGGAAACGCTCCGCGCCTGCCGTGGCTCATCGATGCCATCAGGGGAGCAACGGCGGACGGCAAGGTGGTGGTGAATATCACGCAGTGTCAGCAGGGCATGGTGGAGATGGAGATGTACGAGACGGGTCGCCAGCTGCTGACGGCAGGCGTGGTGGGCGGACACGACATGACGGTGGAGTGCGCGGTCACCAAGCTCATGTGTCTCTTCGGACAAGGGCGCAATCCGCACGAGGTGCGCACCCTCATGGGGAGCTCCCTCGCCGGCGAGCTCACGCAATGAATGGATTTTCTCTCCTCTCCCGCATGGCCGCGACGAAAAAGCAGATGCGGAAGGAGAGAATCATGATATTTTTTCGTAACTTTGCAGCCCGGAAGCCCAGGACACCGCACTCAGAGAGTGGCGTGACGGCTGAGAACAACGGACTACAGACGGAATGAAAACCGGCAATCATAGACAGGCGGGAAAAACATGGAAGTGTTAGGAACTCAAATCGTGCCGCTCAACTACCAGGATTTGCTCCAGAACATCGGCATCGTGGAGATGGCTTTGAAAGGAGCCATCATCGGTGTGGTGGCCTCGGCTCCGATGGGGCCGGTGGGCATCCTGTGTGTGCAACGCACGCTGAACAAAGGACGTCATGCGGGTCTGGCCACGGGTGTGGGCGCGGCGCTGAGCGACATCATCTATGCCGTGGTGACGGGCTACGGTATGTCGTTCGTCATCGACATCATCCGGGACGTGAGGGTGGCGTTTTGGATTAAGCTGGCCGGTAGCCTCCTGCTTTTTCTCTTCGGCCTCTACACCTACCGCTCCAATCCGGCCGGGCGCGTGAAGCCCGTGTCGCGCAACAAGGGCACGCTGTTCCATCATTTCCTGACAGGATTCCTGGTCACCTTTTCCAATCCCCTCATCGTATTCCTCTTCGTGGGTCTTTTCGGCCAGTTCACATTCATCCTGCCGGGCAATCCCGTGCCGCAGGTCGTTGGCTATGTGTTCATCGTGGCAGGAGCCTTAGGCTGGTGGTTCGGACTGACGTGGCTGGTGGATAAGGTGAGGGGGCGGTTCGACGTGCGGGGCATCTGGAGAATCAACCGCGCCATCGGTCTGGTGGTGATGGTGGTATCGGCTCTGATGGCACTCTACACGCTGGGTGTGCTGTCGTTCATCTCTTGGTAGGGAAAAGGGGAAAACGGAAAAAACTGCAATAGAAGAGTAAGGTGCGTATGACGATTTCGCAGAAGCTGAGAGAGAAAAACATCGCGGAATATCTGCTGTACATGTGGCAGCAGGAGGACTTGTTGCGGGCCTTCGGGCTCGACATCGACCGTCTGGATGCTGACTATCTCTCACAATTCCAGCTGACGGATGAGGAACGGCAGGCGGCGCGACAGTGGTACGCCGACATGGCCGACATGATGCGCGATGAGGGAGTGACGGAACGGGGGCACCTGCAGGTGAACAAGAATATCGTTCTGCTGCTGGAAGACTTGCACGCGCAGCTGCTGCGCTCGCCGAAGCATCCATTCTATTCCGCCGCCTACTACAAGGCCCTGCCTTTCATTGTGGAGCTGCGGGCCAAGTCACACACGCAACAGGAATCGGAAATCGAGAACTGCTTCGATGCCATGTACGGGCTGCTGCTCCTGCGCCTGCAAAAGAAGACCGTGAGCAAGGAGACGGAGCGGGCAATGAAGGCCATCGCCGACTTTCTGGCTCTGCTGGCGGAATATGACAAGAAGGACAAACGAGGCGAGGTGGAGTTTTAACCTCCCCCCCTCCCATGTGCGACAGGTGCTGGAGGCCATCACTGACCTTTCTGGCTCTGCTGGCGGAATATGATCAGGAGGATTGAAAAATGACAAAATCAAAATTCACGAGCAAATGAAGATTCTAATTACAGGATGCAATGGGCAACTGGGCAATGAGATGCAGCTGCTCGCCAAACAGAACAACCGCCACAGCTGGTTCTTTACGGATGTGGAGGAACTCGACATCACGGATGAGGCTGCCGTGGAGCGGTTTGTGGAAGAAAACGGAGTGGAATGCGTGGTGAACTGCGCAGCCTTCACGGCCGTGGACAAAGCTGAGAGCAATGCCGGGTTCTGCGACCTGCTCAACCATGTGGCTCCGGGACATCTGGCACGGGCCGTGGCGCGGCATGGCGGGCGGATGATTCAGATTTCCACCGACTACGTGTTCGACGGAACGCATCACGTGCCTTACACCGAGGATGACCCCACCTGCCCTAATTCCGTGTATGGACGCACGAAGCTGGCAGGTGAGCAGGCTGTATTGGAAGCCTGTCCGCAGGCGATGATTATCCGCACGGCGTGGCTCTACTCCACATTCGGCAATAACTTCGTGAAGACGATGATACGCCTCGGACGGGAGAAGCAGGAGCTGGGCGTGATTTTCGACCAGATTGGAACGCCCACCTACGCCCGCGACCTGGCGGCTGCCATCGGAACGGCCATCGAGCGTGGCATCGTACCCGGTATCTACCACTTCAGCAATGAGGGCGCCATCTCGTGGTACGACTTCACCAAGGCCATCCACCGCATTGCCGGCATCAAGGGCTGTCACGTGCGCCCGCTCCACACGGCCGAGTATCCCACGCCCGCCGCGCGGCCGCACTACTCCGTGCTCGACAAGACGAAAATCAAGGAGACCTACGGCATCGAAATCCCTTATTGGGAGGATTCGCTGGCCGAGTGCATCGCAAAACTGAACTCATGAACGAGATAGAGAGAAGAAGAACATTTGCCATCATCTCCCATCCCGACGCGGGCAAGACCACGCTGACGGAGAAGTTCCTGCTCTTCGGCGGGCAAATTCAGGTGGCCGGTGCGGTGAAGTCCAACAAAATCAAGAAAACGGCCACATCGGACTGGATGGACATCGAGAAGCAACGCGGCATCTCTGTCTCCACATCGGTGATGGAGTTCGACTACCGAGGCTACAAGGTCAACATTCTCGACACGCCCGGACATCAGGACTTCGCCGAAGACACTTTCCGCACGCTCACTGCGGTGGACAGTGCCATCATCGTGATTGACTCGGCCAAGGGCGTGGAGACACAGACGCGCAAGCTGATGGCCGTGTGCCGCATGCGGCGCACCCCCGTTATCGTCTTCATCAACAAAATGGATCGCGAGGGACGCGATCCGTTCGACCTGCTCGACGAGGTGGAGAGGGAACTCCAGATACAGGTACGGCCTCTCTCGTGGCCGATTGACCAGGGGCAGCGCTTCAAGGGCGTTTACAATCTCTATGAACACCGCCTCAACCTCTTCACCCCCAACAAGCAGGTGGTGACGGAAAAGGTGGAGGTGGATGTGGGCAGCCGCGACCTGGACGAGCGGGTGGGGGAGCAGGATGCCGCCAAGCTGCGGGAAGACCTGGAGCTGGTGGATGGCGTCTATCCCGCCTTCGATGTCAATGCCTACCTGCAGGCCGAGGCGGCTCCCGTATTCTTCGGCTCGGCACTCAACAACTTCGGCGTGCAGGAACTGCTCGACTGCTTCGTGCAGATTGCGCCTCAGCCGCGTCCCACGACAGCCGAAGAACGTGTGGTGAGGCCCGAGGAACCGAAGTTCACGGGATTCATCTTCAAGATTACGGCCAACATCGACCCGAACCATCGTTCCTGCACGGCCTTCTGCAAAGTCTGCTCGGGGAGGTTCGTGCGCAATGCCCCCTATCTGCATGTACGCCAGAACAAAATCGTGCGCTTCTCTTCGCCCACCCAGTTTATGGCACAGAAGAAAAGCACGATTGACGAGGCTTATCCGGGCGACATTGTTGGTCTGCCCGACAACGGCATCTTCAAGATTGGCGACACGCTGACGGAAGGCGAGTTGCTCCACTTCAAAGGACTTCCCAGCTTCTCGCCGGAGATGTTCAAATACATTGAGAATGCTGACCCGATGAAGACAAAGCAGCTGGAGAAGGGTATCAACCAGCTGATGGACGAGGGAGTGGCACAGCTGTTTGTCAATCAGTTCAACAACCGCAAGCTGATAGGTACCGTCGGACAGCTCCAGTTCGAAGTCATCCAGTATCGCTTGGAAAACGAGTACAACGCCCGTTGCCGCTGGGAACCGGCCCACCTCTACAAGGCGTGCTGGATTGAGAGCGACGATGAGCAGGAACTCGCGAACTTCAAGAAGCGCAAGTTCCAGTACATGGCACGTGACCGCGAGGGACGCGATGTGTTCCTGGCCGATTCCAGCTACGTGCTGATGATGGCTCAGCAGGACTTCAAGCACATTCAGTTCCACTTTACGAGCGAGTTCTGATGACCTTTCCTGCCCGGGGGAGACTACGGATTCCTTTGCGTGAATCATCAGCGTTCCCATTGAAAAAAGTCTTTTCCCGATTCCATGACCCTTAATATAAATAAGGTATAGAAACAGACAAGGATATTCACACATATAAGAAACAGGAAGAGACATGCTGCAGGACGAAGTGAACAAGGCTGTGGAGGTGATGCGCGCAGGCGGAGTCATCCTCTATCCCACCGACACCGTGTGGGGCATCGGCTGTGATGCCACCAACGAGGCCGCTGTCAGACGCGTGTATGACATCAAGCGCCGCGATGATTCCAAGGCTCTCATCTGCTTGGTGGACAGCGAGAACCGCCTGAGCCGCTACGTGCGGAAAGTGGCCGATGTGACCTGGGATCTCATCGAATTGGCTACCAAGCCTCTCACCATTATCTATGACGGAGCCACGGGGCTGGCTCCCAACCTTCTGGCTGAAGACGGCAGTGTGGGCATCCGCGTCACGCGCGAGGAGTTCTCCCGCGCACTGTGCTTCCGGTTCCAGAAACCGGTGGTCTCCACGAGTGCCAATATCAGCGGCACCCCCGCCCCCGCCACGTTTGATGAGATTTCCGACGAAATCAAGGAGGCGGTGGACTATGTCGTCCGCTACAACCAGCGATGCAAGGAGAAGCACCAGCCGTCCAGCATCATCAAGATCAAGGACAACGGTCAGTTTACCGTCATCCGGACGTAATCTACTTTTTTGAATCAGAAAAAACAACCGACAGGAGAAAGGAACGTAGGAATGAAAGGCATGACCATGCAGATGCGACGGCGCGAAGTCAGAATACTGAACGCGCTGGTGGACTGGTTGAAAGGCGACCGCAGTCCGCGCCAGATAGTGCTCGGGCTAAGCCTCGTCGTGGGCGTGTGTACCGGTCTCGTGGCTTTTGTCTTGAAAACTCTGGTGGATGAAATCCGCCACTTGCTGACGCAAGGATTCGAAGTGAACGAGACCAACGGCCTCTATCTGCTTTATCCCGCCATCGGCATCCTGCTGTCGGGTCTCTTTGTGCGTTATGTCGTCAGAGATGATATCAGCCATGGTGTCACCAAAATCCTCTATGCCATCAGTCGCAAGAAGGCTCGCATCAAGCCCCACAACCGTTGGTCGAGTGTAGTGGCCAGTGCCATCACCATCGGTTTCGGCGGTTCGGTCGGAGCCGAGGCGCCCATCGTGCTCACGGGTAGTGCCTTCGGTTCAGACCTCGGCAAGCGTTTTCACCTTCCACCCAGCACGGTTATGCTCCTGGTGGGATGTGGTGCGGCGGGAGCCGTGGCCGGCGTGTTCAAAGCTCCTATAACGGGTGTCATGTTCGTGCTCGAAGTCTTGATGCTCGACCTCAACATGGCCTCGTTGTTGCCTCTGCTCACCACCAGCATCACGGCCGTCTGCGTCTCGTATGCCCTCTACGGTGTGGAACCCACCTTCTCGTTTTCTTTGGAGAAAGCCTTCACCATCGACATCATCCCCGGCTGCATCCTGCTGGGCATCTTCTGCGGACTCATTTCGCTCTACTTCACCCGCACGATGAACGGCTTCGAGACCTTCTTCCACCGTCTTCGTTCCCCTTGGGCGCGCTTCCTCTTCGGAGCCATCGTTCTTGGCGTGCTCATCTATTTCTTTCCCGCGCTCTATGGTGAGGGTTATGATGTCATCTCGCAGCTCATCAACGACGCCACACCGGACGAAATCATGCACAACACGTTCTTCTACGGGCATGGCCGGCAGATGCTGCTGGTCTATCTGTCACTCGTGCTGCTGATGAAGGTCTTCGCCTCCACTGCAACGAACGGCGGTGGCGGTTGCGGCGGTGTCTTCGCCCCTTCGCTCTTTGTCGGAGCCATTGCCGGTTTCGTATTCTCCTCTGTGTGGGACATGCTTCTTTCGCTCCATTTCGGAGCCGAAGGATTCATCCTGCCGAAGAACTGCGCCCTCTACGGCATGGCCGGCCTGATGTCCGGCGTGATGCACGCCCCCCTCACGGGCATCTTTCTCATCGCCGAGCTCACGGGCGGCTACCAGCTGTTTGTTCCCATCATGATAGTCTCCGTGGTCTCCTATCTCACCATCAACGCCTTCGAGCCACACAGCATCTATGCCATGCGCTTGGCCCGCAAGGGAGAACTGCTGACCCACGACAAGGACGATGCCATCCTCACCATGCTCAACCTCGGCTCGCTGCTTGAGAAAAACTTCATCTGCGTGCATCCCGACTGGGATCTCGGACAGGCTGTCACTGCCGTCTCGCAGTCACACCGCGACCTCTTTCCTGTGGTCAATCCCGCCGGCAAGCTCCTGGGCATCATGTCGCTCGACTCCATCCGCAAGTACATGTTCCGGCCGGAACTCTACCACAAGTACCACGTCGAGAACTTCATGAAGGAGCCTCCCGCCATTCTCAACACCGCCGACACGCTCAAGGTGGCCACCAAGAAATTCGACGAGACGCACGCCTGGAACCTTCCCGTGGTAGATGCCTCTGGCAGCTTCATTGGCTTTATCTCCCGCTCCGGTCTCTTCAGTTCCTACCGCCAGACATTAGTGGACTTCACGGCTCCGTGAAGCGCCCCTGCCGGCACACATTCAGAAACAACACACACAACATACACACCGCCATGATGACGAAAGAATCTCTCCGTATCGTATTTATGGGCACACCGGAATTTGCCGTGGAAAGCCTGCGTGCCTTGGTCGACGCCCACTATCAGGTTGTCGGCGTTGTCACGATGCCCGACAAACCCGTAGGCCGCCACGGCAGCGTGCTGCGTCCCAGCCCCGTGAAGCAATACGCCGTGGCGCACCAGCTTCCTGTGCTCCAGCCCAAGAAACTGAAAGACGAGACTTTCCTCGCCGACCTCCGTGCCCTCCGCGCCGACCTTCAGATTGTCGTGGCCTTCCGTATGCTTCCCGAAGTCGTGTGGGCCATGCCCCCGCTGGGCACCTTCAACCTTCACGCCTCCCTGTTGCCGCAGTATCGGGGAGCAGCGCCTATCAACTGGGCCGTCATCAACGGCGAGACGGAGACGGGTCTCACTACTTTCTTCCTCCGCCACGAAATCGACACGGGGCGTATCATCCGGCAGGTGTGCGTGCCCATAGCCGATACCGACACTGCAGGCGATGTCCACGACCGTCTCATGATGCTGGGCGGACGGCTCGTCACCGAAACGGTGGACGGCATCTTGGCAGGAACGGTGCATCCCGTCGAACAAACCCTGCCTGCTGACGGCAACACGCCGCTGAAACCGGCTCCAAAAATCTTCCACGACACGTGCCACATCGACTGGGACCAGCCGGCGCGGCGCATCTACGACTTCATCCGAGGGCTCAGCCCCAGCCCCGGCGCATGGACTGAACTCACGGACGCACAGGGCGAGAGCCGGGGCACGCTGAAAATCTTCGCCGCGCAGCCTCCTCACGCCACCCTATCCGGCATGAGACCGGAAGGGACGGAGCCTCTATCCGAACGGGCGGAGGCAGGCACTGTCCGCACCGATGGAGGCCTCTTCGTCCGCTGCGCCGATGCGTGGCTCCGGCTCGCAGAAGTGCAACTGGCCGGCAAGAAGCGCATGTCCGCTTCCGACTTTCTCCGCGGACTCAGCCCGCACGACGGCTGGCACCTGCGCTGATGAAATGTTAAAAAAGAAGGACTGATGATAAAAAAAACATCAGTTTTTTGGCGATTTCAGAGATTTTGCGTTACTTTGCTCCCAGCATTCATAAAAACTACTAATCAATTATCTTCTAAAAACATCATTGCCTATCGGGACACCATTACGCTCAACCAATCTTTGACAGCTTAATGAAACAACTGAAGGAACGCACCGACGAGCAGTTGGTCAGTTCATATCTCGCAGGCAGTGACGCAGCTTTCGACACACTCTTGAAGCGATACGAAAGCAAGGTTTTCACGTATATCGCATACTCCGTCCGCAACGAAGAACTGGCGCAGGATCTCTTCCAAGACTGCTTCATGAAGATTATTGCCAAGCTCCAGAGCGGGCAGTACACAGAGAACGGCAAGTTCGCCTCGTGGGTGATGCGTATCGCCCACAACCTCATCATCGACCACCACCGTCAGCATCAGGCCGGACGCATCATCTCGAACGACGAGACGGAAGCTGACCTGTTCAACGACGTGTCTCTGGCCTGCGACGGAGGCCGCGAGCAGGAACTGATAGATCAGCAGACTCTGGCCGAGGTCAAGTCGCTCGTCCGCCTGCTCCCACCCAACCAGCGCCAGGTAGTGCTGATGCGCTTCTACGACGAGCTGAGTTTCAAGGAGATTGCCGCAGCCACCGGCGTGAGCATCAACACGGCCTTGGGCCGCATGCGCTACGCACTCATCAACCTGCGCCGTCTCGCCCGTCAGTATGACATCAGTCAGGCCGGATAAAAAATTCATTTTCCTTTATTCAATTAAAACAATAGTGTGGAGAGAGATGCTGGTCGGCTGATGCCTGCCGGTATCTCTCTGTTTTTGCCCGTACTCCTCCCCATGCCGCTTTCCGCCTGTCAAGTTCTGCGGAGAGGTGGCTTTTCCGTCGGAAAAATGTTCACGCAGAAGAAAAAGGAAGAAAAAGTGAGTTTCTTTGGTTCGGGCGAGTGTCTGATTCGGGAATTTTGTCTAAATTTGCCTTGCAAAAGAAAAAGCAGTATTCATTTTTTTGATAGATCAGACATTATGTTTAGCGGAATTGTAGAAACGTGTGCGACGGTAGTTGCTGTGCACCGTGACCGAGAGAATGTGGACTTCACACTGGCCTGCCCGTTCGTGAGGGAACTGAAGATTGACCAGAGCGTGGCGCACAACGGTGTGTGTCTGACCGTGGTGCGGGTGCTTGACGAGAAGGGTGCGGAGGTGGCTCCGGGCTCGGAAGCTGCCCGCTCCTACGTGGTGACGGCCATGCAGGAGACGCTGGAACGCTCGAACCTCGGAGAACTGCGTGTGGGGGACGAGGTGAATGTGGAGCGTTCGATGATGATGAACGGCCGGCTGGACGGACATATCGTGCAGGGGCATGTGGACGAGACGGCTACGTGCGTGAGCAAGGTGGACCGACAGGGCAGCTATGCCTACACGTTTGAGTATGCTTTCGACCGTGAGCTGGCACGGCGCGGCTATCTGACGGTGGACAAGGGATCGGTAACGGTGAACGGGGTGAGCCTGACGGTGTGCAATCCCACGGAGCATTCGTTCGAGGTGAACATCATTCCATACACGCAGGAGAACACGAATTTCCATGCCATCGAAGTGGGCAGTCGCGTGAATCTGGAGTTTGACATCATCGGAAAATACATGGCGCGGCTGGCGGCTTATCTGTGAGCAGGCGGAAGGAGTGCGTCACCTGGCCTCGTGAAGGTCGTCGATGTACTGCTTCAGGCGGCGATAGAAGGGGTGGCGGACGAGTGTGGGGGCGTTGGCGATGATGATGAGCTTCATGCGGGCGCGTGTCATGGCCACATTCATTCGCCGCAGGTCGTGCAGGAATCCGATTTTGCCGTTTGCGTTGCTGCGGACGAGGGAGATGAGGATGATGTCCCGCTCCTGTCCTTGGAAACCGTCGACGGTGTTGATGGAAATGCGGGAACGGAAGGGGGCGAGTGTCCCGCGTTGCTTGATGAGGTGACGGAGGTAGTGGGTCTGCACGCGGTAGGGGCTGATGATGCCGATGTCGAGTCGTTCGTCGAGAAAGCGTTGCCGTCCGATTTTCTCAATGTAGCGTTGGAGGGCAGCAACGGTGATTTCGGCTTCGGCCTTGTTGACGCGTCCGTGGTTTTCGCCCACGAATTCTTCTTGGAAGGAGAGGGGCTGAGAGGTGTCGTCGGGGAGGAGTGTGTCGGGGAGTTGCGACGTGTCGAGCCATTCGATGGGGTGGTCGAGGTCGAGGATGGAACGATACTTCACCTGGGGTGCGGATTCCACGGCTCCGTGATAGAACCAGTCGGAGGAGAAGCGCATAATCTGTTCGTTCATGCGGTACTGCATGGTCAGCAGTGTGACGGCTTGGGGCACGTTGCCTACGATGCGCTCCATGAGCGTGATGCCGAGTCCCTGTTTCCGCGCTTCGTTGCTCTTGACGGTGGGCGGCAGCTGCTGGTGGTCACCGGCCAAAATGACGCGTCCCGCTCTGCGGATGGCAATCCAGCAGGCGGGTTCGAGAGCTTGTGCGGCTTCGTCAATGAAGAGTGTGGAGAATTTCTGTCCGACCAGCATCTTGCTGGCACTGCCCACGAGGGTGGAGGCGATGACCCGGACCTCGCTGAAAAGGGCGGTGTGGATGCGCATTTCGATTTCATCGGCGCGTTCGCGGAGCCTCGCCAGTTTCTGATGGGTGTTTTCGCCCTTCTTGCGGTGCTCACGTAGCTGACGGATGGCTTTGCGGATGCTCCAGAGTTCGGGATAGTCGGGGTGATTCTCGAATTTCCGTTCATAGGTGAAGGAAAGCATCTTGTCGTTCACGCGGGTAGGGTTGCCGATTCGCAGCACGGAGATGCCGTAGTCCACGAGTTTTTCGCAAATCCAGTCAACGGCCAGATTGCTCTGTGCGCAGACGAGTACCTGTGTCTCGCGGCGCAGGGTTTCGTGGATGGCTTCCACGAGTGTTGTCGTCTTGCCCGTGCCAGGAGGGCCGTGCACGATGGCTACGTCCTTGGCTCTGAGCACTTCGTTCACGGCCAGTTCCTGTGTGGCGTTCAGCCAGGGGAAGCGGAGGGGGCTGAAGGTGAACTTGTGGGGCTGTTGGAGTCCGGTGAAAATGTCGCGCAACTCCGCAATCCGTCCGCTGCGGGCCTTCAGCACGTCGTCGAGCGCGTGGAACATGGTGCGGAAGCTGGTCTCGTCGAAATAGAGCTGCACGCCCAGCGGCCGTTCTTGATTCTGGAGGTCGATGACGGCCTGAGTGGACGGCAGCGTGACGACCATGCGGTTGTCATCGGCGTAGGAGACTTGGGAGGTGAAAGGCAGCCATGTGAGCGGCGGCAGGGAACTGTCGGAGTGGCCGCTTTCCTGTGCAGGTGTGGTGAAGAAGACGACAGGCTTGCCGTATTCGAAGTTGTGCTCGATGTCTTGTCCGTCTTCCGTTTCCGCATCGTCCGTCTCCGGCTGCACTTTCTCGATGTCGGCCACCAGCTGGTTGAGCGAGTTGTAATAGGTGCGCGTCAAGGCAACGGGATACCAGCAGATGCCTCGCCGTACTTTTCGGCGGAGGCTCATCTTCTCGGTCTGTTGCCGGTATTCTTCCCGTTCCGCCTCGTACTCCATGCGGAGCAGGTTCTTCAGGCGTTGGATGGGGAGGATGGAGTTTTCCATGCGTCGGTCAGTCGTTGTTCATGGCATTCAGGCAGACGGCGTCGTAGAGCATTTCCACCTGGCGGATGTTGATGCCGAGCGTCTGGAGCAGACGGGAGGCTTCCACGAATTTCCGTTTGAATTGCTTCGGTCCGTCGTCGTGGCTGCCCAGTTGTTCCAGAGCCTGATGGTAGGCGTTGTATGCGTCTCCGATTCGTCCGGCGGCGAAGTGCGCGTTGCCGAGGCTGAAGAGCGCGTCAATGTCGGCGGGATGGGCGTCAAGAATGGAGCGGTAGATGTTGATGGCTTTCTCCGTTTCACCGGTCATGAGCAGGCAGAGTGCCAACTGGTTCTGGTGCTGTGTGGAACTTTCTTCGAGGTAGGTGACCTTGTAGAGCAGCGGCAGTGCCTCGGCGAAGCGGTTCAGCCCCATCAGGCATTCCGCTTTCCGCGTGAGGTATTTGGGCTGGTCGGGTGCGTCGTCGAGCAGCGTGTCGTAGAGCACTTCGGCCTCTTTGTATTTTTTCCGTGCAAAGGCGGTTTGCGCCAGATGTTTGAGCGTCCACGCGGAGTTGGGATTCAGGTTGTAGGCGATGGAAAAGTGGTTGTAGGCTTCCTCTGTCCGTCCCAGTTTTTGCTCGCAGAAGCCGATTTTCTGCCAGATGTCGCTGTCGGCTTCCTTTTGTTCGGGATGGAGGACAAGGAAAAGGTCGATGGCTTCCTGATAGATGCCTTTGCGCATGAAGAATTCTCCGAGAGCCAGCGTCTCGGCCTGGTGTCGTAGCATGGGTGCGAACGACTTGGTGTGGAGCGGGGAGAACGTGTCGGCTTTCGGGTCGAAGGGATTGGCGAATTGGTGGTGGAAAGGATAGAGTTGGAAGAAGCGGTAGAGGTCGAAGATGTAGAGGCGGCTGACCTCGGACGGGGAGGGCTGGTGCTTCCGTGCCTCGCCGGCCATGTCGCTGATTTCGTCGTCGGAGAGGCTTCCCAACAGGTTTTTGGCGAGCATGTCCTGTCCGGCCTTCCCGATGTTGTTCATCATGAAAGCGAAGGAATATTTGTCGCTGCTGCAGAAGGGGGCGATGAGCATCATGGTGGACAGCAGCTGCGGTTCGCCGGTGGCGGCGATGTGCCTGGCGGCGGCCTGGAAGTCGGGCTGGTTGCTGTCGAACGGCATGAACCAGTGTCCGATGGTGCGGAAGAAGTCGAAGCCTTTCATCTGGGAGAAGGATGCCATATAGACATCGGCGCCTTCCATCTGCATCTCGGCCATCTCGCGCATCTTCGCCTGTGCCTTCTCGTCGGCGGCCTTGTTGTGGTGCCATTCGGGATTTTCTCCGTTGCGAGTCATGTAGTCGTCGATTTCCTGGATGCCGTATTGGGTCTGCTTGAAATGTCCGCTTCGCAGGAGGTTGGGGATGATGTCGTTGCGCATCCGTGCGCTCACGCTGTCCGTCATCTTGCTGTATTGCAGCTGCATGAGGATGCGGAAGAAGTCCCGGGTGAAGTTGGGGTCGTCGGCGTAGATGGAGAGTCTCGATTCGATTTCCTTGAAATGCGGAATGCGCGAGTCGTGTTGCCGGACGGTGAGGATGATGCCTACCATTGCCCGCTGGCTGACTTGCGGTCGCGGCGCGAGGCATGCGTCGAGCAGGAACATCATCTTGCGGAAGTCGAACATCTCGGTGAGCGCCAGCGTCACGCTGCTGACAAGCAGTGCTTTGTCGTTTTCGCCGATGCTGTCGGATTCGAGCAGCTCGTTGGCATGCTCATAGTCCGCCTTGCTCCAGGCATCTGATGTCCAGACGGTCTCGAACATGTTCTGGAGCGTGGCCTCGTGGCGTAGCGCGGCATCTTCTGCTTCACGGTTTTCCCCGGTTCCTGCGTTTTGCAGTTCCTTGCTTTGCGCCTCTAATTGCAGGCCGAAATTCTCGATGGTGGCATCGGGACGCGTCTGTTTCTGCGTGATGGCATAGCGTTCGCCCTTCTGCTTTTGCAGGCGGATGAGGCGTTCGGCCCTGTCAGCCATCGCATAGCATTGCTGCACGAGGTCATCATAGAGGCGGAGCGCATTGGTGTCTTCGATGCCTCTCACGAGATAGTGGAGCATGGAGGCATACGTCTGGCGGAGCTCTTGCAGCTTCTCCTGCAGCTCATAGCTGGCAGCAGCCTCCACGAGCGGCTGGAGGGTGTTGAACCGGTCAATGAGGTTGGACGAACGGAAGATGGGAGTGGATGGGGAATGTGTCATAGGAATGTCGTGTCAGTCAGTTGTTGCCGGCTCACTTCGTCCTGCGTCAGCGACCGGCCGCGCAACCATTGCCGCACGCCCGTGATGACGGAGTCGGAGGGCAGGGAAGCGTGAGCGAAGACGGGCAGGGTGAAGGCCGAATCGGGCAGCTCCGCCTCTGCGGGGAGCAGCGCGATCAGCCGCGCCGCCTGCTTCCGTGGCAGGCGGTTGATGTGTTCGACGGCCTGGTTATATGCCCGGATGATGCCGTCGATGTCTTGGCGGTGCTGCCGGATGAACGACTCCCGGAACACCAACGCCGCCATCGGGTTGAGCCGGTGCAGCCGGGGCGTGCCGGTGACCCGTACGGCTCCTTTCAGCTCCGACATGGTGGCGTAGGGCTCGGGCAGGATGGCTCCGTCGTATTGGTTCTGGTCAATCATCTGTCCGCGCAGTCCGATGGCATTGATCTGCGGACGGTTGAGCTCGTCGCTTTTCAGCCGTGCCGCTTCTAAGATGCGGTCGGCCGTCATGTCAACGGCCGAGTTGCGCGTGATGCCGATGATTTTGTCCTTGACGCTCTCGGGGGTCTTGATGCGTGCCAGCCGTGCCGTCATCAGATAGAGGTTCAGGTCGGCGGCTGCCACCACCTTGATGCTGTCCCCCCTGCTTCGCCAGAGGACGGCTTTCACCAAGTCGGTCACGCATCCGTCGGCCGAGGAGCCGCAGAAAGCCGTGTCGGCATCCATGGCCGCGCTGTAGGTGCACAGCCGCACGTTCACGCCGGCGGAATCGAAGAGCCCTTGGGCGGCAGCCACATAGAAAGGCAGGCACTCGACGGTGGGCAGTACGGCCATTCGGACAGAATCTCCCTCAGAAGCCTCCCCGCGGGAGGTCTCTGAGGGAGTGGAGGAACAGGCCGCAGTCAGCAGCATGACCGCTGCGGCCAGCGTCAGGAGAAATCCGCGCATCGTCATTCGCCCTTGATGGCAGCTACGCCCGGGAGCACCTTGCCCTCGATGGCTTCGAGCAGCGCACCGCCGCCCGTGGAGATGTAGCTCACCTGGTCCTCAAGGCCGAACTTGTGGATGCAGGCCACGGAGTCGCCGCCTCCTATGAGGGAGAAAGCTCCTTCCTTCGTGGCCTCGGCCACGGCTTCAGCCACTGCGCGGCTGCCGGCTGTGAAGTTGTCGAACTCGAAGACGCCTGCGGGGCCGTTCCAGAGGATGGTCTTGGCGCCCTTGATGGTGTCACGGAACTTCTGGCGGGTCTCAGGCCCTGCGTCGAGGCCTTCCCATCCGTCGGGAATGTCGGTGCTTGGGCATATCCTCGTATGGGCATCGTTGGCGAAGCGGTCGGCTATGACGGAGTCGGTGCCGATTACGAGGTTCACGCCGTTGTCCTTGGCTGCCTTCATCACGCTGAGGGCCACGTCGAGCTTGTCTTCCTCGCAGATGGAGTTGCCCACCTTGCCTCCCACAGCCTTGGCGAAGGTGTAGGTCATGCCGCCGCAGAGAATCAGGTTGTCCACCTTCACCTTGGTGATGAGGTTCTCGATGATGCCGATTTTCGTGCTCACCTTCGAGCCGCCCATGATGGCGGTGAACGGGCGCTTGATGTTGTTGAGGATGGCGTTCACGGCGTTCACCTCCTTCTCCATGAGCAGTCCGAGCATCTTGTTGTCGGCATCGAAGTAGTCAGCGATGACGGCCGTGGAGGCGTGACGGCGGTGTGCCGTGCCGAAGGCATCGTTCACGTAGCAGTCGGCATAGCCGGCCAGCGTCTTGGCGAAAGCCTTCTGGCTCTCCTTCATGGCCTTTTTGGCCTCGTCGTATTTCGGGTCGTCCTTCTCGATGCCCACCGGCTTGCCTTCCTCCTCAGGATAGAAGCGCAGGTTCTCCAGCAGCAGCACCTCGCCGGGCTTCAGGGCGGCGGCTGCCTCCTGTGCCTTGGCGCAGTCGGGGGCGAACTTCACCTCCACGCCGAGTTTCTCGCTCACGGCGTCCTTGATCTGGGCGAGCGAGAGCTTCGGGTTCACCTTGCCCTTCGGCTTGCCCATGTGGCTCATGATGATGAGAGCGCCTCCCTCGTCGAGGATGAGCTTCAGTGTGGGCAGCGCGCCGCGGATGCGCGTGTCGTCTGTGATGTGTCCGTTCTCGTCCAATGGCACGTTGAAGTCAACGCGCACGATTGCCTTCTTTCCGGCAAACTTGTAGTCCTTGATGTTCATGATGTTTGATTTTTTAGGGGAAAAAACATTTGTTATGTCGTTCGGTTGCATGTACGGCCTGTCGGTCTGTGTCCGGACGCGCGTCCGAATCCACTGCAAAGATATACATTTCTTTTGAATTACGAACGTTGCCGGCGGCAATTTTTGGTTTCCGCACAGTCATTCCGCCCCGTCCGCTGTCCGGCCCTGCGGGGAAAACTTCCAAACAGGGGCACAAAAATTCCTCTTTCAGCTTGATTCCAGACAAAACGAACGCGTTCGTTTTTTGGAACGGACGTATTCATTCTGCCGAACGAACGCCTTCGCCGGACGCGGAATCCGCGCGGACGGGAAATTTTATCTGCGGAGTCCGGCTAAAAAAACGGCGCATTCCGGCAGCGTCCGCTGCGGAGTGCGGGTGAGACGGAAGGACGGTGGCGGGGAAGCGGCGGGGCGGCCGCACACTGCGGAGGCAAATGTGCGGAGGAAATTGTCCCCGGGCGTGCAAAATCGGCTCAAGGGGGGCGGATTTAGACAAATTTGTGGAAAAAAACTTTTTCCTTTGGGCAAGTTTGCCTATCTTTGTGGTTTGAAATGCCGGGGTGGTCTGTGACGGACTGTCCGGCAGCTGAATCCGACAAAAGAGACACGCGAGAAAAATCGTTTTCATATTATATATAAAAGAACAATGGCAAATCAGAAAGTCAGTCCGGCCGAAGGCAGGCTGGGCATTATGGTGGTGGGATGCGGCGCCGTGTCCACCACGTTCATGACAGGTGTGCTGATGGCCCGCAAGGGTCTGGCGAAGCCTGTCGGTTCGATGACACAGTATGACAAGATCCGTGTGGGCAGAGGCGAGCAGAAGCGGTACCTGCACTATGGGGACATCGTTCCGCTGGCGGACTTGAACGATGTTGTGTTCGGCACTTGGGACGTTTATCCGCAAAATGCCTATCAGGCTGCTGTCTATGCCGAGGTGCTGAAGGAGAAGGACATCAATCCCGTGCGGGAGGAGCTGGAGCGGATTGTGCCGATGAAGGCCGCCTTCGACAAGAACTATGCCAAGCGTCTGGACGGCGACAACGTGAAGGACTGCAAGACGCGGTGGGAGATGGTGGAGGCTCTGCGCGAGGACATCCGCCGCTTCAAGCGGGAGCAGGGCTGCGCCCGTGTGGTGGTGATCTGGGCCGCCTCGACCGAGATCTACGTGCCGGTCTATGAGCCTGTTCACGGCACGCTGGCCGCTCTGGAGCAGGCGATGAAGGACAACGACACGGAGCATGTGGCCCCGTCGATGTGCTATGCCTACGCCGCCCTGACGGAGGGTGCGCCGTTTATCATGGGAGCACCGAATACGACGGTGGACATTCCGGCCATGTGGGAGCTGGCCGAGAAAACGAGGATGCCTATCGCGGGCAAGGACTTCAAGACGGGTCAGACGCTGGTGAAGAGCGGTTTCGCACCGATTATCGGAACGCGCTGCCTGGGGCTGAGCGGTTGGTTCTCCACCAATATCCTCGGCAACAGGGACGGACTCGTGCTCGACGAGCCTGCCAACTTCCGCACGAAGGAGGTGAGCAAGCTCTCCACGCTGGAGACCATTCTCAAGCCGGACTTCCAGCCGGACCTCTACGGACACGGAAACGACGAGGACACGCAGTATTACCACAAGGTGCGCATCAACTACTATCCGCCGCGCAATGACAATAAGGAGGGATGGGACAATATTGACATCTTCGGCTGGATGGGCTATCCGATGCAGATCAAGATCAACTTCCTCTGCCGCGACTCCATCCTGGCCGCGCCGCTGCTGCTCGACCTGACGTTGCTGAGCGACCTGGCCGCACGCGCCGGCCGCTACGGCATCCAGCGCTTCCTCAGTTTCTTCCTCAAGTCGCCGATGCATGACTACACGCGGGGCGAGGAGGCTGTGAACAACCTCTTCCAGCAGTACACCATGCTCAAGAATGCCATCCGCGAGATGGGCGGCTATGAGGCAGACGAGGAAATCGACTGAGAATGAGAAAAGGAACCCCACTCTTGCTCCTCGTCATGCTGCTGACCGCCCACGCGGCCAGCGCACAAGTGACAGGTCGGGTGATTGATGCGCGCAGCCGTCAGCCGCTCGACTATGTGAACGTGTATTACGAGGGCAAGAATGTGGGCGACCAGACTGACGAGCGGGGACGCTTCGCCCTGAAGGAGGACTCCACGTGGACGGAGCTCACCGTGGCCTCGCTGGGCTATGTGACGCAGAAAATCCGTCTGAGACCCGGCAAGTCGAGGGACATGCTCATCAAGCTCGTGCCCGAGCCACGGCAGCTGCAGGGGGTGACCATCATGTCGAAGCGCACGCGTTATTCGCGCAAGAACAACCCTGCTGTGGAGCTGATGCGCCGGGTCATTGCGCACAAGAAGCTCAACGATCTCCATTCGAAAGACTATTTCACCTTCTCCAAATATGAGAAGATGACTTTCTCCATCAATGAGTTCTCCGACAAGGTGTTCGACATGGAGGAAGGCAAGCGGTGGGCTTTCCTCAAAGACCATGTGGAATACTGCAAGGAGACGGGCAAGCTCATCCTGCCTCTGACGGTGGACGAGGTGCTCTCCAGCATCTACTACCGCAAGAAGCCGGAGGCGGAGAAAACGCTTGTGAAGGCCAAGAACTCACGGGGCATCAACGAGCTCATCAACACCGGCGAGATTCTCACTACGACGCTGAAGGACTGCTTCACCGACGTGAATATCTATGAGGAGGAGCCGAGGCTGCTCCAGTTCCACATCAAGAGCCCGATTGCCAACTCCGCCATCAACTTCTACCGCTACTACATCCAGGACACGCTGGCATACGAGGGCGACAGCGTCATTGACGTGGGATTCGTGCCGAACAACCTGCAGGACATCGGCTTCTCGGGCCATCTCTACATCATGAAGGACAGCACCTACCAGGTGCGCTATGTGGAGCTGAACCTGCCGCAGCGAAGTGATGTGAACTGGGTGGATGCCATGAAGATCCAGCAGGTGTACGAGGAACTGGAGACGGGCGAGCGCGTCATGACGCAGAACGACATGATCATCGAGCTGTCGGTGGCCTCATGGCTCAAGAAGCTGCAGGTGCAGCGCACCACGCGCAATTTCGATTATGCTTTCGCGCCGATTCCCAAGTCGGTGTTCAAGCATATCAAGGGAACGGTATATACCGAACCGGATGCCACCATGCACACCGACGACGGCTACTGGAGCGAGTACCGCAAGGTGGAGCTCACGCAGAGCGAGGGACAGATGGACTCGTTCCTCGAGAAGCTCACGCGGATGAAGGGCTTCAAGTACGTCATGTTCGGTATGAAAGCGCTCATCGAGAACTATATCGAGACCTCTGACTCCACGGCCACCAACAAGTTCGACTTCGGCCCTATCAACACCATCGCCTCGTGGAACGACTATGACCACCTGCGCTTCCGCATCTCAGGCTTCACCACCGCCCATCTGAACCCGCATCTCTTCTGGAACGGCTATGTGGCCTACGGCACCCGGACGCGTAATCTGTACGGCCGTACGGAGCTGGTCTATTCTTTCAACAAGAAGGCTTATCTCACCCGCGAGTTCCCGAAGAACAACCTGCACGTGAGCTATTGGGACGATGTGACCTCACCGTTTGACAAGTTCGTGCCGACCGACAAGGACAACATGTTCCTCGCGTTGCGCTCCTCCAAGGTGGATCAGTACAACCACACGCGGGAGTTCAAGCTCATGTACGACCGTGAATGGTACGACGGCATGAAGCTCACCGCCACTTACACCCGCACGCGCAACGAGGGTGTGGACGCAATGTTCTACCAGCGTCTTGGCACCGATGCGGACGTGGCCGTACAGGGCATGACGGCACTGACTCGCGACCCGGCGAAATGGCTGAGGAGCATCAATACGTCGGAGTTCCAGTTCAAGATGCAGTTTGAGCCGGGAGCCACCTACATCAACACCAAGCAGCGGCGGCTGAAAATCAACAAGGACGCGCCGATTCTGTCGGTCAGCCACACCGTGGGCATCAACGGATTCCTCGGTGGCAGCTATGACTACAACGTCACGGAGGTGGGCCTCTACAAGCGCCTCTACGTGCCGGGCGGATGGGGAATCCTCAACGCCGATGTCAAGGCGGGCATCCAGTGGAACAAAGTGCCGTTCCCGCTCCTCATCCATCCGGCGGTCAACACCTCCTACATCATCATGGACAACACCTTCTCGCTTATCGCCAACCAGGAGTTCCTCAACGACCGCTACGCGCAGCTGATGGTGGAATGGGATATGTGCGGGAAGATTTTCAATCGGATCCCGCTCATCAACAGGTTGCACCTGCGTGAGTTCGTGGGCGTGAACGTGCTGTGGGGAACGCTTACCGACAAGAACAATCCGGCATCCTCCAACTACTCCGACCCGAATCTCTTCTACTTTCCAGGACACTTCAAGCCGGACGGTACCTACGAGATGAATACCCAGGTGATGGATTCCCATACGCCGTACATCGAACTGCGCCTCGGCATCCACAACATCCTGCGCCTGTTCCACATCGAATACGTGCGCCGTCTGACCTATCTTCATGACCCGGGCACGAACCGCGACGGCATCCGTTTCATGGCACGTGTGTTCTTCTGATTTGTCGGTTTCGACATCTGAAGGCTTAAAAAATGAAAGATGTACGGCAAAAAAAAGATGAATTTATTGGCCGGATGGCGAAAATGATGTATCTTTGCAGCCGGAAATCAAACAAAAACCAGTCGCATCTATGTCGCATGACCTCGTGATTGACCTTCTGGTCGTCTCTGAACGACTTGTCGTCGGTAAGCAACCTGCTTGTCGTGAGAATGTGCATGCGTATATATAATAAGTATAATGTATGAGTGAAAGCCTTTCTTGCGATGAGCGGGGGAGGCTTTTTCTGTTAGCAAAGAATCAACACAGGAAATGAAACATCAGTTACGAAGTGCCGTCTGCACGGAAGGCCGCAGAATGGCCGGAGCCAGAGCCTTGTGGGTGGCCAACGGCATGAAGAGAGAGCAATTCGGGAAACCCATTATCGCCGTCGTGAACTCGTTCACGCAGTTCGTGCCGGGGCACACACACCTGCACGAGGCAGGGCAAATGGTGAAAGCTGAGATAGAGAAGGCGGGCTGCTATGCCGCTGAATTCAACACCATCGCCATCGATGACGGCATCGCGATGGGACACGACGGCATGCTCTATTCCCTGCCGAGCCGTGACATCATTGCCGACTCGGTGGAATACATGGTGAATGCGCACAAGGCTGACGCGATGGTCTGCATCTCCAATTGCGACAAGGTCACGCCGGGTATGCTGATGGCTGCCATGCGTCTCAACATTCCGACGGTGTTTGTCAGCGGTGGCCCGATGGAAGCCGGTAAATGGAGAGGGGAGAACATCGACCTGATTTCGGCGATGGTGAAGGGCGCCGACCCGGGCGTGAGCGATGAGGAACTGGCCGAGATTGAGAACCGTGCCTGCCCGGGCTGCGGCTGTTGCTCGGGTATGTTCACGGCCAATTCGATGAATTCCCTCACCGAAGCCATCGGGCTCTCTCTGCCGGGCAACGGTACGATTCTGGCCACACACGTGAACCGTCGCCGGCTGATGGAGCAGGCGGCACGCCTGATTGTGAAGAACGCGCTGGCCTACTACGAGGATGGAGACGAAAGCGTGCTGCCGCGCAGCATTGCCACCCGCGAGGCTTTTCTCAACGCCATGTCGCTGGACATAGCTATGGGCGGAAGCACCAACACGATTCTGCATCTGCTGGCCGTGGCGCAGGAGGGCGGAGTGGATTTCAAAATGTCCGACATCGACCAGCTGAGCCGACACGTGCCTTGCCTGTGCAAGTTGGCTCCGAATACGCAGAAATACAGTGTGCAGGAGTGCGGACGTGCCGGCGGCATCCTCGGCATTCTGGGCGAGCTGGCCAAGGGCGGGCTGCTCCACACGGATGTGAAGCGCGTGAACGGAGCCACGCTGGCTGAGGACATCGAGAAGTATTCCATCCTGAAAGAAAAGATAGACCCCGAGGCACAGCGCATCTACGAGAGTGCGCCGGCCGGCAAGTTCTGCAACCGGCTGGGCATGCAGGACACCAAGTGGGAAAAACTCGATACAGACCGGACAGCAGGCTGCATTCGCGACATCCGACACGCCTACACCAAGGACGGCGGACTGGCGGTGCTGTTCGGCAATATCGCCCAGGACGGCTGTGTGGTGAAGACCGCCGGCGTGGACGAGAGCATTTGGCACTTTGCAGGGCCTGCCAAGGTGTTCGACTCGCAGGAAGATGCCTGCGAGGGCATTCTGGGCGGAAAAGTGGTGAAAGGCGATGTCGTGGTTATCACCCACGAAGGTCCGAAAGGCGGGCCGGGCATGCAGGAAATGCTTTATCCGACGAGCTACATCAAGAGCATGCATATGGGCAAGGAATGTGCGCTCATCACTGACGGCCGCTTCTCGGGTGGCACGTCGGGACTGAGCATCGGACATGTGTCGCCCGAAGCTGCCTCCGGCGGCAACATCGGGAAAATCGTGGACGGCGACATCATCGAGATTGATATTCCGAACCGCACCATCAATGTGCGCCTCACCGACGAGGAACTGGCCGCACGGCCACAGCAGCCGTTGCGTCGCCATCGCGAAGTGAGCAAGGCGCTCCGCGCATACGCCCAGAGCGTGGCCTCGGCCGACAAGGGCGGTGTGAGGATCGTGGAGTAGAGGAGAGCACAGACAATTCTATTCGTCGCACTCATTTTAGTATCAATTGAATCAGAAGATGGAACAGATTTCAGGTGCAGAAGCGCTGATGCGCTCATTGGTGAACGAAGGTGTGGAGACGCTGTTCGGCTATCCGGGCGGAGCCATCATGCCGGTCTATGACGCACTCTATGATCATAAGCATGACCTTAATCATATTCTTGTACGTCACGAGCAAGGTGCCGTGCATGCCGCTCAGGGCTATGCCCGCGTGAGCGGACGTGTGGGATGCGCCATCGTGACCAGCGGGCCGGGAGCCACCAACACCATCACGGGCATTGCGGATGCCATGATTGACTCCACGCCCATCGTGGTGATTTGCGGGCAGGTGGGAGCCGCGCTGCTCGGCACGGACGCTTTTCAGGAGGTGGACGTGGTGGGCGTGACCCAGCCGATCTCGAAGTGGAGCTATCAGATACGTCGTGCCGAAGATGTGGCGTGGGCTGTCTCACGGGCTTTCTACATCGCCCGCAGCGGCCGTCCCGGACCTGTCGTGCTCGACTTTACGAAGAACGCACAGACGGCCTTGGTGGATTATGAGCCGAGGAAGGTCGATTTCATCCGCTCGTATGTGCCTGTTCCGAAGATGGATATGGAAGCTGTCCGCCAGGCTGCCAAGATGATTGACGAATCCGTGAAGCCGTTCGTACTGGTGGGACAGGGAGTGGAATTGGGCAATGCCCAGCAAGAGCTGCGTGCCTTGTTGGAGAAGGCGCAGATTCCGGCCGGATGCACGTTGCTCGGCCTGTCCGTGCTGCCGACAGACCATCCGCTCAACATGGGCATGCTCGGCATGCACGGCAATCTGGGTCCCAACGTCATGACGAACCAGTGCGACCTGCTCATCGCTGTGGGAATGCGATTCGATGACCGTGTGACGGGCAACTTGCAGACCTACGCCAAGCAGGCCAAGATTATTCATTTCGATATCGACCCCGCTGAGATAGATAAGAACGTGAAGGTGAACCTGGCCGTGCTGGGCGACTGTAAGGAAACCTTGGCCGCCGTGACCGGTCTGATTCATGAGGCACGTCACCAGAGCTGGGTGGACGGCTTCAGACCCTATGAGGAGAAAGAATACAATCAAGTCATATCGAAAGCCATCCGTCCGGCAGACGGACCGCTGCTGATGGGCGAGGTCGTCCGCCGCGTGAGCGAACGGACGCAGAATGAAGCCGTTCTTGTCACGGATGTCGGTCAGAACCAGATGTTCGGTGCCCGCTATTTCAAGTTCACCAAAAACCGCAGCATTGTCACCTCCGGCGGATGCGGTACGATGGGATTCGGCCTGCCTGCCGCAGTGGGAGCCACCTTCGGAGCTCCGGGGCGCACGGTATGCCTCTTCGTCGGTGACGGTGGCTTGCAGATGACCATTCAGGAGTTCGGCACCATCATGGAGCAACACGCTCCCGTGAAGATCATCTTGCTCAACAACAACTATCTGGGCAATGTCCGACAGTGGCAAGCCATGTTCTTCAACCACCGCTATTCTTTCACGCCTATGCTCAATCCCGACTATGAGCTGATAGCCAAGGCCTACGGCATCCCCGCGCGTACCGTCATCGACCGCAAGGAGCTGGACGATGCCATCGATGAAATGCTCCATACCTCCGGTCCTTACCTCTTGCAGGCCGCCGTGTTGGAGGAAGACAACGTACTTCCGATGACTCCTCCGGGAGCCAACGTCGATGAGATGCTGCTGGAGGTCTGACCCGGTAGCGGTACTATAAAATATAGACAGCAAAAAAACTTCAAAAATCCATGTCTCAACAAAATAATGACTGCAGCGTGTGTGGCAAGTGCGCCGACCCGACGGAAAAACCTGACGGCACACTCTACACATTCCTGATTTACTCCGAGAACACTCCCGGCCTGCTCAGCCAGATTACCGCCGTGTTCACGCGCCGTCAGGTGAACATCGAAAGCCTGAACGTTTGCGCCTCCTCCACCCCCGGCGTGCACAAATTCACCATCACCTGCTATTGCGAGGAAAGTATGGCCCGCATGCTCACCAAGCAGATGGAGAAGCGCATAGAGGTGCTGAAAGCCAACTACTACACCGACGACGAAATCTTCATACTGGAAACATCCCTCATCAAGATTTCCACGCCGATGATGCTCGCAAACAACACCGTGAGCAAAATTGTCCGTCTCCACGATGCCCACATTGTCGAGGTGAATCCCACCTATTCCACGGTGGAGAAAACAGGCATCACCGCCGACATCCTCTCCCTCTACGACGGCCTCAACTCGCTCGGCGTGGTACTTCAGTTCGTCCGTTCCGGCCGCATTGCCATCACCAAGAGCAGGGTGGAGCACCTTGACGAATACTTGGCTCTGCGCGAACGGGAGCGTCAGTGCGGCAGCTGAAACGCATCAACATCATCAACACATACCATCAACATTCTAAAAAAAATTATTCAAGTACTATGGCAAAAATGAATTTTGGAGGTGTCATCGAAGAAGTGGTGACACGTGAAGAATTTCCTCTGGAAAAAGCCCGTGAAATCCTGAAAGACGAAACCATCGCCGTCATCGGCTACGGCATTCAAGGCCCTGGCCAGGCAGGCAACCTGCGTGACAACGGCTTCAACGTCATCGTCGGACAGCGCAAGGGCAAGACCTACGACAAGGCCGTGGCCGACGGCTGGGAACCCGGCAAGACCCTCTTCTCCATCGAGGAGGCCGTGCAGCGCGGCACGATCGTCTGCATGCTTCTCTCCGACGCAGGACAGATTCAGGTATGGCCGACCATCAAGCAGTACCTCACTCCGGGCAAGACGCTCTACTACTCTCACGGTTTCGCCATCAACTGGAACGACCGCACCGGTGTCGTCCCGCCTAAAGACATCGATGTCATCATGGTAGCTCCGAAGGGCTCCGGCACCTCCCTGCGCACCATGTTCCTCGAAGGCCGAGGCCTCAACTGTTCGTATGCTGTCTATCAGGATGCCAGCGGCCACGCGCTCGACAAGGTGCTCGCCTTCGGCATCGGCATCGGCTCCGGCTATCTGTTCGAAACTACTTTCCAGCGTGAGGCCACTTCTGACCTTACCGGCGAGCGCGGTTCCCTCATGGGTGCCATCGAGGGACTGCTCGAAGCCCAATATGATGTTCTCCGCGAAAACGGTCACACCCCATCCGAAGCTTTCAACGAGACTGTTGAGGAACTCACCCAGAGCCTCATGCCGCTCTTCGGAGCCAAGGGTATGGATTGGATGTACGCCAACTGCTCCACCACCGCGCAGCGTGGTGCCCTTGACTGGGCACCGCGTTTCCGCGAGGCCATCAAGCCGGTGATGGAGTGGCTCTACTACTCCGTGAAGACCGGCAACGAAGCCCAGATTTCCATCGACAGCAACTCCAAACCGGACTACCGTGAAGGCCTCAACCGCGAGCTCGAGGCCATGCGTAACAAGGAGATGTGGCAGGCTGGTGCCACTGTGCGACAGCTCCGTCCGGAGAACGACAAATAATCGTCTTCGGCCATTCTTAACATCCCCGTCCCCGCAGTTCCGGCTGCAAGGGCGGGGCTTTTTTTATTTGTGCCTTTCCGCCTTGCCCGATTCCTCGAATTGTAAAAAATCAATAAAATCGCGAAAGAGACTGAAAAAAATGTCCGTAAGGCGGCGATTCACGAAAATTAGCAGTATCTTTGCAAGGGCAGACTTTCACGCCCACTCTCTACAAAGGTAAAAGAAGCATTGATTCACAATCAAAAATATTCAGTATTATGGTAAACTACAAAGATCTTGGTCTTGTGAACACGCGTGACATGTTCGCAAGAGCCGTGAAAGGCGGTTATGCAATTCCTGCTTTCAACTTCAACACAATGGAGCAGATGCAGGCAATCGTGATGGCAGCAGTAGAGACAAAGTCTCCTGTGATTATGCAGGTGAGCAAGGGCGCGCGCAACTATGCCAACCCGACCATCCTGCGCTACATGGCTGAGGGAGCCGTGGCCTACGCCAAGGAGCTGGGCTGCGAGCATCCTGAAATCGTGCTCCACCTCGACCACGGTGACAGTTTTGAACTCTGCAAGAGCTGTATTGACATGGGTTTCTCGTCTGTGATGTTCGACGGCAGTTCGCGTCCTTACGAGGAGAACATCGCCATCACGAAGCAGGTGGTGGAATACGCTCATAAGTATGACGTGACGGTGGAAGCCGAACTGGGTGTGCTGGCCGGTGTCGAAGAGGAAGTGTCGTCAGCCGAGAGCCACTACACGAAGCCTGAGGAGGTGATTGACTTCACGTCGAAGTCGGGCTGCGACTCGCTGGCCATCTCTATCGGTACGAGCCACGGAGCATACAAGTTCACGCCGGAGCAGTGCACGGTGGATCCGAAGACGGGTCGTCTGGTGCCACCGCCACTCGCATTCGATGTGCTGGCCGAGATTGAGAAGAAACTCCCGGGATTCCCAATCGTGCTGCACGGAAGCTCTTCCGTTCCGCAGGAAGAAGTGGACACCATCAACAAGTATGGCGGCAAGTTGCCGAACGCCATCGGTATTCCTGAGGATCAGTTGCGCAAGGCTGCCAAGAGTGCTGTCTGCAAGATCAACATCGACTCCGACTCGCGTCTGGCCATGACGGCTGCCATCCGCAAGACTTTGGCCGAGCACCCGGACTACTTCGACCCACGTCAGTATCTGAAACCGGCACGTGAGGAGATGAAGAAGATGTACATCCACAAGATTGTGAATGTGCTGGGCTCTGACGGCAAGTTGGCTCAGTGCTGATAGATTGCTCTCAGCCAGTCAGGACATTACGATTGAATATGAAAAAAGGCCTCTGCTGCACAGTGATGTGTGGCAGAGGCCTTTGTCATGGATGATAGGGTAATGGTCACTTATGGATGGTCCGTCTCATAAGTGAAGTGGAAGCGTAGCGTACCGACGAACTGTCCGTTCTTGCCCATCTGGTTGCACGGAACGGGCTGCCCGTCGAGATTCTTCACGTAGCGTGGAGAGGTGAAGTAGGTGTGGCTGTGGCCGCCGATGACCGCGTCGATGTTCCGTGTTCCGCTGATGAACTTTTGGTCGTTCATGTCGTCGGCCAGCCCCCCTTCCCATCCCAAATGGGACAGTACAAGCACCAGGTCGCAGTGCTCTTCCTGCCGGAGCTTGGCGACCACCTCGTTGGCGCACGTAATGGGGTCGCGCCAGGTGATGCCGTTGTAGTTGGCATGAGCTACAAGACCGTCCAATTTGGGGCAGACACCGAGAATGCCGATGCGGAGGCCCTTGCGCTGGATGACTACGTAGGGTTTGACGATGTCGCGCAGAGGCGTGGAGCCAAAGTCGTAGTTGCAGCAGACGATAGGAAACTGCGCCATACGGAAGATGCGCACCATGTTGTCGATGCCGTAGTCGAACTCATGGTTGCCGATGGTGGCGGCATCATATCCCATGCGGTTCATGAGCTTCACCTCTACTTCGCCTTGGAAAAGGTTGTAGTAGGCCGACCCTTGGGAAAAGTCGCCGCAATCGACGAGCAGAAGGTCAGGGTCATCGATGCGCAGGTTGTCAATCAGAGCCACGCGGCGCAGATAGCCGGCTTTGTCAGCCCGCTGCGTGTCGGTGGAGCGGGGATTGATGGGCTGGATACAGGAATGCGTGTCGTTGGTGTGGACAACGAGCAGGCTGACGGAGGAATGTTGCGTTGCAGCATCGGAAACCGAGAGACTGTCGGCGCGGCGGCCGTTCACGGTGATGCGCCCCTCGACAGCGGCTGTAAGCTGTCGGCCCGCAGCGTTTTCCTCCCGTACGAAGTCTGTCAGAACATCGCGCACGAGTTCAGGCTTCATGTCGCGTTTGACGGCTTTCTTCAGAGCGGTGAGCCCGTCGTTTCCCTCGGCCAGATAGTCGATGGTGGCGATGCGGTAGGTGGAGTTGGGCTTGACAGGCTTGCCGCCTACAGTGGCTGAGCGTAGCTGACCGTCTTCCGTGATGTCCAGTTGCGCACCGCTGATGCCCTCGCCATGGGAGTGCGCCATTTGGCGGAACAGGTCAAGCAGGTCGGAGCCCTTGAGCGTGAGAATGCAGAAGGTGTTTTGGAAAGGCGAGATTTCCATGATGTCGCCCACAGTGACATCGCCTTCGGGCATGGAGCTGCGCAGTCCTCCCATGTTGCAGAGCCCGATGTCGGCCATGCGGCCGTAGCGGCCGGAATGGTGACGCAACACGTCGCTCACCCAGTTCGACAACAGGCTCTCGGGACGGTCCGCTGTCATCGCCACGCTGCTGCGGCCGAGCACGGGCGACATAATGCTGTCCACACTCCGTTGATAGGGAGCGAGCAGGCGCGACACGTCGGTGGGAATCTGATGGTCGAGGCTGCGGGTCACTTCGATGCGCTGCGCGTCCATGTCGGTCGGCACATAGTGCTGGGCGGCGGCTTGTGTGCAGATGGCCAGAGAGGTGAGTACGAGAAACTGGAGACGGAAAGATTTCATAGAACTTACATTTTTTTTGAAAAGCATCAGAATGGTGTGGCATGTGTCACTTCCGGTGCAGGATGATGACGAATCCGCCGCCGCCGGCGAGATGCAGGTTGAGTGTCGTGTCTGCATGAATGGTGAGCTTGCGGATGACATAGTCAGTGCCCGTCTTGCCTGCGTTCGCCCCGTCCTGGATGAGAGTGGCATCGTATGAAATGCCTTGTTGCAGAAAGTCGAAGCGGAGTGTAAGGTCGCGCGGATTCCAATTCGTCTGTCCGCCCACGTACCAGTCAGCCCCTTTGCGGCGGGCCGTGACGATGTATTCCGCCAGTTTGCCTTGCGGAATCAAGGTCTGGTCAAACGTGGTGGGGAGCGAGGCGAGCAACGCGGTGTATTCCGGCTCACGCTCGTAGGCCGTCGGATTGTCGGCCAGCATGGTGAGCGGCGAGTCTTGCACGATGTACATGGCCATTTGATGGCATCGCGTGCCCATTGTCAGTGGATTGCTGTAGATGGGTTGGAAGTCGGCGCGTGTGGCGTTGCGCATGCCCCCCGGCGTGAAGTCGGCGAAACCGCACTGCATGCGGATGAAAGGAAATGTGACATCATAGAGTGGCATGTCCTTCTCGTCGTGTTTCGTCCATTTTGCCTCCTCCATGCCGAAGCAACTCTCGAAGTTGATGATATTCGGATAGGTGCGGTTGATGCCGGTAGGCTTGTAGATGCCATGATAGTCCAGCAGGAGGTGGTGGCGGGCACAAGCCTCAGCGATGCGGTAAACCATGCGTACGCTTTCCGCGTCGTCGCGGTCGAGAAAGTCCACCTTGAAGCCGGCGATGCCCATGTCGGCATATTTCTGACAGGCGGCTTCGAGCTGGTTGTCCAACACGTTGAACACAGTCCAGAGAATGATGCGCACGCCCCGCTCCAGACCGTAGCTGACGAGGTGGGGCAGGTCGATGTCGTGGATGGTGGTGAGCATGTCGCCGCTCTTCGGGGCGTACCACCCTTCGTCGAGGATGATGTACGGCAGATGGTATTTGGCCGCGAAGTCGATGTAGTATTGATAGGTCTGCGTGTTGATGCCGGCCTCGAAGTCCACTCCGCTGATGCCCCAGTCGTTCCACCAGTCCCACGCCACGAGCCCGGGCTGAATCCAGCTGATGTCCTCCACGCGGCTTGGAGCCGCCAGGGCATAGACGAGATTGTTCACGGGCATTTCCGTATCGTCGTGGCTGATGGCGATGATACGCCACGGAAAGGTGCGTCCTGCCGTAACGCGCACGAGATAGTTCTCGGTGTCGGTCACGTATTTCTGCTGGCGCCAAGGATAGTAGTCGAATGACTTCGGTTCATGGGCAAATTCTCCGCGCAGCGATGTCCCGTCCGGACGGATGAACATGCCCGGGTAGTTTTCCAAGTCGCTCTCCATGAGCGTCACCTTGGCTGTCCGGCAGTCCACCGTGGCGGGCAGGAAAGCCAGGTTGTCGGCCGTCTGCTGCGAGAGGGGCTTCCGCTCGTAGGTGGCTTGGAACGCCATCGCCATCGGTTTCTTGGGATTGGTGGAGTAGGGGAGGTAGGAGGTGCCGTCTGCGGGAAAGTTGAATTCCGCCCGTTCACTTTCTACCTCGTAGCTACCATCCGGAGCGGAGAGCACGTAGCGGTAGGCCACACCGGAATTGTAGGCGCGGAACTCGATGGCGAGTCCGTTGCGCAGGTTGAGTGACAGCTGGTTATAAGTTTCCTCGAAGCGGGGAGTGCGGTAGAACGGTGCGGAAATCGTTTCCGTGACTTTTTTCGACTTGGCCGAGGCTACAGCCGTCTGACGGGTAAGGTCGCCGCGTCCGCTGACGGTAAGTCCGAGCACATTGTCGCGAAGCAGTTGTATCCCGTCGGCATAGACGGAATAGGAGATTTCGTCCGCTGCATGGATGACTATCTCAATGCGCTTGTCGGGCGACAGCAGACGGTGCGGCTTCGTGGCGCAGACGTGCGCTGTCGTCAGTAAGGCCACACTCAGGAAAAGGAATTTCTTCATGATGCGCTGTTATTTCACGGTGATTTGATAAGGGAAAATGGTATTCTCTGCCGTCGGGTAGCTGTCCGGACATCCCACGACCACGAGATAGGCGTGCTCCGTGTCGGCTTCCGCCTTGTATTTGAGCTTGCCGCTGAAAGCCGCGGACATCGGCAGATAGGTCGGATTCTTCTGCTTGTCCACCAGCACGATGCCATAGCGGTAGCCATCCTTACCCTTGGTACCGAGACCTTGAAAGTCCACCGTCCTTCCGTCAAGCGGCAGTTCAATGACATTGAATCCGTAAGTCTCGGGTACAAACGCCTCCTCGGGTTTGATGACAGTCTTACGGCCGCGTGTCTCACGACTCGTCGGCGTGGCGAGCTGGCAGGCGTATGGCTTGCATACGGTTTTCACGCGCGGAAAGTCGAAGGTTACGAGGCGGGAATAGCAGTCGTACATCTCGTCGCCCATCTGCGCGGAAGACACGTTGAACATCCGCATGTAGCTCTGCGCCACGTCCTCGTCTCCGCGCCCCTCGCGGAACAACCGTCCCATGACCGTCCGCCCCCGCTTCATCGACCAGTATTCCAGCACGTAAGGCGAATGGTAGATGTTCTCGCCGGCCAGAAACCGTTTGTGAAAGAGCTTGCGGAAATCCTGCCAATGGTAATTCTCATCCTTCACCCATTCCGGATTCACCTGCCAGAGCATCCACTGCGAGCACATCTCAAAGATGCCGCCGCCCAGTCCCTGGCTGTTGCCGTCGCAGGCGTTTTGAATCTGGAAGCTGTGCCCCAGTTCGTGAGCGATGCAGTTCATTTTCTCGTCTTGCACGCGGTTGGGAGCCACCCACAGCGCACCGATGACATTGTCGTAGTCACCGCCGTAGGCCGTTCCCTCCAGCGAGTAGTTGAGCATCACCATCATCCTGTATTCTTCCGACTTGGAGCCGGGCAACACGAATTCCAGCGAGTCGCGGTAGAATTGGTAGAAACTTTCGATGCGCCGGAGCAGGTTCGGAATGTCCACCTTCATGTTGTGTCCGTCAAGGTCGGGAGCCGTGGCTACGTCGTCCCCGAAGCCGTTTTCCCAAAAGAGCATGACATCGTCCGTCCAGGCTGCATGGGCGTAACTCCATTTCGAATCCTTCTGCGTGAAGTCGTTGTCGCGCAAATCCTTGGGAATATAGATTTTCTTACCCTCGGGCAAGAGGGGTGTTTGAGCCTGTGCCATTCCGACGGCCAGAGCCATACATACAAGCAAGGTTTTTCGGAGAAAATAACTCATAGTGATTAGGATAGATTTAGATATTTTTATCATGCAAAAAAACAAGAGGTCGCGCTTGATGGTCAATCTGCAACAAAATAATGCTGCTGTTGTCATCATTGTCACGTACTTGAGACTTTGCAAAGGTACAAAAATATCTTGAAATGCAAGAGGCCGCCTCTTATTATTTGCGGACTAAAGTCACCGGTTCCGCGTCGAAAAGTTCCGGACTCCGCGCATCAATGTCGCGGAATGCGCGGAGTCCGTGTCCGGCGAAGGCCATCGTTCCTTCGGACTGAGGCCATCGTTCCGAAAAGCGAAGGCCATCGTTTCACAAGAAATCAGGCAGAAAAGAAAATTTTTTAGTCGCATTTTGAAACTTTTTACGGCGCGATGGTGCAATGAAGTTGCGCCTTGGCGAGACGCTATCGCAGTCGATATTTGCCAAAGGCAAGCGGTTCGGAGCTATTGAGATGAAGAACGGAAAGGGAAAGAAAAACGGCAATGCACACAAGCAAACTCCATATCAAAATGTTAAAAATCCTTGAATCAACAGCGAGTAAAAAATCAGAAAAGGCTTAAAATTTTGTTACAATGAAAAAAAACTCTTAACTTTGTGTGTCTAAATTCTGGTAACTTGCCCCACCTGCTACGGTCAGCAAATGATGCCCAACACCCACAACTCATGTCTGACCTGCCTGGGTTCCGGTACCATCGAAAAGGTTGTCGATGAGAACGGCCAGGTCATTGAGCCCAAGAGTTCAATCATGATTTGCCCGCACTGCGGTGGCACTGACTATGAGCCAAATGCGGGACTCACACCATGCTCTGTTTGCGGAGGAGCTGGATGCTATCTGAAATTCTCCTA
>CAYPZK010000017.1:0-57017 GCA_964415385.1 uncultured Bacteroidaceae bacterium
GTTGTGCATTCGATGATTTGAATTTAATAGCTTGAGCACTACTAAATTACTAAAAGTCAGCGATATGTGCAACTTTTTAATCATTTAAATTTATAAAATTAATTCCGCCAACGGGTTGAATTATCTTTCTGAACGCGGCATTACTTTGGTTGATAATATTGATTTCGGATTTACAAAAGATGAGAATGACGCTTGCATCAAGTATTGGCAAACCAATAGCGACAAGTTCCTTTCACAAATCCGAATTCGATGGTGCTACAAAGGCCCCATAAAGTTCGACGAATAACAGGAATCGCTGATTGATAAGAATCCATCTTGAAATTGAAGTGAGAGTCGGTAGAGACACCATCATCACCAACCATATGGCTAAGCGAGCCTTTGTAGGCAATCTTTATAAGAAGGTGAAGGACCAAAATCTTGTAGGCGCGTTGAGCGGACACTCCGTAGACAGCATCGTTTTTGCAAGATTCCGTGCGATAGACAATGACATGAAGCATGAGTTTGTCAAAGTCATGAGATATTAAAGTTCCTAGACAGCCAGTTCGTAATTAAAGATTTTAACAATATTCCATTTGTAATCCGGCTATTCGTAATGGCAAGTTGTCGGATTTTCTTTTGATGACTGTCACTGTCTTGTTTTCAAATTATGGCAATTATAATAAATACAATGAAATACAACTTGAAGATAAATGTGGTTGAGAGTGTAACCACGGGAAATCGCGCGAAAAAATCGCCATGCAAAAAAAAACGACGGAAGCCTCCACCTCCGTCGTTCCCGGTGATCCGGCTGGGATTCGAACCCAGGACCCACAGCTTAGAAGGCTGTTGCTCTAATCCAACTGAGCTACCGGACCATCCACTCGCCGCGTCAAGGGGACACCCGTGCCCCCATCCGCCGCTTTTTCAGCGTGCAAAGGTACGAATAACTTTTGGAATCACCAACTTTATGCCTCTTTTTGTTTGGAGCGCAAAAAAACAAGAAAATGACGAGAAAATGATGCTATTTCGTCCACCTCACCACCCTAATGCTGACTTCGTAGAGCAGGTAAAGCGGGATGGTGACAAGAACGAGTGTCATCAAGTCGGGTGGAGTGATGATGGCCGCCACGAGCATGATGACAATCAAGGCATGCTTGCGGTAGCGGGCGAGCTGCGCCGATTTGAGCAAACCCATCTTGCCGAGGAAAAAGGCAATGACAGGCAACTGGAACATGACACCCATAATCAGCGTCAGCGACACAAACGTTGAAACATAGGAATCAAGCGTGATATTGCTCACAACTCTCTGCGACACACTGTAGGTGCCCAGAAAGCGGAAGGAGATAGGGAACAAAACGAAGTACGACATCAGCACGCCTACGATGAACAGCGCATAGACCGTGAAAGCCACTTGCACCGAGTATTTTCGCTCATTCTCATACAACGCAGGCGAAACGAATCTGAACAGCTCAAACAAAATGTAGGGTGAAGCCCCGAGCAGGCCAAGATACACCGCCGTCGTGATGTGCGTCATGAACTGGCTCGACAAATCGGTGGCAATGAGGTTAACATGGTATTCGTCGAAGTGAAAATCTATGCCCATCCCGCGCATCACATGTTCCAGCCAGCGGTACGTACAGAAATCCCATTCGCTCGGTGCCAGCAACAGTCGCCACGTGGTGTCCTTGGAGCAGAACACCACGGCAGCAATCACCACCGTCACCCCAATGATACGGAAAAGCATCCGCCGGAGCACTTCGAGGTGCCCGCCGAAAGTCAGAAGTGCGGCATCACCAACAACCTCTTCCTTTTCAGGAAAACTCTGTTGACTTCGCTCGCCACGCCGAGACTCATCAGCTTTCAGCTTGCCCTGTCTCTGTTTGCTGACCGTCTGCTTCCTTTCCTTGTTCCTGCGTTTCGCCATCTTTCTCAGTCTCGTCCGCCAACGGTTCACTCATTCCCTTTTTGAAACTTTGCACGCCCTGCCCAAGACCCTTCATCATCTCGGGCAGTTTCTTGCCGCCGAAGAGTAACAGAGCAATGCCACCAATCAGCAACAGCTCCGTGGTGCCGATGAATAACAGATGTGATGAAAACATACTACGCGGTTACTAAAAAAATCTCACTTGTCTCGAAATTAATCTCCCAGCTGCCGCCTTCAGCTGACTCCCATTGGTATTTCGCACCCATTCTGTCCCACCAGCTCTGGAACTTCGTACCAGTCTCGCCCATGTCCTTCACGAGTTTCTCATACAGGTCTCCATTGTCAGCGGTCAGAATCTTTGCCAACTCATTCAGTCCGTTGCGACGTTCGAACAGCATCTGGATCTCCGCACGCTCCTCGGGGTCCACCTGCCCCACTAATTTCCTATTCATATTGAATCCTAAATTATCATTATCGTATCTGTTGTATTACCTTTAGCAACTACCTGTACAGGCCTTTTCACAACTTCAATTACATAACCCTACGCAACAGCCTTCACAAGAAATGAGAGGATGTGGCATAAATTATGCTTTTTCAATGTCGACGGGCAGTATTGCTATTGCCAAGATGGGTAACACCTTTACTCCTGCTTCCTTTAAGAAATATCTTCGAGATACATACTTATCATTTTCGTTTCTCATTGTTGAAGCATTCTTTTCTCTTTTAATAGAGTTTTTTGCCTTCCTGTCTCCCCTCAGGCATTTCTACTTTTTCATAAACGGCAAGATTATACTTCATTGTCTGAACTCGTCTTGTATAGTTCATCCTTGAATAGTCAGAAGAAAAATAAAAATGCTCTTCACCTAATTCCTGTTCGGTGGGATTTCCATGAAAATCAAACCATTTAAATTTTAATGTACACTCATAAGTAAGAATGCCATTGGAAGAGCCTTTGTATTCACTAATATCGTCACCGTATACATGGCTTCCATCTATATTGCTCATGTAACAACACCGCTTGCTATCTTTAAAAGTTACGAAGCTATAGTCTCGCGGACCATCAACATATTTTCTCCCATTCTCATCTACTGAATACAGATATTTGTAGCAATAAGTCTGAGCACTTACTTGCAACACTCCGACAAAGAGTGTTATTAGCATTATCATAAGCTTTTTCATGTTTTTTATTATTTTATACTATGCATATTATTTATTTTCCACTTTTCCCTATTGTCAAACGGATCCAAGTAATTTATATTATTGATGTCCTCCACGTCTGAAAGAAACGAGCCGTGCTTGCGGATGTTCTGCAACAGACGGCGCGAGGCATTGCGCTCAAGATGTGCCACAACGCACTGTTCATGGCTTGGTGTGTTCACTTCCAACGTTGTCTTGCGATTCAGCCAAATGCATCGTTTGCACTGCCAAGCATCGCAATGACGGCATATTGGTGCGTGGTCGAGCTTATAAAGCTGCGGGGAGTTGATGTCAAGACCGTCGGCGAGCGAGCCTATGGAATAACCCTTCTGACACACCTCACCTTCGTCCTTTTCCTTTCCATTACACTGCCCAGCATAATAGAAGGCTGGACAGACATAAAACTTGCCGTCAGGAGCAATAGTTATGGTTGTATCGCCAGCCCCGCAGTTGTTCATCTCGGTCAACATCATGCGGTCAGTGAGGAGATTCAGCTGAGGCGATTGGCCATTGACATAAAGTTGCTCTATTGACACATTCAATTCATCAAGTATGCGTTTGTATGTTTCGAAGTCGTCGTCAGTAAATGTCTCAATGTCAGTTATTACAACATTCACGCGCATTGCGGTTCTTAGCAATGGTATCAGTTTTGTATATCTGCTGAACAGTTCCGCCTTGTCAGTCCTAAGGACGCACACGCCAGACGAAGAATCAGCAGGGATTTCACCGAACCCCTCTATTACCCGGACATCGCCCTCACCACTGCCTAATGGTTTGATGTCCGTATGGTCAATCGTATCGATTGCTTCCTTATATCCCTCAGGCAAGTCGTAGTCGGGATAGACGAACTGCACATTCAGGTTCTCCTTCATAGCAAAAAGAATTCCTCCCCGCAGGTCGTCAAGGCTGATGGGCCATCGCTCCTTCTTCTTCACCTCATAGTGGCAATACGACACAGCCGTGTCGTCCAACAATATAATAAGGTATATCAACATGACGGTTCCCTCACTTTCTGTTTGTGCCGTTCATATTCATCGCGCCTGTCCTCCAGTTCCAACTTACGGAACAGCTTGTTCCAGTAGTAGTTGTTGGCACTGACACGCGCCTTGTGCATCTTGCATATCGCCACCGAACGCTGATAGATAGAGGGCGATTCCGCAGCATCATAGTTCTCTCCTTGACACCAAGCACATCCACTTGCCACTTCACAGTCGATGCATTTTTGTGGTGACTGCGTCGTGCGGTCAAGCGTAAGGAAAGGACGCAACCGATTCTTGTCTATCCCGTCACGCACATTGCCAATAATAATCGGTTTCTTCGAGCGTAATGAGTAAGCAGCGAAACGGGTGCAAGGATAGAAGTTGCCAGCGGCATCAATAGATAACATCATACCCGCGCCGCACCAATTGTTGTTCTCCAACTTTATGTCAAGCGGCTTGCCTATAGACTCAGAGAAAAACGAACATGCATTATCCTCAAACAAACCATTATCAATGATTGCGTCAGCAAGTTCTGTTAACTGATTCTCGAATTTCAAATCATCCCCTTCATGCCATACGTCCTCGAACACACAGTTGATGTTTACCTCATGTATGCCAAGGCTATACAAGTGCAGCACACTCTCCTTGATATATGGAATATCGGCAGAGCTTATTGTGACCTTTGTGCCAGCATTGGGAAACTGGCTCAGCCATAAGGGAATATTTCTAATTACATCATCATAAGAACCTTTCTCAGTATCATCTTCACGTTTCTTTTTGTAAATCCGATTGAGATTGTGTTTTAGTTTTGTTCCATCAATAGTTATAGCTACATTTAGATGCTTTATATTTTTCTTGATATAATGTTGAACCTTGTAATTGTCATAATTGAGACCATTTGTGGTAAATGTAAAAACATAGGAGTTAAACCAATGATGGTTCCGCCTATACATTTCAGTCTTTAGATAATCGCAAATCGAGTCTATCAAATCGATTTCTAAGAAAGGCTCGCCCCTATAAAATCCCATGAAACACTTCCTTCCATCATGTCTTCCTCGTGACTAAGGATATAATCAATAGCCTTCTTAGCAACATCGAATGACATCCGCTCCTTCGAATTTTTCCCTACAAGATAACAATATTTGCAGGCTAATTGACAATCCTTGGTCACAATGAATGTGATTTCCTTGGTCAGACTAAAATTCCACATTGTTTGTTCCATTGCACTGAAAAAAAATTGTATCCACCATTACAATGCCAAAACATTAAATAATGGTGGATAAAGTTTGTAATGGACTAATAGCTCAGACCTACACATCCACCGCGGCATGAGCCCATACAGGTTCCTCTACAAGATCCCTCACAGGAACCTTGACAGCCACCTCTACATGTGTACTGGCATCCTCCTCGACATTCCCCATCACAACCACGACTACATCCATAAGAGCAGTATCCACTACAACCAGTTTCTACATTACCCTCATGGGAAGAAGCATGGGTGAAAACCGAAACACTACCGAGCGCAATTGCTCCAATGATAGGAAGAATGCCCTTTGCAGCTTTCTTGAAGAACTGTCGTCTTGATTGGAGTTCTTCGTTGTTCTTGCTCTTCTTCATAACGTTAGAAGATTAAAAATGCCTATCACCCCCCCAACTTCGGCGTAAACATCATGTTGACTTTCGGAAATAAAAAAAGACGTGGGAGCTATTTCCTCCGTGCTTATCCCTAAGTTCAGGCCTTCGCATTGCCTCCATGCAAGGATAAGCAACGCAAGCCTGCCCACGTCGAGTTATATTATAACTTCGACGCAGGCTTATACCCAAATATCATAAGGTATAAGAAGCGCCGGGTATAATACACCCACGCAGACGCTCCGTCGCATCACCGCTGTACATGGATTCAAATTTTGCGAAGTTTGAACTTACAGACAGCAACGTCCGAAAACGTCCTTTTCCCCTTGGCTGTCCTTACAAGTGGTGCTCCCAGCCTCGGGATTCCTTTCGAAGAATGGTCTGCCTCTCTCAGCAGGCACGCAAAACTGCGCCGGTTCTGCCTTGTCGGCACGGTCATTCCGTCGATTCGTTCGACCCGCCCACCTGAGAAGAGGCAGGCTTGTCGGTTGCAAATATAGGCTTTTTAACTGAATGCTCCAAATTTTTAAGAGATTTTTTGGTGCTGCAATTTTTCCTTTTTCCCCTTTTTGCAATAACAATGCAGGGTGGAGCCAAGGAGGTCGAAGGGAAGACGAATGGAAGGCGGTGGCTTGTTCATCAGGGGGGCTGCGGCGGGACACGGAGAAAGTGAAGGAACCATGCGGAAAAAATCGGTCAACCATGCGGAGAAAATCGGCCAACCGCGCGGAGAAAGTTTCCGTGCTCTGCGCATTGGCTGCCGGACGAACGCGTTCGTTCGGCGGAACGAAGACGTTCATTTTCCGAAACGAACGCGTTCGTTTTGGAAAAACTCAGGCCAAAATGGATTTTTTCTTGCCTGATTGTGGAGCTTTTCTGCGCAGAGTTTGACAGGGCGGTGGCGCGGTGGGCGTTCAAGACTGCACGACACGGATTGCGGAGCCGCACGGAACGGGAATCGTCCGCTGTCATGCCAATGAAATGGAATTGCAGCCAAAATGTCACGAAAATATGCTTAAAAACATTTGTGCTCGTACACAATTTTTGATTTACATCAATAAAACGCCTGTTTCGGGAGGAAAAGTCGTGGGAAATGATGCGGAAACGGGAAAGTGGACGTAACTTTGCATCGTCAAAAGAAAAAAAGGGACGCCGCCACCCAAGCGTGGGAAGCGGACGGAAGCCACAAGCGGAAGTCCGAGGACGGCATCTCAGAGATTAGGTAAAAAGTTTTTAGGATCAATTAGCAGATGAGGCTCACGGAGGCCGTACAGGCGGAAGCGGGCTGATTCGCCCAAAGAAAGGAGATTACGAAACATGATGACAGTAGTTATGATCTTTACAGCAGTAGTAGCAACAGTAGCTCTGATTGAGCAGTAACAAGCTCTGCACGGCGCACCCGGCCACCAGACGGGCTGCCGCCGGACATACAAAACAAAAAAATTGAGCAGAACCTCCACTGCCGGCGGGCAGGCGACCGCGAGGGAGCGGCCCGGAAGAACAAAACGGAGGACTTTTTTCATTTTGAAGTTAGTTAATATTAGTTAGGTGATAATTTTTCCGCATTACGTGAGATTGGGAAGCGATTTCCAATCGAGTGATGCAAAACAGATTAGGTAATTAGGTGTTATTTAGTTAGAATTTATCGTGGTGGAGCGGCTCGTGGAGAGTAGCTCCACTATTTTTTTGTCCGGCCGGAAGGGAGGCGGGACGGCGGAATCGGGAGGCTGACTCAGTGAAAAACTGTGAAAACGGCATCAATGTCATTTTTTTCCCTTACCTTTGCAAGAGGAAACAGGGGGCGCGGCTTCCTGCCCGCAAACGCAGACCAACGATATGAGAAAACTGATTTTCGCACTGCTGGCGTTGTTCGCCGCAGTGCCGGTTCTGCTCTCGCTCGCCTCGTGCGACGACGACGAGAGCTATGCCGAAATGAAGAAGAAGGAGAAGAACGCCATCAACCGGTTCATCAAGGACAACGACTTCGTAGGGCCCATCACGGTCATCAGCGAGGCGACGTTCTACGCTCAGGACTCGCTGACGGACACGACGGCCAACGAGTTCGTGCTCTTCAACGAAGACGGCATCTACCTGCAAATCGTGCGCAAGGGCGAGGGGCAGAGTGTGGTGGAGATGGCCAAGGAGGACGAGGACAGCACGGTGAACTTCCGTATGCTGTGCCGCTTCCTGGAATATGACATCGAGAACGCCGATACCACTTTCAGCAACCTCTACACGCCTTCGGTGGTGGACAAGATGCAGTGCAGCTATGCCCACCGGGGCCGCAGCTATACGGGGTCGTTCACGGAGGGATACATGTACTCCAACTACGGCTCCGCCGTGCCACAGGGATGGCTCAAGCCGCTCGACTTCATCCGCCTGACGCGCAACGCGGGCAAAATCGCCAAGGTGAGGATCATCGTTCCTCACTCATCGGGCACGAGCAACGCTTCCTCCTACGTGCTTCCTTATTATTATGAAATCACCTATCAGAAAGGAATCTGACGCACCATGTCACTCATCAAATCCATATCCGGCATCCGCGGCACCATCGGCGGCCGCGCAGGCGAGGGGCTCAACCCGCTCGACATCGTGAAGTTCACTTCGGCATACGCCACGCTCATCCGCCGCAACACACGGGTCAACACCAACAAGATCGTCGTAGGCCGCGACGCACGCATCTCGGGTGAGATGGTGAAGGACGTGGTCTGCGGCACGCTCATGGGCATGGGATTCGACGTGGTGGACATCGGGCTGGCCACGACGCCTACCACCGAAATCGCCGTCACGCTGGAGCAGGCCTGCGGCGGCATCATCATCACGGCCAGCCACAACCCGCGCCACTGGAACGCCCTGAAGCTGCTCAACGAACAGGGAGAATTTCTCAACAAGGAGGAAGGCAACGAGGTGCTCGCCATCGCCGGGGCCGAGGATTTCGACTATGCCGACGTGAATCATCTGGGCCGCTACCGCGAGGACCACACCTACAACCAGAAGCACATCGACCTGGTGCTGGGGCTGGAGCTGGTGGACGTGGCCGCCATCCGCGCCGTCCACTTCTCCGTGGCCTTCGACAGCATCAACTCCGTGGGCGGCATCATCCTGCCTGAACTCTTCCGCCAGCTGGGCGTGGAGCACGTCACACCACTCTACGACAACCCGACGGGCGACTTCCAGCACAACCCCGAACCGCTGGAGCAGAACCTCGGCGACATCATGGCGCTGATGGCGCGCGGCGGCCACGACGTGGGTTTCGTGGTGGATCCCGACGTGGACCGTCTGGCCTTCATTCAGGAAGACGGCAAGATGTACGGCGAGGAATACACGCTCGTGACCGTGGCCGACTATGTGCTGCGCCACACGCCGGGCAACACCGTGAGCAACCTGAGCAGCACCCGCGCTCTGCGTGACGTGACGCGCCGCTACGGCGGCCAGTACTATGCCGCAGCCGTGGGCGAGGTGAACGTGGTGGCCAAGATGAAGGAGACGCGTGCCGTCATCGGTGGCGAGGGCAACGGCGGAGTCATCTATCCGGCTGCCCACTACGGCCGCGACGCGTTGGTCGGCATCGCCCTCTTCCTCAGCCATCTGGCCCACGAAAAGAAAACGGTCAGCGAGCTTCGCCAGACCTACCCGAACTATTTCATTGCCAAAAACCGCATCGACCTCGAACCGACAACCGATGTCGATGCCATTCTGGCACGCGTGAAAGAGCTGTACGGCCATGAGCCGAACGTGGAGGTGAACGACATCGACGGCGTGAAGCTGGATTTCCCGGACAAGTGGGTTCACCTGCGCAAGTCGAACACGGAGCCCATCATCCGCGTCTATAGTGAAGCGCAGACGATGGCTGCTGCCGACGAAATCGGCAAGAAAATCATGGATGTGGTTTATTCACTGAAATCAAACGGCCGGACGTAACGAAATCGAAAGGATTTGTAACATAACTGAAAGCCGGCCAACATGGGAATGACTAATTTTGCAGGCAAAAGCAACAAAATCATCAGTCATACCCATGAAAAGAAATTTCTGTTTAGTGCTTTGCCTGGGCGCACTCAGCCTGCAAGCACAGCCAACGCTGACGAACAGCAAGAACCATTGGCCGCAACCCTCCGGAGAACGAATCGGAACCGGCAATCCCTATCTGCCGCTGTGGGAGCATCTGCCCGACGGCGAGCCGCGGGTGTTCGAAGACCCTGACCGCCCCGGCAAATTCCGTGTCTATATCGTCGGTTCCCACGACACGCGCTTCGACAGCTACTGTGGAGCCGACATTCATGAGTGGTCCGCCCCCGTGGAGAATCTGACGGACTGGCGCGACGAGGGAGCCATCTTCACTTATCAGACCGAAGGGAAATGGGACGTGATGTATGCGCCTGACCTCGTCGAAATCAACCGACGCGACGGCAGCCGCGACTATTATCTGTATCCGCACAGCCGGGGAGCGAACCGCGAGGCGATGGTCTGCAAGGGCAAACGCCCCGACGGCCCTTTCACACCCGTCAATCTCTCGGCCGACGGACAGCGCACCGTAGATGGCAGCTTTCTCGGGTTCGATCCTTCAGTGTTCATAGAGCCTGTCACCAATCCCGCTGACCCGGACTACGCCACGGGATTCCGCGCTTACGGATTCTGGGGCTTCATGCGCTCTTCGGCAGCCCAGCTCGACCCGGCCACCATGTATTCCGTGCGCCCGGGCACCGACATCATTTCCTATTTCATTCCTGCTCCCGGCGACCCGGAGGGCACTACGTATCCGGCACTCTACAAGGAGCAGAATCCCGCCGACTTCAATTTCTTCGAAGCCTCTTCCATCCGGCAGGTGGGAAACAAATATGTCATGATTTTCTCAGGCCACTCCGGACCGGAATATGGCTTGGGCAGCAGCAATTCCACACTCCGCTACGCCTTCAGCGATACGCCGCTGGGACCGTGGCGCAGCGGGGGCGTGCTCGTGGACTCGCGCGGCGTGGTACCGGATGAGAACGGCGAACATCTCGTGGCCTCGAACGCTGCCCACAACACGCATGGCAGCATCCAGTGCATCAACGGCCAATGGTACGTGTTCTACCATCGTCCGCCACGCGGCTTCGGCTTTGCCCGCCAGGCCATGGTGGCACCCGTCACGCTTCAGTGGGACGAGAAGAGCGTGGCCGACGGTGGAAAAGTAGTCATCCGCGGCTACGACCCTTTCGCCACAGACAGCATCTGGCAATCCGTGGCTTCGGACGGCCACCGCTATGAGGGAGCCGAAGTAACCTCGGAGGGCTTCCAGATATTCGGCATGCCGCCCTACGCCTACTACTCTGCGGGCTATGCCTGCTATCTGTCGGACAATGGAGCCATGCAGGATTCGTGGGACGTGTGGGACAACCATACGGACGTACTGATGAAGAGTGGCGACATCGTCGGCTTCAAATATTTCGGCTTCGGGGGGCTGAAGAAAGCGCAGAAGGGACTGTTGCCGTTCGAGGGCACGAAAAAAGGCAACGGCACGCAGCTCGACATTTTCCTCCAACCGACGACGGAATCGGCGTTCAGCATCAAGGTGATGTTGGACGGCCCGTGGAACAATGCCACATGGCAAGGCAGGCAAATCGGCGAGTTCACCGTGCCGTCCGGCAGCACACAGACCGTGCAGCGGTTCTCGCTCGATGTGGCCAAGGCTGTGGAAGGACTGAAGGGCAAACACGCCATTTATCTTGTGGTGGGAAAAGCGGACACCGACGGCAATCTATGCACGCTCAAGGGTCTCGGATTCAGTCACAAAGATCAGCCGCTCACCTATCCCGCTCCGCCGGCAGTGAGCATCAGCATCGACGGACAGCGCATCAATTTGCCGTCCACACCGATACGCTCCACTGAAGAGAACGGCCTCACTGACTACGGCCACTATGAGGTCACGGCATCAGGGGCATCCGGCTCTGCTGCGCCACGCGTCACCGTGGAGGCCAGTAGTCCCGAAGTGACAACCGAAATCGTGCAGCAACCGGCCCGGCGCGGTGAGGATGCCGTCATCCGTTGCAGCTTCCGCGGCAGGTCAAAGACCTACACCATCCACACCAAATAGCCGGCCAACAACCATCGTTCAGGCTTCGCCCCGCCTGTATTTCTCCTCAACATCGGCATTGATGATGCGGAACACATCCTGCATGAGGATGCGGGTGGGACGACCCTGGCGGTCGGCGGCGGTGATGGGACGGTGGATAGTGAGCGAGAGGCGGCCGCAGGTGACGCTGCGGGCACGACGGTTGAAGACATCGAACGAGCCGTTGACGGTGAGGGGGACGATCGGCAGTCCGATTTCGTTGGCCAGCGTGAAGGCTCCTTTCTTGAACTCTCCCATGCGGCCGTCGTAGGTGCGGGTTCCTTCGGGGAAAATGACCATCGACATGCCTCCGCGCAGTGTTTCCTGCGCCTGCGTCACGGTTTTCTGCATGGAAGCGCGGGTGTCGCCCACATAGATTTGCTTGCTTTTCGCACAGGCCAAACCGACGAACGGGATTTTCCGCAGGTATTCTTTCATCATCCACTTGAAGTTGTGTCCCAGATAGCCGTAAATCAAGAATATGTCGAAGTAGCCCTGATGGTTGGCCAGAAAGACGTAGGACTGGCGTTTGTCAACGAACTGATGGCCTTCCGTATGGACGCGGATGAGAAAAAGCCAGAGCGTGATGCGCGACCACCATTTCGGAAAATAATAAGCCACGTACTTGGAATCGCCGCAGAAGGCGGCCAGCATCACCACCAAGGCAACGATGATGGTGATGACAACGAACAGAGGCAGAGCGATGCAAAAGGAATAGACTTTGTAGAGACTCTTCATGAGATGTTCAAGTAGTTTGTTTTGAGGTTTCACAGTTTTTTCAATGTCAGCACGTTGAGTTCAGGCCAGGCACCGAAACGGAAGGGGAAGAGAATTTGTCCGATGCCTTCACTCACATTGAGCATCTGGAAGCCTTCGGTGTAAGCTCCTGACCATTCATCATAGACAAGAGCTACGGGCGACCAGCCGAAAAGCTTGAACTGCCCGGCATGAGTATGGCCTGAGAGCGTGAGGTCGATGTTGGTTTCGGGCAGCACATGGCGGTGCCAGGAGGTAGGGTCGTGCGAAAGCAGAATGGAGAACGTGTGGTCAGCATTCTTGTTTTTCTGCACCACGCCTTGCAGTCCTCCCGCAGCCTTCGGCAAATTGCCTAACGACGGAAACGGCGGACGGCCATCGTTTTCCACGCCGATGACGGCGATGGAGTCGGATCCGTTGCGCAGCACGATGTGCTCATTGCGCAACAGCTTCCATCCATACAACCGCTCCAGCTGAGCCAATTCACGGATGAAATCCGTCTTTTGCCGAAGTGTCATCGTCCGACGGTACATCGGATAATCATGGTTTCCCATCACTGCGACAACGCCATCGGGCGCTTTGATGGAAGCAAGCACGGGGCGGTAGCCATCCAGTTCCCGCACATCAAAGTTCACCAAGTCGCCGGCAAAAACCACGAGGTCGCAGCTCTGGCGGTTGATCAGCTCGGTAATCGTGCGTACATCCTGCTGATGCCCGTCGGCGAACGTGCCAATATGAAGGTCGGAAAAGAAAGCGATGCGATAGCCGTCAAACCGCTCCGGCAGGTTCTGGAAATAGAGTGTCTGGTGATGCACGACATAATGGCGGCGCCCCACCACGTATCCATAGACAATCATCAAAGCGGAAAAGAAGGCGACGGTCATGGCGAAAATACGGAGCCAACGCCGCAAGAGGCCCGTTTCCGAAGACCTTGTTGACACATCGGACGATGGGGCAGGCGCATCGACAGCATGGAGTTGCCTGGCCAGCAGAGCCAGCAATGCCGTCAGAGCGTCGAGCAACGTGAAAAGCATCAAGGGCACCGTCACAAGGAGAAAGACGAACATGAACCGTCCGACACCAGCCTGATGCGCCGCCTGCAAATCGTCGGTACGGAATACGACATAGAAATAAGCCGCCAGCAGCAAGGCGGGCACAAAGGCAAGCAGGCGCAACCAGAAATGCTTCGTCCATCTCACCACATAGGCGAAATAGATGTAGAGCGTTGGCACTACAAGCAATACCAATAATAAAAGGAGTATGCGCAACAACATAGGCAGACGCTCGTGCGGTCACGAGACGATATGAAGGGTTGATGAAGAGCTGGCGGCCGGAACATTCAGGGACGATCAAGATTGGCGCGCAAGTAAACGCGCATCTCATCGTCCGTCATGTGCCGGCGGCGGGCATAATCGGCCACCTGCTCCTCGGTGATGGGACCCACGCTGAAATAGTGGGCGCGGGGATTGGCCAGCATCAGCCCGCTCACGGCGGCATGCGGCAACATCATCCCATGCTCGGTCAGACGAATGCCGACCTGCGAGAAATCCAGCAACTCGTCGAGCAGGAAGTTCAGCGAGATGTCGGGCAGTGAGGGATAACCCACTGCGGGACGGATGCCCTGATAATGCTCATGGTGCAGTTCCTCGATGGAAAGATGTTCATCGGGTGCATAGCCCCAGATGCTGCGCCGCACTTCCACATGCAGCACTTCGGCCGCCGCCTCCGCCAAGCGGTCGGAGAGCGTCTGGATAAGCAGACGCTGATAGCTGTCAGCCTCCGAGAAGTCGGGCCTCACACTTTCGAGCCGTTTCGATGCAGAGAGCAACGGGGACTCGTTTTGGACAGCCACGGCAAAGACTCCAATCCGGTCCCGTTCGCCGAGCGAGACAGGACGGATGAAGTCGGCAAGACACCAGCAGAAACCGTCGGAACTGACATGCTGCTGCCGGAGCATGGGCAGGCGGAACACCTCACCGCCGGGACGATAGACCAAGATGTCGTCGCCATCCGCATTCGCCTCGAAAAGCCGGAATGCAGCATGTGCCTGCACGTAGGGCATGAGCCGCGAGAGCATACGCTGCGCGTCGCCGAAGAGCCGGACAGCCTCACGGGCTTTAGGACGCTCCCCCACTCCAAACGAGTTCACCCATGCCTGGCGACATGCCTCGCAACCATGCACTTGCGCGATGGCGGCGAGCTTGTCTGGCAGGCTCCAAGCGTGGAACAGGTAAGGCCAGTTGATGTAATCGGCCAGGTCGGTGATGCGATAGGTTCGTTGCAAGCTATGAGACAAGATGGAGGTTCTTTTCAATAGTTGAATTCCAGAGCTTTGCCCCGCACGCCGTCCACGATGATGCCGTCGGCGAAGACGGTCTTGCCATTGACAAACGTGCGGCGCACGCGCCATTTGAAGGTACGTTCGCCCATCGGTGTCCAACCGCATTTCGTGTAATAGCGGCCGGACAGCACCTGCCAGTTGGCTTCGGGATCAACGAGGACGAGATCGGCGTAATATCCTTTGCGGATAAACCCACGACGGTCGATATGGAAGAGGCGTGCGGGATTGTGGCACATGAGTTCCACGACACGCTCCAGCGACAGATAGCCTTGGTCGGACAGCTCCAGCATGGAGACGAGTGAGAACTGAATCATCGGCATACCCGACATGGCCCGCAGTGCTCCGCCCACTTTTTCGCGCAGCAGATGCGGCGCATGGTCGGTGGCCACCACGTCGATGGAACCCAGCGCCAGTGCCTCGCGAAGCTCCTCGCGATCCTCAGCCGTCTTGACCGACGGATTGCATTTGATTTTCGCGCCCAGATGGTCGTAGTCCTCCGTGGAGAACATCAGATGGGCGATGACGGCCTCAGCCGTGATTTGCTTTTTTGATATATCGTAGTCGGAATCGAACAATTCCAGTTCCCTGGCCGACGACACGTGAGCCACATGCAGTCGCGCTCCCGTTTCCTTGGCCAGCTTCACAGCTGCGGAGGACGACGCATAGCAGGCTTCTGTGCTCCGGATGCGGGAATGGTAGCGCACGGGAAAATCGTTCTGTCCTTTGTACTTTTTCCGGAATTGCTCGATATTGCGGTTGATGATGCGCATGTCCTCGCAATGCGCCATGATGAGCAGCGGCGAGGTGCGGAAGATGGTGCGCAACACTTCGCTTCTGTCCACCAGCATGTCGCCGGTACTGCTGCCCATGAACACTTTCACGCCAGGCACCCGGCCGGGGTCGAGCAGGGGCAACAGACCGACATTGGTGTTGGTGGCACCGAAGTAGAAAGAATAGTTCACGCGGCTTTTCTCCTCGCCAAGCGCGAACTTCTCGTCGAGTGCCGCCAGCGTCGTCGTCTGCGGATTGGTGTTGGGCATGTCCATGAACGAGGTGACTCCGCCGGCGGCGGCAGCCCGGCTCTCCGTGGCGATGTCGGCTTTGTAGGTCAGCCCCGGTTCGCGGAAATGCACGTGGTCGTCGATGATGCCGGGAAAGAGGAAGAGCCCCGTGGCATCCACCACATCGTCGAAGCGGTCGAGCTCCGTGAGCGGTTGCTCAAGCACATCGACGATGCGTTCGCCGTCAATCACCACAGCACCGACGAACTGCCGGTTCTCGTTCACGATGGTTGCATGGTTGATGATGGTGAGCACGCTGAAAAAATGTTCTGAAGTTCTGATGGGAAAGATGAAAGTCACTGAGCCGACGGATACTTCTTGAACCATCCGTCGATGCGCAGGCGGATGACTCCGAAGACAGCCTCGGAGAAGATGCCGCCGCTCATTTTCGAAACGCCCTCCACGCGGTTGACGAAGACCACGGGCACCTCCTTGATGCGGAAGCCGCACTTATGAGTCGTGAACTTCATCTCGATTTGGAAGGCATAGCCCTTGAAGCGGATTTCATCGAGACGGATGGTCTCGAGCACGCGCCGCTTGTAGCAGACGAATCCGGCTGTCGTGTCGTGCACCTTGAATCCCGTGACAATCTGCACGTATTTCGAGGCGAAGTACGACATGAGCACACGTCCGATAGGCCAGTTCACCACATTCACGCCCGAGATGTAGCGCGAGCCGATGGCCATGTCGTAGCCCTCGTCGTGACAGGCGGCATAGAGCCTCGGCAAGTCTTTGGGATTGTGCGAGAAATCGGCATCCATCTCGAAAATGTAATCATAGCCGTGCGCCAGACTCCACTTGAATCCTGCGATGTAGGCAGTACCCAGTCCCAGCTTGCCGCTGCGCTCAATGATGAAGAGCTGCTGCGCGAACTCCTGCTGCATCAGTCCCTTCACGATGGAGGCGGTGCCGTCGGGCGAGCCGTCGTCGATGACGAGGATGTGGAACGGCTTTTCGAGCGCAAAGACAGCTCTGATGATTTTCTCAATGTTTTCCTTCTCGTTGTAAGTCGGAATGATGACGATACTGTCACTCTCTTTCATACAGCCACAAATTGCTTAGCATTGCCTGCCCTGCGCGGCATCAGCGGTGTCATCTGTATGCGGCGGGACGGCTGCGGTGAATATTCCTTGCGAAGTTAAGCAATTTTTTCGGAATGCGCCGCGGCTTTCATGAAAAAATTATAACCTCTTCACTGATTTTCTTCGTTTTTCACATCTTTCTTTTCGTGTTTTTCCATTTCCCCACATACTAACCGGCTAAGAACTACGTTACTTAACATGAATGTCCGTTGGAAACTCTTCCTTCCACCATTCATCCCTCACATTCCACTCATCTCACATTCCACTCATCCCCCGTTGCCTATGAACGACTCTACTACTTCTTCCCGCAAAGTCCTTGCACGGCAAGCACAGCAACAAATGAAAAAAGTAATTTCGCTGAAGCAGACCCTTCACGCCAGTGCCGAAGCACTGTTCTTCGTGCAACTGTTCGCCCGCGCCTGCCATACCAAGGCAGCATTCTGAAAGTCCCCTCTTGGAACCATCACAGCTTTTGCATCTTTTGGCCTCCCACCCGGAGGTCAAGGCGCTGGGTGAGGCCATTGCCCGCCAGCGCCCTTCCGTGATTGTGGCCGACGGCCTGTGCTGCTCTGCCGCCCCCCTCGCCTTTGCTGCCCTGACCCGTCAGACTTCTTTGTCCTTGCCCCTCTGCCTCTTCGTGCTGAACGACACCGACGAGGCAGGCTATTTCTACCACGACCTCATGCAGATGTCCGCCGATGCCGACGTTCTGTTCTTTCCATCGAGCTACCGGCGTGCCATCCGGCACGAACAACGGGACGCGGCCAACGGCATCCTGCGGACGGAAGTGCTGGGGCGCGTGGCAGCCGACAGTCCCCGCCGGCTGTTCGTCGTGACCTATCCCGAGGCATTGGCCGAGCGGGTCGTTGCCAAGCAACAGCTTGCATCCGGCACCATGTGCCTGCGCCAAGGGTCTTCCATCGACTTCACCACGCTGGAGGAGCGGCTCGACCAACTCGGCTTCACCCACGTGGACTACGTCTATGAACCCGGGCAGTACGCCATCCGCGGCAGCATCGTCGATGTCTATTCCTATGCATCCGAGAGTCCTTTCCGCATCGACTTCTTCGGCGACGACGTGGACTCCATCCGCACGTTCGACGTGCAGACGCAACTCTCCGACCAGCCCGTACCCCAGGCCGTCATCATCCCCGACATTGCCCAGTCCGCCGACAATCTCATTTCCATCTTCGACTTTCTGCCGTCCGACACGCTGCTCGTCACCCGTGACCTCACCTTCGTCTGCGAGCGCGTGGAGCAAATCTCGGAGGAAGAAAGCCCCGAAGCCTTCCGGCGCAACATCGCCGCCCTGCGGCGCGTGGAGCTGTCCGCCGCAGTCTCCGCAGCCACAGCCCCACCGCAGAGCGGAAGCACCGCCCGCACAACAGGGCAAGTCCTCATTTCCTTCCATACTTCACCCCAGCCGCTGTTCCACAAGAACTTCGAATGGCTGGAGCACGAATGCCATCGCCTCATCGACGACGGCTACCGCCTCTTCATCCTGGCTGACAGTGCCAAACAAATCGAACGCCTGCAGGACATCCTCGGTTCCTTTCCTTCCCCCATCGCGTTCGAACCCGTGCAACGCACCGTCCACGAGGGATTCATCGACCACACCCTCAAGCTCTGCCTCTTCACCGACCACCAGATCTTCGACCGTTTCCACAAGTACAATCTCAAGAGCGACAAGGCACGCCGAGGCAAGGCCGCACTCACGCTCCGGGAAATCCAGCAGTTCAGCATCGGTGACTACGTGGTTCACATCGACCACGGCGTGGGGCGCTTCGGCGGACTCGTCAACGTACCGGCCGCAGACGGGCGCGGCAGCCAGGAGATGATTAAAATCGTCTACCAGAACGAAGACACGGTGTACGTCTCCATCCATTCCCTCCACAAGATTGCGAAATACAAAGGCAAGGAAGGCGAGCCGCCGCGCGTCAACAAGCTCGGCACCGGAGCCTGGGAACGGATGAAAGAGCGCGTCAAGTCGAAGGTGAAAGACATTGCCCGCGACCTCATCCGCCTCTACTCCCAGCGCCTGCGCGAACGGGGATTCGCCTTCAGCCCCGACGGCAGCATGCAGCACGAGCTCGAAGCCTCGTTCCTCTACGAGGACACGCCCGACCAGCTCAAAGCCACACAGGAGGTGAAGCACGACATGGAGCAGCCTCAGCCGATGGACCGCCTGGTCTGCGGCGATGTGGGATTCGGAAAGACGGAAGTGGCCGTGCGTGCAGCCTTCAAGGCCGCTGCCGACAGCAAGCAGGTGGCTGTGCTCGTCCCCACCACCGTCCTGGCCTACCAGCACTATCAGACGTTCTCCTCACGCCTGAAAGACTTTCCCGTCACCGTTGACTACCTGTCCCGTGCCCGCACGCCCCGAGAGCTGAAGGACATCCTCGCCCGACTGGCCGACGGCCGCATCGACATTCTCATCGGCACCCACAAGCTCATTGCCCCCACCGTGCACTTCAAGAATCTCGGCCTGCTCATTATCGACGAGGAACAGAAATTCGGCGTCAGCGTCAAAGAGAAACTCCGCCAGCTGAAGGTCAATGTCGATACGCTCACGATGACCGCCACCCCCATTCCCCGCACCCTCCAGTTCTCCCTGATGGGAGCCCGCGACCTGAGCGTCATCCAGACCCCGCCGCCCAACCGTCACCCCATCCGGACCGAAATCCACACCTTCTCGCCCGACATCATCGCCGAGGCCATCCACTTCGAGCTGTCACGCAACGGCCAGGTATTCTTCGTCAGCAACCGCATCAGCAGCCTGCCCGCCCTCGAAGCCCTCATCCACCGCGCCGTGCCCGAGGCCCGCGTCTGCACGGCTCACGGCCGCATGCACCCGAAGGAAGTGGAACAGACGCTCCTCGACTTCATGAACTACGACTACGACGTGCTCCTCTCCACCACCCTCGTAGAGAACGGCATCGACGTGCCCAACGCTAACACCATCATCATCAACGCCGCCCAGCACTACGGACTGAGCGACCTCCACCAGATGCGCGGACGCGTGGGCCGCAGCAATCAGCAGGCTTTCTGCTACCTGCTCGCACCGCCACTCGCCGACTTGCCCGACGATGCCCGGCGCCGTCTGCAGGCCGTCGAGACCTTTGCCGAGCTCGGCAGCGGACTCAACATCGCCATGCAGGACCTCGACATCAGAGGCGCGGGCAATCTTCTCGGCTCCGAGCAGAGCGGATTCATCGCCGACCTCGGCTACGACACCTATCAGAAAGTGCTGGCCGAGGCCATGCAGGAGCTGAAAAACAGCCCCAACGACTCTGCCACGGCTTCCGCTGTCACCGGAGATGCCGCACAACCGTCCCGCGAGACCGGACTCCTGCCTTTCGGCGACAACGGGAAAGTCACATGGGCCGAGACCGACGTCGAGAGCGACATCCCCGCCTACTTTGCCGAGAGCTATGTGCCCTCGTCCGGCGAGCGCATGAGCCTCTACCGCGAGCTCGACAGCCTCACCACATCCTCCCAGCTCGAAGCCTATCAGGCACGGCTCATCGACCGTTTCGGTCCCGTTCCGTCCGAGGCCGCAGAGCTCATCCGCATCGTTTCCCTCCGCCTGTCCGCCAGCCGGCTGGGCATTGAGCGGCTCATTCTCAAGCAGGGACGCATGATTCTCTACCTCGTAGCCGACCGACAGAGCTCTTATTATCAGAGCACCGCGTTCGGCGACATCATCCAGTACGCCACGCGCCATGCCCGCCTCTGCCAGTTCCGCGACAGCCAGAAACCCTCCATCCTCATCAGTGATGTCCACACCATCGCACAGGCCCTCCACATCATCTCCGAGATGGAAAGATTAGGGACGGAGAAAAGTTAACTCCCGCTTCCATTCCCCTTCCATTTTCAATCTCGCTGGCAGCGATTGTCAAGTTCTGCGGAATAAATCTCTGAAATCTGACTTAAAAAGTTCCACTTGAGTCTGATTTTTTGCGAAACGAACGCGTTCGTTTTGGAAAACGGACGTGTTCATTCTGCCGAACGAACGCGTTCGTCCGGAACGAAATCCACGCATTTCGGATTTTTTATTGCGCGAGTACAAACATTTTTCTGCGCGAACAGGGAAATCTCCTGCGCCGACGGGAGGGGGAACAGGGGTATTTTTTCGGAATTTTAATGGAGAAACGTACATTTTTTTGCCTTTAAGAACTTGTTTCTCAACCGAAAGTTGTAATTTTGCAACGCATTAGCCCGCATACGGGCTTTCCCCTTTTCCTAAACACATCACAAGGCGTATGAAAAAACTGATTTTATTGCTGACAATCCTGATAGGGACTCTGACAGCACGCGCCGCCGACTACAGCTATCTGACCTTCGAGACGACCGATGGAGAAAAAGTCTCCGTGGCGACTGCCTCGCTGACCATCACCCTCTCGGGAACAACGTTGACAGCCGGCAGCCAGTCGTTTGTGCTCACAAACCTGAGCAAGATGTACTTCTCAGCGACCGACGAGACAACAACAGGCATCGACACACTGACCGCCGACGACCTGGACGAGATTACCGACATCTATGACCTGAGCGGCCGCAAGGTTCCACAAGACGGGCTGCAGGCAGGCGTATATGTCGTAAGGAGCAAGAACGGAACCCATAAAATCGCAGTGAAGAAATGAAACAGATAGTTGCCTTTCTGGCCGCCGGCATGCTGACGACAGCAGCCACGGCACAGACCCTGAACGTGACAACGGGGAGCGTCACCTATCAGTTCCCCGCTTCGCAGACGGGCGAGATGACATACAGCGACGGCACCACACTGACGGTCATGAACAAGACGTTCGCCCTCAGCGACATCAGCAGCATGACCGTGGACGACACGGAAGTGACGGACAACCTGGTGACGGTGACCTACAACGGCACATCGGCCGCAGTGACGGTGGCAGGCAACGTGGCACAATACGTGACGGCCACAGTCAACGGAGCCTACGTAGCCATCGAGCAGAGCAATACGGATGCCGTGGACGACGACGAAATCACCTATCAGCTGAGCGGCAGCACGACCAACGGACAGTTCGCCCTCAGCGGCAGCTACAAGTGCACGGTGTCGCTGGCGGGCGTTGACCTGACCTGCACCACCGACGCCGCCATCAGCATCACCAACAAGAAGCGCATCCAGCTCAGTGCCAAGAAGGACACGGAGAACACGCTGACCGACGGAACGGGCGGCGAGCAGAAAGCCTGCATCTACAGCAAAGGACAGTTGCAGCTGCAGGGCAACGGCACGCTCAACGTCGTGGGCAACACGGCACATGCCATCAAGAGCGCGGACTACGTCACGGTGAAGAACCTGACACTCCATATCACATCAGCTGTCAGCGACGGTATCAACTGCAACGGCTACTTCGAAATGAAGAGCGGCACAGTGACCATCAGCGGCGTGGGCAGCGACGGCATCCAGTGCGACCTCGACGGCACGACCAGCACGGGCGAGACCGAAGACCATGAAGACGAGGACAGCGGCAACATATACATCGAGGACGGAACGCTGAACGTGACTGTACCGTCGGCCGCCACGGCAGGCAAGTGCGTCAAGAGCGAGGGCGACATCGCCGTCAGCGGCGGAACCGTCACGCTGAACGCCTACGGAGCCATCGACCTGAGCGACACGACCGACCCATCCTACACCGCCGGATTCAAGGCCGACGGCAACTTCACGCAGAGCGGAGGCGACATCACCATCCGCGTGACAGGCGGCGCAGGACGCGGCATCGTGGTTGACGGCACCTACACCTCGGCCTCAAGCAGCACGGGCACGCTGACCATCACCAACACGGGTGCCACCAGCTCGTCCAGCAGCTATTTCTGCACAGCCAACGGCATCAAGGCAGGCGAAGTGGACATCAACGGCGGAACCGTGGGCGTGACCACGAGCGGCGCGGCCAGCAAGGGCATCAAGGCTGACAGCGACGACGGCAGCGGCGACATCAACATCAGCGGCGGAACCGTCACCGTGAAGGTCACGGGCGCGGGTGCCACCGACCAAACAGAGAAGGACGGCAAGGGCTGCGCCGGACTGAACGCCGACAACAACATCAACATCAGCGGCGGAACCATCACCCTGACCAGCTCGGGCACAGGTGGCAAATGCCTGAAGTGCGATGCCATCCTGACCGTCAGCGACGGCACGCTGAACACCACTGCCACAGGCTCCAACTACAGCTCCGGCAGCTATTCAGCCTCCGCCAAGGCCATCAAGGCCGGACAGAAGACCAGCAGCAGTAGCAGCAGCCGCAATGCCTCCTACACCTATAGCGGCGGCATCGTCATCAGCGGTGGAACCATCACGGCCTCAGCTTCCAACCACGAAGCCATCGAGTCGAAGAGCACCATCGACATCAGCGGCGGCTACGTCTATGCCTACTCCAGCGACGATGCCATCAACTCGGGCAGCGACTTCACCATCAGCGGCGGCTACGTGATGGGCAACTCCTCGGGCAACGACGGTCTGGATGCCAACGGCGACTTCTACATCAAGGGCGGAACTGTCTTCGCCATCGGCACCACCTCGCCGGAAGTAGGCATCGATGCCAACACGGAGGAGAACCACCAGCTCTACATCACCGGCGGCACCGTGGTAGCCATCGGCGGTCTGGAGAGCGGAGCCAGCATCTCCAACGGTACGGCCAAGCAGGCTTCGTCCTACAGCAAAGGCACCACCTACGCACTCTACAACGGCAGCACGCTGGCTCTCGCCTTCAAGGTGCCGTCGAACAGCAAGATGGGTTCCGGCATGGTGGTTTACACCTCCGGAACACCTACGCTCTATACAGCCACCGGCAGCGGCTCCACTTTCTGGAACAGCTACGGCTACACCAGCGCCACCAACAGCAGCAGCGTGACGCTCTCCAACTACTCCGGCAGCAATGGCGGAGGCGGAGGCGACCCGGGCGGCGGAGGCGGCAATCATGGCGGCGGCCCCGGCGGACGTTAAACGAATGGTATGGCAGACAAACGAGGGAAAAAGCTCAGATGGCTTTGGCTTGCAGCCACACCGATAGTGCTCCTGCTATTGGCAGGAGCACTGCTCTATGTACCACCCGTGCAGCGATGGGCGGTGAACCGTGCCTGTCAGTCACTGTCCGAATCGACAGGCATGGACGTAAGCGTGGGCAGCGTTCACCTGACTTTCCCCCTCAATCTGCGAATGGGCGACATGCTCGCGCTGACGGAAGGCGACACGCTGGCACAGGCCGGCAGCCTGACGCTCCGCGTGAAAGTTCTTCCACTGCTGCGGGGAAGCGTGGAAGTGGACGAGCTGTCGCTCACGGAAGCCACCATCAACTCGCGCGACCTGATAGCCGCCCTGCGGCTGCAAGGCCACGTGGGCGAGCTGCGATTGGATGTCCACGACTACAATCTCAAGACCCAAGCGGCAGACATCAATCACCTGCGTCTGCGGAACGCGAACCTCAACATCGCGCTTGCCGACTCCGTGCCTGAAGACACCACGGAGAGCGAACCCGTCCTCACCACGCTGACACTGGACGACATCCAGACCGAGAATGTCAGGCTCCGGCTGTTGCTCTCACCCCAGGCCGACTCCATCCGTGTGGCCGCCCTGTTGGGACAGGCTTCGCTCCACGGAAAGCTGGATCTGGTGAATGGAAACTATACGTTCGGCAATATCGCCCTGACACACTCGGAAATGCGGCTCGACTTGGGGCCGGGACAAGCTCCGGCCGGCAGCATCGACCCCACCCATCTGACACTCACCAACCTGACCGTCGCCATACCACACTTCGACTACGACGGCCAGGCCTCCCACTTGCAGGCGCACATCGACTCCATCGTCGCACGGGAGCCGTCGAGACCGGAGACCTTGAAGCTGTCGGCACGCGTTGAGATGGATCTGAACGCGTTCGACCTGCCGACGGCCGACCACCCCGACGTGGTGCCCGGAGAGTTCTCCGTGAAAGGACAGATGCTCGTAGGATGGAAAAAGGGGCTTTTCCTCAACCTGACGGCGCACGGCAATCTGCAACAACTCTTCATCAACCGCCTGACGGCCTATATGCCGGAGGCCCTGCTGCTGCAAGCGCAGTCCGAAATGGTGAATCTGACGGACACGACCGGCGGCATGGGCATCAACGCGACATTCCATGCTAACCTCACACAGGCCAATGTCCTCAAAGAACTCCTGCCGGCCGATGTGCGCCAGACTTTCAACATCCCCCCGAACACGCAACTGAAAGGACGGCTGCGGATGCAGAGCCGGCAGCTGGGGCTCAACGCCACGCTCACGTCACCCCACGGATCGGCGGTGCTGGATGCCGGATATGGCCTCAACAACGAGTCGTACCGCGCCGACGGGACGGTGAAGGACTTCCACGTCAATCAGTTCGTCGCGCTTGCCGATGCGGCGACATTCACAGGCCATGTCACCGCCCACGGCCACGGCCTCGATTTCTTCAACAAAAAAACGGAATGCCAGGCCGACATCGCGCTGACCGGCGGCCGCTACGGAACCTACGACCTCAGTAACGCGCAGGCAAGTCTCCGGCTGGCAGACGGCATACTATCGGGCGACATCGGCTGCGACAACCCGCAGCTCCAGACGCAGGCCACCCTGAGCGGCAAGATGCAGCAGCAGGCTCTCGACGCACACCTCGACCTCGACTTGACGCACGCCGACTTGCAGTCGATGGGATTGTACGACGACCGGCTCGACGTGGCCACGCACGGCTCGTTCGACCTGCTGTCCGACTTGTCCGAGAACTTTGCCGTCAAAGCCGACATCGACGGCATCGACATCCAGATGGGCTCCGACAGCATCCACACCGAGCAGTTCAACCTCGTGGCCGAAACACGCCGCGACACCACCACCGCTACGCTCGCCACGGGCGACCTCAACTTCAGCCTGCACGCTCCCGAGAATTTCTTCACGCTCCTGGAACGGGCCGGACGAACGGCCGACGTGGCGCAAAAGCAATGGAAACAACACGCGCTCGACGTGAACACGCTGAAGCAATATTTGCCGACAGCGGCGATGCAGATCTCGGCCGGAAACGGCAATCCGCTGGCCTCAGTCCTGCGGCTGAACGGCATCCGTTACGCCACCCTGCAGGCCGACATCCATACAAATCCGGCCGACGGCCTGCTGGGCTTCGCACGCGCCACCCGTCTCGATGTTGACTCCATCCGCATCGACAGCGTTTTCTTCAACATGCAGCAGGACTCCACCCGCTTCGTCTTCCGTTCGGGCCTGCTCACGCCCGACCAGCCGAAGTTCGCAGGATTCTCGGCCTATCTCGACGGCTACGCCTCCACCACGGACGGCGATGTCCACCTCACATATTTCAACAAGCAGCAGGAGAAAGGCATCGACCTCGGACTCCACGCACTCGTAACCGACACGGCACTCGTCGGCACGTTCTATCCCGCAGAGCCGGTGCTCGGTTTCCAGCAGTTCAAGCTGAACACCGACAACTATCTGTGCTTGGGAAAGAAAAACCGCATCTTCGCCGACATCCGCCTGCAAGACACGGACAGCAACAGCTCCATCGACGTGTCGGCACAGCCGGCCGACAGCCTGATGCAAGACGTGCGGGCCGTGGTGAAGAATCTCGATGTGGCCCAGCTGTTGAGCGTGATGCCGGGCATGCCGGACATGACAGGCAAACTCAATTTCGATGCCAGGTATCAGCAGACCACGGAACGCTTCTGGGTGAACGGCAGCAGCAACATCCGCGACTTTGCCTACGAAGGAACAGGCATCGGAAACGTAGGCACTGTCTTCGACTACGAGCCGGCAGGCACCGACACGCACAAGGTGCATGCCACACTCTCGCACAACGGACAGGACGTGGCCGCTGTCAACGGTACTTATACAGCCACCGGCGACGGATTTCTCGAAGCCGGCTTGCAGCTTGACAGCATTCCGATGGAGATGACGGCACCGTTCATCCCCGACCAAATCGTCGTCCTCGGCGGCACGATGGGCGGCCGTCTGACAGCCCAAGGTCCGGTCAGCCGTCTCGATATCAACGGCCAGCTGTTGCCGCAGGACATGACGGTGAAGTCCGATGTCTATTCACTGAACCTGCGCATGGACAACGACACCATCGACATCAACGACAGCCGCATCGCCTTCGACAAATTCAAAGTCTATGGTTCGGGCGAGAATCCGCTCACCATCAACGGATGGGTGGATTTCGCCAACACGGATGCCATTGAGACGAATCTCAGCCTTTACGGCCGGAACTTCAAGCTCATTGACGCGCCACGCACGTCCAAGTCCGTCGTCTTCGGAGACATGTATGGCGATTTCTTCGCCCGCGTCAACGGAACGACCGACGATTTGCGCATGCGCGGCCTCGTGAAGGTGCTCAGCACGACGAACATGACCTACGTGCTGGAAGACACGCCGCTCTCCGTGGACGACCGTCTGAGCGACATCGTGACCTTCGTGGACTTCACCGCGCCGCCCAATCCCGACATTGCCAACGAGAAACGCAGCTTCAACGGCATCGACATGCAGCTCACGCTCATCGTGGAGGAAGGCTCCACCCTGCGTGCCGAATTCTCGGCCGACAAGCAGAGCTACGTGAACGTGCAGGGCAGCGGCAACATTGTGATGAACGCCACGCCCGAAGGCGTATTTACCTTGATGGGCCGCTACACCGTCAGCGAAGGCCAGATGAAGTACACGCTGCCCGTGATTCCGCTCAAGACTTTCACCATCACGCCCGGCAGCTACGTGGAATTCACAGGCGAACCGATGAACCCGACACTGAGCTTCGCAGCCACGGAGCAGACGCACGCCACCGTGAGCAGCGGCGGCAACAGCCGTTCCGTCCTCTTCAATGCCGGACTTCAAGTGTCGGGAACGCTGGAGAACATGGAACTGCTCTTCACCATCGAAGCACCGGAGGACATCAGCGTGCAGAACGAACTGGCCGCCCTGCCGAAAGAAGACAAGAACAAACTCGCCGTGGGACTGCTCTGCACGGGGCTCTACATGTCGTCAACCAATTCCTCGGGCATCAGTGCCAACAACGCGCTCAACAATTTCCTGCAAAGCGAAATCAACAACATTGCCGGACAGGCCCTGGCCACCACCGTCGATGTGAACGTAGGCATGGAGCAGAGCACACGCGACGACGGAACGACCCGCACCGACTATTCCTTCAAATTCTCGAAACGCTTTTTCTCCAACCGCCTCAACGTGGTCATCGGCGGCAAAGTGAACGCCGACGGCAACTCACAGGAAAACGAGTCGGGCGCCTACATCGACGACGTGTCGTTGGAGTGGAGGCTCGACAAGGGCGGCAGCAAATACGTCCGCCTCTACCATGAGAAGAACTACGACAATCTCATCGAGGGCGAACTGATAGAAAACGGAGCCAGCGTCGTCATCCGCAAGAAATACGACAAGCTCTCCGAACTGCTCATCTGGCGGGAAAAAGACAAAGACGAGGACAGAAACTGAACCGACATCATGAAGACAACGAAACCACATAACAGCCTCCGACACGCCATCCGACACACGGCCGCGCTCTGCGCCGTCATCGGCTGCCTCAGTTCCTGCTCTACGACCTCCAACCTGCCCGAAGGCGACATCCTCTACACCGGCATCAAGTCAACGACCGTCCACGACCGGCGCAACACCTATGCCGAGAGCGTGGCACTGACCGAAGTGGAAGGAGCCCTGGCCTACGCGCCCAACAACTCCTTCATGGGCAGTTCCTCACTCCGCATGCCGCCGCCCATCGGGCTCTGGATTTACAACAGCATGATCAACAAGAGCCACAGCGCACTGGGACGCTGGATGCTCAAGACATTCGGCAGCACGCCCGTCACCATCGCGCAGGTCAGCCCCGACACCCGCACGAAGGTAGCCACCAACACGTTGCAGAACTACGGCTACTTCGGCGGCTACGTCAACTACGAACTCATTCCCCAGCGCAACCCGAAGAAACAGAAAATCAGCTACGACATCCATCTCGGCGCGCCTTCCACCCTCGACAGCATCCGCTATGCCTTCCGCGGCACGCAGGACAGCATCGTGCAGGCCAACTTCAGCCAGCGGTACCTCAAGCAGGACAACCAGTTCAGCGTGCCCGACCTCCAGAGCGAGAAAGACCGCATCACCAGCGACTTCCGCAACAACGGCTACTACTACTATCGCAGCGACTACATCCGCTATTTTGCCGACTCCATGCAGGTGCCGCAGAAAGTGAAGCTCCTCGTCGCGCCCGACCCGGAGACACCCGCCAAAGCCGACCGGCAGTTCCACATCGGCAACATCCACACCTACGTGCGCCGTCCGCAGCAGACCGGCGGCAAACGCTCCGGACGGCCTTCGCTGGCCTACGACGACAGCATCGTGCTCGGCGGACTGCGCTATGTCTATCAGGGCGACAAAGTGCCCATCAAGCCCCGCACACTCTTCAAGAACTATCAGTTCCGCCGCAAAGAGCTGTTCGACCAGAGCAAAATCAACCGCACGATGACCAGCCTCTCCAACCTGCAGGTGTTCTCGCAACTGCAATTCTCCTTCACTCCGCGCGACACCACGCCCGACAACGACACCATCGACGTGCGGGTGGATGCCACGATGGACAAACTCATCGATGCGGAATACGAATTCGGATTCACGCAGAAGAGCAACTCACAGGTGGGTCCCAACGCCAAAGTCACCCTCTCAAAGCGCAACGCCTTCGGCCACGGCGAAACCATGTCGGTGGCTCTCAAAGGCTCGTATGAATGGCAGACAGGCAACCGCATGAACAACGGCAACCAGCGTCCCGACTCCTGGGAAGCGGGACTCGACGCCACTCTTTCCTATCCCTGGCTCGCCTTCCCGTGGCTGGCCGACCGCAACTTCACCTATCCCGCCTCCACATCCTTCAAAATCAGCATCGACAACCTGAAGCGCGCCGGATACTACCGCCTCATCTCGTTCGGAGCCGAAGCCACCTACAGCTTCCAGACCTCCTCCTACGTCACCCACCAGTTCACGCCCCTCTCCATCACCTACAACCGGCTGATGCAGACCTCGGCGAAGTTCGACTCCATCACCACCCGCAATCCCGCGCTCTACATCTCCATGCGCAACCAGCTCATACCGGCCATGCAGTATGTCTTCACCTACGACAACTCGACCAACAGCACGCTGCGACGCACCACACGGTTCCAGGCCACCGTGAAGGAATCCGGCAACCTGCTCAACGGACTGTTCTCCCTCTCGGGCAAAAGCTACGGCAAGGAAGACAAGAAGCTGCTCGGCACACCTTTCTCGCAGTTCCTGAAGGTGAATCTCGAACTCTGCAACAAATTCAAGCTCACCGACAAGAGCCTCATCGCCACGCGCCTGCAGACCGGAGTCATCTGGTCCTACGGCAACAGCAGCTACGCTCCCTACAGCGAGCTTTTCTACGTGGGCGGAGCCAACTCCATCCGCGCCTTCGGCGTGCGCACCATCGGCCCGGGCAGCTACTACGACGCAACCGGCCGGGGCACCTTCCTCGACCAGTCGGGCGACTTCAAGCTCGAAGCCAACGCCGAATACCGCTTCAACATCGTCAGCAACCTCTACGGCGCGTTCTTCCTCGATGCCGGCAACGTGTGGCTGCTCCGCGATGATGAATCCCATCCCGGCGGCGAGCTCTCCGACGGCAGCTTCCTCAAGTCCATCGCACTCGGCACCGGCTTCGGGTTCCGCTACGACCTGGAATTCCTCGTGCTCCGCCTCGACCTCGGCATCGGCATTCACGCCCCTTACGACACCGGCAAGTCCGGCTATTACAACATTCCCAAATTCGGCGACGGACTCGGCCTTCACTTCGCCGTCGGCTATCCCTTCTGAATCATGGCAAAAGAAAAGACAGCATACGTCTGCAGCTCCTGCGGCTACGACTCTCCGAAATGGATTGGCAAGTGTCCGTCCTGCGGAGAATGGAACACCTTCGTTGAAGTCCGGTTGGGCAAGACTTCCCCAAGCCCCCAACGCCACCCCGGCTTCAAGATGCCGAACGCAGGAGAGGCTGCGTCCGGTCCCATCGCCATGAGCCAAATCCCCACGAGCGACGAGCCCCGCATCAACCTCCTGGACGGCGAACTCAACCGCGTGCTCGGCGGCGGACTCGTCACCGGCTCCCTCACCCTCCTCGGCGGCGAGCCCGGCATCGGCAAGTCCACCCTCATTCTCCAGACCGTTCTGCGCCTGCCTCACCTCAAGACGCTCTATGTCAGCGGCGAGGAGAGCGCACGCCAGCTCAAGCTCCGCGCCGACCGCATTCTGGAAGGAACGGCTCCGGACACGTCTGTCCTCGTGGTCTGCGAGACGATGATAGAAACCGTATTCCGGCACATCGAAAGCGTGCACCCCGACCTCGTCGTCATCGACTCCATCCAGACGATGGCCACCGAGAACGTGGAGTCCTCGCCCGGCTCCGTCAGCCAGATCCGGGAGTGCGCCGCCAGCCTCCTCAAATTCGCCAAAGAGAGCAACACACCCGTCATCCTCATCGGCCACATCAACAAGGAGGGAACCATCGCCGGCCCCAAAATCCTGGAGCACATGGTGGACACCGTTCTCCAGTTCGAAGGCGACCAGCACTACATGTACCGCATCGTGCGGGCCATCAAGAACCGATTCGGCTCCACCGCCGAACTCGGCATCTACGAAATGCTCCACAATGGTCTGCGCCCCGTGGCCAACCCCTCCGAGCTGCTGCTCTCCGACGTTCACCGCGACGAGAGCCTGAGCGGCGTGGCCGTGGCCTGCGCCATTGAGGGAGTCCGCCCCCTTCTCATCGAGACCCAGGCACTCGTCGCCACCGCCGCCTACGGCACGCCCCAGCGCTCCACCACCGGCTTCGACATGCGCCGCCTCAACATGCTCCTCGCCGTGCTCGAAAAGCGCGTCGGCTTCAAGCTCGCGCAGAAAGACGTTTACCTCAACATCGCCGGAGGCATCCGCGTCACCGACCCCGCCACCGACCTCAGCGTCATTGCCGCCGTGCTTTCGTCCAACGTCGATATGTCCATCGACCGGGACATCTGCCTCTGCGGCGAAGTGGGTCTGAGCGGAGAAATCCGTCCCGTGAGCCGCATCCTCCAGCGCATCAGCGAGGCGGCGAAGCTCGGTTTCCGGCAAATCTTCATCCCCGCCGCCAACATGAGCGGCCTCGACACCAGGAAATTCAGCATCGACATCCGCCCCGTCCACAAGGTTGAGGAAGCCCTTCGCCTCCTCTTTGGCTGAGCCACGTCACCCATCTGAAACCGGCTTCCGCCTCCGGCTGTAGCAGTTCCGTGGAAAAAAAACCGAGACCGAAGACCTGCGGAATTCACAGGAAGCGCAAAAGTGTGCACTTTTTATTCCATTCTATCTCAATGGTTTAACAATATTTTTCGAAAAAGTGTGCCATTTTCCTTGCGTTGTTTGTTTTTTTCAACTATATTTGCAGCCAAAATGAAAAGCCTCCCCTGTCCATCAAGAGGAAGGAAATTCAGGAAGACCCGCACAAGGCAATTCCGCTTTTATTAACAATCATCAGTATGGCAGTTTCAAAAACGAAGAGCATGTTGGTGGATGTGGCACGCCAGCTATTTGCCAAGAACGGTTTCGAGAACACGACCATGAACGACATCGCCGTGGCTTCGAACCGCGGACGCCGCACGCTCTACACGTATTTCAAGAGCAAGGAAGAAGTGTACTACGCTGTGATTCAGACGGAACTGGAGCGGCTCTTCTCCCGCATGGAGGCCGTGGCACGGAAGAACATTCCGCCTCAGGAAAAGTTCATCCAGCTCATCTTCGCCCATTTGGAAGTCATCAAGGAGGCCGTGTACCGCAACGGCAACCTGCGTGCTGAGTTCTTCCGCGAAATCTGGAAGGTGGAAAGCGTGCGCAAGGACTTCGACCGCATGGAGATTTCGCTCTTCCGCCGCGTCATCAATGAGGGCATGGACAAGGGCGAGTTCAACGTGCGCAATCCACGGCTCACGGCCGAAATCACCCACTACTGCCTGAAGGGCTGCGAGGTGCCCTACATCTTCGGCCGCTACGCCGCACAGGGTCCCGAGGAACTCTACCCCTACGTGCGCAACATGGTCTATCGCCATTTCGACGTGAAGACCATACCGCCCAGGAGTTAGCATTCCCGGCTGAGGCCGCGGAAAATGAGTTTTCCCCTTCAGGGACCACAGAAAGGGAGACCTCCCATTGTCAAGCATCATCCAACATTCACAATGTATCATTCATCAACATTCTTATGAGCACAACAGGTTTACTTTCAGGAAAGACTGCCCTCATCACGGGCGCAGCACGCGGTATCGGCAAGGCTATCGCACTCAAGTTCGCCGCCGAAGGCGCCAACATCGCATTCACCGACCTCGCCATCGACGAGGAGCACGGCGGCTTGGGCACGGAGCGCGAAATCGCCGCTCTCGGCGTGAAGGGCAAAGGCTATGCGAGCAACGCGGCCGACTTTGCCCAGACAGAGGCCGTGGTGGCCCAGGTGAAGGAAGACTTCGGCAGCATCGACATTCTCGTGAACAACGCCGGAATCACGAAGGACGGCCTCATGCTCCGCATGAGCGAGGCACAGTGGGATGCCGTCATCTCCGTCAACCTCAAGTCGGCCTTCAACTTCATCCATGCCTGCATCCCCGTGATGATGCGCCAGCGCCACGGCAGCATCATCAACATGTCGAGCGTGGTGGGCGTGCATGGCAACGCCGGACAAGCCAACTACGCCGCCTCGAAGGCCGGACTCATCGCGCTGGCCAAGAGCATCGGACAGGAAATGGGTCCGAAGGGCATCCGCGCCAACGCCATCGCCCCGGGATTCATCGACACGGCCATGACGCAGGCACTGCCCGACGACATCCGCAAAGCTTGGATCAGCAAGATTCCGCTCCGTCGCGGCGGCACCGTGGAAGACATCGCCAACACCGCCCTCTACCTCGCCTCCGACCTCTCCAGCTACGTCAACGGGCAGGTGATTCAGATTGACGGCGGCATGAACATGTAATCCGGCCAGATGGACATCATCTACGAGGACAACCACCTCATCATCGTCAACAAAGCGGCAGGTGAAATCGTGCAGGGCGACAAGACCGGCGACGTGCCGCTCGTAGATTCCGTGAAACAATACATCAAGGAGACGTGCGCCAAGCCCGGCAACGTCTTCCTTGGTGTGGTTCACCGGCTCGACCGCCCCGTCAGCGGCCTCGTCATCTTCGCCCGCACCAGCAAGGCACTGGCCCGCATGAACGACATGTTCCGCAACGGCGAGGTGCACAAGACCTACTGGGCCGCCATGAAGAATGCGCCCGACCCGCCACAGGGCACGCTCACCCATTGGCTGGTGCGCAACGAGCGGCTGAACAAATCGTTTGCCTACGACCACGAAGTGCCGCACTCGAAGAAGGCCGTGCTCGACTACCGCACGCTGACCCACAGCGACAACTACACCATCGTGGAGGTGGACCTGAAGACAGGCCGTCACCACCAAATCCGCTGCCAGCTCGCTGCCATCGGCTGCCCCATCAAGGGCGACCTGAAGTACGGTGCCCGCCGCAGCAACCCCGACGGCAGCATCTCACTCTGCGCCCGCAGCGTAAGCTTCATCCACCCCGTGTCGAAGGAGCACATCCATGTCGTGGCACCTCCGCCCACAGCCGACGCATCGCTCTGGCAAATGGCCGCCGAACACGAAAAACAGAGCTGACAACGCTTTTTTTCGAAAAAAAGAGCCGATAATTTTGCAGACTGCGGAATTATGCGTAATTTCGCAGTCGCAAATGAGAACAACAGGGGCGTAGCCCAGCTGGTTTAGAGCGCTGCAGTCACATTGCAGAGGTCATCGGTTCGAACCCGATCGTCCCTACCATGCTGAAAAGCCGATACGAACATGACACTTCGCGTCGGCTTTTTTGTTGAATCCGACACCTTTCTCCGCATCCTACCAATCACCAAACAATATGCTGAAACGTACATTTTTAGGAGGCATCCTGCTTGCCTCAGTCATGGGACTTCACGCCCAGAAAGGCATGACTCCGCCCGCCGGAGGCAAAGCCATCAGTAACCAGCTCATCGGCATCTTCTTCGAGGACATCAGTTCCTCGGCCGACGGCGGACTCAACGCCGAACTCGTGCAAAACGGCTCGTTCGAATTCAACCCCTCAGAGCGCGACGGCTGGGGACCCGGCACCTGCTGGCGAACCATCCGTCCGGGCCACTCGCTCGGCCATCTGCAAATCGGCACCGGCAACCCGCTGCACGCCAACAACCCGACCTACATGCGCCTCAACATCGAGCGCGTGGGACACTACTATGACTACGACGGCTGGACAGGCTTCGGGCTCCGCAACGACGGCTTCGACGGCATCAGCGTGAAACAAGGCGCCGGCTACACCTTCTCGATGTTCGCCCGCAACGTCAACGGCGAAGACAAGCGCGTGCGCGTCGTGCTGGTCGGCGAAAAAAACAAAGTGCTGGCCGAGGACACGCTCACCGTCAGCTCACCCGACTGGAAACAGCTCACCACATCGCTGACACCCACGGAAGACTGCCAGCACGCCTCGCTGCAGATTCTCGCCCTCACCATCGGCGCGATGGATGTCGACATGATTTCGCTCATGCCCGACGACACCTTCAAGGGACACGGCCTGCGCCGCGACCTGGCCGAAGCCCTGCAGGCTCTCCAGCCTAAGTTCATGCGCTTCCCCGGTGGCTGCGTCGTGCATGGCGGCGGCGACGGATTCTGGGACACCTATCGCTGGAAGACCACCATCGGGCCGAAAGAACAGCGGCGTGCCCTCAAGAACACCTGGGGCTACCACCAGTCGATGGGGCTCGGCTACTACGAATACTTCCAGTTCTGCGAAGACCTCGGCATGGAGCCGCTGCCAATCCTTCCTTGCGGAGTGAGCTGCCAAGGCGCGAACGGGGGCTGGGGCATGCGCGACCAGGCACAGGATGTCGTGCCGATGGACGAGATGGACGAATGGGTGCAGGACGCACTCGACCTCATCGAATGGGCCAACGGCGACGCATCCACTCCGTGGGGCCGGCTCCGCGCCCAGCAGGGACATCCCGCTCCGTTCGGCCTGAAATACCTCGGCCTCGGAAATGAGGAGCGCATCTCGCCCGAATTCAAGGAACGTTTCCGCTATATATATAATAAGGTACACGCCGCCCATCCCGAGATTGTCATCGTCGGAACCGACGGCCCGGGCTCACATCCCGGCAGCAGCGACTACGAGGAAGGCTGGAAACTGGCCGACGAACTCGAAATCCCGATTCTCGACGAGCACTACTACGAGCCGAAGGAATACTTCCGCGACAACCGCCAGTACGACGCTTACCCGCGCGACCGCAAGACCAAAGTTTACCTCGGAGAGTACGCCGCCAAAGACAAAAAGCTGCAGGACGCACTGGCCGAAGCCCTCTACCTGCTCCACGTGGAGCGCAACGGCGATGTCGTGGCCATGACCAGCTACGCCCCGCTCTTCGCCCGCAAGGGAGCCACCAACTGGAATCCTGACCTCATCTATTTCGACAACGACCGCGTCATCCTCACCTGCAGCTACTACGTGCAGCAGATGTTCGGTCAGTCGTCAGGCGACTACTACTACGGCGACTGCGTCAACATCGAGAACGCCACCAACCTCCAGGAGCAATCCGTCGTGCTCAACACCCGGACGCGACAGCTCTTCGTGAAAATCTGCAACGACAGCGGCGATGCCAAAACGGCCACGCTCGACCTCGCCCGATTCAAGTCGATGAAGTCCAAAGCCCTGAAGACCACGCTCCAAGGACTGCCCGAGCAGGAGAACAACTTCGAGCAGCAGCCCATCCGGCCGCAGACCGAAACCATCGCGGTGAAGAAGAACACAAAGCTCGACCTCGCCCCTTACTCACTCACCATGCTCACCATCCAATTATAATCTCTTTCCCCATGAAAAAATTGATCTTCCTCCTGTCGCTCTGCCTGACGGCAAGCCTCACGCATGCACAGACCACACACTGCGTCAACCCGCTCACCTACACCGACATCCCCGACAACGACGTCATCCGCGTGGGCGATGACTTCTACATGGTCAGCACCACCATGTTCTTCTGCCCCGGCGCACCCATCATGCACTCCCGCGACCTCGTCCACTGGCGCATCGTGAGCTACATCTACGACACACTGGCCGACGACGACATCTACAACCTGCGCAACGGCCGCCACGCCTACGGAGCCGGACAGTGGGCCACCACCCTCCGCTACAACAACGGGACCTACTACGCCCTCTTCATCGCCAACGACCAACACAAAACCTATGTGTACCGCACCGACGACATCCGGCACGGCCGATGGGAGCGCAACGTCATCGACCGCGTATTCCACGACGCATCGCTTCTCTTCGACAACGACGGACGCGTTTACTGCGTCTATGGCAACGGCGAAATCCAAATCACCGAACTCACCCCCGACCTGCGCGGCGTGAAGGAAGGCGGCATCGACCAAGTCCTCATCAGCACCCCGCGCGAGGGCTTCGGGCTCCGTGCCGAAGGTTCCCACTTCTACCACATCGGCGACTACTATTATCTCATCGAAATCGACTGGCCGCGCAACGCTCCGCGCGTGGAACGTTGCTGGCGCAGCCGCACGCTCCTTGGCGACTACGAGAGCAGAATCATGCTCAACGGAAAATTCGACGGACGTGAGGACGGCGTGGCGCAGGGAGCCATCTTCGACACACCGCGCGGCGACTGGTACAGCGTGATGTTCCAGGATCACGGAGCCGTGGGCCGCATCCCGACGCTCCAACCTCTCACGTGGGTGGACGGATGGCCGATTCTCGGCGACAACACCAAACCCGTGAAGGAGTTCGATGTCAACCTCACCCCCGACGGTGAGAGCCACGTCTGGGCCAGCGACGACTTCAACTACACGTCGGACGACAGCCTCGACCTCGTGTGGCAATGGAATCACAATCCAATCAACGACGCATGGTCGGTGACCGCCCGCAAAGGCTGGCTCCGCCTCACGAACGCCCAGAAAGCCACCTCGCTCCACGATGCCCGCAACACGCTCACCCAGCGCACCGTCGGTCCGCGCTGCATCGACGAAACCCTGCTCGACGCCTCCGGCATGCGCCCGGGCGACCGCGCCGGACTGGCCGCCTTCATGAGTGCCTACGCCACCATCGGCGTGGAAGTCGATGCCGCCGGCAAGCGTTTCATCGTAGCCCAGAGCGGCAGCCCGAAAGGAGCCACCGACGTGCTCCGCGTGCCGATGAAAGGCAAGAAAGCATGGCTCCGCGTCCGCTACGTCTTCACCCCGCAGTCCGACGACACCTGCGGACCCGACAAGGCTTTCCTCAGCTATTCCACCGACGGCAAGCACTGGAACGATGTAGATTTCATGCTCCAGATGCGCTACACACTCGACTTCTTCATCGGCTACCGCGCCGCGCTCTACAGCTACCCGACGCTGCAAACGGGCGGACATGCCGACTTCGACTATTTCCACCAGCAGGTCTATTGACCCCGAACCGCCCCCCTGTCGGGCACGCTCCGAACACACATATCCCCAAGGCAGCCACGCGCTTCCTTGGGGATATTCCGTCATACACCCCGACACGGGCAAAGGGTATTTCTTCACCTGTGCAGAGAAAATTTCCATATTCGCGCAAGCAAATACCCGTACCCGCACAATTCCCATCACCGACTCCGTACATTCCCTGTCCAACGAAGGCGTTCGTTCCGCGGAACGAACACGTTCAATTTCCGAAACGAACGCGTTCGTTTTTCCAAAACTCAGGCTGAAACGGCATTTTTGCAGACCGGCTTCTGGATTTTTCTCCGCAGAACTTGATTGCAAGATTGCGCGACCCTCCACTTGATGCTCCTGACTTTTCTCCACCGAAAAGCCGGATACCCCCCTATCCTTTTGTAGCCTATGCCCTCAAAGGGAACGGAAAAGGCAAAAAAAACGGAAGACAGGTGAAGCAACGCTTTGCCGCCTGTCTTCCTCATTGACTATTAACTAACTTATCTATTCATTACCTAAAAAATAACAAAAAGGGGCTTTCACAAGTCTCTATATAAGAGACGCACGCCATGGCCGAAGGTTTAAGTCATCGCCGAATGTTAACATTCTTTTGCGGAAACGGTCGGGCTCCACGGCGACAATGCGTCAGAAAGTGACATTGAAGCCGACGGTCATGGCCGCATTGGAGCTGAGCGGAATCATCTCGTTGCTGACCTTGCCGAGCAGATGGTCACCGCCGAGGAATACGTTGAAGCCTTTCGGATGGAAATTGACGAGCCATCCGAAGCTGGTGGTGTAGGTGTTGACGGCGAGGTTGATGTTGCCGTCCACCCATCCGAGCGGTGTCCAGTTGGCACTCAGGCGTCCTTCCGTCCAGGTGTGGGTGCCGAGGAAACGGGTGGCGCTGAGGAGACCGAACTGCATCTTGTCGTAGGCAGGCAGGGTGTAGAGGGCGGCGAGATTCAGACGTGCGCCGATGCCGGTGGTGCGGCCACCCTTGTCACCCTCATCGTGGAGGTTGTAGAAATCGCTGAGCTGGTCGCCATAGCTGTCGGCCGCATCGTCAATAGGGTTGTCGTCACGGTGAAGGCCGATGTCGTGGAAACCGTCGAACGTGAATGTTTTCTCGCGGTTGGTGGCATACATGTCGTTGCTCCAGTGGATGAAACCGACATCGAGCAGGGCTGCGCTGAACTGCCAGTCGTCGATGGTATAGACCGCACCGAGGTCGAGCCCGAGACCGAAGCCGCCGAGACCGCCGCCGTCCACGTCCACGTCGTTGACGCGCTCATAGCTGCCACGCGATTCGTCGTTGTAGTCCTCCAGCTCGCTCTCATATTTGAATCCTTTCATCGACATGTGCGCCTGCGCGTCGCCGGTGATGGTCCAAGTGTCGCCGGTGAGGTGTGCTGTCACGTTCTTCATCTTGAGGTCGGCATCGGCGATACCGAAGAGGAACTTCACCTTGGCACCCACCCGCCAGTTCTCATCCAGCGTGCGGCTGTGCCCGAAGGCCAGCTCGACGAAGCTTTGCGCGTTGGTCGAGATGTCGCCGATGTCGTAGTCGTCGTTGCCCAGATTGGTGGCGAACTTCAGCAGTTCGTAGGGGAGCTTCACGTTGGCCGTGGTGCGGGAGTTGAGCTCCACGGTGTTGTAGCCGCCGAAAGCCTTGAATCCGGCCGAGAGCAGGGCGATGTCGGCTTGCAGGCCGAGACGGTTCCAGTTGTCGTTGAATCCACTGAGCGGATTGTCGATGTAAGGGTTCAGGAAGGTGGTCTTTTTCTTGTCGCTGCCCGTCGGATAGAGCGGATTGTCGCGCACGACATCTTTGTAGCCAAAGTTGCCCATCATCTTGACGTTCACGCTGCCGAGCACGGGGATGGCGATGTAGTTCTGCTCGTTGCCGAAAGCCGGATTGAGGTCGTGGCGGTATTTGTAGTCACCGGTGAAATAGGCGGAATTCGGAGCCTGCGCCACTGCTCCGGTCGTGATGGCCGACAATGCCACCAGCAACAGGCTTTTCATATAGGTAGTCTTCATGAGTTCGTCTGAGTTTTAGTCATTGTTTTAATTGGCATCATAAACCACTTTTCCATGCTTGGTCACAGTGACCCTGGTGGCCTTGAGCGTCTGTTGATAGGCATTGAGTGTCTTGCCGGTGACGGCATTCGCTCCGTCAGCGTCGGCCGCAGAGCCTCTGAGCCAGAAGCGCAGGCCGTCGAGGCGGGCAAACACGCTGTTGGTCATCGGCTGCATCGTGATGGTGACGATGGTGGTGACGGGCGTCACGCCGTCGGTCGAGGCGGCGATGGTCTTGTCCACGGTCACTTGCAAGTCGCTTTCGCTGATGTCGCGGGCCTCGGTGTCCATGCCGCAAGCCGTCACGGTGAAGTAGGCCGGCACTGTGTTCTCCACTTCGGCCTCCACCTGAATGTAGCCGTCCACCCGTCCGTCAATCTCGCGGAACGACAGGTCTTTCACGCCATCGTTCCATTCGTCCATCGAATCCACATAGACGATGACAGCCTCGTCGTCGAACTGCAGCGGGCACTCTAATCCGTACTGCGCCGTGGCCTCATAGTTGTGATCCATCAAGATTTCGGCCGGCGGCTGGTTGCCGTCGGACTGGGCATGGATGTCGGCAAACTCGATGCGTGCCGGAATGGTTCTGACGAGGTCGGACAGGGTCGGCACGACAACGGTGGTGGTGTCGCCGCCGGCCGGCACATTCTGTTTGCGCAGACTGACAACGCTCTCGCCCGCAGGCAAGACGAAATCAGGAACGAAGACGGAAGCAATGACTCGGTCATTGTCGTCGAACGCCTTGAGCGATCCGTGTACCAATCCGCTCATCGGCAGCTCATTGGTGAACCGGATGTTGATGTGCGGGTCATACAGGTCGAGGCAAACCTGGCTGTCGGTGAGGAAGTCGGGCACGTCGTTGAGCGAGACGGAACCGAGCTGGTTGAAGTCGAGTTCGGCAGCGAAGCAACCATAGGCACTGGTGGCCGTGATGTCGGTGACGACGCAGGAGCCTGTGATGTCGGCCGGATTGCCGGCCAGCGTCTGCTGGAGTCCTGCACTCGTGAAGTCATCCTGCGAAAGCGTGATTTCAGCCCCGATGTTGCCCGAAAGACTCACGGTGTGCGCCGTAGCGTCAAAGCGGGCATAGCCACGCTCCGTGGCCTCCTCCCCGAAGGTGATCCGGTTGATGTCAGCCAAGAGCAGATGGTTGCCGGCGGACAGATTGCCCAGCGTGATGGTATTGTCGGAGAACGTCGCACGATTCCCGTCGATGGTGGCCTGAGAGATGGTCAGATATTCCGGCATCAGCAGCTTGAGGCTCCGCACATTGTTGACCGTGTTCGGAACGTTGATTTGGAGACGTATCTCAGCGTTGATGCTGACCCATTCGAGCCTGACGATGTCCTCCGATACGCTACGGTCGTTGTACTCGAAGGATGACAGCGTACCGCTGGCATCGCCCGGCACGGCAGGAATCTCACCTCCATAGATCCGGTCGGCAGGATTGGTGATTTCGACGGCATCAACGCGGCCGGAAGCCGTATGGATGTCGTCATCGTCCACCGAGAGCGTGTAGTCTCCGTTGTCGGCAATGTGGACAAAGTTGCTGTTGTTCAGTTCGAGAAAGTCATCGAGCGTGATGTCCTTGGTTGAGTTGTCGGTCGGCAAGACGAGTTCCTCGCCGCCCAGCCCGAGCAGTGAATCGACATTGTCGAAATCGTAGTCGCTGTCCTTGCAGCCATTCAGCAACAAGGCGCAACAGAAGCCGAGCGCAGCCACGTGGCATGTCATTGTTCTTTTTCTCATGTTTCCGTGTTAAAAAAGTGAATAATAGCTATATGATTGATAATGTTTTTCATCATTTCATTTCCCCGCTCCGGCGACAAAGTTATAAAAAAACTAAAAAGCGCCACACGAAAAAGAAGAAAAACATCGCGATAAGAACAAAATTTCACGTGAAGCACGCCCAAAAGGTGACACCGGCAAGGAAAAATATCGCAAACGGCGCGGAAAAATCTACAGCCACAGGCGATTCCGAACAGCCGATGCGGAGATGTCGCGCCGGACGAGCGCGTCCGTTCCGCAGCCGCCTCTCCGCAGCTTTCCGGACGAGGCTCTGCGTGCAGAGGATGCCGAATCTCCTCAAAAAGCACGGCGGCCGATTCGTTTCACGAATGAATCGGCACGGTTCACGAAAAGCGGTTTCGCACCTGTCACATATTTTTGCTTCATTTAGTAATTTTGCAACGTTTTGTAGTGGCTCCCATGCGGCTGCACGGGGAAATGCGGGACAAACAAAGGAGAAAATTTACATCGGCACATAACACTTTATTTAATAAAAACAATTTTATCAATTCACACTATTCATTAATTAAAACACAATCGTATGAACAGAAAGAAGTTTATCAGTGCATTTCTGATTGGCCTCGTGACCGTCGCTTCTGTAGGTTCTTTGGAGTCATGCAAGGACTATGACGACGACATCAAAGACCTTCAGGAGCAGATCAACGGCAATGAAGAAGACGTGAAAGCGCAGATTGCCACGTTGCAGAGCGCTCTCGACGACTGCAAGGCCGCGTGCGAGACCGCTCAGGCAGAGCTGGAGCAGGCCATCAAAGACGCCACCAACGATGCCGAGGGCTTTGCGACCATCCAGGCCGCCGAGGCAAAGGAGGCAGCCATCGAGGCAGCGCAGGCTCTGATTGAGCAGGCCATTTCCGACTTGGAGAACGGAGCCGTGGCCGCCGCACAGAGCCGCGCCGATGCGGCATACGCACTCGCCGAACAGGTGAATACGCTGGCCAACAACAACAGCAAGGACATCAAGAACCTCAGCGAGAAGCTGGACACCGTCAACACCAACCTCAAGAGCCTGATTGACGGCCTGCGGAGCGATCTGACGACCACGCAGAGCAAGCTGGACGAAGTGGAAGCACAAGCCAACAAGAACGCCACAGACCTCATCACGCTCGAAACAGCCCTCAACTCCCTGAAGGAGTCGAACGAGGAAGCCCACAAGGCACTGAGCGAGAAGGACGACGAGCTGGCCGCCCTCATCGAGAAGAACCAGAAGGAAATCACGGAGCTCCTCGACACGAAAGTGAAGGAACTGAACGAAGCCATCGCAACGGCCAAGAAGGAACTGACCGAAGCCTATCAGGCAGCCGACAAGGCTCTCCAGGAGGGCTATGAAAAAGCCGACGAAGAGCTGGATCAGAAAATCACCACGCTGTCGGGCACTGTCACCGAGCAGGGCAACTCCATCAGCACACTGCAGAGCGACGTGAAGTCCATCAACTCCTACCTCAGCATTCTCGAAGGCAACATCAACAATCTCATCACGGGTCTCATCCTGCAGGACGAGCAGCTGGAGATTGTGCAGGCACAAGTCGTGAGCGATGTCAACAAGACGGGCCTGAGCGGCAAGACCTTCTCCGAGACGAGAAACGGCAACACCTACATCTACTTCCCATACAAAGGCGCAAAGAACGCCGATGGCACGACTCTGATTGTCGGCCAGTGGAACGTGGAGCGCGTCGCCGGACCTGTGTACTACACCATCACCCCGACGAGCGTGAACTTCACCGACAAGGCCAACATCAGTCTGGAGAACAGCTTAGAGAATGCTCCTCAGGGCATCTCCATCAGCGAGCCTACCGCCTCGGAGCGCAAGTCGCCTATCACGCGCGCTGAAGGCGCACCGGCCAACGGTCTCTATCAGAGCACCATTACCAACAGCCGCACGCACCTGTCGTCCGCTCATCCGGGCTTCAGCGGCAGCAACGGAAACTCTTACGCCCTCTTCACCCGCTACCAGCAGACCAGCCAGGACGGCACAGTTCAGGAAAAGAAGGTTTATTCGCAGTATGCCCTCAACCTCATCGTCAGCACGGCCGAGGCACAGACCAGCCCTGTCATCTCGCCAGTGGATGCAGACATATCCCATCCGAGCAGCTGCGACGCACGCTTCACGGTGAGCTACGATGAGACCATGCAGGGCAACTTCAACCTCCTGCCTCAGAACACCGAGTTCGGCAAGTCCGCAGCCGGCAACGCCAAGGTTTACAGAAAGTATGTGGAGGCCATTGCCGTGAAGAACGCCCGCAACGAGGTGCAGAGCGGCACGACGCTGACCAACCTGCTGAACGCCATCGACAATGACAACAGCGGCATCCTCAACACCATCTTCGAGGAGGACACCGAGGGATTCGACAACATCACCATCACGATTCCTGACGCTTCGGGCAGCTACTCCTTCATCGGCAGCACGGTGACTTTCCGCTACTACATCCAGAACTACGACGGTACCATCTACTCCACCGACATCAACGTGATGTTCGCGAAGGATTTGTTTAAGGAGGCCGAGGTGACGATTGAGCATACGCCATACCAGGCAGGCACCAACACGACGCTAAACGGTCTGACACGCACGGACAAGACGGACTTCCAGACCGAGGCCAACTGCATCACGGTTTCCGCATCCAACAAGCTCTGGTACACCAACACGGCTTCCATCAAGATTGAAGCCAAAGACAACAATGGCGTAGTCTGCAAGCTCCAGACCGTAGAATTCTACTCTGACAACAGAACGACGAGCCCTTACTGGATTGGTGAAACGCCTATCGCCACGGTGAACCTCAACGGCACCTCAGAGGCCACAGTATCGGGTCTCACACTGGCTGACCTGCAGAAGATCAAGAACATGATCATCACGTATGATCCGGCAGACCTGGAGGTCGAGAAGACCTACACGCTCATAATGACCTCCTACGATCTGAATGGAAACAGAGTCAGCGAGCTCCCTATCAAGTTCACGATGAAGTATCCTACTCACCACATCGGCCTCATCAATCCGAACCCTGCATTCTTCACGCCTTACGACAAGAACATGACGCGTGAGGACCTGACCACGGACAAGACGCTCACGGCCTGGGCTAACCAGAAAGGCAACGAGGAAGGCACTTCGGGCATTTACGAAGCCAACTACAACGTGATTGCTGCATTCAACGCTCCTTACTACGCCAGCGATGGTTGCGTATTGCGCTTCGACTACACCGACCACAAGGATTATGACTTGACCAACAGCGTCTATAAGCTCTACAAGCCGACTTCGACCGTGCCGTTCAAGTATGTGACATCCGCTGCCGACTACATCATGAGCGTTCCATCGCTCGCACTGAAGTATGGCGCAGAGCACGCTTACACCATGCAGATTGCCGTTGAATACTTCGGCGTGACATCGCTCTGGTACAATCCTTATTCGTTCAAGATGGTCTATAAGAGTGCCATCGCCTATGCTGACTTCAAGTTCGACAAGTCGCTCTATGAAGTGGGCTATCCATCGGAGACCATCACCCTCACCGACGAGAACATCACTTCCGACGACCCTTCGACTTCGGCTGCTGACGACATCACTTACTTCGGCTCCTCGCGCGACGACCGCATCAAGAGCACGAGCGTAAGACTCAAGGATACTCAGTTCGCCAGCTTGTTCAAGAGCATTGATGTCACCGATGCAGGCATCGTGATTGTCACGAACGAGAACGTGCCGGGCGGCGTGGGTGCCATCACGACCGACGCTGTGGCCTTCGAATTCCTCGTTGAGGACTACTACAACAACACGACGATCTACACCTTCAACATCAAGGTGAAAGAGAATCAGCAGTAAAGTCAAGAACGAACGAATCCAAATTATTCACACATCATTTGGGGAGGATGGAGGTGCTCCATTCCTCCCCTTTTTCAATCATAGAAGGAGGAAACTTATGAAGTTCTTCAAGACGCTCATCTGCATCATGCTGACCTTGCATCTTGCTGGTTGCAAGAACGACCGCAGGCCCTCGTTCCAGAGGACAGCGGCGGATGCAAGTCGCAAGGCCAAGCATGCTCCCAACGACTCCACGATGTTTGTCATCCTCGACAAATTCGACAAGGACAGCGTCTGGACGACGAACCGCGAGACTGGCCGCAAGAATGCCTTCTCCATCGCCGCAGTGAACAGCAGCCGCCACGCATACGGCAGCCTGACGCGTCGGGACACCTATGCCGTCATGGCCGACATCCGCACCAAGTCCATTTCGAGGCTCATCAACATCACGGAGCTCACGGGCCTGTGGATGTTCGACGACCACAGCGGCAACGGCATCCGCATAGACAGCACCGGTACTGCAAGCAATGTAGGCATCATGGACGACATCACGCTGCGTTCCTGGCACATCCACAACGGGCAACTCGTATTCTCCCACGTCAAGAACGACGGCACAGACTACGAGGAGACCACGACAACGGTCAGCATCGCTTCCCTGACAACCGAACGCTTCGTCTTCACCATCGGCAAGCAACTGTACGAGTGCTATCGCCCGCAGTGAGACGCAGAGGGACAGCAACCGCATCATGTAACAACACAGATTCTCAATATTTTCAACTATGAACATCAAGAAATTTTTCGTGCTTTCAGCACTTGCAGCCATGTCTGCCACGCAGATATGCGCTCAGGAACAACAGGCAGAGCCCACTTGGAAGTTCCTGCCTCACTGGTACTTGCAGCTACAGGCCGGAGCCAGCGAGACGCTGGGCGAGGCCAAGTTCTTCGACCTCGTATCGCCGGCCGTGCAGGCCGCTGTCGGCTATCAGTTCAATCCCTACCTCGGTGCACGGGTGAAGGTGAGCGGCTGGCAGGCCAAGGGCGGATGGTGCAATCCGGAACAGACCTACAAGTTCAACCAGCTGGGTCTGGAAGCTGACCTGCGCCTCGACCTCACCAACCTCATCGGCGGATTCAACCCGGAGCGGCTCGTGAGCATCGGCATCTTTGCAGGAGCCGGAGCCAACATGGCCTGGGACAACGACGAGGCGCAAGACCTCTACACGCACAACTATAACCTGCCTTACATCTGGGACGGGACGAAAATCCGCCCTGTCGGCAACGCCGGCGTGGACATCAACTTCCGGCTCTCCCAGAAGGTGCAGCTGGGTCTGGAGGCCAACGCCCGCCTGCTCAGCGACAAGTTCAACTCCAAGAAGGCCGGCAACGCCGACTGGATGTTCAACGCGCTTGTCGGCGTGAAAGTGGCGTTGGGCAAGACCGCCGAACGCCAGGAGCCGCCTGCGCCACCCGTACAGCCCGTGGTCGAGGAGAAACCGGCCACGCCGGTAGCTCCCGTTGCCCGGAAACCTGTCAAGCCGGTAGAGGTGAAAGACATCGACGTGAACATCTTCTTCGACATCCGCTCGGCTGAAATCCGCGAGGCCGAAGCCGTCAAACTCCAGGAAATCGCCACTTATCTGAAGACGAACGGAACCAAGACCATCACCATCAGCGGCTATGCGGACAAGGAAACGGGCAATCCGACCATCAACCAGAAGTACAGCGAGGAGCGCGTGAACGCCGTCAAAGCCGCACTGGTGGAAGCCGGCATCAGCGAATCGCGCATCACCACCATCGCCAAGGGCGACTCGGAGCAGCCGTTCAACGACAACGACAGCAACCGCGTCTGCATCTGCATTTCGAAGTAATCCGGACGACTGTCCGCAGAACCTTTTCCGAAGGGGCGGGAAGAATCCTTTTCTTCTCACCCCTTTCTTCGTGTCCGCCCTCGCGCCCATAAGTCCGTTCCGTCCGCAGCGGCCATCTGTTTTTATCTTTTTCCGACCGGAACAAGGTTTTTATTTCCAATTTTTCTTACTTTTGCACATGGGAGCCGAAACGCGGCGCACGGCGTTCCCGCTCCCCTTCCCTCGGAACTACCCGCACCTAAGTACCATACATATTCCAAAAACCGAAAAGAACATGAAACGACTACTCCTACTCTTCGTGCTGCTCTTGCAGCTGATGCCGATGCAGGCACAGAACGACTACTATCTGAGGCAGGCGCAATCCTATCAGCGGGAGGCCGAATACTACACACGCCAGGCCGTCGGCTACGAGCGTGAGGTGGACTACTACAACCGCCAGGCGCAAGGCTATCTGAAGGAGGCCGAATACTACTCGAAACGCAACAACTACGACCGTGCACAGTCGTACCAGCAGCGTGCCCGGAACGCGATGGAACGGGCGGAATCCTATGCGCGGAAAGCACGCCAAGCCCGGGAACGGGCGCAAGACTACATGCGGAAAGCGGAAAATGCGCTGAAAAAGGTAAAATAGCCGGTTCGTTAAGTTTATTTAATAGACAAGCATCCGACTACCTCAGCAAATTTCCCTATATTTGCAATGGACTACAGACGTCTGCCCGACGCTCCACAACAGGGGAAATGTCATTCCCCTGCCGAGTGTGAGACAGACAACCACGCCGTAGCTGAGTGCTGACAGGCCGACAACCGGATGACTCAACTGCACGAAGCGGACACAGGGAGGGAAAGTCTTAGTCCAGACATATTGGAAGGCGTTTACTCAGCGCTGTGTTTAAGACACACTGAAATCTGCAAAATTCAACTATAACTGTCTTGAACATGGTCAACGGTAGATGTCCAGGGTGTGAATTTATTGCCCCCGATGTGGATTTCCACCATACCACAGTCATCTCTTTGCGGATGCACTTGTGGGCGGAACTCCGCGGTGGTACATATATTCATATCGGCGTGGGCTCTGACGTTGTCTGTTCGACAGTTATAGGCAATGCAGAGCCTCAGTGTGTGGAATGGACAACAGGCAAGGTTCACGCTTCATTGTTCCAGCGACAAACAGGCATTTCATCACACTTATCACACCCACACCTATGTCACCAACCCTTACGGAATCTCCCCGCTTGTGTCTCAGTCTCCACGACGAGCTCTTCATGGTGGATCTCAGCCAGACGCTCTACTTCATGGCCGACGACCACTATACGCATGTCTTCTATTCCACGGGAATCAGGTTCATGGTGCCGTTCAGCTTGGGACGCATCGAAGAGCAGCTGGCGCTCTACGCCGTCTACCATCCCCACTCGTTCAAGCGGCTGGGACGCAAATATATCGTCAACCTTGCCGCCATCCACAACATCAACACGACGAAGCAGCAGCTCATGCTGTTGTCGGCCGGCGGAAAGCCCGTCACCCTGCAAGTCTCGAAACCCGTTTTACGGGAACTGAAATCCATCGTGGCCGACAGCACCACATGACAACACGCCCCGCCGCCATCCCCGGCATAGGGACGGCGACAGGGCATGCTGTGACGGCGGAAATGCCGGAGGTTACTTGTAGGACTGCCTGAGAATTCCGACAATTTCGTCGTGCGTGAGCGGCTGGCGGTCGCAGGCCACGAGGCCGCCCATCACTTCGATGGCGTTGGTGGCCATCGAGTCGAACTCATCGGGCCGGATACCATAGTCGCTCATCTTCAGGTCAGCCACGTCACAAACCTGCTGCAGGTCTTCAAGAGCCGCGATGAAGTCTTCCGGCTTCGTGGCATCCGACTTGCCGAGGAACCGTGCCATGTTGACAAAGCGATCATCGCACAGATGCTTGTTGAGGACGGCGGAGAAGTAGGCTTTCGAAATCATAATCAGTCCGGCTCCGTGCGGCAGCCGTTCGTGGTAGGCACTCATGGCATGCTCAATGCTGTGCTCGGCCGTGCAGGCACTGGTGTCCATCGAATAGCCGCTCATGGTGTTGGCAAAGGCCATGCGGGCGCGGGCCTCTTTGTCGGAGCCGTCATGACAAGCCACGGGGAGGTAGCGGCCGACGTTGCGGATGGCTGCCTCCTGCACCATGTCGGAGAAGAGGTTCGACTGGTTGCTGACATAGCCTTCGAGCGAATGGAACAGCGCGTCGAACCCCTGATAGGCCGTAAACTTCGGCGGCACAGACATCATCAGGTCGGGATCGACGATGGCATAGACGGCGAAGTCGCGCGGGTCACCGATGCCCAGCTTCTCATTCGTTTCCAGGTTAGTGATGACTCCCGCACAATCCACTTCTGAGCCCGTGCCCGCCGTGGTTGTGATGGCAATCCAGGGGAGCGGCGCGTTCGGCGCAGGCTGCCCCTTGCCGGTACGGCCGCCGGCATACGTCCACAGGTCGCCCGGGTTGGCGGCATTGATGGCTATCACCTTGCCGGCATCCATCACGGAGCCGCCGCCGAGAGCCACGATGAAGTCGCACCCCTCGCGGTTGGCGAGCCGTGCCCCATCCTCCACATTCTGCTTAGTCGGGTTGGCCTGGATCTTGTCGTACACTACGTTTTCCACGCCTGCCGCCGTCAGCTCGTTCAGCGTGCGGTCCAGATAACCGTTGGCGCGGGTTGATTTACCGTTGGAGATAACGACCAGCGCCTTCTTGCCCGGCATGGGCAGGGTGTGGAGTGCGTTCAGTTGGCCTGCGCCGAAGAAGACGGCGGTGTGGCCGGGGAATGTGAAACTTAATCTTGTGTCCATCTTGTTGTAAGTTTTTTGTGAGATTGTTGAAAGTTCTTGCGTGCGTTGCGCTGAATGTCTGTCTTTTGTCTACAAGTATAAAGGCACTGGAGCCGGACAGGAAGTGATAAACAGATTTTAGGAATATAGTTCAGATAGTGCGTATTGATGCCCAAAAGTCAGTCGTAGAAGTTCCAGCTGATGCCGAAACGGACACCGTGAGGGTTCATCGGATAATGGGGAGCCCAGAAATAGTGGCCGTCGCTCTGGTTGGCGTGGTAGTACTGCACGTAGAAGCGGGTGCGCTTCAGATGGAGATTGGCGTAAGCACTGACGATGGGATAATTGCCGATGGCGATGCGGTTGCCGACGTTCTGGTTGGTGAAAAGCCCGACGGCAGGCGAATAGTCGGGAGCGAAGTATTCGGTGAAATACATGAGGTCAGCTCCGAGTTCGCAATCGAGCACATGGGCGATGCGGAAGTCGAGGTAGAGGTTGTGGTAGAGGTTGAGCGTCGGCAGGGGCAGGACATCCTTGTCGGACGTGGTCTGGAAGGTGACTTCGTTGTCAAGATGAAGCGGCCCCAGCTTGAAGTTCTGCCGCAACTGAGCCGAGAGCACCTGGATGTTGCCGGAGTGCTGACGGACGACAATCTGGTGGGTGTAGGCTCCGTCGGTGATGGTGGAGGCAGTTCCTTCATCAGCCAGATAGATCAGGTTTTTGACATTCTCCACGGCCACACTGAGATTGGTGTGCGTCTTGGGGAACGAGAGGGCGCCGCCGAGGCGGGTGCGGTCGGTAACGCTCAGGTCGTTGTCCCACCAGGCGTATTTCGAATGGTAGGTTTCGTAGTAGGGATTCGGGTGCTCGTGGCTGAGCAGGGCGTTGAGCACCACATGGGCCGTGTCGCCGAGGAGAGGCAGGTTGAGCTCGCCCTGCCCGTGCAGATGGAAGTCACCGGCCTCGTCGCCTTCCAGATTGAATACTCCCTGGATGTTGTAGTGGAGATAACGGCCCTGAGTGCGGATGATTTGTCCGCCCACCACAATGTCGTGCTGCGAGAGCTTGCGGCGGGTGGTCTGTGTGGTTTCGCCGGTGCCTGCGGCGATGGTGTCGGGCATATTCTGACGGTGAAACTTGAAGCCCACATAGGCGTTAATGCCGGCCACGGCATATTTGTTGAAGCCTTCGCGAAGAGAAACACCGACGTAGTTGTTGATTTCCGTGAAGCGGTCGAAGATGTTGGCCGAGTCGCCGGGCAGGTATTGACGTTCATAGAAGTCACCGACAGGGTTCTCGTAGGAGCGGTAATTCTTGCGGAACGAGCGGTACTGGAGAGTGTGGAAAAAGCTCGTGACGGGCACGAACACGTCGTGGACACCCTGAATGGAGTCGGAGTCGGTGTGGGTGAAGCCGAGGTTGTATCGGTGGTTGAGGTAAATCAGGTCGTGCTCCTGACGGTTCCAGGTGTTGTTCAGACGGGTGGGAATCTCGTTGGCCGCATAACTCTGTGAGAGGTCTTCGGGATTTTCGATGTAGTCGTCGTTCTCGATGCCTCCGTTTTCCTTCATCTTCATGAAGTTGTGGGTGTAGTGGAAGTGGAGGTCGTAGCGGTCGCCGATGTAGGAGGCGAAGAAGGTGCCGTTCATGAACGACGTGGACTGGTTGTCGTAGTAGCCTTTGCCGTAGATATAGTGATAGAGGCCGCCGAAGTTGAAGCGTTGGCCGGCGTTGTTGGTGTAGAGTGCCTGGAAGTGGTCGTCGCCGCTCGTGCGCGTGCCTGCCCAGTTGTAGGTCAGGTTCATGTAGGGCGACTTGGTGTTGTAGAAGCGGAATGCGCCGTCTTCCACGAAGAACTGGTCGAACGGCGTGATGAAGATGAACTTCTCGTCGTCCGGGCGCTCCATGTAGATGCGCGACAGACGGGGCGAGCCCATGTTGGAGAGGGAATTGTAGTGGCCCGTCAGCCCTTCGTTGTGGTCGCTGTTCTGGAACAGGTGGCGGAGCGTGTCCACGTCCACCTCGGTGCGGTTTCCGAAGATCGGGTCGATGGTCCAGGAACGGACATCCACGGGAACGGTTTTCTTACGCTTCTTATTGCTGTCCACCGTGTCGCCGGGAATCATGTTCTGGTCGGTGTTCGTTTCGAGCTGTCCCAGCACACGTTGCGCCCGTGCCTGCGGAATGCCGCCGGCCAGGAACAGGACGAGGAGCAGGATGAATGCTGTGGATTTGCGGGCTGAAGTATTCAAGGGCGGGAATCGGGCTGGCGCTTCAGAAGATGAAGCGCAGGATGAATTCGACGATTTTGACGAGCATGGCTCCGAAGCCTACGCAGAAGAAGAGGGTGCGCTGGCCGGGGCATACGAAATAAATGATGACGGCTGCTACGAATCCAACCATGAAGACGGTGTTGAGCAGTGCCCTCACCTGGCGGATTTTGTAACGGTCGGACTTGGGGCGGTGCCAGCGGCTTTCGGTCTTGCTGCCTGCCACCGCATCGGCGATGATTTTGTCGATTTCGTCGGAATTCACGAGGAAGAGAAAATGAGATGGATGAAGATGAATGAAGCGGAAAGAACCTCCGGACGGGATGCCCGGCGGCTATCGGGCGGCGGCCTCTTCGAGTTCCTTGAAGAGCTCGTTGGCGAGGTCAACCGTCTTGATGCGGAACTTGGCCACCTTGCGGTAAAGCGCACCTTTCTTTGAGATGGCTTCCGCATCCGTGATCCAGTCCTCGGCCGGAATGCGCGACGGCTGCTCGGTGAGCTGGTAGGTGTAAACGATGCTGCCCATTTCCACATGCACATTGCTGCCGCTCACGCGGATGGAGAGCACATAGTTGAGCTGGGTGTAGTCCTTGGCCAGCGTCTTGTTGGTGAACACCATTTCTTCGTCGGCCTGGCACGTGATGATGCCGGCATCGGGGTTGCACTCCGTCACGCGGGCATATTCCAGATTTTTGTAGTAGTTATCGTCCGTCCAGACACCGTTCTCCGTTGAAGCCATATAACGCAGGTTGGCCCATTGGGCGATGTTCTTGCAAATGTCGGCCTGCGACTTTCCGGCCACGGTGAAGTCTTTTTCGAAGACCACCTGTCCGTCCTTCTCCGGCACAGCACCCTGCATGTAGGCCTGCTGCTCCATTTTTCCCTGGAAGTTCTTCTTGTTGAAGAGCTGGGCGTAGGCAGGAGTGACGCACAGGGGCAGGAGTGCCACCACGAGTGCTGCAATGATTTTCTTCATGTTGTGTATAGGTTTTGAATGTAGGTTTCCGTTACAAAGATAGCGCAAATATTTCGATTGGCCACGCCGAATGCGCGAAATCATTCCCCGAGGGCACGAAAATCACGCGTCGCCGCTCTGTTCCGCCGTCCTTTCCTGCTCCTTGGCCTCGTTCCAGAGCGCGTCCATTTCCGCGAGCGACATGTCCTGCAACGGGCGGCCGGCACGGATGGAATGCTGCTCCACGTAACCGAAGCGGCGGATGAACTTCTGGTTGGTGCGCTCAAGGGCGTTGTCGGGATTGATGTGATAGAGGCGTGCGGCGTTAATCAGGGAAAAGAGCACGTCGCCGAACTCATTCGTGGCCTTTTCCTTGTCCATGCCGGCCACTTCGGACTCAAACTCCGAGATTTCCTCCTTCACTTTCTTCCAGACATCCTCGCGCTGTTGCCAGTCGAAGCCGACGTTTCGGGCTTTGTCCTGAATGCGATAAGCTTTGATGAGCGAAGGCAGGGCATCGGGCACGCCGCTGAGCACCGTCTTGTTGCCGTCTTTCTCCCGAAGCTTCAGCTGCTCCCACGACTTCAGCACGTCGCCGGCCGTTTCGGCCACACTGTCACCATAGACATGAGGATGACGATAGATGAGCTTGTCGCACTCCTTCTGGCAGACATCCGCGATGTCGAACGTGCCGCGCTCACGGCCGATGACAGAATAGAACACCACGTGCATGAGCACGTCGCCCAGCTCCTTGCAGATGTTTTTGTCGTCGCTCTTCATCAGCGCGTCGCACAGTTCATAGACTTCCTCGATGGTGTTGGGGCGCAGGCTCTCAAGCGTCTGCTTGCGGTCCCATGGACATTTCTCACGCAACGTGTCCATCACGTCGAGCAAACGTCCGAAGGCTTCCAGTTTTTCTTCTCTTGTATGCATGTAAGTCTGTGGTCTTTCTGGTTTTCACCGCCTTCGCGGCACAGCAAAGTTAGCGGTTATTTTGCAGAATTTGGCCATTTGAAAGGCAAAAAATTGCAGAAATGAGGAAAACAATGTAAATTTGCAACGTATTCGGCAAATTCAGCGTACACCGGCTGACTCTCGCCCCTTGATTCAGCATATTTCTACACTCAAACCACTTCGGCCATGATTCATCGACGTTTACTTCCTTTCCTGTTGCTGGCTTTAGCCTGCACCACCATGTCCGCCACCGTGAAGCCCCGCTACCGCAACTTCCGCGCACATGCCGCCGGCGATGCCGCAGACGAGTCCATCCGGGCTCCACGCCGCGTGGGGCTGCACGAATCGGCTCCGCTCACCTCGATGGGATCGCCCAAGGTGCCGGTCATCCTCGTCCAGTTCTCAGACCTGAAGTTTATCAGCGGACTGCAAGCCAACACGACGTGCGAGACGGCAGCGCAGTGCGACACCGTCAACCTCACGTTCGACCACTTCTGCAACGGGCTGGACAACGGCAGTCACTACACGGCATTGGGCAGCGGCGGTGCCATCCGTGAATATTTTTCCGACCAGAGCGACGGACAGTTCACACCCGAATTTGTCGTCATCGGCCCTGTGACGCTCGACAAAAGCTATACCTACTACGGAGAGAACTCGGGCAACAGCAAGGACATCCATATCAGCACTTTCTACCAAGAAGCCATATCCCAGGCACAAGCCGTCTATGCCGACTGGAGCCAATTCGACAATGACGGCAACGGCTCTGTGGATATGGCCTTCTTCATCTTTGCCGGCGAAGGCGAAAACGCACTCGACCCCGACGAGGATGAGGACGCCACATACCACATCTGGCCGAAGGAAAGTGCCAACGGCGGCACCATCAACGGCGTGACCTATGGCGCATACGCCTGCTGCAACGAGCTCTACAACGGACGTATCGACGGCATCGGAGTCTTTGTTCACGAACTGAGCCACGCCCTCGGCCTGCCTGACCTCTACGACACCAACTACGTGGCCTACGGGCTCGACTATTGGGACATCATGGACTCGGGCTGCTACTGCGGCAATGGTTATGCGCCGTGCAACTACAGCGCTTACGAACGCGACTTCATGGGCTGGAACAAGCTCGTCACGCTCGACCCCGCCACACCGCAGCATCTCACGCTGAATCCGATTTCGTCGAACGGCACTTCATACAAAATCGTGAACCCGGAGAACGAAGACGAATACTACATTCTTGAGAACCGGCAGAACAAGGGCTGGGACACCTATATCGGGCGCGGCACACGGAATCAGCTGCACCACGGACTGCTCGTGAGCCACGTGGACTATCTGAAAAGCGCATGGACGGCCAACCGCGTCAATACCAACGCCAGCCACCAGCGGCTCACCCTCATCCCCGCTGACGGCACGCTGGACAGCTACATGTACGTGACGACACAGGACGAATACACCGCGTTCATGGCCTCCGCCGCCGGCGACCCCTACCCCGGCACGACTCTCCTCGACTCGCTGGCCGGCAGCAAGGCATCCGTCTTCACGACCACGGGCGACACACCGGGCGAAATGGGGCAGCCCATCTACAACATCACGGAGAACGCAGACGGCACCATCGAGCTGGACTACTGCCAGCTGGCAGATGCCATCGCAACCGTCAGAACAGACCGTCCGGCAGCAGCCAAAGTGTACAACGTGGCCGGCGAGGAAGTCGGGACGAGCTCCGATGGAACGCCGTCAGGCATGCATCTGCCTGCGGGCATCTACATCGTCAACCAGCGCAAGTACATCGTCCGCTGACACAACCACAACGCACAACGCGACCCAGCCTTGTCAAACGTGCGCGAACTTCCGTCATTCATTTCAAAAAACATAGATTCAACATCGAAGTGCAAAAATCTTCGTTCTGAATGACCCAATAATT
>CAYPZK010000018.1:0-56596 GCA_964415385.1 uncultured Bacteroidaceae bacterium
AAATTATTGGGTCATTCAGAACGAAGATTTTTGCACTTCGATGTTGAATCTATGGATGCAGCCTAACCTCACGGCGTAGCCGTAACGTCAGTGCAAGCCGAGCGAGAGATATTGGAGCAGCGAGTGCAAAGCCATGCGTGCATGAGCTTTGCCGAGTCGCGACAATATTGTTGTACATCAACAATACAAAATGAAACGTTGAGTGTCATCTGCCCGCTTCGTCGTCCCCATCATTCTCGTCGTCATCGAAATCGAAATCGGCGAAGAAAGTGGGCTGGATGAAGTCGTCGAGCGCACGCCGCTCCTTCTTGGTCGGCCGTCCCGTGCCCCTGGCACGGTTCACGAATCCGCCGATGCGGTTCATTTCGAGCAACTCGTACTGGTCGGGGGGTGTGACATTCTCCAGAACGGTGGGCACCAGCTTAGCTCCCACACGGTTCTGGATAGGCTGGAGCACGCGGAAGGAATAGGTGACCGGTGGACGACGCACTTGTATCACCTCTCCTTCCTTCACCATGCTGGAAGGCTTCAGCCGCACACCGTCCATCATCACGCGTCCGTTCTTGCAGGCCTCGGCGGCCAGAGTACGGGTTTTGAAGATGCGGGAGGCCCAGAGAAATTTGTCTAATCGCGCTTCCATGATGCGTGAGAGTGCTTACCGGCCCAGTTTTTCGGCCGTGATTCGGCAAATGTTGACAACGGTCTGCATGGCTTTCTCCAAGCTCTGCACGGGACAGAACTCGTAGGGGCCGTGGAAGTTGATGCCACCGGCGAAGATGTTTGGACAAGGCAGCTCGCGGAAGGAGAGCTGTGCTCCGTCAGTACCGCCCCTGATGGCACGGATTTGCGGCTCTGCACCTGCCTCCTCGATGGCTTGCCGGGCAATGTCGATGATGTACATCTTCGGTTCCACCTGCTCGCGCATGTTATAGTACTGGTCGGTGAGCGTGAGCTCAGCTACGCCGGCGCCGTACTTGTCGTTGATGTGACGGACCACGGCGGTCATACGCTGCTTGCGCTGCTCGAAGACCTGACGGTCGTGGTCACGGATGATATAGGACAGCGATGCGCGTTCGCAGTTGCCGGAGATGGCGGTGAGGTGGAAGAAACCCTCATAGCCTTCGGTATGTTCGGGCGTTTCCTGCTCGGGAAGCAGACCGACGAGCTCGGCGGCCACGCGTCCGGCGTTAATCATCTTATCCTTGGCATAGCCGGGGTGGACGCTGCATCCGTTGATGACAATCTTGGCAGAGGCTGCATTGAAGTTTTCAAACTCAATTTCACCCACTTCGCCGCCGTCCATCGTATAGGCGAAGTCGCAGCCGAACTTCTCCACGTCGAAGTGGTGGGCACCCATGCCGATTTCCTCGTCGGGATTGAATCCTACGCGAATCCGTCCATGCTCTATCTCGGGATGTTCCATCAGATAGACACAGGCGGAGACGATTTCGGCGATACCGGCCTTGTCGTCGGCACCGAGCAGGGTGTGACCGTCGGTGACGATGAGGTCTTCGCCCACATGGCGGAGCAGTTCCGGGAATTTGGCAGGCGAGGAGACGATGCCGGGGCTGAGCTCGATGTCGCCACCGTCGTAGTTTCTCACGATGCGGGGCTTGATGTCGGCTCCGGAGCAGTCGGGGCTGGTGTCGATGTGGGAGATGAAACCGATGGTGGGCACGGACTTCGGCGTGTTGGCGGGCAGGGTGGCATAGAGATAGCCGTTGTCGTCAAGTTCCACGTCATGGAATCCGAGTTGCACCAATTCGTCGCGGAGAAAACGTGCCAAGTCGAGCTGCTTGGCCGTGCTCGGAACGGTCGTGGATGTTTCGCTCGACTGGGTGTCGAATGCGACGTAACTGAGGAATCTGTCTATAATGTTCATGACTTGATGATGATGTATGTTATAATCTCTTGTTTTCATTCAAAGCATCCTTCGGACTGCGCTCCATCCTCTTCGGCCGCGAACATGGGATCCCAGCATGGAAGGAGGGTCGGTTTCTGCCGTGCGGCTTCCAGAATCCGCTCGGACAGGTATTTCTTGTTGACTACGAGGCGGAACAGATATTCGTCAAGCCAGGCATCAGTCATGATGAGATGGCCGTTGAATCCCGACGATGCGCCCCAGGAGTTTTCCACCTCCCATTTCAGCGGCCGGCCGTCGGCATCAAGGTCCACGGCCTTGAGCGTCATGGCGTGGGTAGAACCGCTGTCGAACGAGAGGATACGCTCGCGCTTGTCCATGCCGAATGTCACACCGAGGATGTCCTGATAGTCATAGTTGTCGAGGTCGAGCAGGCCTCGGGAGGAGTCGAGTTCCTTGCTGACATCGCACGACATGTACATCATCGTGGAGTCTTGGATGCTCGCAATGGCCGCAGCCTTGATGTCGTCCATGGGCAGGTTGAGGTAGCGCCAGTTGTGGCCGTCATAGGTGTGTCGGTCGTATTCGATTTCGTAGGTTTTCCAGTATTCGCGGGTCGGGTCGTTCATCAGCATCACGTAGTCGTTGACGAGGTCGTCACCAATCAGCTCTTGATAGAACTGCAGGGGCGTGTAGGTGCACGGCTGTGTGGAGTATTGACCATCAGAGTTCTTTGGAGCCCACGAGAATTCCGTCGGTGGCTCGCCAAAGCCAAGCACCAGCATGTGATAGATTTCGCCGAGCATCTGCTCTTTCATCGTGGCCAGTTCGCCGACTTTCCGGCCATCGGCCGCAGCATTGCGCAGACGGAGGCCGTCTTCACGCAGTTTCCGTTTGATGAAGGAAGTGAAGCGCGACGTGTTGTTTGAGGCATAGGTTTCAGGCATCACACCTTTGGGCACGAGCCCGTATTTCGTTACCAAATCGGCCACGCCTGTGAATGTACCGCCGTCTGAAAGCGGATTGCGGAAGAGCCATTCCACGGTTTTGTCGTCCATCGGTTTCTTGTGGGTGTCGATGACGGCCTGGAGAAACAGGTTGGACTTTTCGAGCTGGTCGTAGAAGAAAAGGTAAACCTGGGAGAACTCCATCGATTCGAGTTTCTGCTGATTGATGACACGGCTGCGCAGCACATTGAGTCCGCTGAACAGCCAGCAGCGCCCCGATGACTTCTGGTCGGTGATGCCCCGTGACTTCACGGTATGGCTGAAGTAGGTGTTCTGCTCCTGCTGATTGTCGGCATTCAGTGCCAGCGTGCGAATATCGTTGGCGGCCAGTCCATTGCGGATGGCGCGTTCAGACGGTGTGAGCTTTCCGTTCTGACGCAGCTGCTGCAAGAGCTGTTGCGAAAGGCCGCCAGACTGCTGTGCAAAGGCCGGAAATACGGTCAAAAGGGACAAGGACAGAAGGAGAGAGCAAGATTTGTTGAAACACATGGTGTACGATTGTTTGTAGTTGGAAAATGGTTTGTGGTTGAAAAAAAATAATAATAGAATTATCACTCATATAGATGTAGCACCGTGGCCAAGAGGATTTCCGGGCTGCTCCCGTAAGGATAGAGGTCGGCATACTCCGCCTCGTCGATTTCGATGTCGGGAGCGATGCCAGAGGCATAGCCATAGTCTCCGTTGCCATTGGCCACGTATGCCGTAGCCGGGTGCAAGGTCACGTAATAGTCGGACGGCACGTCGCCCGTCGTGACAATCTGCCCGCCCGTCGTGGTGCCGACGGTCGTGACGAAACTGTCGCCCAAGGCACTGCGGAGGCCTCGGATGAGCCATTCGCCCGCGCCGCATGTATAACTGCTCGTGATGACCACCAAATGGGAAATAGCGAGCTGATTGAGACTGCTGTCGAAATAGAGATTCTCGTCCTGGTCGGTCTGGTCGCTCCGGTGGCGGGTTTGGGCGAACAGCCGGCCGGAAGCTGCGCTGCCTGCAATCGTTGAAGCCAGGCGATGAACCATCGACAACCTGCCGTAGTTGCAGAGACGGAGGTCCAGCACGAGGATGTCGGGATCCACATCGCTCAGATATTGCATGATGGACATCAGCGAGTCAGCATAGGCGGTGGAGGCGGAGGCACGTTCTTCGGGTCCCTCTGTGAGACGGTTGCACATCAGATAGGCCAGCCGTCCCGATGACGTGTCGAAGTTGGCGATGACGGGGAAAGGCACGTCTTCCACATACTCCGAAGCCGCCATCACAACGGTGTCGGTCGATGTCCAGTAGAAAGCTTCTGCCGTCTCGTCCACACCCAGCTTGCTCACGACGAGTGTACGCGCCTTTCCGCTGACAAGGTTGGACGCGGTTCCCGAGGTGAATTTCACGCCATCCACATATCCGATGAAATCGCCGCGGATCAGTCCGCAACGCTCGGCAGGCGAATGTGGATAGACGGTCATCACGCGGGCGTACTGACGGCTCGTTCCCCCCGTCGGGTCGGTCATGATGGTGAAGTCGATGCCGTAGGAGTCGTTATGATTGAAATAGCCGCGCTCATGGGCATCGTCAGACAGCGTGTCGATGGAGCACCACGACCACGTGTCGGACACGGGAGCCATTGCCGTGAGTTTGGAGAAAAACGTCTCGGGCGTATTGAAGTAATCGTTCCATTCCAGATCCACAATACTGTCGCCCCACAGGTAGTATTCCTGCATGGCCTCCTGCATCCAATGGTCGCATTGTGTTTTCTGCACATATTCGTAGGTGCGGTCTTCACCGCACGAGGCAACGGCCAGAAGCACCGCCGCCACAAGTCCGCAGCCGGGCTTCAGCATCGGGATGATGTTTCGGAGAGTCAATGTCATAAAAAACGGATTATTCCAGCACGAGCGATGTAATCTGCAAGGACGAGTTGAGAATGGCGGTGCCTTTGTAATGATATTCCTGCAACGCCAGACTGTCATCGGGGTTGATTTTCTCAGTGAGCGTGAACCGGACGTTGTAAACAGGCACGCCGGCTGCCATGAACTTCGTCAACGAGAACTGGGAGGCCGAGATGAGTTTGGCTTCGCCGTCCGCATGGACATGCGCCATATATTCGAGCACATCTTCCTTCGTTGAGTGCGCTTTCCCTATATAGGAAGAGAGGTTCGGAGCCACGGTCGTGACAATTTCCTCCGAATTCAGCGTCATGTCCTCAAAGTGACGTTCCACGACTCCGGTCACCCGATTCCGTTCCTCGGCAGTCATGTCCATATCCTGCAAGTCGCCCAACAGGGCGCGTGCCTGCTCCACGAACTTCCCGTCCGGATATTGGTCCAGGTAAGCCTGGACAGCTTCTGCCGTCTTCTTTTGCGAGGCATCGAGGAACGACAACGAGTCGATGGTGGCGACAGCGCGTCCGCGGAAGAAGCCGTCCGGGTGTTCATAGATATACTTGTCCACGTTTTCTATCGTGCAGTTGTAGGCCACCACTTCCTGCCACTCCTGTTTCTCCTTCTGGAAAGAGTTCTTCATGGCCACCACTTGCTGCACATATTTGCTGTCACTGAAATGGTCGAGATAGTAATCCAAAGCCTCAGCCACGGAATCCGGCTCGTCCGCCGTGCGGAATTGGCTGATGCGTGCCCAAGCCTCCTCCTCGGAATATGCGGGACGGTTCTGACAGGCCATCAGTACGAGTGCCACGGTGCAGAGGGCGACTTTCAGGAAAACTTTTATTATTTTCATTTTATCGTTGATTATGACCCTTTTATAAAAGCTATGGAAGGATGTCCGTCACCTCTGTTTCCGCCAAGGCGGAATCCGTTTTTTCCAGCACTTCCTCCTCAAGCGGCACGACATCGACGCTGTCTGTCACTTCATAGTCCAGCGTGTCAATGGCCACGACATCCGTAGTGTCCACCTGCACGGGCTGCGGTGTTTCCACCACCGGTTCGGCGGCATGCACAACGGTATCGTTCTCGCTCCGGGCTTGAAAGGCCACCATCTTCGGGCGTGTGGGACGGTCAAAGAAAAACGTTCCCGCCAAACACAGCGCAGAGCACAGCAGCAAGAGCGTCGTGCTATGCTGCACCACACGGCTCCAACTGTCGTGAACGGCACACACGACGATATAGGCCGCAGGCAACACCATCAGTGTCAGGCTCATCAGCGTCAGCCCGAACAGGAGACTCTTGACAATCATGATAATCAGGAGCGACACGGCCACCGTCATGCCCAAGTCGGCGTATGGGCGACGGCTCTGCCGCGGATTCCTTGCTTCTTTCTCGTCTTTCATTTTCACAACAGATTGATTCAGCGAACGGCAAATAAACAATTGAAAAACGTACAAAAGTACGAATTTATTTTGAAACCACGAAATTCTACCTGCCAAACTGCACTTCGCCCACAGATTTACTTCTCAAAAGCCTTGGCAGGTCAGCAATTTTTCGTAAATTTGCAACCCAAATCTTGTCCATCGGACTCATTGCAATGCAAAGAATCAGAACCTATTCTTTCCTCGTGCTGACGGCACTGCTCCTGACCTGCTGCGGGCATTCAGGAACAAACATCACGTTTCATGTCACGGAACTGAACGACAGCGTCATGTTGGTGCCCAAGAATCCCCGGGAGTCGCCGGTTTGTGAGGTCGGCATCCGCCTCACCACCCTGCAGGCACCCGCCGGAGACCGCCACGAGACTGCTGTGCAGGCCATCAACCGCTACATCATCGACGAGCTGCTGCCCGGCTGCCGGGGGGCAAGCGTGCAAGAAGCCGCAAAGCGCTATGTCGGCCAGCAGATGAAAGAATTCACCCGCCAGGTGAAAGACATCTACTATGAGGATTTGGCCTACATGAATGAGGACAGCCTGCACGCGACAGGCGACAGCCTCGACGAATCGCTCATCCGCCTTGCCATCGCCCGCTACTGCTATGACTACAGGATCGACTCCCACGCGGACATCGGACGTGAGGACACCGTCGTATGCTATCAGTTCTCCTCATACGAATACACGGGCGGAGCTCACGGCCTAACAACTGCCACCGACCTTTCCTTCTCGCTCACCGACGGCCACGTCATACGCCCCTCCGAGATTTTCCGGCCCGGCACACAGGATGAGCTCTGCAACCGGCTGACGCGAAAGCTGATGCAAATGCAAAAGGTGAAGACGCTGGAGCAACTGCAAGAACTCGGTTTTCTCGACATCGCCGAAATGTTTATCACCAACAACATGCTGCTCGGAAAGGACTCCATCACATTCCACTACAATCCATACGAGATTGCGCCCTACGTTTTCGGCGACATCTGCATTGCGATGACCTACGAGGAGCTCAGTGACTTGCTCTATTGAAGGTTCGGCATCCCCGGGAGCGCCCCACCGCTTCTGACTCTTCCCTAAAGACGACCATGGAACAGATTCGACATTATTTCCCCAACCTGGACGAAAAACAGATACAACAGTTCGAAGCTCTCGGACCGCTCTACGAGGAATGGAACGCGAAAATCAACGTCATTTCGCGCAAGGACATCCAAAACCTCTATGAGCACCACGTGCTCCATTCCCTCGCCATAGCGAAAATCATCCACTTCCGTCCCGACACCCGTGTGATGGATCTCGGCACGGGCGGCGGTTTCCCCGGAATCCCGCTCGCCATCCTGTTTCCCCAAGTACATTTCCATCTGGTGGACAGCATCGGGAAAAAGGTGAAAGTGGCGCAAGCCGTGGCCGAAGCCATCGGGCTGCAGAACGTGCGCTTCACCCACGCCCGAGGCGAGGACATCAGCGACCCTTGCGACTTTGTGGTGACCCGTGCCGTGATGCCGCTGACCGACCTCATGCGATGCGTGCGCAAGAATATCGACCGCTCCCACCAGCACAACGCCTTGCCCAACGGCATCATTGCACTCAAAGGCGGAGAACTCAACCGCGAAATGGCCTCCATGCGTAACATCTGTACCACATGGGACGTGAGCGAGTTCTTCACAGAACCTTATTTCGAAACGAAGAAAATCGTGCATGTCACCGTGCACTGACCCATCCACATCCAGCAAGTTTCACAGACATGACCGTCCGGACATTCACCACCAATCCCATTCAGGAAAACACCTACGTGGTCAGCGATGCTACTCACGAGGCAGCCATCATTGACTGCGGTTGCTTCACGGAACAGGAATGGGCAGAAGTGCATCAGTACCTCGAAAGCGAACAGTTGAAACCGGTCCATCTGCTGAACACCCATCTCCACTTCGACCATTCCTTGGGCAACAGCTTCGTCATCCGCGACTACGGACTGCGGCCCGAAGCCTCAGCCGACGATGATGACCTCTACAGCCACATGCGCCAGCAGGTTGCCATGTTCCTCGGCCAAGCCTGTGCCCAAGCTCTCGACGAGAGCTTCACGGCGCTCCTCGCCCCTCCCCTGACCGACGGACAGCTGGTTTCCGTAGGCGGGCTCCGGCTTCAAGTCATCGCCACGCCGGGACATACCGCCGGCGGTCTCTGCTTTTATTGCGAGGCAGAACACGCCCTCTTTTCCGGCGACACGCTGTTTCGGGGCAGCATGGGACGCACCGACCTGCCGGGCGGCAACGGCCACGATCTGGTCAACAGCATCCTCGACCGCCTGTTCACCCTGCCCCCCGACACGACCGTTTATCCCGGACACGGCCCACAGACGACCATCGGCCGGGAGCTGCGCTCCAATCCCTATTTGTCTTTCGCATGAGACCCACCTCTTGAATCCTGACCATATATGAACGAACGAGAACTGCAAAGCATCAAAACCAAGTACGCCATCATCGGCAACTCCAAGGAACTCAACCGCGCCATCGACGTGGCTGTGCAGGTGGCACCCACCGACCTCTCCGTGCTCATCGAGGGAGAAAACGGCGTCGGCAAGGAAATCATCCCCCGCATCATACACGACCACTCCGTGCGGAAACACCAGAAATACTTCGCCATCAACTGCGGCTCCATCCCCGAGGGAACCATCGACTCCGAGCTGTTCGGCCACGAGAAGGGCGCATTCACAGGTGCGGTCGGCGAACACGAGGGCTACTTCGGTGCTGCCGACAAGGGCACGCTCTTCCTCGACGAAGTGGGCGAGCTGCCCCTCTCCACACAGGTGCGGCTGCTGCGCGTGCTCGAAACGGGCGAATACCTGCGCGTGGGGTCGAACGAAGTGCGGAAGACCGACGTGCGCATCATTGCCGCCACCAACGTCAAGATGAAAAAAGCCATTAGCGAAGGACGATTCCGCGAAGACCTCTACTATCGTCTCGCCACCATCCCCATCACCATGCCGCCGCTCCGTGAACGCGGAGCCGACATCCCGCTGCTCTTCCGCAAGTTCGCTGCCGACACAGCCGAGAAATATCGCCGCGAGCCCGTCTATCTCACCGATGATGCCCGCCAGCTCATCATGTCCTACAAATGGCCGGGCAACGTGCGGCAGCTGAAGAATCTGACCGAACAGCTCAGCATCATCTCGAAGACACGCGAAATCAGTGCCGACACGCTCCGCGAATACGGCATCACAGACGACAGCGCCTCCAGCGGCGGACTCGTCCTTGCCCACGGCAACCATTCCGCCACTCCCCACTCCTACGAGAACGAGCGCGACATGCTACTCCAGCAGTTGTTCAACCTCAGCAAGGAAATCAAGGAGCTCAAAGACATGGTGATGGCCTCGCAATCCACGTCCCGCACCACCATCGGCGACCATGCCGAATACCGGCTTCAGAATGCCGACTATCCGGCACACATCAACCTGACCAGCCCTGCTCCCGGCATTTCCATTCAGAACACGCGCCAGCAGCCTGCAGGCCGTCCGGCCGCCTCGCCCGACGACTATGTACCGGCCACAGCCTATGTCGAGGAAGCCCCGCGCTCCATCCGCGAGCAGACCGAGCAGAGCATTCTCGACGCGCTCAAGCGCAACAACTACAACCGGAAGCGCGCAGCCAAAGAGCTGGGCATCAGCGAGCGCACCATTTACCGCAAAATCAAGGAACTCGGACTCAACAACATTTGAATGATGAAACACATCCGGACGTTGATGCTCTGCCTTCCATTGATGCTGCTCGTCGCCTGCCAGGTCAGCTACTCCTTCAGCGGCTCCAGCATCAACTACGACAAAGTGAAGACCATCAGCATCGACAAATTCCCCATCCGTTGCGCCTATGTGTGGGCACCGATGGAATCGATGTTCTACAACTCCCTCAACGATGCCTACGCACAAAAGACCAAGCTCAGCGTGCTGAAGCAGAACGGCGACATGCAACTGGCCGGCGAAATCACCGAATATTCGCAGACCAACAAATCCATCTCCTCCGACGGCTATTCTGCCCAGACTCAGCTGAAGATGACCGTCAACGTGCGTTTCGTCAACAACACCAAACACGAAGAGGACTTCGAGCGGCAGTTCTCGGCAACCGCTGACTACGACTCCTCGCAGCAGCTCACCGCCGTGCAAGAAGAGCTTGTTCAACAAATGATCAATGACATTGTAGATCAGATTTTCAATGCAACCGTCGCCAACTGGTAATTCCACTCCTCTTCTGCCCGCCGAATGGGCACCTCAGGCCTTCGTCCAACTCACTTGGCCCGACATCACTACGGATTGGGCTCCCTACCTCAGCGAAGCCGAGGATTGCTACTGCCGTATGGCGGACGAAATCAGCCGCCGGCAACCGCTCCTCATCGTCTGCCGCAATCCACGGCAGGTCCGTCAGTCCCTGCAGCGGCACCACGTGTCCGCCGGGCAAGGCATCCACTTCATCACCTGCCCTATCAACGACACTTGGGCGCGCGACCACGCTTTCATCACCACCCTCCACCCCGCCGTCGTTCTCCACGACTTCCGCTTCAATGGCTGGGGAGGCAAATACGAATCAGCCCTCGACGATGCCATCAACCGCCGCATCTTCAGCCGGCTCCGCCGACTTTACCGGCAGTGCCTGCCCGGTTCTCCATCAACAGATTCATTCCTGCTGGATGAACAGGACCTTGTTCTCGAAGGCGGCAGCATCGACACCGACGGCCAAGGCACCGTCCTCACCACCACATCCTGTCTTCTCTCCCCCGGCCGAAACCCTTCGCTCGAGCAAACCGACATCACAGCCGAACTGAAACGCATCCTCCATGCGCGGCGCGTTCTTTGGCTCAGGCACGGACATCTTGAGGGCGACGACACCGACGGGCACATCGACACATTGGCCCGCTTCTGCTCCCCCGACACCATCGCCTATGCCCAATGCACCGATTCCCAAGACCCACAGGCGGCCGACCTCGGACTGATGGAAGCGGAACTCCGTGCCCTGCGTACCGCCGACGGCCGCCCATACACCCTGGTGCCACTGCCTCTCCCCGCTCCCATCCACGACGAAGACGGACAGCGGTTGCCTGCCACCTACGCCAATTTCCTCATCATCAACGGAGCCGTCCTCTGCCCCACCTATGGTCAGCCCACCGCCGATGCACTCGCCATCCGCCGCCTCCGTACCGCCTTCCCCACCCGGGAGGTCATCGGCATCGACTGCCGGGTACTCATCCGCCAGCACGGTTCCCTCCACTGCTCCACCATGCAATATCCCCTGCCCGTCTGACACATCCGCCTCCACCTGACGCATCTGTCAGTCGTCGACAGCCCCTACCACCATTGCATGGTTCTTCTTCCCCATCCTCCTCACTTCTCCGTCAGTCATTCCTCAGAGGCCGACGGAATAAGTTTTCATATTGTCAGTTTTAACAATTCATTTGTCACTTTCTCTTTCTCACCACTCCCTTTAGTCGACAAACGTAGCAAGGGTAGTCCGTAGGAACTGAGAATATGATCCTTCATTACGTCACGTTGGTGCTGATAGGTAGCATCGTTATGGAATGAGTAACCGTCTGTCTCGATGGCGAGGACAGGTTTGTGGGTCACGTTATCAACTATGAGGAAATCGAGGTGGGTGCTGTAGTTGGCGGCATACTTCAACTCTTCCTCTGTCATCAGCGATGTGTCTTGTATCACTATGCGCAGAGGCAAATGGCAGACTACATGATAGTGAGCGAATCCCTCATTTGACGCAAGCACCTCGTTGAGCATGGCGTAGGTTAGGTTTTCCGACGCATATTCAGAGATTTGAGGATTGGTCTTAGCCAGCTCCATTCGTTGTTCTGTATATTGCACATACAGATAGTCGAAGATGGAGGCAATCTTACTATCCGTCACCGCACAGTTGTTGTAAGCGATGTAGTCGAGAAGCGACTGGATATTGCCCTTACGCTTCTGCTTATTACCGCTTACAACTAAACAGAATTTCTTCTTGGCGCGCGACACAGCCACATTCAGCAGATTTGGATCATCGGCAAACTCCGTTATCTGGTTATCAACGACACTCATGATGATAGCGTCATTCTCTCGCCCTTGATATTTGTGGATTGTGCCAACAGTAATTGCCGGCAGTTGCAGACTGAAGACATCCACTTGATGATTATACGGCGTTATGATGCCAATATCGTCCACCCCTTGGAGTTTGGGAAGAATTTCATCGCGTACTACGTCAATCTCTCGTTGATTGAAATGGTCCACAGCATGGTTTCCCGGCCTTGTCCGTACTGCGAACAACACATCTTCCTCTCCCTTATCCTCAGTCATAATGAGGAGATTGCCGCCATAGAATTTCTGGTTGCAGAAATTGATGATGCGTGGATGGCAACGATAGTGTTCACGCAGCAGGGTTTGTGGTACTCCTTTGATGGTGTCACATACCGACTGCAGGAAACTGTTTTTGGCACTGTCGTAACTTTCGGCAATATGATATTGCTTCATGATAGCAGTGAGCTTCCGCTTGTCATCTTCCGTAACAACATTCGGCAGTTGCAAGGTATCGCCCACAATAACCGCATTGTAGGCACACGCCAAGGCTAAGGCACCTGTCTCCACTGACACTTGCGAAGCCTCATCCATGATAAGGTAGTCGTAAGGTTGGTCACCAAACACACATGTTCTCGCAGAGAACGTGGTACTCAGCACCACCGGATATTGCTTCAAAAAGTCCGAACCGGACTGACGCAGATTCTTCACGCCTGTATAGACGGCTCTTCCGTCTTTGTATTTATCGTGCAACGAAGACTTGAACAACAGCCACGAGTTGTCGGCCAGCGTCTTTGTCAATACCTTGGCATCGTAGGTCTTCAGCTGGTACTCATTGCCTGCGATTTCTGCTGCCAGTTCCTTACGTCGGTTGAGGTAGTAGAGCGTTTGGAGCTCGGTAATCAAAGGCCGCAGGTCGGAAGCATCGAACTTGTTCTGAATATGCCATTTGTATTTACACAGCAACTTCATCCACCACAACTTAAAGCGTTGAAACAGACTCTGTCTTCCCGTATCCGCACTTTCGGCTACAGACTGGAGTTTCAGCCACAGCCAAATCACATTGGCAGAATCAGCAGAGTGGAAATTATCCTCGCCTGGCGAAACTTCCTGCTCCTTGCAGAAATGTTTCCATTCCAGCTCTACCGCTTGTTGTTCTTGGCGCAGCTCGGCGAGCCGGTTCTGTAAAGCATACACCTTATCAAGCCCAGCAAGCGTATCATGCAATGTTCGCTTAGCCCTTATACTGTCTTGAATGGACAAATCCCATGTTTCCAAATCAGTTGGCAAAGCGGGTTGATTGGCAACGAAGCGTTCCTTATTGTCGTGACTGCCCAACGGAGCAACAATGAACGACACACCATATCTCTCCAACTTCTCTTGTACATTGAATGTTGCGGAGTTGTTGTTCGACACAATCATCACCGTCTTTCCCTGCCGCACGATGTTGGCAACAATGTTCAGGATAGTCTGGGTTTTGCCTGTGCCCGGAGGCCCTTGAACCACACTTATCTGATGCTCAAACGCATGAGCGACAGCCTTCTTCTGACTGGCATTGCAGCCGAAAGGATAAATCAAATCCTTATGGCTGAGATTCTTTGGCTTATGTTGACCGGGATTAAGATAACAAGACGCAGCCGTCTTGTCGTCCACAAATCCAAGTCGCTCATAGATTTGGGCAAGAATACCGCTTTCTCCATCCGCAGCACCCAGAATATTGATTTCTGCCACGCTGCGCATATAGGCGTAAGCGTTTTTTGCCGTTTCCTCGTCGAGACAGTTGGTCACTACATTTATCTGACCGTCCGTATATTCCGCTTCTGCACCGCTTTGATACTTGACACGCCACAGCGATTTGTCCTCATAGTCAAAATGCCAGAGCTCAGTGATGCCCCATATCTGTTTCCCTTCCTTAAAGATTTTGCAGAGTTCCGGTTGCATCCACTTGGCATTGGTCAGCCATTCCACGTTATCATCAGAATAGACAAAGCTCTTTTTGGCATTCTTAAACTTCACACGCCATCCCCTGGAGGCCATCTTTTCAATGGTCTCCACCTGTAATGTCTTTGGCTCTCCTTTGAGGAGAAGGAGTTTTGGCAGTTTTGTGGACATTTGCTGTTTTTATAGACTGGGGAATACTGCTTCTGAAAGCATCCGATGCACCGCCCGAGCCATCACTCTTTGACTGTTGGAACTTGGAATTTAGAAAAACTGATTCGAGTACTGATTATACGATGCTTGGACTACACGTTATTGATGTTCGCAAGTTTTATCGGACAGCAATCATTCCTTATAAGTCCAAATAATCTTGAATTAGCCACCCGCATTTGTTCACCGTCACCTTATAATAACGACCTGTCATGAGACGCATATCAGTAGTAAAGTAAGGTGCAAACGATTGAGATGGTAAACTCTCAACAAAGCTTTTCAAACTCATAAATAATGTATCTGTTTCCTTGTCTGGATTATCTGGCAACAAAAGATCTATCGTATAAGTCACTTTTGTACTTCTTGGATAGGTCTTGGCATACAACAAAACAGAGAATGTTTTGTCTGAAGTCTTAGCATGCATCATTGTATTCATGCCTTGTAGTGCTCCCAGCAAACGGGCACCGCCACTTACATCATGATACCATTCTCCATCCAATACGTTAGAATAATGATTTGCATATGCAAAGAAGTCTGAGTAATCTACGCTTGGAGATTTCCCCATTAACTTACCATTCATGTAAATTTCCATACTGGCCGTTGGTGATACCACATAGCCCATATACCAGTGGGGAGCCCTTAGTGTAATAATCTCTCCATTCATCATTTTCTTTAGTTCGTCATCCTTAATCTTCTTAAACAACGTTTGCTGTGAAACTCCATTTTTATCCAAAAGATCCACCAAACTAATCGTACCTAATCTATTCCATACACCACGACATTCCTTGACTTCCTTTATGGGGTGGTTTCTCAGTGGTGATAATATCATGACGCTTTCCCCGATAGTTCCTGTTCTTTTGACGGAATCAAGTCCTGCGTAAGGTGACGCTGTGAATTTGACATCCTTATTTTTATAGAATGCCTCCTTCATCTCTGTGACACTAATCGTATCTTTGAAATAACGAGGACTAAAATTTGTCAGGTTATATTTCGAATCTTGTTGATACTCTGACCAACTTTTGCTTAAATTGTCAAGTGACAATTCTTTTTGAATTATAAACTGGCCATATACATTTGATACACAAGGAATCAAAAGCACTAATATAAACAATTTAAGATTATTACTCATAATATGAACGATTAGCTAACGTAAGTTCGATGAATCATAAACGCTAAAGAAATTGGCACAAAGTCGCTTGCGACAATCGTGACAACAAAGTCAGCTTTGCCGACAAAGTTACAGAAATATTTTGTGTGGCAGACGATTTCTGCAAGTTTTTTGAAGCCTTGATGGAAAAATATACGCTGAAAGCCAGCCTTTACCGACTCCTAATGACCGATTTGGGTTAAATAAAGTGTCTTTTTGTTGTTTTGGCCGCATCAATATATCATAAAATAAAGAAAAAGTGGTAACTTTGCATTCGTAAATAAATATTGAATGCTGTTATGAGCAAAACAACAATGGGAACAAAGCTTCCCAGAAAGCTTGAACAGAAGATGCAGACTGTTGGCGAGCAAATCAGAATGGCCCGTTTGCGTCGTCATCTAAGTGTGGCGCAGGTGGCTGAACGTGCTACTTGCTCTCCGCTTACAGTTGCCCGAATTGAGAAAGGTGCGCCGACCGTGGCCATTGGCATCTATCTACGTGTACTATACGCTTTGCAACTCGATGATGACATCTTGTTGCTTGCGCAGAAGGATGAGATGGGAAGAGCCTTGCAGGATCTCGCCCTGAAACATCGTGAACGTGCATCAAAAAAGGAATAAACTATGCGTACATTATTTGTATATGCAGACTTCGACTGGCTTGATGAGCCATTGTCGGTTGGTGAATTAGGCTATGAATCGCTTCGTGGCTCTAATTCCTATTCGTTCAAATACGATAACGACTGGCTTCGTCTGTATGGCAGTCTTTTCCTGAGTGCAGACATCAACAACTATCCAAGTCAGCAACACACACAGCCGGACAGGGACATCTTCGGCTGCTTCGGCGATGCTTTGCCAGACCGATGGGGACGGCTGCTGCTGAACAGACGTGAACAAATCCTTGCCACAGAGGAATACATGATTGGCAAGAAAGAGGCTCAACGAATTATCGAAGAAGTGAAGGCCGGCGTGAGACAATGGAAATCTTTAGCCTCTCGACTTGGTATAGCCAAGCGAGAAATGGATGTGTTTGAACAAGTGTATCAACGCTCGCTGAAAGTTTCTGAGCGTCACATACATTAAGGCCGAGTCCCTTGCTTGGAACCCGGCCTTTTTTGTTACCTTTGTCTCACCACAAAACCAAAGCAACAATGAAAAAGGTACACACTTTATCGGACAGCCGATGTATGGTCAATTGCTGAATTTGCTTGATAAAGCAAAAATTCTCCGTTTCAGTCCTGCCCATCGTCTCATACCGGAGAGAGCCACCAAAGTTCAATGGTTGTCAGTCTGTTGCATCAATGGCTTTCATGAACTCCGCCATTTTGTCTGCTCCACTCCGCAGAGAAAAGTTGGGAAATGCACCAATTCTTTTCAGCAACTGCACGGATTCCGTGTCCATCGAAGGCCATCGTTCGGCAAAATGAAGGCGTTCGTTTTGCCGAACGAAGGCCTTCGTTTTTCCAGAACTCAGGCTGAAACGAAAATTTCTTAGGCGGATTTTGGACATTTTCTCCGCAGAACTTGACAGGACATCTGCGCGCAGTGTTACTGATTCATCTGTAGATTATGGAAAAACAGGAGTGATGAAAAAAATCTTTCATTTTATGATTTGTTTGAAAAAATTTGAGTATATTTGCGGCGGACTAAAGACAACCGCGCCTGCACCGGCGGCATGGAACGTGTTTCCACAGGACGAACGCGGCGCGGCAGCTCACGCCGGGCTGAAAAGGAGCTAAGCCATCGAAGCATGGCGGAACCTTCACTCAGCGGGCATTGGGTGGGAAAGTCTTGTTCCGGACATATTGAAGGCGTTTACTCGACGCTGTGTTTGAGACTCTCTGAATCTGCAAAATTCATAATTATGTTCTCGAACATAGTCAGCGGTAGATGTCCCGGGTGTGATATATACTTATCGGTGTATCATCATATCGGCGTGGGCTCTGACGTTGTCTGTTCGAACATAATAGGCAATGCAGAGCCTCAGAGAGTGGAATGGACAACAGGACGATTCCACGCTTTTTTTGTATAATTATATATATCAAAATTACTTTCAATTAAACTAAAAAATTCAATGTGTATGAAAAAGAATCTGTTTTTCTTAGCCTCGCTCCTTTTGGCCTCACTCACGTTTACCGCTTGTAGTTCCGACGACGACGATGACAATGACAATGACGGCAGAACAACAGCCATTAAGACCAAGATGTTCACTGCGCCCAGTGCGACGGGCTGGTCGGGTGATACCGAAAACGGCATACTCTATTACCGCCCTACCGAAAACTCCTCAGAGGTTAAGGCCTATGCAAAGACCCGCGCCATGATGGAGCGCATCGTGAAGACCCGCGCGACCGATGACGACGATGACGATGACGATGATGACGATGATGACGATGATGGCATCAGCATGATAACATTCTTCTCTTTCTATATGAAAGGAGGCAAGGTGGACGCCTACTACGATAATTCCGGGCGGGCATGTTGGCAGTTTGAGGATAAGGCGACAGCGAGGCTTGTTTACCAAGCCTTTAAGAACGGCAGTGTCTTTGAAGAAGATGATGAAGATGAGAATGATGACATCTACTATGACCAAGCGTATAAGGATGCGGTCATGAAGAACGTGGACATAAAGGGCAATACCGTGGGGTTCCCCATGAATAATCTGGGTGGTCTGGAAACCAACCAACTGTATGAATGCATGAACGTATGGCTTGATGGACCGTCAGAAGGCATTTATAACTGGAACACCACGCTCACGCAACCTGTCTTCTCCACATGGGACAGCAATTACAATTATACTTGCAATCCGGATGAGCTGACTTTGACAGCAACCTATGGCATGGAGACGCTGAGTATCACCCCTCTGCGCTCTGACAATGTCATCACGGGTATAAGACTCACCATCCAATTCTCTTCTGCGGATCGGGCACAACTTTATTATGAGGATCATCCCGAGGGAACCCTTCAAGGGTCGTCTTACACTGAGACAGTCGATGTCGGTGGAAACTTGGCGTTGAAAGCAATCATCTATTCAGATGTTAATTTCAACGAGCCTCTCTTCCTTCAATTAGCATTTGCAAATGATTAGAACACTATTGACAAGTGCTCTCGCGTTGAGCCTTTCATTGCCCCTTGCAGCGCAAAGCAAAGGCAACAGTGGTTTCAAGCGTGACATTTTCAACCATCTTGGGGTCAACGTTGGTGTTGGCCTTGAGGGCATCAGCATAGGTGCGGCAGCCCCTGTCACCAACTTCATAGAGGTGGAGGGCGGAGTGGACATCATACCTGGAATGCTGAGCATCAACGGCGACTTGGACGTACCCTCGCAGGACATCACTGTACAGGGACAGACGTTGACAACGCCAGAAACCACAGTCGATGCCAAGGCAAAGTTCTCAAGGACGATGCTCCGGCTCAAAGCCAACATCTATCCATTCGGCGGTAACACATCGTTCTTCATAGCCGCCGGCTGCTCGTTTGCCGGGAAGAAAATCGTAAAGCTCTCCGGTCATAGCGATGAGCTGCGCGAGTTCGCCGACCAGCATCCGCAGTACCGAGAGGCGATGATAGAACAGCTCGGCGCCAACCTCGACGCATACGATGTGAAGTTTGACGACGACTTCTCCATCAGCGGCGACATACGCTGCAACTCGTTCCGCCCATACTTAGGCCTCGGATTCGGACGGCTCGTGCCAAGGCATAGGGTTGGAATTCGGTTCGAAGTGGGGTGCCAGTTCATGGGTACGATGAAAGTGTACCAAAACGACAAGGAGCTGGACACCGAACAAATGCTTGAGGACGCCGAGGCTGATGACGACATCTCCAAATTCATGCGAAACTGGAAATGGTATCCATGCCTTAAGCTCTCAATAGTAGGACGCATTCTATAGGAAAGCTGAGTATTACGGAGGAGTCGGTTATAAAATTGGACTGGCGTAATAATATGCATGCGTTAAAAACCCCACAGACCATTGCGGTTTGTGGGATTTTTATTATCGGTTGGTGAAAAAGTAATTGTTCTTTTAAATTCTCTTGTGTTTTGTTCTTCTGCGTGCAAAGTTAGCGGTTTCCTCTCATTTAGATAAGAGTTAAGGGAAAGAAGGGGCTGTCACAAAAAGATGTCGCTTATTCTGCCGATTTAGACCGTAGCTACATTGCAAGTATCGAGAACGGCATGAGAAATGTCTCGATAGTCAATATTGAGAAGGTTGCCAAGGCACTGAATGTTTCACTACAATCATCCTTTTCTGATTCGACATTCGGATAAATATGGAATACCAACTGTTTAAGCAATAAAAAACAAACTTGACAAAACTAAGCAAACAACCTTACATCTTACATAAGGATTTTCAACATCACTAAGATGCTTGGGAGAAGGAAGTCCATCCATTCCATCGTCACAGTCTAATATAAAAAAGCCCTTTACTGCACAACCATTTAATGATGCATAGCAAAAGGCCTTATGCTTTATTGAAAAAACTTACTTAGTGTGTCGCCTTCAAGTATTGTAGCGGGCCGTACCAATAGCTGGCTGTAGTGCCGCCGTCGATGAGTATGTCCGTGCCGTTGATGAAACGTCCACGGCTCGACATCAGGAACTCGGCAAGGTCGCCGACCTCGTCGGGCGTTCCCGCACGGTGTGCCGGACTTGCGGCAATCATATCTTTATAGCCCTTGGCACGCGGGCCGTGAAGCTCGTCGTTGGCAAGTGGCGTGATGATGATGCCCGGAGAGATGGAGTTGATGGTAGCTCCACGCTTTGCCCAGCGGTCAGCCTCGTAAGCGCAACGGAGGACGTTGCAACGCTTGGAATATTGGTAAGCCTTCAGCGTGTCATTGATTGCCTGCACGAAGTCAAGCTTCAAGAGGTCGTCGGGGTCGCTCATGGCAAGTGCATCGTTCTGCTCCTGAGGCAGTGCGCCAAGACGGTGGCCGCTCTGTGAGGAGATGGTAATCGCAGAACCGCCCTCGCAGATAACTTTTCCAAATTCCTGAAGGAGGAATGCTGTGCCGACCATGTCGACACGCAGAATCTCTGATACGGGTGCCTGTGAGGGAGACACTCCGGCGGCATTGATGAGGTTTGCCACCTCGCCGTACTTCTGAGCCTCTTTGACGAGGTTAAGAACATCCTCATGGCTGCCGAGGTCGCACTTGATGGTGGAGCACTCAAAACCTGCGTCCTCAAGAATCTTCTGCGCTGCCTGCGCGTTCTTCTCATTGTAGTCGGCAAGCACGACGTGCTTCTCTGCCGCCACCCTGCGGACGATTGCCTGACCGATAGAACCGGTGCCTAATAATACTGCTACTTTTTTCATTGTTGTTGATGCTTTATTGTTTTGATAGTGCAAAGTTAATGGAAAAACCGAGATATGCAATTATTGTTTTTACTTATTCACTTAACAAAATCAATGTTTGTGTTTACTTAGTGAAAAGGTAAGTGATTCCGCTATATACATTATATAAATAAGATTCATGTCAATAAAACGGCCTGACTTTGCAACCAGTTAAGTTAAACTATAAAGTAATCATATCAATGCTCCATGTAAAGCATGTGCTGGTCACGGTCGGTAATCCACCAGCGGCCGTCTATCTCAAGTATTGTCGCATTGGGGAAGTAGCTGCGGCGCGACCGCACTCCGTTATTACTTTGAGATTGAATGCCTTATCTTATTTGCATTTTTTGTCCGTTGACAATGTATGTCCCGGCAGAGAGCGAGTCTATGCTCTCGGCGTTGGCAAGGACGCGGTGGCCGTCAAGGTCATAGACATTGTAACGCTGATTGCCGTTGGTCTTTGCAGAAGAGACTCCGCTTGTGCTGTCGATGTCGATGAGTTGGTAAGCCTTCTTGCCCAAGCCTATCTGCTCGGCATAATCAACGATGTAGGTTCCGTGCTGGCGGTTGATACGGTTCTGGAGTGGCACGGCATTATCATCGGAAGTCGATTCGTGGTTGAACACGAGGTCGAGGCATGCCTTATCGAGTGCTACGGGGTCGGTAGAGGCGAGGATTCCTATGTCCTTCATCTCAGGGTCGGCAGGATGTGAGTCGCAATCGCAGTCGACACTGAGGTTGTTCATCACGTCGATGTAGATAATCGAGTCGCCGAACTGGTTGGCTACTGCCTGTGCCGCGGCAGCCATCGACTCAAGGAAGTCGTCTTGTGCGGGACTGCCCCATGACGTGGTGCTTGCACCTGCAGAGTGGATATAGATCTTACCACGTGAAGACGCTACACCTATGGACTGGTTCTTCAGCACGCCGCCGAAGCCGCCCATGGCATGGCCCTTGAAGTGGGCAAGGTTGACGAGGAAGTCGTAGTTGCTTAAATGTGAGCCCACGATGTCGTATTGAAGGTGCTTCTTGTCGAGAGTTGGTATCTGCACGTCGCCTTCCTCGTCCATGATGTCAACAGTGGCAATCTGGTCAAAACCATGTTTGTGGATGGTCTGACGATGGCGGCTGGTAGTACTACGGCTACCTCCATAGGCTGTGTTGCACTCCACGATAGTGCCGTGGACAGTATCAACAAGAGCCTTGATCAGGTCGGGATGCAGGTAGTTGTTGCCGCCATCCTCACCGGTTGAGATCTTCACGGCAACGCGTCCGACGGCGTTCCGCCCCAGTGCCTTGTAGATGCGGACAAGTCCCTCGGCAGAGATGTCCTTAGTGAAATATACTTTCGATGCCGACTCTTCATCGGTCTGGGTTGATGCAAGACCCTCGTTGTTGGCGTTGTCTTTTACCTGTGCGCATGATATTGCCATCATGCCCAGTGCTAACAGAAATAAAATACTTTTTTTCATTTGCTCTGTCCTTCTTTACTTTAATGAATGTACCCAGTTGTCGAGTTCCTTTTCAGATGTCGCCATGCCTGTTGTTGTCCCGTCGTCATGGGTGTTGAACTTGAACTCATGAGCATTCACAACCTTTGCGCCGTTCTTCTCCGCCAAACGGGTCATGTCCTTGATGACGGTACCGGGCCAGCCTGCGTTAGTCATGAACGGAACTACCACCTTTCCGTGAAAATCATTGGTTGAGAGGAACGTCAGCACGGGACTTGACATCTTGTACCACCATGTGGGCGTGCCGACAACGATGCGGCCATAGTCCTTCACATTGTGCTTCAATGGCTTTATCGGACGCTGATAATCGCGTCCGACCTCGTTTTGTGCGTCGGCGACAATCTTCTCATAATCGCCTGTGTATGGCGAGACGGTCTCAAGCATCTCAATGTCTGCTCCCGTTACATCTGCTACCTTTTTGGCAATCTTTTCGGTGTTGCCACTCTGACTGAAATAAACTACTAATGTCTTCATTTTCTGTCCTCCTTCTTGTTTATTGCCCTGGCCGTTGCATGCCGCTACAACCAGTGTAAGCAGCATGACCAGTAAAACTGTTATCTTCCTCATATTTTATCTAAGTTTTTTCAAAGGCAAAATTACAAGGCTTTTACGATAAATCTTTTGTCTCTCCTCTGCGGGAGTAGTAGGCGATCATGTCTTGCTCATTGTTATGATGCTTTTATTGTTTCTTTTTCTGGCACAAAATTAATATGAAAATCGCATGGCATCTTTATCAATTTTACCAAAATACTTAGCAATCTTACGGAAGATGCCTATTTCTTTGTTTTCCTATATTCTGACGGTGAGACACCAAGTATCTTCTTGCAATAACGAGTGAGATGCGGGTGTTAAACAATATGCAAGAAGAATTATCCATAATTCTAAAGGTAAGCGTTTATTGGACAAAGGTATACAAAAAGAGGTAAAAAACACATTATTTAAGTAATTTGGCAAGCACGGCGGCATTGTTGTGCTCCTCGTCCTTGGCAGCATACAACAGGGTTACTATGTCGTGCTTGCGGATGTCTTCTATGATTTGTTGCGTCTCTGGGTTGGCCTTCAACTCGTCAATGTAACGCTTGGAGAATTCCTCAAACCGTTCGGGAATGTGGCCGAACCATTTCCTTAACTCTGTTGACGGTGCGAGCTGCTTGGCCCATAGGTCAACCTTTGCGTCTTCCTTTCTTATACCACGTGGCCACAGGCGGTCAACCAAGACACGATAGCCGTCCGTGTCCTCGGCAGGAAGATATATACGCTTACATTGAATGCTCATTAGATTATATTGATAGTGTTTTTTTTCTTTTCAAATCACTCATATCCATCTATACAGAAGACCTTCCAGAAGCGCCACAACATCTTCGTCGGCGGGCAGCCATTTGATAGAATGGAGTTCGGAAGCACTACTGAGCCATCGCGCTGCCTCATGTTCGAGGAGCGTGAGGTCGGAGCGCAACGTGCAAAGATAGCAGTGCATCGTCAGATGGAATTTTGGATAATCGTATTCAACGGTTGTGAGGAGCTGGCCGACACTGATTTCTGCCGATAGTTCTTCGCGTATCTCACGCTTAAGAGCCTCTTCCGGTGTTTCGCCGGCCTCCATTTTTCCGCCGGGAAACTCCCACCAGTCCTTCCACTCTCCATAACCTCGTTGCGTGGCGAAAATCCGGCCGCCGCGGATGATTACGGCAGCAACGACTTCTATGTGTTTGCGGTATTCATCCATAAGCTGAATCTCCTGTATGTCCGATGACCTTTCCTATCACGCTCTGCAGTCCGACAGCTCCGGTAATCAGCGGATTGTTGTAGCAGAAATGATAAAGAGACACATGATTCAACGATGGTCATACACCGCGGCAGACGGCGACGAGGATGACGAGGATGTAGTTCAGAAAGACGACCATGAGGAAGCGGTTGAGATCGTCCTTCAGATAGCCGGTGGAGGTAAACTGGCCGGAAATGAGGCGTGCCGTGCCCAGCTTGGAGTGCACCCAGTTGTAGAGGAGGTAGAAGAGAAAGCCCACGAGGCATCCGGCCAAGGCTCCTACGACAACATCACCCACATAGTGGACACCGAGATAGAGACGCGTGTAGGTGGTGGTAGCGGCCCAAAGGAAGAGGATGCAGGTGATGCGCCCGTAGCGGAAGAGCCAAGCAAGGAACATGGCCACGCAGAAAGTGTTGGAAGCATGGCCGGAAAAGAAGCCGTAGCGTCCGCCGCGGTATCCGTTGACAGTATCGACGAGATACATGATCTGGGGATCCTGGGTGGGGCGCCACCGGGCCACAGTCTGCTTCACCAAGTCGTGGCAGATGGTGTCCATCGTGAAAATCATGAGGGCGAGGCAGAGGATGATGGTGAGGGACTCCTTGATGCGGTTGTTCTTGAAGATGATGTAGAACAGCATGATGATGAGGAGCGACCAGGAGAAGGTGCTGGTCACCGTGCTCATCACGTTGTCCCAAAAGAGCGAGCTGCTGCCGTTGACTGCGAGCGTGGCCTGACTGTCTAAGCTGATGATGTCGTGCATAAGTATATATGAGCGTGTGGGCGGTTGCCAAAAGCTTTCAGATGACTTCGAGCACGTCGGCGGGCACCCACCCCTGTTTTCCTTCCTCTATTCGCACTTCGCGCCATTGGCGCATGGTCTTGTCAAGGATTTCCACTTTGGAGCCTGCGTGGATGACAAAGAGGTCTGTGCCGGAGTCGCTGGGAGTGCTCCTGACCGTGACGGCGGGAGCGATGACGACGGCACCGGAGCGGCGGGAGAGGACGTGGTGCTGTGTGAGGATGAAGAGGTTGGTGAAGACGGTCAGCAGCAGCATGAGGACTGCGATGCGGGCACTGACCTTCCGCAGACGGGGTGAGTCGGCGAAGACGTAGAGGAGGAAGGCGATGAGCAACAGGACGAACGAGGCCACGGCAACTGCGGCCCACATAGGGATGGAGGCCAGATTGCTGAGATTCTTCCACCAAGTGACGAAGAAAAGTTCGGAGGGAGGTGTCACCTTGTCGATGGTCTTCGAGCGTGCCAAGGTCAGATTGGCGCGGGTATCAGCATCGGCGGGATTGAGAAGGGCAGCACGCTCGTAGTTCACGATGGCATAGGGGATGTCGTCGAGCTTGTAATAGCAGTTGCCAAGATTGTAATAGAGAGCGAAAGACGGCCCCAGATGGAGCAGCTGCTCGTAGATTCGGGCGGCTTCAGCATAGTGTTCCTTTTCATATAAGGAGTCTGCCACGTCCTTGGAAACGATATCTTTTCCGTTCCCGACGGCAGTAGAGAGTCCGGAGGCGGAAGCGGCCGGTGAGGCGGCGGTGCTGACAGTGGCAGCCAACCACAGAAGGCATATCAGAACTGTTTTCATTTGTCTGTATCTTCTATTTTACGAATGAAACGAATGGCCATGTCGTAGATGGACTCCATCGTAACGTGCTGGCTGCTGGGGGCGTAGCGGGCGAACTCGCAATCGTTCAGCGTGGAGAGAAATCCGTCGATGACGCTCTGGTCGGCCCCTCTCGACTGCAGGACGCTCTGCAGGTTTTCCTTGCTCAGATGCTCCTGCGGAATATTGTATTTGTCGGCAGCGTAGCCATAGAGAGCCCGGAGGATTTCTTCGTAGAAATCGCTCTCGCGCTTCTGCTCCATCAGCTTCTGTGCCTGCCGCAGACGTTTGCGGGCCACGCGGTTGGCCTTGCGTCCGCGAAGCGCCACGAGGTTCGCGTTGGCCTGAATCCGCTTGCGGCCGACAATGAGCGCCACGATGAAGAGGAGGAACGGCACGAGATAGCAGGCTGCATACCACCAGGAACTCACGAAGGAGGTGCCGAAGCGACGGGAGGCGATGGAGCCTTTCTTGATGAAGCGGATGTCCTGGTTCAGCTCTGTCACGTCTTGCTGGCCGGCCGTGAAGTCGGAGACGGCCTGCGCGCCGTTCCCTTTGCCCTTGGCCACATGGATGGTGTAGGGCTGGGTCATGAGCGTCTTGTAGGTGTGGGTCTGAGTGTCGAAATAGACAAAACGCGTGGCGGGAATCTCATAGACCCCGGGATGGCGCGGCACGACCAGATATTCGAATGTCTTCGTGCCGGACAGGCCGCTGTGCGTCAGACTGAAGTGGTCACTCACTTTCGCGTCGTAGGTCTCGAAATCTTTCGGGAAATCGACTTTCGGGGTGTCAATCAGTTTCATATTGCCGGTGCCCTTGACGTTGATTTTCAAGGTGACGGCATCGTTGGTCTTGACCTCGGTGGGTGACACCGAGGAAGTGAGGGTGAAGGTGCCCACCGCGCCGGAGAACCGGTCGGGCTGCGCAGGCAGTTCGGACACATGAATCGTGAGCGACGGTGTCGATATTTTTTTCTTCAGTTCAATGACTCCGCTGGTGCCGTTGAAGAACGCGTCAATCGGGTCGATGTTGGCGTTCCGCTCCACGACCACCCCTTCGAAGGTGACGGACGGGATGGTGAGGATGCCTGCTTTCTGCGGGAACAGGACGTACTGGCTCCAGACCACCGTGTGGTAGTTCTTCCCCTGATATTGTTCCAGCTGGAAATTCTTGGTGCGGGGCAGCGGAATCTCCTGAATCTGGAAGCCGTCCAAGGTCGGCAGTTTTCCGTCAAGCTGCGTGAGATTGACCAGCGTGTACAACTTATACGTGACGAGGATGGCTTCCTGCTCAAAGACATGCGTGCGGCTGGCCGTGGCTGTCATGAAGAGGTCTTTGGAGGAGATGGCACCGGCATTCGGCACAGACTTCACCGTGGCTGAGCCGGAGGATGAGCTCTGTTGCTGTCCGCCATGCCCGCCGGTTCCCGCGTTGGTCACTCGGATGCGGAGCGGATTCGAATGCACGGCCGCTCCATCACACTGGATGCTGGCGGGGGAGAGGGTGTAGGTGCCCGGCTTCGAAGCCACCAGCACATAGGTGTAAGTGATGGAGCTGCTCTGCGTGGAACGCCCGTTGATGACCTGGAAATTGCTCTGGCGGGAGGTGGCGGGACCGTAGATGACTTCGAATCCCTTGAAGTCGGGAGCCGAGAAGTCGGACACGTTCTGTGAGTTCACGGTGAACCTGACTCTGAACTGCTCGCCCGCCTCGACGGTAGCAGGTGCCTGCACCGTGAGCGTCACGCGGTCGGCCGAGGCGGACAGGGCGAAGAGTGCCGATATGAAATATATGAGAAACCGTTTCATGCTTTGCTTCATCTATCAAAAGAAATTACCAGTCCTTGTCCAAGTTCCTGCGGCGGGCAGGTGTCTTCTGCATTTTCTGCTGCACATGCTTCTCATCCTGCTGCGCCGAGTTCAGCAATTGCTCAGCCGTCTTGTCGTCTATCTGGTTCTTGTCTTGCTTCTGCTGCTGATTCTGTTGCTGCTGTTCCTGTTGCTTCTGCTGCTGGTCTTGCTTCTTGTCCTGCTGCTTGTCTTGTTGCTTGTCTTGGTTTTTATCCTGATTGTTGTTGCCTCCGCCGCCATTCTGCTGGCTTTTCTTCAGCTGATGCTGGGCCATGACGAGATTGTATCGCGTCTGGTCGTCGGACGGATTCAGCCGGAGGGCGTTCTTATAATTCTGCACGGCGGCCTCGAAGGCTTTCTGTGCGTTCTGTCCGCCCATCTTCATTTCGCGCAGGCCGCTGGCATAATAGAGGTTGCCGACATTGTGATAGATGTGTGACTTCTTGTATGAGTTGCCCGATGTCTCGCCGAGGGCATTCCGATAGGCGACATCGGCCGTCGAGTCCTGTCCCTGCATCACCAGGGCGTTGCCGAGGTTGTAGTATGCTTCCAATGAGGTTTTCTTTTCCAAGGCTTTCCGATAGTAAACCTCTGCCTTCTGATACTGTCCGCTCCTGTAATACCGGTTGCCGAGACGGATGAAGTCACGGTCGGTGGACTGGGCGTGCATCACGCCACAGCTCATCAACAGGAGCACGGTCAGCCATATATGCAATTCTCGATTCATCTTTTTTCTTCTGGGGATTCTTTAGTTGGGGCGATGGTTGTGCCTCTGAGGCTGCTGAACAAATGGAAACGGTTCAGGAACGGGTTGGTGCGCTCGTTGATGCACATTTCTATCAGCAGGACGGCCAGCAACAGGATGGCCACTGCGACAAACTGCTCATCGTATTCCGAATAGAAAGAGGACTTGATGTCGTCCTTCTGCATGCTCTCGATTTCCTTTTCCAGCACTCGCTGGGCGGCATTGGTCTGGTCAACATTGATATAGACCCCGCCGCCGGCCTTGGCAATCTGTCTGCCGATGTCAGCGTTGAGCTTGGTCGTGACGGTATTGCCCGAACGGTCTTTCTTATAAGTGCCATTCCCGAGGGGAATCGGGCCGCCCTGCTCAGTTCCGACCGACAGCACGAAGATGCGGATGCCCTGCTCCTTGGCGGCCTTGGCAGCCTCGACCGCACCCTCTTCGTTGTCCTCCGCGTCGGTAATCAGAATCAAGGCACGTCCGATGGTCTTATTGTCCGTAAAGCCGGCCGCTGCCCGTGTGATGGCCTGCGCCACATCCGTTCCCTGCACCGAAACCGTGGCGGGCGAGAGCTGGTCGAGAAACATCTTCGCCGACACGCCGTCCGATGTGATGGGCAGCAGTGTGACGGCCGTTCCGGCAAAAGCCACCAGCCCTACCCTGTCGCCGTCAAGCTGCTCAATCAGCTTGCTGACAATCATCTTGGACTTATCCAAACGGCTGGGCGACACGTCCTGACAAAGCATGGAATTGGAGACATCCACAACAATCATGGCCTCGATTCCCTTTCGCCGGATTTCCTCGCTGCGCGAACCGTATTGCGGACGTGCCAGCAGGAATACCGTCAGGGCGAGGGCGAGCATCAGCAGGGCAAATTTCAGATGTCTGCGCCCCTGCGACACACCGATTGCCAACGTGCGGAGGAGCTCCGGACTGCCGAACTTTTTCAGATTCTGCTTCTGCCTGTAGGTTACAAAGACATAGGCTGCTGTCAACAGCGGAATCAGCAACAGCAGATAGATATAGGAAGGATGGGCAAATCTAAACATGTGTGTGGGGCAGGATTTTAAGGTAAACGTCTCAAGACGAACACGCGCAGGAGAATCTCCAGCAGCAGCACGACGAAGGCAGCTTTGGCGAACGGCTCATAGAGTTCGCTGCGCTTGCTGAACTGCCGCACGCTGTACTTGGTGCGCTCCATGTGGTCAATCTCGTCATAGATGGCCGACAGCTCGGCGTTCTTCTGGGCACGGAAATAGCGTCCGCCGGTTTCTTCCGAGATTTTCGTCATGGTCTGTTCATCAATCTCTACAGGCAGATACACCGTTCCGCCTGTGGGCAGCGGATAAGGCGCCATGCCGTTTCGTCCGATGCCGATGGTGTAGATCCGCACATGCTGCTTCTTGGCAATCTCCGCCGCCGTCTGCGGGGAGATGTTGCCGGCATTGTTCACGCCGTCGGTCAAGAGGATGATGACCTTTGACTTGGCCTTGCTCTCGCGCAGGCGGAGCAACGCGTTCATGATACCGTCGCCGATGGCTGTGCCGTCGTCGATGGTGCCTTTGGCAGCCATCTGGTCGTCGGCACTGTTGTACAGATTCATCAGCACGGCATGGTCTGTGGTCAGCGGGCATTGCGTGTATGCCTCGCCGGCAAAGAAGGTGAGACCGATATTGTCATTGGGGCGCTTGTCGATGAAGCGCTGGGCGATTTCCTTCAGAGCCTCCACGCGGTTGGGCTTGAAGTCCTGCGTGAGCATACTCGTGGAGACATCCACGGCCAGCATGATGTCGATGCCCTCCACGTCTGTGTCACTCCAGGAATACTTGCTCTGCGGACGAGCCAGAATGATGACGACCAGGACAAACAGGATGACACGCAAGAGAAACGGCACAGGCATCAGGTAGATACGCCATGAACGCCGCACGTATCTGTATTTGGCTATCTCCGGCAAGCGCAGAGACGGCTGGCTCTTCTTATGCCGCAACACATACCAGATGATATAGGGTATCAGCAATGCCAGCAGCACAAAGAAATATGGATTTTTGAACTCCATGCCTTCAGTTTTTTTCTTATAGATTCAACATCACAATCCGATAGACCATGTAGGACACCACCGCCAGCAGCACCACGGAAGCCGCCGCGAGGCAGATGCCCAGCATCATCTTGGTTGACTTTGACTTCCGGTCCACCACTACGATTTCCTTCGGCTGCGGTGCCGCGGTCTCCTCCTGCTTGGTGGAGTTGATGTATTCAATCGCATTGACCAGGTTGCGGTCGTTCTCGTTGATGAGCGTGTTGTATTTGGCAAACTTCACCAAGTCGGCAGTCTCGAACAATTCCTTGAGCTCCCTGACGGCCTCCTCGTCGTTGACAGCCTGCAGGTGCTCGATGATTTCGTGCGTTGTCATCTCCATCGCATTGAACCCGTAACGCTCGTTGATGTATTGCCGCAACGTGTCCGTCAGAGCCGTGTAGTACTCTTTCGAATCGTCTTTCTGCCAGATTTTGTCTTCCTTGATACGCTCAATCTTCTGCATGGCCACCTTGTGCGGTGCGAGTCTCGGCTTCAGCTTGATGCGCCGGATCACCGGTTTGTTGTCCTTGAGGCGAATGGCCACGTAGGTCAGTGCCAGCGTCATCAGGAGTGTCACGACGGCCAGCCAGAGCAAGGTCCGGTATTCCTCCCACGCAAATGGCGGAGCCATTTCGGCCTTCATACCGAAAATGCTGTCTGCGTGCAGGGTGTCCACGTCCAGCGTGAGCACCTTCAGTGCCAGACTTTTGGTCTCGAAAGGCTTTCCGTTTACTTTCACCTGCATGGGCGGCAGGTAATAGAGGGCGGAGTCGAACGACGTGATAATGTAGCGGCGGGAAAGCACCATCCGCCTCCCGTCATTGACATATTGCGTGTCAATCGGGTCGGCATGCACGACCTCCACCCCCGGCACCACCTGCTGCAGGGAGTCATACTGAGGCATCTGCACGGCCGCGCCCTTGTCGGCGCTCACCTCCACACGGATGCCCACCTGCTGGCCGACGAAAATGAGTGAGGAGTCAATTGTAGCTTCCACGCTGACCTGCGCCCGCATTCCAGCCGGCAGGCAGGACAGGAGGCACCAGGCCAGGAGTATTCTGAAAGGAGTTGTCAGTCTCATCATGAAAATCGTTGTCTTTGTTCCGGCTGCGACACGGAAAGTCATTGCCCACGCCGTTTGAAAAGTGCCATCAGTCCCTTCACGTAGTCCTCATCCGTCCGCAGATTCGCACAGTCCATACGCGCCTTGGCAAACATGTCTGCCAGCCGCGTCTGATTGTTAATCCACCATTCATGATGGGCGCGGCGCACGGCCTTGGACGAGGTGTCGATATAGTTCTCCTCTCCCGACTCCGCATCGCGCACTTTCATCAGCCCCACGTCGGGCAGCTCTATCATCCGCCGGTCGTAGATTTGCAGCGCACAGACATCATGCTTCCGATTGGCAATCATCAGTTGCTGGCTGAAGTCGTGCGGGTCGAAGAAGTCGCTGAGGATGAACACCGTGCAGCGTTTCTTGATGGCGTTGGTCATGAACTCTACTGCCTGCCCGATGTCCGTGCGGCTGCTGGCCGGCTGGAAGTCCAGCAGCTCGCGGATGATGAAGAGAATGTGCTTTCTGCCCTTCTTGGGAGGAATGAATTTCTCGATGCGGTCAGAAAAGAAGATGACACCGATTTTGTCGTTGTTCTGGATGGCAGAGAAAGCCAGCGTGGCGGCAATTTCCGTAGCCATCTGCCGTTTCGTCTGCTGCGCGGTTCCGAAATCCAGACTTCCCGACACATCGACCATCAGGATGACGGTCAGCTCGCGCTCCTCCTCAAACACCTTCACGTAGGGCTTGTCGAGCCGGGCCGTGACATTCCAGTCAATATCGCGCACGTCATCGCCATATTGATATTCCCGCACCTCGCTGAAAGCCATTCCACGGCCCTTGAAAGCCGAATGGTACTCTCCCGCGAAGATATTGCTGGAAAGCCCGCGCGTCTTGATTTCGATGCGCCTTACCTTTTTCAATAGTTCCTCTGTATCCATCATAGAGCGTCACTATGTGTGTGTATGAGTCTGCGTCTGCCGGTGGATTACGGCACTTCCACCTTGTTGATGATCCGGCTGACGATTTCCTCCTGCGTCACATTGCCGGCCTCTGCCTCGTAGGTCAGGCCGATTCGGTGGCGCAGCACGTCGTGAGCCACAGCGCGGATATCCTCGGGGATGACGTAGCCGCGATGCTTGATGAAAGCGTATGCGCGCGAGGCCAGAGCCAGGTTGATGGAGGCGCGTGGCGAGGCTCCGAAGGCTATCAGGCCGCGCAAGTCCTTGAGTCCATATTGGTCAGGGAAGCGTGTGGCAAAGACGATGTCGGCGATATACTGCTCGATTTTCTCGTCTATATACACCTGGCTGACCACCTTGCGGGCTGCTGCCACTTCGTCCGTTCCCACAATCGGCTTGACGACCACGGGATCGGGAGAGATATTCTGTCGGATGATTTTCTTTTCCTCCTCTATCTTCGGATAGTCAATCACCACTTTCAGCATGAACCGGTCCACCTGAGCCTCAGGCAGTGGATAAGTGCCTTCCTGCTCAATCGGGTTCTGCGTGGCGAGCACCAAGAACGGGTCGGGCAGCCGGTAGGTGGTCGTTGACAACGTCACCTGCCGCTCCTGCATGGCCTCGAGCAGTGCGCTCTGCACCTTGGCCGGAGCGCGGTTGATTTCATCGGCCAACACGAAATTGGCGAAGATGGGGCCTTTCTTGTCTTCGAAACGCCCCTCCTTCTGATTATAAATCATGGTTCCGATCACATCGGCCGGCAACAGGTCGGGAGTGAACTGTATGCGGCTGAACTTGGCCTCGATGAGCGATGCCAGCGTCTTGATGGCCTTCGTCTTGGCCAGACCCGGAACGCCCTCCAGGAGCACATGCCCGTCTGACAGGAGGCCGATGAGCAACGACTCCACCAGATGCTTCTGGCCGATGATGGTCTGGTCCATCCCCGCCATGATATTTGTGACGAAAGCGCTTTGCTTTTCTATCCGCTCATTCAGTTCGCGGATGTCGATAGATTCTGCCATTTTTCCTTTTCGTATTTTGCATGATAGATTTGTGTGCAAAATTAGTACATTTGTTTTGGAAAAAGGCTTTCTTCACTTCTAAAGAAATCTAAAAATGCTTACTATAATTAACATTTAGGCTCTGCCTCCCGCAGAATCAAGGTCGTGGCACCAATCGTGATGATGCCGCCGTCGTGGATTACCGTCCGGTCGGTGTCGCGCAGCAGGCTGTCCATATAGAAAGTGCCCGTGGTGCTCGGCGCGTCGCGCAACACGTACTTCAGCCGTCCCTGTTTGTCACGGCTCACCTTGATGACGCAGTGGAATGTGTCCACGCTGGGGTCGCGCGTCTCGATAGGTTTGTTGATGTTGGTGCCCTTCACATAGCGGCCCAACTCATTATCGCCCGGCTCAAGCGGAATCACCTGCCTGTAGGCGAAGCGGTTCTCCACCACCACCACACTGCCGCAGTCCTTGCTGTAGGCCTGCTCATCCAGCGTTCGCTCGCTGTGAATCCCCGTCAGCTCCGTCTTGCCGATGCGCACACGGAACTCCTTCTTGCAATGCGCACACACGAACACGAGCGTCTGCCCGCGCTCATACTGCGTTTCATCAAACACGACGTAGCGGTCACATTTTGGACACCGGATGCGCTTCATAACTCCATCACCCAGGCATCCTTGAACTCCGCCGCTTGGAGGCGCAACGCATGCAATGCCTGCTCAGCCTCAGCGGCAGTCGCATACTCCGAATAGAGAATCCGGCTCATGCTGCCCGTCCTCACATAACGTCCGCCGTCAAAACCCTTCCGCTCCAGCGAACGGATGAAGTCTGCGGCATTCGCCCTGCCCACATGGCAGGCCATCACGATGGTGAAAGCCGCCTGCTTCCTGCCGGCCTCAGGCTGAGAGGCCACCGGTGTCGGGGCGACCGTCGGAGTCGTCTCCTCAGCAGTTTCTTCTATATCTTTTTCGGTCGGAGAAACAGCTTTTACTGAGGAAGTTGTGGAGGTTTCTGCGAGCGATGCTTTCTTCGCCACGAAACTGCCGGCCACGACCGTATCGTCCTCCGACATCTGTTGCGCGGCCGGGTAAGAGAGCAGGAAGAACAAGACGACGGCTGCGGCAGCCGAGACAGCCACATCCACCCAGCGGCGTGGCAGGCGGACCACCACGGTACGGCGGTCTCCCCGCCGGCCGTCCGTTACCTCCCCACCGTCTGCCGCAGCCACAACAGGCAGCAGCGACGTTTCGCCGATAGCCCGCTGCAGAGCACGCTGACGGTTCAGGCTGGCCAGCGACTCTACAGACATGCACGGCAGCCCGAAGAGCCAAGGCGTGGTGATGCCCGACCCGTCAGTCTCCAGCGTGATTTGTCCTTTCAGGTCGCGGCGGAGCCGTCCGATGTTTTCCATCTGGTACTCTCCCTTCACATCCAGCTCGTCCAGCATGGCGGCCACATCAAGGCGCATCTGCCGGGCCGCAGCCACATAGGGGGCATCGTAGGCAAGCATGTAGGAATGCACGAGCAGGCCGTCGTCCGCCTTCAAATCTTGATTGAAACGGACCGTGCGCACGGGAGGATAGAAGGTGCTTTCGTCCGCCGACTCCTCGTCACGTTCAGCCTCCGAATAACAGGTGATGAAGCCGCCGAAGCCGGGAACGACCACGCATTCGTGGCCTGCCAGCAGGATTTCTATGTGCTTTGAGAGAGTTATCATGGCGCAAAGGTAGTAAAAAGAATTCAGAATCCCGCATCTTTGCCGGACGAAAAAAAAACTTTTCCTCGAAAAATTCCAATAGGAGAACAGCATCCCCGCCCCTCTTCAAGGGAAGGCAACGTGCCGCCGGCCGCCCTTCCCCACTGCGGGAGGAAGCAGACACGGGGTCATACGAACTCGTCGCCGAAGCTGAGCTGCACGTCGTTCATGAGCTTGCGGACGGTCTTCTGATCCTCTTTCTTGCAGACAAGGAGCACGTCGTCCTCATCTACCACGAGACAGTCTTCGAGCCCCTGCAGTACCACCACCTTACGCGCAGACGACTTGACGAGACAGTCGGAGCAGCTATAGAGAAGCGTGCGCCCGCCGAGCACGGCATTGTTTCCCTCCTCCTTGGGCAGCGAGTCGAACAGCGCGTTCCACGTACCTATGTCCGCCCATCCGAAGTGGCACAGCATCACGTCCACATGATCCGCCTTTTCCAGAAACCCCTGCTCTATCGACACGTTCGGGCACATGGGAAACGTTCTCTCCACGAGTTCCGACACGTTGACTCCCCGCAAGAACTCGCTTTCCGCATTCTCCAATAAGTTGCTGAACATGTTTGCCTTATCATCCAAAGCTTGAAGGAATGCCTGAACGCTCCAGATGAAGAGCCCCGTGTTCCACAAGAACTCCCCGTTTTGGAGAAAGAGCGTGGCGAACTCCATCTCAGGCTTCTCCGTGAAAGACCGCACGCCGAAGATGTTCTCCTCCCTCTCGTCGCCCGTCTGGATGTAGCCGTAGGCGGTCTCCGGCCGCGTGGGCAGAATACCCAACGCGAGCAGCCGTCCGTGCCCTGCCGCGTAGGACAGTCCGTGCAGGATGTCCTTCTCGAACTGACGCTGGTCGGCAATGAGCTGGTCGGCGGGCGTCACCACCATGCACCCCTCCGGGTTGCGGTGTCCGATTTCCAGCGCCGCCCATGCCACGCTGGGGATTGTGTTGCGCCTCATGGGCTCCAAGAGCAGGTTTCGCGCGTCCAACTGCGGCAGCTGCCGGCGCACGATGTCGGCGTACTGATGGTTGGAGACCACCAGAATGTTGTCCGTACTGATGAAGCGGGCATACCGCTCGTAGGTGGCTTGCAGCAGGGACTGTCCCTGACCGGCGAAGTCGATGAACTGCTTGGGGCGCTGCTGCCGGCTCGCAGGCCACAGGCGGGAACCGATGCCGCCTGCCAGGATGACGCAATAATAGGAGTTGTCTGCCATAGAGAGGAACAAATGAAACCGCCGCTAAATTAGTCAAAACACGGGAGACCGCAAAGAGATTTGCGGAAAATTATCGCTCTTGCGACAATTTTTTGGAGCTTGCGACAATTTTTCATGCCGCGTTCCCCTGTCAAGACTGCGGCGACAAAAAATCCGGATTCCGCCTGCAAAAAATCCGTTTTAGCCTGATTTCAGAGAAAACGATGGCCTTCGTTCCACAAAACAATGGCCATGATTCCGCCGAACGATGGCCTTCGCTGGAAAGCAAATCCACGCGTCCCATGATTTTTCTCCGCACAGTTGACAAATTTTCTCCGCGGAGAATAGCCACAGCCGCTGCGCGGAACAAAAAAAATGGAAAAAGTGCTGACCCATTCACAAACATTTTGTATCTTTGCAGATGCATGAAGCACCTCCGAGTGCAGCATGCAAGACATCGCGGGTAAAAGAATTTGTATCGAAAATTCTAAGAGGTTCGAAACCAAATAGTCGCCAACTAATTTTAAGCTACGACCTCGCGGGATTGGGGGATACGCCTGTATGGGCGTACCCTTTTCCTTGTATATCGTAGCATTATAAAGGCCGTTTGGCGACAGCCTGGTTTCGAGTATGCAAGGGATTGAGGGTGCGCTTTCTTTATGCCCTTTCATGAAGATATACAGGCTGTCCAAGATGGAACTGATCAACAATGTTAGCAAGACGCTGCGTGATGACCTTGCCGCCCATATCCGAAGCGGGAGCCGATTGTCCATTGCCGCATCGTGCTTTTCCATCTATGCGTTCCAAGAACTGAAGGAAGCCCTCAAGGACATCCGGGAACTGCACTCCATCATTCCCAAACAAATTGTCTTTGCCTTGCAATACGGAGATGATAGTGGAACTAAAAAGCAATTAGGAGAATGAATAGAGAGTTACTTATCACCATAGTGTCCGTAGGCGGACAGGACATCCACACTGACGATGGTCTCATAAATAACCACATGATATTGGCTCATAAGCTACGGATGTATTGCTCAAGTTCTTCAACATTGTCGAAGCTCTTGTCTGGCTGTTTACGAGCCTCTTCTATGCGTGCAAAAAATGTTTCGTTTGAAAGCAATGTTTCATCCGCTTGCGTCATATCTTTCTGTCTTTTGATTGCAAAATTAAGTATAAAAACTGAAACAACAAAATAAATATGGAGAAACTGAAGATGCAGACCACGGACGTGGTTGACGAGAACATCCGACGGATTGGGGAGCTGTTTCCCGACTGTCTGACGGAGCGGCTGAATGCCGAGGGCAAGCCGGAAGTGGCGATTGACTTCGACCAACTGCGGCAAGAACTGTCGAAGGACATCGTAGAGGGACCGAAGGAGCGCTATCAGTTCACCTGGCCCGACAAGCGCAACGCCATCCGCTTGGCCAACACACCCACTACGGACACGCTGCGCCCCTGCCGCGAGGAGAGCGTCAACTTCGACACCACGCAGAACCTCTACATCGAGGGTGACAACCTCGAAGTGCTGAAACTGCTGCGTGAGGACTATCTCGGCAAGGTGAAGATGATTTACATCGACCCACCTTACAACACAGGCAACGACTTCGTGTATAACGACCGCTTCGACCAAGACAAGCAAACGTACATCCACAACAGCGGGCAGGAGGACGAGGAAGGCAACCGCCTCGTCACCAACACCGAGAGCAACGGCCGCTTCCACACCGACTGGCTCAACATGATTTACCCACGACTCAAAGTGGCGAAGGACTTGTTGAACGAGGACGGAGCTATTTTTATTTCGATTGATGACCACGAAGAACATAATCTCAAAAAAATATGTGATGAGGTATATGGGGAACAAAACTTTGTCGCGTGCATTGTATGGCAAAGAACCTATGCCCCTATTAGTTTGAAGAAATACTTCTCCGAAAGCCATGAGTTCTGTTATGTTTATGCTAAGAAATTAGAGCAATTCAAAATGAATTTATTGCCACGAAGTGATAAACAAAACAAAGATTATAAAAATCCAGATAATGACCCACGTGGAGTTTGGAAAGTGGGAAACTTGACTGTTGGACCAGCTGTTGAAAAACAAATTTATCCAATCACAGGACCAACAGGCAAAGTTTTTATGCCCCCGAGTGGCTATTGTTGGAGATTTACTAAAGAACGTTTTGAAGAACTATTAAATGACAATAGAATTTGGTTCGGTGCTTCCGGTGAAAATTCGCCAGTACCTAAATTATTTCTTTCAGAAGTTCAGAACGGCGTAACACCCATGACATTGTGGACTTTTGAGGAAGTTGGACATGGGCAAGAAGCTACACGCGAATTTAGGGATTTAATGAAACAATCAGTTTTTACAAGTCCTAAACCATTAAGATATATGAATCGATTATTGCAAATAGGGAGTAATAAGGATTCCATCATTCTTGACTTCTTCTCCGGCTCCGCAACAACTGCCCACGCCGTGATGCAGTTGAACGCTGAAGATGGCGGACACCGCAAATATATTATGGTACAACTGCCCGAGGAGACAGCGGAGGGCAGCGAGGCACGAAAGGCGGGCTACGCGACCATCTGCGAGATCGGCAAGGAGCGCATCCGCCGCGCGGGAAAGAAGATAAAGGAGGCGTCGCCCCTGACCACGCAAGACCTCGACACGGGTTTCCGCGTGCTGAAGCTCGCCTCGTCGAACATGGAGGACGTGTACTACACGCCGGAAGAGTTCAGCGAGTGGACGCTGTTTGAGGAGAACATCAAGCCCGACCGCACGGACGAGGACTTGCTGTTCCAGGTGATGATAGACTTGGGCATCAGCCTCTCCGCCAGAATTGAGCAGACGGAGATTGCGGGCAAACGGGTGTGGAACGTGGGCGACAGCTACTTGCTGGCCTGCTTCGATGAGGACGTGAACGAAAGCACCATCACGGAGATTGCCCGCCGGCAGCCCCGCTACTTCGTGATGCGCGACAGCAGTCTGACCAACGACCAAGTGGCCGACAACTTCGAGCAGATCTTCGAGCACTACAGCAAGGACACCATCAGGAAAATCCTTTAACGAGCATCCCTTATTTCCCTAAAATCCAATTGAATATGAAGTTCAAGTTCAAGATACAGCAATACCAGACGGAGGCGGTGGAGCAGACGGTCGGCGTGTTCGCCGGACAGCCGTCGAAAGGCAATGCACAATATCGCCGCGACTTGGGCAAGCGAGACGGCACGATCACTTACGAGGAGGAGTACATCGGCTGGCGCAACAACGACGTGGAACTGACCGACGCGCAGTTGCTCGCCAACATCCACCGCATGCAGACGGAAGGCGACATCCCGCACAGCAAGTCGCTGAGCAAGCCCGACGGACTGGGTGCCTGTTCGCTCGACATCGAGATGGAGACGGGAACGGGCAAGACCTACGTCTATATCAAGACGATGTTTGAGATGAACAAACGCTACGGCTGGTCGAAGTTCATCGTCGTGGTGCCGAGCATCGCCATCCGCGAGGGTGTCAACCAGAGCTTCGCGATGCTGGAAAACCATTTCATGGAGCAATATAACAAGAAGGCCCGCTACTTCATCTACAACAGCGGAAAACTTGAGCAGATAGACTCGTTCAGCAGCGATGCCGGCATCAACGTGATGATTATCAACATGCAGGCTTTCAACACCTCGTTCAAGGAAGGAAAGCGGCAAACAGACGGCACAGTCAGATTCAGCAACAAGGAAAGCCGTCTCATCTATTCGGAGTGCGACGACTTCCGGAGCCGGCGCCCCATTGACGTGATTGCCGCCAACCGCCCCATCATCATCATGGACGAGCCACAGAAGATGGGTGGGCTGGCCACGCAACAGGCTCTGAAGAACTTCAAGCCGTTGTTCGTGATGAACTACTCGGCCACGCACAAGATTTCGCACAACAGCATCTATGCGCTCGACGCTTACGATGCCTACCGCCGGCGGTTGGTAAAGAAAATACAAGTGAAAGGCATCACCCTGCAGAACCTCAGGGGCGCACAGGCATACATCTACTTCGACAGCATCGTGCTGTCCAAAGACCACGCGCCGCAGGTGAAGCTGGACATAGAAGTGCAGGGCGCAAGCAGCACCCGACGGCAGACACGCCGTTTCTCGCAATACGACTCGCTCTATGCAGTATCGAAGCTGCCGGCCTACAAGGAGTTTGTCATCACGGACATCAATCCACTGACCAACGCCGTCTATTTCGGCAACGGCGACAGCCTCAAGGCCGGCGAGGTGATGGGCGACGTGAGCGAAAAGACCATCCGGCGCGTGCAGATACGCGAGACCATCAAGAGCCACTTCGAGAAGGAACGTGAACTGTTCCGCCAAGGCATCAAGACGCTCTCGCTGTTCTTCATCGACGAGGTGGCCAACTACAAGAGCTACAACGCCGGGGGCGAGGAGGTGCACGGCCCGCTGTGGCAGATGTTCGAGGAGGAATACAGCCGCTACCTGAACGAAAACCTGTCGCGCTTCGAGGATGACTATCAACGGTATCTGCGACGTTTCACCCCCGGGCAGGTTCACAACGGCTATTTCTCCATCGACAAGAAAGGACATGCCGTGAACAGCGAGGTGAAGCGCGGCGAGACCTTCTCGTCGGACATCTCCGCCTACGACCTGATACTGAAAGACAAGGAGAGGCTGCTGAGTTTCGACGAGCCGACACGCTTCATCTTCTCCCACTCGGCATTGCGGGAGGGTTGGGACAATCCCAACGTTTTCCAGATATGCACCTTGCGTTACGCCAACAGCGCAACGGCCAAACGGCAGGAGGTGGGGCGCGGCCTGCGCATCTGCGTGGACTGGCAGGGCAACCGCATGGATGCGGAACGGTTGGGCGATGCCGTACACGACATCAACAAACTGACCGTCATCGCCAACGAGAGCTATTCCACGTTCGTGGACAGCCTGCAGAAAGAGACGAAGGCGGACTTGCGCGAACGGCCTACGCAGGCGACGGTGGAATACTTCCTTGGCAAGACCATTAAGGTGGGCGAGGAACGGCACACCATCAGCAACCAGGAAGCGGCAAGCATCGTCAGCTATCTCTACGACAACGACTATACGGACGAGAAGGGCAACATCCTGCCGGCATACCATCTCGGCTTGGAGCAGCACACGCTCGCCCCGCTTGGCAAGAAGTTGCAACCTGTCGGAGAACAGGTGCATCGTTTGATTCAGAGCATCTTCGACCCGTCGGCAATAGAAAAAATGACAGAGGATGGCAACGGGAAAGCGGAGGTGTTCAATGACAAGCTGAACGAGAATGCCAAGAAGAAGGAGTTCCAAGCCCTGTGGAATGAAATCAACCACCGCTACGTCTATACCGTCCACTACGACAGCGAGGAACTGATCCGGAAGGCTGTCGGTGCCATCAACAAGAACTTGACGGTCACACAGATGCGATATGTGGTGACGACCGGCGAGCAGGGCGCTGATGACTTGGATTTCACGGGTGAGCAAGCGACCCGCAGGCAAGAGTTGCGCGAGGTCTCGACATCCACCGTGCCATACGACCTTGTGGGGAGCATCGCACGGGGAGTCCCTTTGACCCGCAGGACGGTGGTACGGATATTAAAAGGTATAAGTCCGGACAGGCTATTGCTGTTCAAGAACAATCCGGAGGAGTTCATCCGCAACGTCATCAAGATTATCAAAGAACAGAAGGCTACGATGATTGTGGAGCATATCAGCTACAACCGCACGGAACAGACTTACGACACCGGCATCTTCACCCGGCAGAAGAGCCACCAGACCGTCAACAAGGCTTATCCGGCCAGGAAGCACATTCTCGACTATGTGTTCTCAGACAGCCAAAAAGAGCGAGACTTCGCCGCTGACATGGACAAGGCGGAGGAGGTGTGTGTGTATGCCAAGTTGCCGCGGACTTTCCAGATTCCGACTCCTGTCGGCAATTATGCGCCCGATTGGGCCATCGCTTTCCATGACAACATGGGGGTGAAGCATATCTTCTTCATCGCGGAGACGAAAGGCTCCATGAACTCCATGCAGATGAGAGGCGTGGAGAAGACGAAGATAGAATGCGCGGAGAAGCTCTTCAACCATCTATCGACAAGCCGGGTACGCTATCATGAAGTGAGCGGTTACGATTCTTTGCTCGACGTGATGAAAGCCATTTCTTAAACTCTAAAGGGAGCGTCTTTTGCTGACGCAGGTTGCTCCACCCGGGAAGAAACTTCACTCGACGTAGAGGACGAGCCCCTTGAGGTATTCGCCTTCGGGATGGAAGATGCTGACGGGATGGTCGGGTGGCTGGTGGAGCTGGTGGAGGATGCGCACCTGCCGGTGAGCCTGTGCGGCTGCGGTGAAGACAGCGGCGCGGAAGTGGTCTTTGGTGACAGCCTGCGAGCAGCTGAAGGTGAAGAGGATGCCTCCGGGGCGGATCTGTGCGAGCGCCTGCTGGTTGAGGCGGCTGTAGCCCTTGAGCGCGTTGTGGAGCGCATCGCGGTGCTTGGCAAAGGCCGGAGGGTCGAGGATGATGAGGTCGTAGGCACCGGGAGCGGACTGGCTGAGGAAGCGGAAGGCATCCTGGGCGAAGGCGGCGTGGCGCGGATCGCCCGGGAAGTTGAGACTCACGTTGGCGTTGGTGAGGTCGATGGCCTTGGGTGAGGAATCGACGGAATGGACGAGGCGTGCGCCGCCGCGCAGGGCATAGAGGGAGAATCCGCCGGTGTAGCAGAACATGTTGAGGACATCGCGGCCGGAGGCGTAGTGCTGAAGCAGGGCGCGGTTGTCCCGCTGATCCACGAAGAAGCCTGTTTTCTGTCCCTTGAGCCAGTCCACGTGGAAGCGGAGCCCGTTCTCGGCAGCCACGTCGTCGGTGGTGCCGCCGAAGAGGAAGCCGTCCGCGTCGGCCGGGGAAGAGATTTGGGGCAGTGTGGTCTCGGACTTATAGTAGAGACTGTCTATGGTGTCGCCCATCACGCTGCGCAGGGCACCGGCGATGAGCCGGCGGTCGCGGTGCATGCCTACGGAGTGGGCCTGCATGACGGCCGTGCGCTTGTAGATGTCGATGACGAGTCCGGGCAGGTTGTCGCCCTCTCCGTGCACGAGGCGGTAGGCGTTGTTGTCGTCGGTCTGGGGAACCAGCCCCACGGTGCGGCGCATCTGCAGGGCGGAGGCCAGCCGCTGCTCGTAGAAGGTCTGATTGATGGGGGTCGGGCTGAAGCTGAGCACGCGCACCATGATGCTGCCGTTCTGATAATGCCCTGTGGCGATGAACCGGTGGTCGAAACCGGAGTGGTCGGGACGGGGTGTGGAGGAATAGACTTCGACGACTTCGCCGTCGGCCGGCTGTTCGGAACAGTGGTGGACGGCTCCGGAGAACACCCAGGGGTGGAGCCGTCGGAGGGATTCGTCTTTTCCGGCTTTCAGAAATAGCTGTTTCATGCGGTGGGAATTGGAGAGGAAGGGATGAGGCGGAAATTCTGCGTGAGCTTGAGCTCGCGGATGCGCTCGTGGATGTTGATGCAGGCCCAGGCATCGATGGCAGCGTACTGCTGCTGTGCCTCGGTCAGCACGTCGGCTTCCCAGTTGGTCAGCTGCTGCCCCTTGAAGATCTTCTGTCCGAAGAGGTTGGCGTAGATTTTCTGGAGACTCTGGTCAAGGATGCCGAGGTCGCGCACTTCCTGCTGCAGCTCGATGAAGGTGCCGGTGCGGAAGGGGCGGAGACGGTGGAGATTGAGGAAATCGTCTTTGAGCGAGAGTCCGACCTTCGTGATGTTGCGGTCTTCGAGCAGGCGGACGATGGATGCGGTGAGACCTGTGCGGCAGAGGCGGAAGAGGAAGCAGAGGGAAGGCGTGGCCACCTGAAGGAGGGCAACGGGATGGGTGACTCCCTTGCGGAACACGGGGCGCGTCTCCGTGTCGAAGCCGAGGAGTGGCTGGTCGAGCAGGAAGGAGACGGCGCGGCCGGCCTCGCTTTCCGTCAGCACCGTGACGATGCGGCCGGGGAAGACCACGCGCGGGAGATTCTGCAAGTCTTTCTTATCGAATTTTTCTTGAAGATAGAGCATACGCCGGTTCATTCTGATTTTCCGTAGCGGACTTCGTGCAATGCCCGCATCACGTTGACGACGCGCTGTCCCCAATAGTGCTCGAAATTGTCACGGCAGACGGCCGTAGCCTCCTGCATGATGTCCTCGATGCCGTGCTGACAGGCAGCGGCAAAGTTCTTCACATCTTGATAGACATCGGCCAGATTCTCGCTGACGGTGGCCAGCACGGGCGTGTCGCTGTACTTCATGTCTTCCACGAACACGTCGAGATAGTCGTCATCCTCCGCCATGATGCAGGCGATGTTGTGGCGGACAATCTCATAGTTCTCTTCCGTGACGGCCTCGGGCAGCCGGACGGATTCGTCCTGCGGGAGAACGGGCAGCAGCTCCCCCTTCAGATAGAGGAGCGGGAGCAGTTTGAGCATCGTGTCCTCAAACTCAGAGCGGCTGCGGCCTTCCAATTGCTCTAAACAGACACAGAACTGGACAGCCACGGTGGCGAACTCCATGATGTCGCGCTGATAGACGGGCGACGTTTCGTCTTGCGTTGCTTTCATAATGGGTTGCAAAGTTAGTGCAAATCGAGCGCAATGCAAAGAAAAAATCCATTTTTTCATTTGTATTGCCGAGATGCAGCCTAACTTCACGGCGGAGCCGTAACGAAGCCGTAACATCAGTGCGAATCGCCGAAAAAACAAATTATGTTTGTTTTTGTGAATGGTTTCGCGTATCTTTGCAACCGACTTTTCAGACCAAACACTTTTTACCATTATGTTTTCAAAAGACACGTACACGGCCCGACGCGCACGGCTCAAGCAGGAAGTCGGCAGCGGGCTGATTCTGATGTTCGGAAACAATGACGCACCCGCCAACTATCCTGCCAACGCCTACACCTTCCGCCAAGACAGTTCCTTCCTTTATTATTTCGGGCTCCGGCGCGACGGTCTGACGGGCGTGATTGACATCGACAACGACCGTGAGTATCTGCTGGGCGACGAAATCGACATCGACGACATCGTGTGGTTCGGCTACGTTCCCTCCGTCCACGACCTCGGCCTGACGGTGGGCGTGGAGCAGGCCCGTCCGGCGAAAGACCTCCGGACGCTGGTGGACACCGCCCGCGCCAAGGGGCAGACCATCCACTACCTGCCGCCCTACCGCTTCGACAACATAATCCAGATTGGCGACCTGCTGGGCATCCATCCGCTCCAGACCCGCGCAAGTGCCTCCGTCAGCCTCATCAAGGCCGTGGTCAACATGCGCTCCGTGAAGACAGCCGAGGAAATCGAGGAAATCGAACGGGCGATGGAAATCGGCTACCTGATGCACACGACAGCCATGAAGGGATGCCGCCCGGGAGTGACCGAACAGGAGCTGGCCGGCCGGCTCGAGGGCATCGCCCACAGCTACGGCAGCAAGGTGTCGTTCAACACGATTCTCACGATGCACGGCGAAATCCAGCACGGCGTGCCCTCGACCCGCAAGCTCGAAGCCGGACGGCTCATGCTGTGCGACGCCGGTGCCGAGACCAACGAGAACTACTGCTCCGACAACACCCGCGTGACCCCCGTCTCCGGCAAGTTCACGCCGCGCCAGCGGGAGATCTACTCCATCGTGGAAGCCTGCCACGACCTCGTCCTCGAGAAAGCCCGCCCTGGCATGCGCTGGCTCGACATGCACCTCGACGTATGCCGTCTGATGACCGACCGTCTGAAGGATGTCGGACTGATGAAAGGCGACACGGAAGCGGCAGTCCGCGAGGGCGCACATGCCATGTTCCTGCCTCACGGACTGGGCCACATGATGGGCATGGACGTGCACGACATGGAAGGGCTCGGGCAGAACTACGTCGGATTCGACGACGAAGTGCAGCCGTCCACGCAGTTCGGACTCAACAGCCTGCGCTGCGGCCGCCGCCTGCAGCCGGGATTCGTGATGACCGACGAGCCCGGCATCTACTTCATCCCGCACCTCATCGACCTGTGGCGCTCGCAGGGGCTCCACAAGGACTTCATCAACTACGACCTGGTCGAAACCTACAAGGACTTCGGCGGCATCCGCATCGAGGACGACCTGCTCATCACCGAGACGGGCAACCGCATGCTCGGCAAGCAGACGATTCCCTACCACCCCGACGATGTCGAGGCCTTCATCGCCCGGTGACGGCCGCCCCTCCCCGCTCCGTCGCGGACATCCGGCACACACGCCTTCCCCTGAGACAAAAACAAACCAACATCAACTTTTCACAAAAAACAAAACAAACCATCATCCACTTTCACAAAACAACACTTATGAAACCGATGTTCATCACGCTGGCCCTCCTGGCGACCACGCTCGTGGCCGGTGCGCAAGAAAAAGAGAAACAAGCAGAGGGATTCCAGTTCACCACCGTCAAGGAAAACCCCATCACCAGCATCAAGAACCAGAACCGCTCCGGCACGTGCTGGGCATACTCCAGCCTCGGATTCTTCGAGGCCGAGCTGCTACGGCAGGGGAAAGGCACGTCCGACCTGTGCGAGATGTACCTGGCCCACAAGACCTACGAAGACCGCGCCAAAGCCTCCGTCCGCATGCACGGCGACATCTCCTTCTCGCAGGGCGGCAGCTTCTACGATGCCGTCTTCTGCATGAAGCACTACGGCATGATTCCCGAAACCGCCATGCCGCTCCCCGGCACGCTCTACGGCGACACCCTGGCCAACTTCACCGAGTTCTTCAGCATTGCTGAAAGCTACGTGAACAGCATTGCCAAGGGCACACAGAAGAAACTCTCCCCTGCATGGTTCAAAGGCTTCAACGCGCTGCTCGACACCTACCTCGGAGCCGTGCCCGAGAGCTTCACCTACGAGGGCAAGACCTACACGCCGCAGTCCTACATGGCCTCGCTCGGACTCGACATGGACGACTACGTGTCGCTCACCTCCTTCACCCATCACCCCTTCTATGAGCCGTTCATCATTGAGGTGCAGGACAACTGGCGCTGGGGCGAGAGCTACAACCTCCCCCTCGACGAGTTCATGGAAGTCATGGACTATGCCGTGCGCCAGGGCTACACTTTCGCCTGGGGAGCCGATGTCAGCGAGACCGGATTCACGCGCAACGGCATCGCCGTGGTGCCTGATGCCGACAAGGGAGCCGAACTGACCGGCAGCGACATGGCACGCTGGCTCGGGCTCTCCGCCGCCGACAAGCGCAACGAGCTCACCTCGCGCCCCCTGCCCGAGCTGACCATCACACAGGAAATGCGCCAGGAGGCATACGACGACTGGGAGACGACGGACGACCACGGCATGCTCATCTACGGCATCGCTACCGACCAGACCGGCAAGGAATACTTCATGGTGAAAAACTCATGGGGTCCCAGCGGAGCCTACAACGGCATCTGGTACGCCAGCAAGGCATTCGTGGCCTACAAAACCATGAACATCCTCATCAACAAACACGCCCTGCCGAAAGCCATCGCCAGGAAATTGGGCATCAAATAAATTCCCCACGCTCCGCACCAACGCATCATGAACGGAATCGCCCTCGCGCTCCTCATCCCCTTCCTCGGCACGGCCCTCGGCTCGGCCTTCGTCTTCTTCATGAAAGACGCCATGCCCCCACGGCTCCAGAAGACCCTGCTCGGCTTCGCCTCAGGCGTGATGGTGGCAGCCTCCGTGTGGTCGCTGCTCATTCCGAGCATGGAGATGAGCGGCGAGGCAGGAAAATGGTCGGCCATGCCGGCAGCAGCAGGACTGTTGCTCGGCATGGCCTTTCTGTTGCTCATCGACTCCGTCACGCCCCATCTGCACGTCGGCGACAGCCATCCCGAAGGACTGCCTTCCCACCTGTCCAACACCACCATGCTCAACCTCGCCGTCACCATCCACAATTTTCCCGAGGGCATGGCCGTGGGCGTTGTGATAGCGGGCGCGCTGCAGGGAGGCGAATGGATTTCGGCCACGGGAGCCCTGGCCATGTCGCTGGGCATTGCCATCCAGAACATCCCCGAGGGAGCCATCATCTCCATGCCCCTGCGGGCCACGGGAGCCAGCCGCTGGAAGTCCTTCTGGATGGGCACGCTGAGCGGAGCCGTGGAGCCCGTCGGAGGCCTGCTCGTCATCCTGCTGGCATCGCTGATGACCCCCGTCCTCCCCTATCTGCTCAGCTTCGCCGCCGGAGCCATGCTCTACGTCGTGGTCGAGGAACTGATTCCCGAAGCCTCCGCAGGCGAGCACAGCAACTTCTCCACCATCGGATTCGCCATCGGATTCACACTGATGATGGTGCTCGACGTCGTTTTAGGATAATTTCCCCATCAAGTTAGGATAATTCCCCCATCAAGCGGGTGGAACGGATGAGCTTCGTCTTTCTTTTTCTTTCCCCTTCCACCGGCCTTCAGTTCTCATAATGCAGATAATCCACGTCCACCCATCCGCGCTCAGCCTCATCGTTGTAGCAGTAGATGCCGATGCGGTCGCCCCGGTAGAAGCCCCACGACAGATTGTAAGGCTCACCCATCGGGATGAACTTCTGCCCGTCGAGACTATAGGAAAAGCGGGAAATCCCGTCCAGACCCCATTCGGAACGGAAATAGATGATGCGGGAACGCGGCAGTGGAGCCGTGACCACCTCGCCGTTCTTCCGATATTCCAACCGTAGCTTGCCGTCGGCCTTCTCCAGCCCCAGCGCAGCATGACTCTGCGAGAAATGGCAGAGCCCGGCGTGCTGCCCGTCCGCCATTCGCCGGACATCCATGCGGATGGTCACCTGGTTGCGCGAAGTGCGGAAGCATCGTTGCGTCAGCGTGTTGCCCGCCGTCATCAGGTTGCCCCGTTCCAACGGCCTGAAAGCCTTGAGGCGCAGCCATCCACGCCGGTCAGTCAACGAATAATGGTCTGCACGGGGCTGGTAGTTCCACTGCCACTGCATGCCCAGGTTTTCTTCGGAAAAGTCATCGCTCCGCCGCAGTGCCGGCTTCGGTTCCTGCCGCAACGGCATTTTTCCCCTCCACACCATCCGGCCGACACCCTCCTGATCCGGCCGGCCGATGATGGGCCATCCATCTGTCCACACCACGGGCAGCAGGCTGACGACACGTCCGCTCCAGTCGCCCGTACCGTGATGGGTGAGAAAGTACCATTGTCCGTCAGGACCTTCCACGATGCCTCCCTGGTTCGGCTCCATGGCCTCCACCGAGGGCAGGGCCAGCTGCCGCTCCTCGCGGTAAGGCCCCGCAGCTGTCTCAGACCGGCGCGCCATGACATAACGGCCCACGCCATCCCGATGCTCGCTGAAGACGAGGTAGTACCACGCCCCCACCTTGATGAGTTTGTTGGCCTCGCGCCCGTTTCCCTCATGAATGAGCCGTGCCGACTGCCGGTCGATGCTGCGCCCGTCCGCCGCCATGTCGAAGAGATAAGTCCTGTAGCCGTCGGCAAAGCACGTGCCGACGAAGTAGGCCCGTCCGTCATCGTCCCAGAGAGCCGAACAATCATCCCAGCCCGCCTCGCGAAGCAAGCAGGTGACAGGCTCCCACGGGCCTTCGGGCCGGACGGCCGAAGTCATGAAATAGCCATCGTCCGGCGTACAGAAAAAGAGGTAGAAGCGGCCTGCGTGATAGCGGAGAGAGCCTGCCCAGACCCCCCGCCCGTAGCAGTCCATGCGCTGCCAGCCGAGCTGTGGGCTCAACTGCGTGAGGTCGGCAATGATGTTGCTGCAATACTCCCAATTGACCAGGTCGCGCGAATGCAGCAGAGTCATGCCGGGCGAGAACTGCATCGTCGAAGCGATGGCATAGTAGTCGTTGCCCACACGGATGCAGTCAATGTCGCTGAAGTCGGCAGGAAGGATGGGATTGAGATAAGTGCCATCGCCCTGATCTCCCCACAAATCCCATTGCCCCCACACCTGGGTCTCCTGACCCGCCATCATGCTGCTGCACAACAACAGCAACAGGCACACCACGGGCCTGACAGCATGCCGCCCCGCTCCGTTTCTTTTTTGGCTCTCATTCATACAATTTCCATTCCCAGACCCCCTTCACGCCACTGTCAATGAAGAGGCGCAGGAAACGCACCTTCCGGTCAATCACATCCACATGCGGCGAAAGTTGCCGCACATCGTCATGCCCGCCGCAACGCGTCCACCGCCTGCCGTCGGCGGAACACTCTATCCGATAGGCATGACCGGCCGTGGGACGGACAAAATAGACGTGGCTGGAACTCACCCTGCGCCGCTTGCCCAGGTCCACGGTCAGCGTGGGGCAGTCGTCCTCCTCCGCCGCCATCCATCGGGAGCCATTGCTCTGATCCACGGCAAACTGAGGCACAAAGAACTCCGTCCGCTGGCAGAGCGTGTCCTTCATGGGTCTGATCCACTGGGGAGCGGCGGTGCTGGAGGCGGCAATGCTCTCCACCCGCAGAGGTTCCGCCACGGGCCTTCCACACAAAGCCCCCACCCCGTCCAACGACAGCTGAATGGGACGAATCGTACCGTCGTCGTTGAATTCCATCCGGTTGACGTAGGTCTGACGGTTCGTGCTGCGGCGGCCGAACTCAAGATAGACAAAATACCAGTCGTCCGTGCCGTCGGGGCTGAACACACTGCCGTGCCCGGGGCCGAAGACACCGTGCCGGCGGTCGGTCCTGGCGATGATGTTGTCCTGCGGAGCCGTCCAGGGTCCCAACGGCGACACGCGGCTCATCACGTATGCATAGTGGTAGCGCTCGTCACCGTCGAGCGTGTACAGATAATAGTAGATGCCCCTGCGCTTGAAGAATATGGGACCTTCGGAATACAGATGCCGATGGGGCGTGGGGATGGTCTGCACAGAATCCACGGTCACCATGTCGGAGCCGAGACGGGCCGCATGGTAACGCCCCCAATAGACGTATGCCCGGCCATCGTCATCCACGAACACCTCAGCGTCAATGCCGCCCGGGTCGGGACCGGGGAGCAGTGTCGAGGCGGTGAAAGGCTTCCGGAACGCATCCTCCCCCTTCGCCACTCGGAAAGGCCCCAGCGGCGATTCCGCCACGGCCGGATAGATATAGCCGTTGACCGTCGGATAGATATAGTAGCGTCCGTTCGCCCTGACCGCCTTGCTCGGTGCCCAATAGAGCTGTCCGACAGCGGAGGGGAAGTAAGTGCCGCGGAACGACCAGTCCACGAAGTTGGGCGAAGTCCAGACCACGGGAGGCCCCGAAGTCTCCAGCCCGCGTCCATAGCCATCGGTGGTGGCATAGCAGTAGAACAGCCCGTCTATCTCCTCCACGCTTGCATCCGCCACCATATCGGGAATCAGCGCATTGCCAAAAGGATTGGCCACCTGTGCGCCCGCCGTCATTCCGGCCATCGCCAGCCCCAGCCATACCGTCTTTCCGAACACGCTCATCATTCCATTCTGAATTATAATAGATATTTCTGAGAATACACAACACTATGGATGCTGGAGAAAATAGTCCAGCCCCAGCTGCACGTTCCGGATGAGTGCCTTCGAGCTGTACGTGGCGCCCGTCACGGCATCCACCTTCAGCGCCCTGGCCTCCCGCACCTTCATCCCGTCCCATTTCGTGAGCACCGCACGGGCCTTCTCCATGTACTGAGGCGATTCGCGGTTGGGCAGCGCCTCCACCCGCACCACCTTCTTCTTCCTGATGAAAATCCTCACCGGGGTCTGCCCCCTGAAGCCCCTCACCTTCGTGCCCAGCGTCGTCGTGTTCACCACCCTCGTGCCGTCCGCCTCCTTCGTCAGCGGCTCCTCCGCGCCCGCCTTCTGGGCCGTCGCGCCCTGCCATGCCAGCAGCGCCACGAGCGCCACGGCCATTCTCCTTCTGTTGTCCATCACTCTTGCTGTCTTTTTGTTTTATCACATATCACTTTTCAGTCCTGCTCAGCTCCAAGCTCCAAGCTCCAAGCTCTGAACTCCAAATTCTAAGTTCTGAATTCTAAATTCTAAATTCTAAGTTCTGAATACTGAATTCTCAGAAATTGAACGCATTGCTCACCGACTGATTCGTGCTCACGCACTGGATGGCACGGGCGAACATCCCCGCCACCGACAGCTGCCTCACCTTGGCGCTCTTCTGCGCGTAGGGAATCGAATCCGTGAAGACAATCTCCTCCAGCGCGGAGTTCTGGATGCGGTCGCTCGCCGGGTCGCTCATCACGCAGTGGCTGGCCACGGCCCTCACGCTCCTCGCCCCCGCCTTCAGCATCTCGTCCGCCGCCATCACCATCGTGCCCGCCGTGTCCACGATGTCGTCCACCAGCACCACGTTCTTCCCCTTCACGTCGCCGATAATCTGAATCGTGCTCACCACGTTCGCCCGCTCCCGCGTCTTGTTGCAGAGCACCATCGGCACCCCCAGCCGCTTGCTGTAGAGCGCGGCACGCTTCGAGCCCCCCACGTCGGGCGTGGCGATGACCAGGTCGTCCAGCCCCAGCTGACGGATATACTCGATGAGCACCAGACTGCCGTAGAGATGGTCCACCGGCACATTGAAGAAACCTTGGATCTGGTCCGCGTGCAGGTCCATCGTGATCAGCCGGTCGATGCCCGCCACGCCCAGCATGTCGGCCACGAGCTTCGCCCCGATGCTCACGCGCGGCTTGTCCTTGCGGTCCTGCCGCGCCCAGCCGAAGTAGGGGCACACGGCGATGATGCGCCGCGCCGACGCGCGCTTCGCCGCGTCAATCATCAGCAACAGCTCCATCAGGTTGTCGCTGTTGGGGAACGTGGACTGCACGAGGAACACGTCATCCCCGCGGATGGACTCCTCGAAACTCACCGCAAACTCGCCGTCGGCAAAGTGCGTGATGATCATGTTGCCCAGCGGGCAACCCAGATGCTGGCAGATGCGCTCCGCCAGATAGCGCGACTTGGTGCCCGAGAACACCTTGAACTCTCTTGATTCGCTCATGTCCGGAAAAAAAAAGAAAAAAAAGACGTTTTTTTAGAATTCCGCCGCAAAGTTACAAAACTTTTTCCGAACGCCGCCACAAATCCGCAGCTCTTTCGTCCTTTTCCCGCCGAATTTCTCGTCCAACGGACACGTCCGTTTCCCCGAGCGGGCACGTCCGTTTCGGAAAACGGACGCGTCCGTTTTTCCAAAACTCAGGCTGAAAGCATCCGCCGACAGCCCCGTTCCGAGGAGAAAAACGGGCAGGGACGACGATTTTTGCAGGCAAAAATCGGACGCTGCCCGAACTTTTTTTGTGAAGAGGCGTAGAATTTGCTTAATAATTGTTATCTTCGCGGGCGAAAACTAAACGTGAGGGGGCGACGGGCATCTAATATCAGAGATGCGGAGGACTGACGATGAGGACTGAAAGGATGAGGACTGGGGATGAGGACTGAAAGGACGGACATAAACATCAAAACACATATCGAACTCAAGATGATGAAGACAGAACTGATGGCACTCTCCCTGCTGCTGGCGGCGGCGGGCGTCCGGGCCCAGGAGACGGGCACGGGGGCGGCCGACGGCCGGAAATGGACACTGGAGGAGTGCATAGACTATGCGCTGGAGCACAACATCCAGCTGAGGCAGAACCGCGTGACGAAGGAGCAGAACGAGGTGAGCGTGAAGGAGCAGCAGGCCGCGCTCTTCCCGAGCCTCTCGTTCTCCACGAACCAGAACGTGAGCTGGCGCCCCTGGAGCCAGTCCTACGTGAACCTGTCGAGCGGCACGATGACGTCGACGAGCAGCGAGGTGAACTACAACGGCAGCTACGGGCTGAACGCCAGCTGGACGGTGTGGAACGGCGGACGCAACCGGAAGAACGTGGAGAGGAGCAGGCTCACGAGCGAGCTCTCGGACTACGACACGGAGCAGACGGCGAACTCCATCCAGGAACAGATCACGCAGTACTACGTGCAGATTCTCTACCAGACGGAGGCCGTGGCGGTGAACAAGGAGGTGCTGGAGGGCTCGAAGCTGCAGCGCGACCGCGCACAGGAGATGGTGGAGGCGGGCAGTCTGGCCAAGGTGGACCTGGCCCAGCTGCAGGCGCAGGTGGCGCAGGATGAGTACAACGTGGTGAACGCGCAGACGCAGTTAGACAACTACAAGCTGGAGCTGAAGCAGATTCTGGAACTGGTGGGCACGGAGCAGTTCGACGTGGCCACTCCGGCCGTGGGCGACGACAAAGTGCTGCAGCCGCTGCCGGAAAAGGGCAGCGTGTATGCCCGGGCCTACGAGAGCCGTCCGGAAATCAAGAGCGGGCAACTGAGCGTGAAGGCAGGCGACCTCGACATCAGCATCGCGCGGCGCGCCTTCCTCCCCACGGTGAGCCTCTCGGCGGGCATCGGCACGAGCAACTCCAGCGGCCTGCACACGGCCGTGGGCACGCAGTGGAAGAACAATCTGAACAACTCCATCGGGCTGACCCTCAGCGTGCCCATCTTCGACAACCGGCAGAACAAGTCGGCCGTGGAGCTGGCCAGGCTCTCGAAGCAGTCGAGCCAGCTCGAGCTGCTGAACACGGAGAAGGAGCTGTACAGCCAAATCGAGACCTACTGGCTGAACGCGAGGAACGCGCAGGAGCAGTACCGCTATGCCCGGCAGAATGAGGAGAGCATGCAGGAGAGCTACGACCTCGTGAGCGAGCAGTTCCGCCTCGGGCTCAAGAACATCGTGGAGCTGACCACGGGCAAGACGAACCTGCTGCAGGCCAGGCAGACGAGGCTGCAAAGCAAATACACGGCGCTGCTCAACATCGCCATGCTGAACTTCTACGGTGAAGGAAAGATTGAACTATAACAGACATTTTTCAAGATATATGAGAACAACTTTGAAAACCACGGCCACCCTGGCGGCCATCGTTCTTCTGGCTTCCTGCTCCAGCAAGCCGAAGGTGACTTACACGACTGCAACGGCAACGAAGCAGGACATCAGTACCAGCATCACGGCCACGGGCACCATCGAACCGGTGACCTCCGTGGAGGTCGGAACGCAGGTGAGCGGCATCATCGACAAGATCTACGTGGACTACAACAGCGAGGTGACGAAGGGGCAGGTCATCGCCGAGCTCGACAAGACGAACCTGCTCTCCGAGCTGGCCTCGGCCCAGAGCAATCTGGCCAACGCACAGAGCGCGCTCAACTACCAGACCAGCAACTACAAGCGCTTCAAGACGCTCTACGACAAAGGGCTCGTGAGCACCGACGACTTCGAGAGCGCACGCCTGAGCTATGAGCAGGCCAGGGAACAGGTGGCCGTGCAGCAGCAGAGCGTGAAGAAGGCGCAGACCAACCTCGGCTATGCCACCATCACCGCGCCCATCGACGGCATCATCCTCTCGAAGGAGGTGGAGGAGGGACAGACGGTGGCCTCGTCGATGACCACCCCGACGCTCTTCATCATCGCCAACAACCTGACCGACATGCGCGTGATCGCCGACGTGGACGAGGCCGACATCGGCAACGTGGCCGACGGGCAGCGCGTCACCTTCACCGTGGATGCCTTTCCCGACGATGTGTTCAACGGAACCGTGACGCAGGTGCGCCAGGAGGCCACGACGGAGAGCAACGTGGTGACCTACGAGGTGGTGATCTCGGCACCGAACGAGGACCTGAAGCTGAAGCCGGGGCTCACGGCCAACGTCACCATCTTCACCAGCGAGAAGAACAACGTGCTGTCCGTGCCGTCGAAGGCACTCCGCTTCACCCCGACCGAAGCCATGATGGCCGAAGGCGAAAGCATCGAGGACTGCCAGGGCTCCAGCAAGGTGTGGAAGCGGGAAGGCAAGGTGTTCAAGGCCTACGCCGTGACCACGGGCATCTCCAACGGCACCCTGACCGAAATCGTGGCCGGACTGAACGAGGGTGACAAAATCATCACCGAATTCAACATCAACAGCTCCGCCGAGGAGGAGGACAGCAACGAGTCGACCAACAATCCGTTCATGCCGGGACCGCGGAACAACAAGAGCAAGTCCACCGGCAGCAAGTCCACCATCGGCAGCAGCTCTTCTTCCAATTCCAAATAAAAAAACACGGGACGGAATGACTATGAACGAGAACCAGCATCAGGCCGAGCCTCAGACGCAGCAGAAAAGCAGTGCGCTCCACCCCAACGACAAGGTGGTGATCGAGCTGCAGAACGTGAAGCGCAACTTCATCGTGGGCGACGAGACGGTGCATGCCCTCCGTGGCATCAGCTTCAAGATTTTCGAGGGAGAGTTCGT
>CAYPZK010000019.1:0-55185 GCA_964415385.1 uncultured Bacteroidaceae bacterium
TGCAAAGGTAGGCACTTTTTGCCGAACGGCAAAATTTTACCGCACTTTTTTTTCAGAAAAAGCAAACTTTCCATCCCAACGGGAAGAAATCTGGACGGAACCGGAGGGACTCTCCTTATTATATCAGGAAGAAGGAGACGAACAGGCCGGCGTCTCGGGACGGCTCTTGTTTCCGTCCAATCTCTGGAGACAGGCCATTTCGCCGATGGCAAAATCGGCGTTGGCGGGTTCGTTCAGCATGGCGCTGAGGAAACGCCGGCCACATTTCCTTTATTCTCGCGGCGCTGTCCCATTTCACAACCACCGTCATGAAAACGCCGGAATGCACCCTCAAAAATCCCTCTTTTAGTCTGGGTTTTCGTGAAACGAACGCGTCCGTTTTCCGAAACGGATGTGTCCGTTCCGACGGACGAACGCGTTCGTCCGGCTGCCCATGCGTGGAAGATGGAAAGAAACTCGCCTGATTATATTATAAGGGGCGGGAGGAGGAATGGAAAGAAAAGGCGAAAAAGGAAAAAGGAAAGAAAAACTGGGAGTGACAGGGAAAAGAAAGTTTGGAAGAGGAATCTCGCTTTCAAGAGGTGGCAGGGCGGCTGATGGCCCACAGCCCGAGGTAAGTGAGAAGACCGTTGAACATCAGCATTTCATAGCCGAAGCGGTAACCCGTGGCATGAAACGTGAAATAGTCAATGGCATAGCAGATGAGCGGCGACGCGACAGCAATCAGAGGCACAAGGCGGTCACGCGGCATGAGGCGCGTGGTCATGCCGAAAGCGAACAATCCGAGAAGCGGGCCGTAGGTATAGGAGGCCAGCACATAGATTGCATCGATGACGCTCGTACTGTTCAAGGCTTTGAATCCCAAGATAAAAAGAACAAAAATGAGAATCATGCCGATGTGGACAAGCTTTCGCGTCAGCTCCGGATTCCGCCTTTTTCCATCTTCAATTTCGAGAATATCTATGCAGAAACTGGTGGTGAGCGCCGTGAGTGCCGAATCGGCACTGGAAAAAGCAGAAGCGATGATGCCGATGGTGAAGAAAACGAGAACGGCCTGTCCCATAGCACCCGTAGCGATGAAATCCGGCAGAAGTTGGTCACCCTTGTCCGGCAGCGGCATACCCGTCTTGGCATAGAGCAGAAGCATCAGCACCCCGAGGGCGAGGAACAGGAAATTGACCGGCAGAAAGAGCATGCCATAGCAGCAGAGATCCTTCTGGCCGTCGCGGAGCGAGCGGCATGTCAGATTTTTCTGCATCATATCCTGATCCAGTCCCGTCATCACAATGACAATGAAGATGCCCGAAAGAAACTGCTTGAAGAAATTCTGCCGCGAAGTCCAGTCGCCGAACTCAAAGATGCGCGAATGCGTGTCGTGCCATACCGCCGACATGGCTTCGCCGAAGTTCATGCCCAGCATCGATGCCGCCTGCACGAGAATCAGGATGAGTGCCACGATGAGGCAGAGCGTCTGAAGCGAATCTGTCCACACGAGCGCACGGATGCCGCTGCGACGCGTATAAAGCCAGATGAGGAGCAGGGTGACCAGCACGACGGCCACAAACGGGATATGGAACGTATGGCCGCCCACCGTGAGCGCACGACCGAAGGCATATTGCTGCAGGATGAGGCAGACAAGGTAAAGCCGGGCAGCCGCACCCGTGAGTTTCGACAGAATAAAGAACCAGCTCCCCGTCTGGCGGCTCGTGCGGCCGAAACGCGTGCTGAGATACCCATAGATGGACGTCAGCCGGTTCCTATAATATAAAGGAAGCAACACAAACGCCACGATGAGATAACCGAAGAAGAATCCCATGCACATTTGCAGATAGGTCATGTCGATGGTCATCACCATGCCCGGCACACTGACGAACGTGACGCCCGAGAGCGAGGCTCCAATCATGCCGAACGCCACGAGTGGCCACGGCGATTCATGGTTGCCACGGAAAAAAGCGTCGTTGCCGCTACGCCCGACCAGGCGTGAAATGAGCAGCAAAACGGCGAAATAGGCAAAGATGGTGATGAGAATCGTCATGCTGCTACTGCACCTGTGTCTTCAGAATTTCTCGGATTTCCCGAAGCTCCTCGCGCAGTTCTTGGGCAGAGACCACGCTGTCGTGCACACGTCCGAGCGGATCGATGATGAAATACGTCGGAATCCAGTGCAGGTCGTATGCCTTTGCTATCGGATTGTCCTTCCACGCCACGAGGTTGGCCACTTGCAGCCATCCGGGCTGTTCCTTGCGCAGATAATTTTTCCAGGCCGATGCATCGTGATCCATCGACACACCGACAAATGCCATCCCCGCGCTGGCACACGTGCAACCGGCCGCATCCCTGTCCGCATCCTGCTGGCGGCAAGCGCATCGCGGAGCCCGGGTGGAATCCGCACACGCCTCGCATCCGCCGAAATCGGCAAACACTCCCTTCAGTTCCGGCATGTCGCGGCGGCAGTCACCACACCACGAAGCCCAGAAATCCACAATCACCCACATGCCGCGCAGACTCCGCAGCCGATGTTCCACGCCGAGCGTGTCCTTAGCCAAGAAATCAGGAGCCTCGTCGCCCCGCACGAGTGACGACATCTGGATTTGCTGCTCCTGCGCATCCGCCGCCATGCCCATCATGAAGAGACAGAGCACCATGACGCATTTGAAAAGTCTGTTGTTCATCCTTTTAAGATTTTCGTTGGTTTTGCCCGCAAAGTTACTTCATTTTTATCAAATTCGGAAAATTTAGTTTAACTTTGCGGCTATGAAACGAATCATTCTGATTACGGGCGGACAACGCTCCGGCAAGAGCGAATATGCCGAGCAGCTGGCCTTGAGCCTCTCCGACCGGCCTGTCTATCTGGCCACCTCGCGCATCTGGGACGAAGAATTCCGCCAACGCGTGGAGATGCACAAAGCCCGCCGAGGACCGCAATGGACCAACATTGAGGAAGAGAAAGAGCTGAGCCGCCACGACGTGAGCGGACGCGTGGTGGTCATCGACTGCGTGACGCTCTGGGCCACCAACTATTTTTTCGACCTCCAGCAGGAAAGCATGCGTTCGGCCGCCGCAGCCGCCACCCACGTGGAGCGAACACTCCAGGCACTGCAAGCCGAGTTTCAGAAGTTCACACAGCAGGAAGCCACCTTCATTTTCGTGACGAACGAAATCGGCAGTGGCGGCGTGAGCGACAACGAGACGCAGCGCAAATTCACCGACGTGGAAGGCTGGATGAACCAGTTCGTAGCCCGTCAGGCCGACGAGGTCGTGCTGATGGTGTGCGGCATCGCCACCCGAATCAAATGACGGAAACACAGGATTCCTAATCTATCGCAACTATGAGAACATTTCGGATTCAACGGACGGACCGGGCGTTCGTACAGACCCTGCAGGACAAAATCGACAATCTGAACAAGCCGAAAAGCTCGCTCGGACGGCTGGAAAGCCTCGCCCTGCAAGTGGGACTCATCCAGCACTCGCTCACACCCTCGCTGACGCACCCGTGCCACGTGCTCTTCGGAGGCGACCACGGCATTGAGCGCGAGAGCGTGAGCGTTTCGCCCCGCGACGTGACCTGGCAGCAAATGGAGAACTTCACGCGCGGCGGAGGCGGCGTGAACATGTTCTGCCGCCAACACGGCTTTCACCTGCGTCTGGTGGATGTAGGCGTGGACCACGATTTCCCGCCCGGCCTGCTGACCCGTGACGTGAATGCCTGTACCGACAGCCACCTGTGCATCATCAACCGGAAAATCGGACATGGCACGGCGAATTTCCTCCACGAGGCCGCCCTGTCGCCGGCAGATTTCGAGCATGCCGTTGAAGTGGGCGTGGAACTGGTGGATGCCTGCCGTTCCGAAGGGTCGAACGTCGTCAGTTTCGGCGAGATGGGCATTGCCAACACGTCACCGTCATCGATATGGATGTATTTCTTCGAGAACATCCCGCTCGACCGTTGCGTGGGAAGCGGCGCAGGACTGGACACCGCCGGCATGCACCACAAATACGAGGTGCTACGCGATGCCGTACTCCACTTCACCCGTGAGGCGGGCATCGACTCCTCCACCCCGCTCGCCGCCCCGCCCGACTGGACTTTCGTGCCGGGCAAGGTGGAGCGTCCCTACTTCCCCGGCTATGCAGCCGAAATCATCCGCTGGTTCGGTGGCTATGAGATGGTGGCTACCGTCGGCGGCATGCTCCGTGCCGCCGAGCTCGGCATGGTGGTGCTGGTGGACGGTTTCATCATGACGGCCTGCATGCTGGCCGCCTCGCAGCTCTGCCCCGACGTGCTCGACTACGCCGTCTTCGGCCATCAGGGCGACGAGAACGGCCACCGCATGATGCTCCAGGCGATGGACGCGCAGCCCCTGCTCCATCTCGGCCTGCGATTGGGAGAAGGCACAGGAGCCATCTGTGCCTATCCGCTCGTCGTCTCCGCTGTCCGCATGCTCTGCGAGATGGACAACTTCCAGCATGCGAAAATCACGAAATACTTCTAAATGGGTTTGCCCGCCAGCCTCATGAAACACATTCTCTTCCGCCTTCTGGCGGCTCTGAACTTCTTCACCCGTCTGCCGTTCTGGCGCATAGCTGACGTGCCGAAGTCCTATTATGAGCGCGTCGTTCCGCTCTGGCCCTTAGTGGGCTGGCTCACGGGCGGCCTCATGGCTCTTGTCTTCTGGGCCGCCCAACTGGTGTTTCCCCTCTCCGTCAGCCTCTTGCTGGCCCTGCTCGCGCGCATCCTCGCCACGGGTGCACTCCACGAAGACGGCTTCGCGGATTTCTGCGACGGATTCGGGGGAGGCACCGACCGACAGCGCACCCTGGACATCATGAAGGACTCCCACATCGGCACCTACGGCGTGCTGGGACTCATCCTCTATTTTCTGTTGCTTTTCTCCACCCTTCTCGCCCTTGCCCACGCCCCACAGACAGGGCTGGCCGCCGGCCTCATCGCCTCGTCAGCAACCGGCACCGCCTCCACCAACGTCAGCAACATCTGCGCACTGATGGTCAGTGCCGACGCCTTTGCCAAATGGGCCGGCTCAAACATCGTCAATGCCCTACCCTATGCCCGCAAGGAGCAGGAGGCCAAGAACAAACTGATATACAAAAAAATGACAACGACCGAGCAGACGCTCGGCATCCTCTTCGGCCTGCTGCCCGCCCTCTGCCTGCTGCCCCTGCGGTGCTATGTGGCGATGGTCGTGGCCTTTGCCGTGGCCATGCTGATGATAGTGGCTTGCCATCGCCGGCTGCAAGGCTACACAGGCGACTGCTGCGGAGCCACCTTCATCATCACCGAGGCAGCCTTCTACCTCACCGTCCTGGCCGTGTCGGCCATCTGACGACCGCCGGCGTACCCTCCGTACAAGAATTGCGGGAGTTGCCGCAGAAAATTGTGGAAATCCGGGCGGGAGATTGTGCCTACTGCTTCCGCCAGATGGTTTGCTCGCGGTCCGGACCGACACTCACGATGACGATTGGCGTTTCGAGTTCCCGCTCCAGGAAAGCGATGTAGTCCTTGAATGTCTGCGGAAACTCCTCCTCACCGGTCAGGTGCGACAAGTCTTGATTCCATCCCGGCAGCTCCTCGTAGAGCGGTTCCACACCCTCACTGATGTCAAACGGGAAGTCGCGCGTCAGGCTGCCGTCCTTGAGGCGGTAGGCCGTGCAAGCCTTCACCGTCGGAAAGCCATCGAGCACATCGCTCTTCATCATGATGAGCTTCGTCACGCCGCTCACCATGATGGCATAGCGGAGGGCGACGAGGTCGATCCAGCCGCAACGGCGTTCACGCCCTGTCACGGCTCCGTACTCGTGGCCGATAGCTCGGATTTTGTCGCCGGTCGCGTCGAAGAGCTCCGTCGGGAACGGACCGGCTCCCACGCGGGTACAGTAGGCCTTGATGATGCCGAATACATCCCCGATTTTGTTCGGTCCCACACCGAGACCGGTGCAGGCACCCGCACAGATGGTGTTGGAAGAAGTGACGAAAGGGTAGCTGCCGAAATCGACATCGAGCATCGTACCCTGCGCCCCCTCGCAGAGGATGCTCTTGCCCTGGCGGAGCAGGTTGTTCACCTCATGCTCGCTGTCCACCAGTGGGAACTGGCGGAGGTAGTCGATACCCTCCATCCATTTCTTTTCCACGTCGGTCAGGTCATAGTCGGTGAAATGCAGCGCACGCAGGATGGCCTCGTGGCGTGCCTTGTGCTCCGCGTATTTCTGTTCGAAGTTTTCCAGAATGTCTCCCACGCGCAGGCCGTTGCGGCTCACCTTGTCGGTGTAGGCCGGACCGATGCCCTTGCCCGTAGTGCCCACCTTGTTCTTACCCTTCGCGGCCTCGTAGGCGGCATCGAGCAGACGGTGTGTAGGCATGATGAGGTGTGCTTTCTTCGAGATGTGCAAACGTTCGTGGAGCGGATGACCGCTCTTCTCCAGCTCGCGGGCCTCGTCCATGAAGAGGTCGGGAGCCAGCACCACGCCGTTTCCGATGATATTGATTTTGCCGCCTTGGAAGATGCCCGAAGGAATGGAGCGGAGCACATACTTCTGCCCTTCGAACTCCAGCGTATGTCCCGCGTTCGGGCCGCCCTGGAAACGGGCCACCACGTCGTAGCGCGGCGTGAGCACATCCACGACCTTTCCTTTTCCCTCGTCTCCCCACTGGAGACCTAAAAGCACGTCAATTTTCATAATCGTCTGATTGATGTTTGTGTTTCCGACCGGAATCCTGCCCGGCAGCTTCCGTCTTCTTGATGATAGTCTGTTTCCGCTCCCGTTTGTGCACCAGCTCCATATCCTTGGCAGCCTTGGCCTTCAGATATTTGTTGTGCGCCTTGGTCATGAACGAGCGGCACTGGGAGCAGATGCCGAATGCGCAGATGGTGACGTTCTGCACATGCATGCGGGAATAATGCACGCTGTTGAGTGCCTCCGACACCTGCGGTGCCTTGACCTTCTGCACCTTGCCGCACTTGATGCAGACCTGGTGGAAGTAGTCGCGCTGGCCGAAGCATTTCTCATAACTGACGACGACACCGAAAGTATGGCGCACGACCAGCCCGATGCGGACGAACAGTTCGAGTGAGTTGTACACCGTGGGCAGGCTGACGCGGAACCGCTCCTCCATCTGGTGGAAGAGGTCGTCGGCCGTGAACGGCTCGTTGCGCTCGTAGATGGCCCTCAGCAGGGCGTAGCGCTCAGGAGTGCAGCGCATGCCGTGCTCCACGAGATAATCGGTGAGCTGAGCCTTCACCATGTCCTGCACTTCTGTCTCTTTCATCTGCGTTCTGAAAAGCCGGCGCAAATTTACGATTTTCTGTTAGAATCCGAAAGAAAACGTTGAAAAAATTACACGTTGCCCAAGCGGTCGAGCATGCGCCGCGCAGCGAGGCGCAGCTGAGTGTTGTCGGATGCCGCCGCTGCGGTGGCCTGGTCGAGCAGCTCTTGTCGGGAACGTTCGGCCAGTGGACGGCGGCGGATGATGTGCAGGAGCGTATAATAACCCAGAATCTGGCGGAGGTCGTCGGCTGCGGCCACCCATTCGAACGCCTTGTCCGCCGCGCCCGGCATCCGGGCGAAGAGGTGGAGCGCGGCTATCTGCGCCAGCTCCACGGTGCGGATGCGCTCCGCCCACACGTCGGCCAAGTCGGGCGTGAACGTCTCGGCGGGCTGCACCATCGTGGCCAGAATGCGGCACTCACGCACGGACTCCTTCCACAGTTCCTGCGCCAGTTGCGGCAGCACGTCGGCATGTTCCGTCCGGATTTCGTCGGCCAGCTGTTGCAGACGTGGCAACTCCACGCCGAAATTCACGCGGTAGTCGGCTGTCATCCCTGCCTCGCGCATGGCCGCCGAAGCCACGCCGTTCATCATCGAGCGCAGGTCAGCCTTGATGAGATTGATGAACTCGTGCATGGTTCATTCGTTCACATACGGCAGCGTGGCATAATCGGTGGAGTAGCGGAGCATCTGGTGGTCATAAGCCTCGCCGTAGCTCACGTGAACGTCCGTGATGTTGCCCTGCGCGTCACGGTCGGCCGTATAGACAGGATTGATGAAACCCTTGTACGGTGCGAGATTGAGCTTGGCGTAGCGTTCCCGGATTTCCTTGTGCAATTCCGGGTCAACCTTCACGCCGTAGGTCTCCACCAGTGCCTGGGCGGCGGCATAGTCGCCCTCACTCTTCACGCGCTGGATTTCGGCCAACAGACGGCCGAAGAGCGTGCGCAGCCGCTCGTAGTCGTTGATTCTGACATAAGTCTTGCCGTCGCGCTTCACCAGTTCCACCACGCGGTCGGCCTTACCCTGCTCGTAGCACCAGTGGGCGATGAGGGCGCGGTTGCGCATGTGCGCCTCCTCGATGTCGTTGCCCGGCTGAATGCGCACGAGCTGCGTGAGCAGGCCGTTCATCATGTAGCTGTAGTACTGCGCCTTGTAGGCGTTGCGGTCCGGTGTCAGTCCCAGCTCCAGCAGCTTCGGGTCGGCCAGATAGTAGAGGCCGAAGAGGTCGGCACGGGCTTCCTCGATGGTGGAGCCGTAGGCTTTCAGGCTGTCGGGGTCCACGCCGTCGAGCAGGCGTCCGCTGCCATGCCCCAGACACTCGTGGAGGTCGGTATGCAGGTCGTCCGTCAGGTCGCCGTACTTCTCCATCAGGTCGCGTTCCTCCTGTCCGATGACGAATTCCTGACTGAAGCCGCTGCCTTTGGCCGCCTTGTTGTATGCGTCCGTGAGGTTGCCAATGGTCACGCTCTTCGAACCGTGCTCCCTGCGCACCCAGTCGCTGTTCGGCAGATTGATGCCGATGGCGGACGACGGGTAGAGGTCGCCGCCGAGGATGGCGGCCGTGATGACCTTGGCCGAGATGCCCTTCACCTCGCTCTTCTTGAACCGAGAATCCACGGGCGAATGGTCTTCGAACCATTGCGCCTCGCGACTCAGCGTCTCCGTGCGCCTTGTGGCCTCCAGATCCTTGAAATTCACAATGCTTTCCCATGAGCACTTCAGTCCGAGCGGGTCACCGTAGCACTCGATGAAACCGTTGACGAAGTCCACGAGCGGAGCCGTGTTGCCGACCCAGAGAATGGAATATTCATCAAACGTGTGCAGGTCGCCGGTCGTATAGTATTCCACGAGCTTGTCGATGACGGCCTGCTGCCGTTCATCCTCGGCGTAGGGGCGGGCCAGCTTCAGGTAGCCCACGATTTTGGCCAGTGCCTCGCCATACAGTCCGCCGGTCGTCCACCGTTTTTCATAGATGTTCCCGTCCTTGTCCTTCACCAGCCGGCTGTTCATGCCGAACATCACGGGGTGCGGGTCGTCGGGGGTCTTCTGTGCGCCATAGAATTCCTCGGCCTCCTGCTGCGTCACACCCTCATAGTAGTTGCTGGCGGAGGTGAGCACCAAGTCCTGTCCGTCGGCCAGATTCACCCGCTTCTGCAGGATGTCGGGATTGAAGATGACAGGACAAATCTCATCGAGGAAAGCGGCGGTGTCCTTGGCTCCGAATTCCTTTACCAGTTTTTTGAAGGCGGGAATGTCGCGGACGGCCTGACGGAAGAACACCTCCGAGAACCCGGGCACGAACTTCTCGCAGCCGTAGTGGTGATGGATGCCGTTGGAGAACCACACGCGCTTCAGGTACGTCGTCAGACCCTTGAAGTCCTCGCTTTCGCGGTCGCCCTGAAAGTCGGTGTAAATCGTCTCCAGCGTCTTGCGGATGCGCAGGTTGTACTTCCCGTTCTGGTCGAACAGAATGTCGCGCCCGAGCAAAGCCGCCTCCTGAAGGTAATAAATCAAGGTCTTCTGACGCAGCGACAGGTCGTCGAATCCCGCCACCTTGTAGCGTAGCATCTGGAGGTCGGCAAACCGCTCGTCGCTGTATTGGAAATCGTCGGTCTGCGCCGACGCCGTGGCTGTCTGCACAGCCATACATGCCGAAAGAATCATAAGTCGAAACGTTGTTTTCATTGTTTTCCGAATAAGTCATGGCCGGTTGCCGCCATGACGGTTGCTGTTTCTGCCGCGCAAATTTACGGAAAATCTATCACATATACAACAAAAGTCAATTGATGGCAAGACCAAATTCAATAATTAGCGCAAGTTTTACCCGTTCAAACTTGCGCAAAATACTCTTTTTTTATGACCTTTGCGCAGGTTTAAGCAAATATATATGATGGGACTTTTCCAATCTTCTGCGGAGAGAAAAGACGGGCGCACCCTCGGAAGGATGCGCCCGTCTTTTCATGCCGGCTCTGAGAGAATCAGAGCGTGAGGATGGAGCGGCACTGCGTCTGGAGCCGGAAGTCGCGCGCCGGTTGGTGCGTCTGACCTACAGCCGGACGGGCCTTCTTCTTGGCAGCCCGGACAGCCTTGGCAAGACGTTCCTTCGTGGCCTCGTCGGTCACGGTGTACGTCTCAGTTCCGAAGCCGAAGGCACCGGCACTGACGTAGTAAACAATGGCGAAGTTGAAGGTGCCGGTCGAAGCATCATAGCTGCTCGTGCCATAGTCCGTAGAGTTTGTGTAGTCGGTCAGGTCGTCCACCATGACGGCACCGTAGCTGCTGGATGTGTAGCCTGTCTCCTGGTCATCCACGACGATGGAGCCGTCGGCCTGCATCGTGAAGGTGAAGTCAACGCCGTAGCCCCAGTTCTCGATCTTGAAGCGGGTCTCGTCGCGGTCGCTCTGATAGAGCGTCAGACCTGTATCGGTGTAAGGCTCGTCGTCGCTGCCGAAGAAGAGCGTATAGACATAGTCACCCACTAAGCAGGCCGTCCACGTCTCTTTGTCGGCAGAAGCGGTGTAGGCAAACTTCACATAGTCGTATTCCTGCGCCTCGCCCTCGGCATCGTAGCTCACGACCACGAGGGTGTAGGTGCCGTCGGCCAGTTCCGAAGCATCGAACGTCACATCACCGCTTTCCGTCACCGTCTGCATGTTCTCATAAGTGCCGTCGAGGATGGAGTTGAGACCTTCCTGCGTGAGCGAGCCTTCGACGAGTGCCACGCTGGCCGAGGCCACGTCAGCACCGAGCGTGACGGTTCCGACGATGGATGTGTTCTCGTCGGCACCGATGAGCTTGCCCTTGTAGATGACGGAAGCACTGTAGTCGGCACGGGTGAAGCCGTCGAGCGTGAGGGTCTCATAGCCCTGGCCGAAATAGCCCCGACTGATGTAGTAAACGACCGGGATTTCGATGATGCCCGTCTCAGAGTCGAAACTGCCATACACAGGCGCGAAGCCTGTGCCGAGTTCGTAACCTTTGATGGTGGACCAATAATAATTATAATCGCAGACGTACACATCCTCGCTATAGTTCGAGCTGTAATAGCCGGTGTTCTGAGGTTCCAGCGTCACGATGCCCGTAGATTCGTCGTAACCGAAGATGATGCTCACCCCATAGAGGGCATTGTCGATGCGGAACTGACAGAGGTTGGTGGTCACCTGATTCTGACGGACGTAGAAGTCCAGACCGGTATCGTCGCCGCTGAAGAACTGCTCATAGGTCCACGTGGCAGTGCCGGCTTCGTTGTAAGGCTGCCAGTCCGACCAAGGCTCGGCCACACCGATGAGGCCGGAGAAGGTGGAGATGCCGTATTCCGTCGCGTAGTCGGTGCCAATGGCGATGGAAATGGGAGCGTAATCATTGTATGCGATGTCGGCGGGATTGTACGTGATGACGATGTCGGCAGTGCTGGAGCTGTCGGCAAAAGTCACACTCGTGGGAATCGTATAGGCATTGCTGCCGCAGGAGACTGTGAGCGGCACAGTCAGTTCGCCATCGGTCCGGACGCGGTAAATCGGCAGCGTGACGGATGTGGCTTCTTTGGAAACTTCGACGATGGTGTCCGTCTCGCTGGAGAAGTACACCTGTTCGCCGGAAATCTTGGCCCAATCGTAGCCGTCATCGTCGGAGCAGGACGCGAACGCCAGACCGGCGACGGCGAGGATGGCGAATAAATACTTATAAAGTTTCATAGCTTACTTGTTCTGTTATGATTGGTATGTTGCCGATGGCTTATTTAGGATCGGAATACTGTCCGACCGGCGAAGGATAGCTGATGGCTGTGGTCGGATCGGGGTTGTTCTTGATGGCGCTGTTCGAGTTGATCTCGGCAGTCGGCACCACGAAGTTCCAGTTCGGCTTGATGCCCTGGCAGTTGATTTTGTAGAAATCGTTCGGAGCGTTGGTACCTTCGTAGTTCTGAATCACGCCGAGGGCGCACATTTTGGCAACCGGGAAGGCGTTGCCCTCGCCCCAGAACTCCACGCGCATCTGGTCGAGTACGGCACGCTCGAAGTCCTCCGTGCTGCTGCCTTTGAAAATGTAGTTCGGATCGCGGTAGGTCTGCACGAAATCGTTGAGCAGCGCGGCACCGGCGCTCACGCCCTCGCCCAAGCCCTTGGCCAGAGCCTCGATGTAGTACATCTCCTCCACGCGCATGATTGGCACGTCACAGGCTCCGCCCACGGAGTAGGTAATGTAGTTGCCGTCCACGCAGCGGAACTTCAGGTTGAGATAGTCAGGTTGGTCGTCGAACCATGCCGTTCCTTCCTTGCGCACGGTCTGATAGTTGTAATAAGTCATGCGACCCGGGTCGAGGAAAGCATGCTTGCGGAAGTCGCTTGAGGAGATGGTCTCGTAGAGAGAACGGTCGATGGATGGGGAGGTGTTTGTGGCATACCCCCATTCGTTCTCCGATGCCATCCAGCCTGTGAAGTTGCAGAGATTGCCCATCTGCTCCGCCACATAGTTGGTGTACCAGAGCCAGGCCGAGGTGGCGGTGTTGAACGCTGCGGTAGGGCTGAGCCATTCGTCCTCCGACATCGGTGTGGCGCCGGAGGCGTCGATGGCCAGACGCGCATACTTGGCGGCGTTGGCATAGTCCTTGTCCCAGAGATAGGTCTTCGCCTTGATGCCATAGACCACAGGCAGCGTAGGCACCTTCCGCGAGGACGGTGTATAGTTGGCCAGACAGGCCTCCGCCTTGTCCAGATCGGAGAGGATGAAGGCAATCATCTCGTCATGGCTCACGCGTGGGTTGTTCTGAGCCTCCTCGCGGGATGTCTGTTCCGTCACGATAGGCACCGTGAGACCGAGCACGCTGTCACAGTCCGTATAGATGTTGGCCACCGGCTCATAGAAGACCGTCAGCATGTAGTAGTCGAAGGCGCGTGCGGCATAGGCGCAGCCCGCCATTCCTTTCTGCTCGTCGGAAGCTGTTTCGAGATTCACCGCGCCAATCACGTCGTTGGCGCTCTTGATGAACTTGTAGAGTGTGAACCACGGGAGGAAAGCGTTCACGCTCGTGGCACCGACATTGTAGCTGAACGTGTTGTAGGTGAGATACCAGTCGAAGCGGTAGTCCTCGCCTTCGGGATACATGTCGCCGAGCAGCTCCGTCTGTGCAATCATGAACTGCGGATAAGCCATGTCGGTCTCGTCATACTGAGTGCCATAAACAAGATATCCCTGTGACATCTGCGAAGGAATACCGTTCAGCAGTGCCTCAAGAGCCGACGATGACTGCCCCACCTGACTCCCCGTGGCGGTGTCGTCCTCCGGCTGCGTCTCGTCGATACAGCCCGACAGCCCGACGGTAGCCACAAGCGCGGAGAGAATATAGATATATTTGAATCGTTTCATGAATTTTGTCTTTTCGTTTGAAGTTTAGAATTTAACGGTCATGCCAATGGAGAACGTGCGCATTGGCGAATAGTAAGAGGCATTCGTGGCCGACGTGTAGCTCTGACGCGGGTCGAATCCCTTGCGGGCAGAGATGTATGCCACGTTCTCGCAGGCCAGGTAGATCCGCAGACTCTCCATGTCGATGCGGCGGGTGAGGCTGGCCGGCAGCGTGTAGCCGAGATTGATGTTCTCGATGTTGAGATAGCTGGCGTTGGTCAGGAAGCGGGTCGAGCTGTACATCTGGTCGTTGTACTGGAAGCGCGGGATGTTGCTCTCGGTGTTCTCCGTTGACCACGACTTCAGCAAATCCTTGTGGAAGTTGTAACCGTCACCGTTTGAGCCCGGCGACGACATGAACTCGGCATACGTGGAATCATACTGCTTGCCTCCGAGCTGGAAGCTGAAGTTCACGCTCAGGTCAAATCCGAAAGCCTGCACCGATGTGCCAAGACCTCCGAAGAACTTCGGAATCGAAGTCTCCTTCGTCACGTAGTAGTCGGCATCCGACCAGCTGGTCGTTGTCTCTCGGCTCTCCACAATGGCATTGCCGTGCTTGTCCGTCAACTCGTTGCCGTTGTCGTCCGTCTTATACACATTCTTGTAGTAGAGTGCCTGGCCGTCTTCGCTCACGCCTGCGTACTCCTTGAGGTACCAAGTGTACATGGAGAGGTCTTCGGCGATGAATTTCGAACCGCTCACGTAGCCGTTGTATGCCTTGCCATGCTTGTCGTAGCGGGTGGTGGACTTCAGATCGTCGTGAATCATGTCGATGCGGTTGCGCAGCGAGGCGATGTTGAAATTGACGTTCCAGTTCACCTTGTTGGTATGGATAGGAGTGTAGTTCAGCGTGAGTTCGACACCCGTGTTGTGCAGGTCGCCGACGTTGTCATAGATGGACGTATAGCCGAGCGAGGCCGGCACTGACACAGAGAACAGCATGTCCGTGGTCTTGCGGTAGTAGTATTCGAGGCTGCCCGAGAGGTTCTTGAAGAGGCGGAACTCCGTGCCGATGTTGAAGTTGGAGTTGGTCTCCCACGTGATTTCCTTGTTGCCTTTCGAAGAGAAGGAGACACCTATCTCGTTCGAGGAGTTGGAAATGTCATAGAGGTCGGTGTAGAGATAAGAGTCGATGTTGTCGTTTCCCTGCGAGCCGATGGAGGCTTTCACCTTCAGTTCGTCCACCCATGTCGGTTTGAACCAGTTCTCCTTGCTGATGAGCCAGGCGGCACCTGCCGACCAGAATGTACCCCAGCGGTTGTCCTTGTCGAAGCGGCTGGAAGCGTCGCGGCGGAGCGAGAGGTTGGCGAAGATGCGCTCGTCATAGTCATAGAGGGCACGTCCGAAGTAACCCTCGTTGTTGTAGCGGGTCTTGTAAGATGTGGAAGACATACCGTCTATCACAGCACCGGCCAGCTCCTTGTTGTCCTGCGAGAACATGTTCGACTTCGAGGCGTAGAGCAGGTAGTAGCGGTGGTCATAGTATTCATGACCGAGCATCACGTTCACGTTGTGATGATTGGCAAACGTGTTCGAATAGGTGAGAATCTGCTGCCAGTTCACGTCGTAGGTGCGGGTGTGGTACTTCGCCACCGTGCCCGTCGGGGCGAACTGCCCGTAGTAAGGGTTGTAAACATAAGTGAGACGCGTCTCGTCGAGGTCATAAGTGCCGTTGAGCGTCAGCTTCAGATTGTCGGTGAAGTTGATGTCGGCAAATCCTGTGGCCGTGGCCGCATTGCCCTCGTAGTTGCGCGTGTTGAGCAGGTTGTCCTGCAGCGGATTGCTTTTGGGGAGAAAAGGACGTGCAAGTCCGGCATTCATGCCGTCACCGTAGTCCATCATCTCGATACCGTTGGCGTCATACATGCGGCTGCCGTCGGCATTGCGGAGATAGAGCGGGTAGATAGGCGCGATCTGTGTCGTCATGGCCCAGATGTTGCCCGTGCTGGTGCTGCTTCCGTTGTTGCCCAGCGTATTGCCGTCGAAGTGTGCAAACGACACGTTGCCCCCCACCTTCAGCCATTTCTTCAGCTGGTAGTCGGCGCGCAGACGACCCGTCACACGCTCCAGATCGGAACCATAGGTGATGCCCTCCTCGTTCAGATAACCCATCGAGGCGTAGAATGTGCCGCGCTCCGAACCGGCGTTCACGCTGAGGTTGTACTCCTGGCGCAGACCCGTGCGCGTGCCTGCATCCTCCCAGTCGTCGGGCGTGATGAGATAGCTCTGACCGTTCTTCGTATAGATGCGGCCGAGGGTGGCGTTCGGGTTGAGCTTGCCGTTCGTGCCGATGAGCATCTGCCCTTCCGGCACGGTGAAGATGTTGTAACCCAGAGCAGAGGGAATATAGTTGTTGGCAGCCACCCACGCGGCGTTCTCCGACAGACCGCTGCCCATATAGTAGTTTTTCAGAGCCAGATACTCCATCTCGTAGTACTGCTCCGGACTGTCAATCACATCGTAGTGCTGCAGGGCACGCGAGTTCCAGCCCACCTTGGCATCGAGCGTAATCTGCGCCTCGCCGTGACGTTTGGCACTCTTCGTGGTAATCATGATGACACCGTTGGCACCACGGGCACCATAGAGTGCTGTTGAGGTGGCATCCTTCAATATGCTCATGGATTCCACATCGTTCGGGTTGATGTTCGAGAGGTCGCCGCTGTAAGGAGCACCGTCCAGAACAATCAGCGGATCCTTGCCGGCATTGATGGAACTGAAACCACGGATGCGGATGGTGGACGTGGAGCCCGGCTGACCGTTGTTGGAAGTCAGCTGCAAGCCCGGCACCTGACCGGCCAGCGCGTTCGTGATGCTCGACACCTGATAGTCGGCCAGCTGTTCCTCGCCCACCACCGTAGCGGAGCCTGTATAGGCCGACTTCTTGGCTTGGCCGAAGGCCACCACCATCACCTCGTCGGTCTTCACGGATGTCGATTCCATCTCGACATGCACCGTCGGATGAATCTTGACCACCTGGTCCTTCATTCCCATGTAAGTCACCTTCAGCGTCTTGGCCGAGTTCGGAACATTCTGGAGCGTGAAGCGGCCGTTCACGTCGGTAGCCTTACCGATGGTCGTGCCCTCCACCAACACAGATGCTCCAATCACCGGCTCGCCCGTCTCTTGCTCGATGACCGTTCCGGTCACCGTCTTCTGGGCAAACGTCATGCCAAATGCACAGAGGCATCCGGCAAGGAACAATCCTAATCTTTTTCCCATTCTGTTTTGTGTTTAGTGAATAAATATGTTTAGAAGTTTTTTTGTCAGCTTTCTCCCGAATCCCTCTTGTTTTTTGCACGCCTCGGGGCGCGAGGTCGTGGCAAAATGACAGATTTCTTTCAATCTTGCGAATTTCGTGCAAAAGTACGGTTATTTTATAAGTAAACCAAACAAAATTAAAAAAAACTTCATGTTTTTAACACTTCAAAGGAGGAATTTCTTCAACGTCCCTTTCCAAAAGGAAAAAATTCCACAAAATCCGTGGCTTTTGGCGAATTCTGTGGGTTAAGAAATGATAAAACGTCGTGGACGGGTGTGTTCAAAACTGCCTGGGCCGCTCAGGCGGGCAGGTAGCGGAAAATTTGGGAAATGTGCTGCGCCATTTCCCTGTCAATCAGTTTACTTTTGGGCATTCGGACAAATTTAAAGTCGGACTTTCATTTTGCAAATGTACGGAAAAGGCGGTGAAAATTCAAGACTTCCCGCAAGAAAAAGCGGGAAATTGCGCAATTTCGGATGGGAAAAGGCGCAATTCCGTGTCTATCGAAGGCGTTCGTTCGGCAGGATGAAGGCGTTCGTTCCGCGAAACGAAGGCGTTCGTTTTTCCGGAACTCAGGCTGAGACGGACATTTTATTGCCGGATTCGGGGGCTTTTTTCGCGCGGCCCCGTGTCAGCCGAGCACGGTGTCCAATACGCGCTGGTTGCAGTTCCGCATGGTGCTGTCGTCGAGCTCACGGATGTAGGTCATGGTGACGTCGGGGCGGGCGTGTCCGAGTGCCTGGGAAATGACACCGATGGGCACGTCGGCCTTGTAGGCCAGGCTGGCCCAGCTGTGACGCATGGTGTAGGAAGTGAGGAGGTCGGGGATGCCGGCCCGGCGGGCGAGCTTTTTCAGCGAACGGTTGTAGGCATTCAGTTGGGTGCAGTATTCGTCGTAGGCGGCCCGGGAGTCCGTGGCAGTGAGGATGGGGAACACGTAGGGCGAGCGTCGGCCGGCGTATTTCCGGATGAGCTGCCGGGCCTCCGGAATGAGCGGCACCCGTACATGCTGACGGGTCTTGTGACGGTCGTAGCTGAGGATGTCGCCGGTGATTTGTTCGTGACGCAGGAAGGCGATGTCGATGAAGGGCATTCCCATGGCGTAGAAGGAGAAGAGAAAATAGTCGCGGGCGCGTTCGAGCGACGGATGATGGTCGAGTTCGGCCGTGCGGAGCAGACGGATGTGGTCGCTGCCGATGGAGCGCTTGTCCGTCTTCATGCGGCCGGTGAAGCAAGCCTCGAAAGGTTGCCGGTCCCTGACGATGCCTTCGGCCACGGCTCTGTTGTAGATGGCGCGGAGGGAGCGGTTGTAGCAGGACATGGTATTGGGGCAGATGCCCTTGTCCTTGAGATATTGCTGGTAGGCGGCGACGGTGTCGGCCGTGATGTGGCGCAGGGGGAGGTCGCCCACGGCGGCGGTGAAGGAGCGGATGGCGGTGGTGTAGTTGGCGGCACGGCTGTAGCAGCCGGCTTCCTTGACGAGTGCGGCCTGGCTGTAGGCGTATGCGGCGAAGAGGCGGGGCCGCAGGAGTTGGAGAAGCTTTGGATGCAGCATATAGATATTATATATAAGGTATTCCTTAAATAATAGAGGGCAACTCGGAGAGGATGCCGGAGAAACGGCGCAAAGATACTCAAAATCCGGCATCGAAAAAAGATGTAAAACGGCCTTCCGCCGAACGGGGGATAGAATTGCACACCTCGCGCCCCGAGGCAGACAAAAAGACGGAAAAGCAGGAGAAAAAGCACCAGAAACGGGCGGAAGCGGCAGGGCCCGAATCCCAAAACTCCAAGGAATGAGGACAAAAATGACCAAGATAAAAAATACATATTTTTAACTTTTTTATTCACTAAACACACAAACAGAATGGGAAAAAGATTAGGATTGTTCCTTGCTGGATGCCTCTGCGCATTCGGCATGACGTTTGCCCAGAAGACGGTGACCGGAACGGTCGTCGAGCAAGAGACGGGCGAACCCGTAATCGGAGCGTCTGTGCTGGTGAAGGGTACGACCATCGGTAAGGCTACCGACCGGAACGGACACTTCACGCTCCAGAATGTTCCTACTTCGGCAACGACACTCCGTGTGACCTACACGGGCATGGAGACGAAGGAGGTCGCCATCCAGCCGAACTTGCGCATCGCCCTGGAGTCGGCCACCAACCAGCTGCAGGAGCAGATTGTCGTGGCATACGGAAAATCCACCAAGGAAAAGTTCACCGGCGCCGCCAGCGAAATCAAGAGCGAGACGATTGAGGACCGTCAGATTTCGAACCTGACCAACGCCCTCGCAGGAAACGTGGCCGGCGTGACGGCCTTCAAGGCCAACGGACAGCCGGGCACAGGCTCCACCATCCGCATCCGTGGCTTCGGCTCCATCAACGCCAGCATGAACCCGCTCTACGTGGTGGACGGCATGGAATTCTCGGGTGACATCTCCTCCATCGATCCGCAGGACGTGGAGTCGATCAGCGTGCTCAAGGACGCTGCCGCCACCGCCCTCTACGGTTCGCGCGCAGCCAACGGCGCCATTCTCATCACCACCAAGTCGGGAACCCGCAACACCGAGGCCAAGGTGACCTTCGAGGCCAGCTGGGGCTCCAACTCGCGCCAGGTGAAGAACTACAAGACCATCGGCAGCACGGGTCAATACTACGAGCAACTCTACCGCACGCACTACAACAACGCCATCTACAACCTCGGCTACAGTCCTGACGCAGCCTACACCTACGCCAACAACCAGGCCACCAACGCCTCGGGCTATCAAATCTACACCGTGCCGACGGGCGAGAAGCTCTTCACCGCCAACGGCACCATCAACCCGAACGCCTCCATCGGCTACAGCGACGGGCAGTACTACTACACGCCGGACAACTGGGCCGACGAGTCCATCCGCAACGGACTGCGGCAGGAATACAAGGCGAACATCTCCGGCGGAACCGACAAAATCAACTACTACTTCGGAGCCGGCTATCTGAACGACGAAGGTGTCATCGTGGGCTCCGCCTTCGAGCGCATCGCCACCCGTTCGAAGATTGACTATCAGGTGAAGGACTGGCTGAAGCTCTCCACCAATATCGCCTACACCAACTACAAGAGCAGTTACCCTGACAATCAGACCGACGACCGCTCTTCGAGCAACGTGTTCTACATCATCAACAACATCGCACCCATCTATCCGATGTACGTGCGCAACGCCGACGGCAGCTACCAGTACAACCAAGGCAAGCGCGTATATGACTACGGTGACGGCTCCTCGACCAACTACACCCGCAGCTTCCATTCGATTGCCAACCCTATCGGCGACCTGAAGTATCAGACCGAGGAATATCTGGCCGACATCCTCAACACCCGCTGGGCCGTGGAAATCACGCCTGTCACGGGGCTGACCATCGCCTACCGCCTCGGATTCGACATCGACAACACGCGCTATCACTACGCCTCCAGCGCCCTCTACGGACAGAGCGCCAGCTATGGCGGCGAGGCCGAGCAGGAACATACGCGCGACATGAAGACCACGCAGCGCGTCGAGGCCAACTACGTGCACCAGTTCGGCGGCGTACACAACCTTGACATCTTCGCCTCCTACGAGACCAGCGACTGGAAGTATGAAGAGTCCGCAGCCTACGGCCAGAACCTCTACAAGTCTGGCGACTGGGCAGTGAACAACTCCATCGACCAGCGGCGCGGCTACGGCTACGAGTATTCCGACGCACTCCGCAGCTGGCTCGGACGCGTGAACTACGACTACAACAACCTCTACTTCGCCAGCCTCTCCCTCCGTCGCGACGGTTCCAGCCGCTTCGCCGACGACAACCGCTGGGGCACCTTCTGGGCAGCCTCCGCAGCCTGGGACATCAGCCACGAGAAGTTCCTCAAGAGCCAGAAGTGGATTGACTTCCTCAAGCTCCGCGCATCGTTCGGACAGACGGGCAACAACTCGCTCGGCAACTACTACTCCTACGTGGATCAGTACTCCATGACGGGAAGCGACGGCGTATTCTCCGACGGAACGCTCTCCTACAAGGGCAACGAGAACCTCAAGTGGGAGAAAACCAATGCCTTCGACGTGGCCGTTGACTTCAAGCTCTGGGGCGGCAAGCTCTCGGGCTCCATCGACTACTACAACCGCGAGACGAAGGACATGCTCTACTACAAGCCGGTAGCATCGTCGAACGGCTACAGCAGCATCCCGATGAACATCGGCTCGATGCGCAACCGCGGCCTCGAACTCGACCTCCACTCGCTCGTCATCGACACCCGCGACCTGCGGTGGAACATCGACTTCAACCTCGCCACCAACAGCAACCGCATCCTCAAGCTGTCTGAAGACCTCAACGGCGAATATATCGACGGCAGCCGCATCTACACCGAAGGCAAGTCCATGTACCGCTACTACCTCGTGAAGTATGCAGGTGTCGACCCGACCACCGGTCTGTCCCTCTTCTGGGCCAAGGACGCCAACGGCAACGAATATGCCACCACGGACTGGAACGCAGCCAGCACCTCCAACCGCACGGCCACGGGCAACCTGCAGCCGAAGGTGAACGGTGGTCTGGGCACGAGCCTCGACTTCTACGGCTTCGACTTCGCCGTGCAGTGCTCCTATCAGATTGGCGGCAAGGTGTACGACAACGCCTACCAGTCCCTCATGCACTCAGGCTCCAGCAGCTATGCAGGCCATGCCTGGCACAAGGACATCCTGAAGGCCTGGACTCCAGAGAACACCAACACCGACGTGCCACGTATCGCTACGGGCGACCTCTACACCAACGCCACGTCTGACCGCTGGCTCATCTCCTCGAACTATTTCGCCATCAACAACATCACCCTCGGCTACACCCTGCCGAAGAACCTGACGCGCCGCTTCTTCATCGACTCCGTCCGCATCTTCGGTTCGGCCGACAACGTGGCCGTGTTCTCCGCCCGCAAGGGCATGGATCCGCGCCTCGGAGTGATCAGCACGGGCAACTACACCTACTCCGCCCTCCGCACCATCACCGGTGGCATCAAGGTTACTTTCTGACCCCTTCTCGACAATATCACGATTAGAACTCATATAGAAAGAACAAAACAATGAAATATCCAAAAATAGTTTCCTTGGCACTGGCGGGCACGCTGCTCGTGGGATGTGCCGACCTTGACACTGAACCGAAGGGCGGAACTGTGACGGCAGACCAGAAGGCAGAGGTTGTGGCCAACGACCCTGCGAAGGTGAGCGCCAGTGTCTCTGCCATCACGACCAACTTCAGTGTCTATATGGCTTACACCAGCAATCACAACGACTTCGGTTTCCCGGCTGTCATGCTCTTCACCGACACACGCGGCATCGACATGGTGGGCATGGATGTAGGCTACAACTGGTTCTCCTATGGCTTCGACTTGGTGGACCGCAGCTACAGCTCCTACATCAACGCCATCATCTGGACCAATCTCTACAACCAGATCTACACGGCCAACGCCGTGGCGGGCACCATCGATCCCGCAACGGAGGACGGCACGCTGCAGTTCTATCTGGCTCAGGCACTCACCATCCGTGCCTTCGACTACTTCAACCTGGCCCAGCTCTATCAGTTCACCTACGAGGGCAACACCGACGCTCCGTGCGTGCCGCTGATTCTCGACACCAATGCTGACGAGGCTGCTGCCAACGGCATCGCCCGCAACACCGTGGGCGAGGTGTACGACCAGATTATGGCCGACCTCAACGCCGCCGTCGACCTGCTCGCCGCCAGCAACGTGGTCCGTTCCGACAAGCGCTATGCGAGCGAGGCTGTGGCACGCGGACTCCGCGCCCGTGTGGAACTCGTGATGCAGAACTGGAGTGCAGCCGCCGAAGACGCACAAGCCGTCATCAACAGCGGCGACGCCACTCCGATTTCCATCGCCGAGGCCAGCAAGCCGGGCTTCATCAAGATGACGGAGCAAGACTGGCTCTGGGGCATCTATATCTCCGAGACAGACCGCGTGGTCACGTCCGGCATCGTCAACTGGCCGTCCCACATGGGTTCGCTCAACTATGGCTATGCCAGCGTAGGTGCATGGCGGCGCATCAACTCCAGCCTCTACAACGAAATCAGCTCCACCGATGCCCGCAAGGGATGGTTCCTCGATGCCAGCGGCAAGAGTGCCAACCTCACGGACGAGCAGCAGACTTACGTGGATGACATGGAGATGCCGGCCTACACGCAGGTGAAGTTCGCTCCGTACAACAACGAGCTCTATACCTCGACCAATGCCAACGACATTCCGCTGATGCGCATCGAGGAGATGTATCTCATCCTCGCCGAGGCTCAGGCCATGAGCGGCAATCCGTCGGAGGGTGCCGCCACGCTGCAGGCTTTCGTGCAGACCTACCGCGACCCGTCCTACCGTTGCACCGTCTCGTCTGCCGAGAGCGTGCAGGAGCGCGTATGGATTCAGCGCCGTATCGAGCTCTGGGGCGAGGGACTTTCCTACTACGACCTGCTCCGTCTGCGCAAGGGCATCGACCGCGCCAGCACGAACTGGAAGTCGATGGACGACGACATGCCTGCCTACAACTACCAGATTCTCGACACGAAGGATGAGGAGCGCGAGGCCATCGAGCTCATCAAGGCCGGCAATGGCGGCACAACCGGAAAGCCCATCAACTATCTGATCTTCCAGATTCCGGACGACGAGTACGAGGCCAACCCGCTGCTCGACACGAGCAACAACAACCTCGGAGGCCCGGCACTGACACCTGTAAATTAACTTTTTACCTTAACAAATGCAATTCCGTATGAAACTCAATAGATTATTTTTCGCGGCACTTGCTGCCGCCGGACTGGCTGCCTCTTGCAACGACGACGGATATTGGGACGAGGCTCAAGATCAGGGTCTGACCTATTCGTTCACGTCCACGAGTCAGTCCTACACCTACGCTCCGGCCGACGAGATGACGGACATTGAGGTGACAGTGAACCGCAGCACCACCAAGGGTACGGCCACGCTCCCGATTGCCGCCGCCTTCTCGGACGAGGCACTGGTCAACGGTCCTGATTCGGTGCAGTTCGCCGACGGCTCCGCCACCGCCATCTACACCATCCACCTTGTGAAGCAGTTTGAGATTGGCGAGTCGGCTACTGTCAACCTCACCATCAACCCGAGTTCGCTCGGCATCGCCGCCGTGGAATACCCAGACCCGCTCTCCGACGATGCTACGGCCGAGGACTCGACCGCTTACACCACGCAGCTCAATGCCTACAATGCCTACGTGAGCAAGCTGGCTGAGTACAAACTCTCCACAACTATCACCATTGCCAAGGAATACGACTGGGTATCTATCGGCACCGGCCACTTTGCTGATGCATTCTTATTCGGGGACACCTATGAGGTGGAATACCAGCAGTGCGTGCAGGATCCGACCATGTACCGCCTCGTTGACCCTTATTCCGAGGGACTTGAGGAAGAAGGCTATGTGGATGAAGGCGATGTTGTGAATGGGCCGAGTGAGTATGTTGTCTTCAAGTTGCTCCAGCCGGGCGATGTGATTGACGATAGCATTACCATCACCATGAACGACCTCGTGTACTTCCAACCGTACATGACCGGTTATTATTCCAGCAACTACAGTGCTGAGGTATGGGCACTCCATCCTTCGGCCAGACCAAACACTGCCGCAGAGGCTTATTTTACGCACAACCGCGTGGAATCATACCAAGCCGACGGCACACCAGGCATCGTGCAGTTTGCACCTCGCTATTGGATGTACGGAGTGGGCGGCTGGAACTACTCGCAGTATGACGGTGTCGTTACCCTCACGTTCCCAGGCGTTCAGATTATGGACTACAGTGGCAGCATTTCCTATGCCGGTCTCTACACCGACCTCGAAGGCACGCAGTACGCGCTGGGCGATGTAACGCTGGGCAGTGACGTGGCTTACGCCCGTGCCGTCTTGGTGGAAGGCAAGGACAACGTGAACGATGCTTATGCCGGCATTGCCGACGGCTCGCTCGAATATGTGGAGGTGACGGAAGACGGACAGGTGCAGCTCGCCGTACCGGCCGACGCAGCCACAGGCAAGTACACCCTCGTGCTCTTCACCTATGACTCCACCGGTGAGATTCAGGAGTACGACTACAGCACGTTCGACTACCGCGGCTACGGCCCTGCGGAGACGTGGACGGCCCGCTATGTGGGTGACTATGTCTATACGCTCTACTTCGGCAGCGAGGACGAGCCTTACAACGATGAAGGTCTGACGCTCTATCAGAGCGACAGCGACGAGACCCGCTTCAAAATCGAGCATTGGGGCTACGACGTGGACTTCGCCTTCACGATGCAGGCCGACGGTTCCATCGTGGTGGATGACCAGGAGACAGGCTACACACACAGCAGCTACGGTGCCGTCATGGTGGACGACCTGACCGACTACACAGGCTCTACGGCCTATGGCACGAGCAGCTATGATGCTTCGACCGGCACCTTCAGCTTTGCACTTGTTTACTATGTCAGCGCAGGTGCCTTCAACTACGGCACAGAGACGTACACCGTGACCGATGCCGCCACGAAGGAGCGCATCGCCAAGGCCATCGAAGCTGCCAAGGCCAAGAAGAACCGCACGCTGAACGTACAGGCCAAGCGCCCGAGCAAGCGCCAAAACGTGGTGCTTCGCAGCTGCAAAAAAGTGGAGAAGTAAAAAAAGCAATTCCTTCAGTTGGAACCTACAACTGATTCTCTCAACGTATCAACCAAATGTGGCATCCGCTGTCAGATGCTGCATTTGATTGATACTTTTTCCGTTTCAAAAAGGACTTGGCGGAATGTGCCGCGCAAGCCTCATCACTGAAAGTTACGTGCAATACCGGACAACGATTATGAAAAAATCCATTTCCCTCCTTTTGCTCACAGGTCTGCTCGCCACATCGGCAGCTGCCAATCCGATTGACCGCGCGGCGGCTGCCCGAATCGCCGCACAACGGCTGCAAGGCACGCCCGTGCAGGTGTCGCTGAGCACAGAAGTCAAAGGCCGCATGCCGTCACTGACCGCCGCAGATCCCGCTTTCTATCTCTTCAACAACGGGCCGGCCGAGGGCTTCGCCATCGTCAGCGGCGACGACGTGTTTCCCGCCATCATCGGTTACTCCGACGAAGGCCGTCTGGATGCCGCCGACCTGCCCGATGCTCTCGTGGCATTCCTCAACCGCTTTGCTGACTACATGACGAAAGTCCGTCTCGGCGAGACCGGTGGCCCGCTACGTGCCTCCTCCACCGACGGCACGCCGGTGGTTGCTCCGCTGCTGACCACCAAATGGAGCCAGGAAGATCCGTTCAACCTGCTCTGCCCGCTCGAGAACGGCACCCGCTGCGTCGTGGGCTGCGTGGCTACGGCCATGTCGCAAATCATGTATCATTGGAAGTGGCCGCAGACGGGCCGGGGGCAGAAGAGCTACGACAGCGGCCAGGGCTATCTGTCCGTTGACTTCACGCAGAGCACTTACGACTGGGCGAACATGAAAGCCACGGCCATGGCCAACAGCAAATCGACAACCAGCAAGAATGCCGTGGCCAAGCTCTGCTACGACTGCGGCGTGGCTTCGGCGATGGCTTACAGCACGTCGGGCAGCGGTGCCATGATCCAGCAGGGATATGTCGGCCTCTACACATATCTCGGTTATGCCTCTTCCCGGATGCAGTTTCTCCTGCGCAACTGCTGGGACAGCTCGCAGGAGCGTTGGAACGCCATCATCTACGACCAACTCGACAAGGGCCAGCCCATCATGTACGGCGGCTACACGAGCACGGGAGGCGGACAGGACGCAGGCCACTGCTTCGTGCTCGACGGCTACGACTCCAACGGCTACGTCCACGTGAACTGGGGCTGGGGCGGCTCGGCAGACGGCTACTACGCCATCATCACGCTCGACCCGGACGACACGTCCTACACCTTCTCCGACGACCAACAGATGGTTTACAACATCATCCCCGACTACGACGGCACGGACTACGACAGCAAGTCGTTTCCGATGATGATGCAGACACCGCTCTCCACCAACAAGAGCAGTGTAGTGTTGGGCAACAACTTCCAGACCGTCGTGCAGAACATTTACAACTATTCGGGCGTGGCTGCCGTCTACAACTTCGCCGTCGCGCTCTGTGACGCGGACGGCAACTTCATCCGGCAGATACAGGCCGACCGGAGCGAATACAGCAACATCTCGCTCAAGGCTTACTATGGCTACAGTGAAATCAGCCTGCTCTGCACCATGCCGGCCGACCTCGCCGACGGAACTTATGCCGTCCGCTTCATGACGAACGAGAATGGCAACTCCGACTGGGACTGGCCCAACACCGTGGGCGGGCAGGCCAACAACTGGGTAACTGCCACCGTAGCGAACGGAACGGTCACTTTCGTGCAAGGCTCTACGCCTGTCACCGCCGTCACGTCCGGCCGCGCCGGCATCGTCACGCGCCGTTTCTTCGACTTGTCGGGCCGCGAGCTGGCCGCTCCTGCATCCGGTCGTCTCTACATCGAGCGGCAGACGCTCAGCGACGGAACGACCCGCTCCTTGAAGCGCATGGCCCGCTGAATTCTGACAAATGTCTTTCCCTGCAAAGAACCTCCCCGCCGTCAGAGATTCCTACCCTATCTCCCTATCGGGCAAGAATCTGACAGATGCGGTCTTGGAAATGATGTGCCGTGGCGTTTTTCAGAGCCCCGTTGACAAGAATGGAAAACGCAAGCATGTTGCCGTTGGAGGCCTGCACGTAGCCGGCCAGCGTGCTGACCCCCTCCAACGTGCCCGTCTTGGCACGCACGTTCCGGTAGGCCGCTCCCGACCGCATGCGGCTGCTCAGGGTGCCGTCCATCCCTGCCACGGGCAACGACTCGTAGAGCGTGGTGAAGATACGGCCGTCGAAGTATGCATAACGGAGCAGAGCCACCAGCGTCTCGGGCGTGACATAATTGTAGAGCGAGAGGCCGCTGCCGTCGGCCACCTCCAGCGCGGCAGTTTCTCCGCCTGCCCTGCGCACGACACTTTCCACCTGTCGTGCGCCGTCCTTCCACGTGGCTCCCGCCGCCCTGCCGAGGGCAGCCAGCCGGACAAACACGGCTTCGGCATGCAGGTTGTCACTGTTCTTCATCATCCGTTCCATCACTTGCCCGAGCGTGTGCTGACGGTAAAAAATCTCGCGTCCCCGACGGCCGGCATCCGGTCTGGATGTGATGCGCACGGACGATGCAGGAAGACGGATGCCCATGTCGCGCAGGTCGTCTGCCAGTGTTTCCATCAAATAGCGTTCAGGATGCGGCACGCCCTTGGTGCCGCCGTCCACGCGCCGTCCGTGGTTGAAGAGCAGCGGAGAGAGATATGGCACCGACGACGAGGGCACATCGTCCCAGCACCAGCCATTGCCAAGCTGGAGCGTGTCCTTCATACTCACGTCGCCCACGAGCCGGCCGTCTATCTCGTCAATGCCCAAAGCCTTCACGGCACGGGCGAGGGCTTTCAGATCGGAGGTGGAAAACAACGGGTCGAAGCCACCCGCCACGACGATGTTGCCATGCAGGACATTGCGGACTTCCTCCACGGAACCGACGGCAGGAAGAGCCATGGAATCGGAGACGGAATGTGCGGATTCTTCCGATGGAATCGCCGTTTTTACGGTTTCCTGCACGATGGTTCCGTCGCAGAAAGCCCGTGTCACGAACGGAGCGTCGCGCCCGAGCAGGTCGAGTGCCGTCACGGCCGTAAGCAGTTTCTGGACGGAGGCCGGACGCATGACCTTGTGCTGATTGTAGCCGAAAAGCAACGAGTCGCCCGTCAGGTCGTACACACAGACACCAGCCGTGAAAGCGGCTCCGGCCGCCTCGCGCGCCACACCGTCGAGCTGCCGGCGCAACCGTTCCTGCCAGCACAGCCCGGGAACGGTTCCGAGACTATCGTCGGCCAGTGAATCAGCGGTCTGGACATCCGCACTCATCGAGTCCGTGACAGCCTGAGCGACCATCGCCGTCCTGTCGCCGCCGTCGGGCGTGGGCACCACGTCTTGCGCCGCCGTCGGGAGCACGCAGGCTCCCACGAGCCACAGCACGGGCAGCAACCGCTTTCCCGCATTCTGCATTTTTCTCATCATTTCCATTGTCCGTTCAGTCAGGTTTCCCACGCATTTTCTCCACAAAACGCACGAATTCTTCCTCATGCTGCGGAATGACGGCCACCTCGTGCCGCTCCCCGTCTGCCCCACCGTAGGTAATCATCAAAAAAGAATCGGGCGACTTGCCGAAGAAGCGCAGACCGCTCACGCGCTCAATGCGGATGAGCCGGTCAAGGGGAATGACGCGGGTCTTGCTGAACCGCCCGTTGTGAATTTCCAGCACCCGGTCGGTCACCATGTAGCTCGTGTGAATCATGCGCTCCACAAGCAACACGAGCAACAGGAACCCCAGCAACAGCACAGGCCCCTGTCTATGCCAGCCGGCATAAAGCGTCACGAAAAGGACAACGAGCAGCAACAACCAGCTCTGCATCCGTATTTTGGCATGAAAAAGTCGATTCATGAAATGGCAAAATCACATTTACGTTCTGCAAAATTACGAAAAAAACTCAATTTACGCCACCGGAACGCCGAATATCATACATTTTCGCTATATTTGCAGGCGCAATCCAATATGTTCTATGCACAAAAAACGACTGCAAATGACACGGACATTTGATTTCCTCATCATCGGTTCCGGCGTGGCCGGAATGAGCTATGCCCTGAAGGTGGCAAGAGCAAAGAAAGGAAAAATCGCCATCATCTGTAAGACAACGCTCGACGAGGCCAACACGGCCAAGGCGCAGGGAGGCATCGCCTCGGTGACCAACCTGCTCGTGGACAACTTCGACAAGCACATCCGCGACACGATGATTGCCGGAGACTATATCAGTGACCCCGCCGCCGTGGAGCAGGTGGTGCGCAATGCGCCGGCGCAGATTCAGGAGCTCGTGAACTGGGGCGTGAACTTCGACAAGAAGGAAGACGGCACGTTCGACCTGCACCGTGAGGGCGGCCACTCGGAGTTCCGCATCCTGCACCACGCCGACGACACGGGCTTCGAAATCCAACGTGGGCTCATGGCCGCCCTGCGCAGCAATCCCGACATCGAAATCCTGGAAAACCACTTTGCCGTGGAAATCATCACGCAGCATCACCTCGGCGTGCGCGTCACCCGACGCACGCCCGACATCGAATGCTACGGAGCCTACGTGCTCAATCCCGACACGGGCAAAATCGACACATACCTTTCGAAAGTGACACTCATGGCTACGGGCGGCACGGGAGCCGTCTATGCCACGACCACCAATCCGAACATCGCCACAGGCGACGGCATCGCAATGGTCTATCGCGCCAAGGGAAAGGTGAAAGACATGGAGTTCGTGCAGTTCCACCCGACTGCTCTCTACCATCCGGGCGAGACACACCCCGCCTACCTCATCACCGAGGCCATGCGCGGCTACGGAGGCATCCTGCGACTGCCGTCGGGCGAGGAATTCATGCAGAAATACGATAAGCGGCTCTCCCTCGCTCCTCGCGACATCGTGGCCCGCGCCATCGACAACGAGATGAAAATCCACGGACTGGATCACGTCTGCCTCGACGTGACGCACAAAAACGCGGAGGAGACGAAGCACCATTTCCCCAACATCTATGAGAAATGCCTCAGCATCGGCATCGACATCACGAAGGAGTACATCCCCGTGGTGCCCTGCGCCCACTACATGTGCGGCGGCATCAAGGTGGACCTCGACGGGCAGTCGAGCATCCGCCGGCTCTACGCCGTGGGCGAATGCTCCTGCACGGGGCTGCACGGCGGCAACCGTCTGGCCAGCAACTCGCTCATCGAGGCAGTGGTCTATGCCGACGCGGCAGCCAGACATTCGCTGAGCGTCATCGACCACTACGACTTCCAACCGAACGTGCCCGAATGGAACGACGAAGGCACGATGACAAACGACGAGAAGGTGCTCATCTCGCAAGACGAGAAGGAAGTGGGCCAAATCATGTCCACCTATGTGGGCATCGTCCGCAGCGATCTGCGCCTGCGCCGCGCCTGGGAACGCCTCGACCTGCTCTACGAGGAGACGGAGGACCTCTTCAAGCGCGTCAAGGCCACGAAGGACATCTGCGAGCTGCGCAACATGATCAACGTGGGCTACCTCATCACGCGCCAGGCTCTGGAGCGCAAAGAGAGCCGCGGACTCCACTACACCGTGGACTATCCGAAGCACGCGCTTGACGGCAAGAGAGGCGACGAGCCTTTCAAATAGCCTGTCACGTCCACAAGAATTGTCGGCTCCGTCACAGCCGCCTTTCCAAAATGATCATGTAATGACTCAAAAATTTTCTGTCCCGTCACAGCTGTCTTTTCCAAATGATCATGTAATCATTCCAAAATTTTCTGCAACTATTTCCCAACCAAAACAATCCATCATGATGAACCTCAAGAAACTGTTGCTCACACTGGTTGTGGGCATCCTGTCGCTCAGTTCCGTCGCACAGACGCAGGAACTGCGGCAGCAGCTCAGCCTTCTGGCCACCCAGCTGCCGCTTGACACCGCCGTGCGCAAGGGCGTGCTGCCCAACGGACTCACCTATTACATCCGCCACAATGCCTGGCCTGAGAAACGTGCCTACTTCTACATCGCACAGAATGTGGGGTCGATGCAGGAAGACGACAACCAGCGCGGACTTGCCCACTTTCTGGAACACATGTGCTTCAACGGCACCAAACACTTTTCCGGCAATCAGCTGAAGACCTACCTTGAGAGCATCGGCGTGAAGTTCGGAGAGAACCTCAACGCCTACACCAGCTTCGACGAGATTGTCTATAACATCGACAACGTGAAGACGGAGAGCGAGGGCTCGCTCGACTCCTGCCTGCTCATCCTCCACGACTGGAGCTGCGACCTGCTGCTCGAAGACGAGGAAATCGACAAGGAGCGCGGCGTCATCAACGAGGAATGGCGCATGCGCCGCACGGCCACGCAACGCTTGTACGAGGCCATCCTGCCCGAAATCTACCCAGGCTCGAAGTACGCCGACCGCATGCCTATCGGCACGATGGAGGTGGTGATGAACTTCCCCTACCAGGATCTGCGCGACTACTACCACCGCTGGTTCCGCACCGACCTGCAGGCCATCGTCGTCGTGGGCGACTTCGATGTCGACCGCATGGAGCAGAAAATCAAAGACCTCTTTACGCCCATTCCCGCCGTGCAAAACCCCGAGAAGCGCGAGTTCTACCCCGTGCCCGACAATGCCCAGCCGCTCGTGAGCATCCAGACCGACAAGGAGATGACGCGATCGTGGATTGGAGTCATGCTCAAGCACGACGTTTTCCCGAAGGAATCCAAGAATACGCCGCTCTACTACATCCAGAGCTACATGACCAACGCCATCTCCACGATGTTCGGCAGCCGCATCGACGAAATCCTGCAAAAGGAGAATCCGCCGTTCCTCAGCGCATCGCTCGGCGACGGTGAATTCTTCGTGGCCAAGACCAAGGATGCCCTGAGCGGCAACGTGTCCTTCAAGGACAACGGACAGGACGAGGCCCTCACCGCCCTCTACCGCGAAATGCTGCGCGTCGCGCGCCACGGCTTCACCGCCTCGGAATACGAACGCTACAGGCAGGATTACCTGTCCTCGCTTGACAACCTCTACCAGCAGAAGGACAAGACCTACTCCAACAGATACGTGAACGAATGCGTGCGCAACTATCTCGACGGCGAACCGATGCCGGGCATCGAGGTGGAATACCCGATGATGAAGCAGATTGCCGAACAAATCAACGTGGATGCCATCAACGGCATCTTCGACGAATTTCCTGAGACCGACTCCAACCTCGTCATCGTGATGATGGCTCCCGACAAACCCGACATCGTCCTCCCGACAAAGGAAGAACTGCTCAACATCCTGCATCAAGTGCGGGCCGAGAACATCGAGCCTTACAAAGAAGAGGTGAACAACGATCCGCTCATCACCGAAACGCTGAAAGGCTCGAAGGTGAAAAGCATCAAGGACGATGCCTACGACGCAAAACTCATCACCCTCAAGAACGGCATCAAAATCCACGTGAAAAAGACCGACTTCACGCCGAACAGCATCACGCTGCGCGCCGTGAGCTGGGGCGGCACGTCGCTCTATTCCAACGACGAGCTGCCAAGCAGCAACTCCGCCGACGCTGTGGGCATCGGCGGCTGGGGCAACTTCACCGCCATCGAGCTGCAAAAACGGCTCGCCGGCATCCAGGCCAGCGTCAGCCCGACCATCGGCACCCGCGAGGAAAGCATCACCGGCAACTGCGTGAAGAAGGACTTCGAGACCATGCTGCAGCTCACCTACCTCGCCTTCACAGCCCCTCACCGCGACGACGCAGCCTTCAATTCGCTCATCCAGCGGCAGAAGGAAAGCATCAAGAATGCCGACCTGCAACCCACCACAGCCCTGCGGGACAGCATCTCCAAAACGGTCTATAACGACAATGTACGCGCACGACGCACACGCGAGGCCGACATCGACAAAATCAGCTACGACCGCATGCTCGAAATCTACAAGGAACGCTTCGCCAATGCCGCCGACTTCGAATTCTTCCTCATCGGAGACCTCGATATCGACTCCGTCACACCGCTCCTCGCCAAATACATCGGTTCGCTGCCGGTCAGCAAACAACGCGAGCAATACAAGGACGTCGACGTGCGCGTGGCAGACGGCGAACTGAAGAACATCTTCGAAAAGGAGCAACAGACTCCGAACGCCATCACGCTCTTCATCTGGCATGCACACATGCAGGACAACCAGCGCAACGCGCTCACGCTCAGTATGCTCCAACAGCTTCTCACCATGCTCTACACCGAGTCGGTGCGCGAGGACGAAGGCGGAGCCTACGGCGTGCCCGTGCAGGAAGTACTGGAAGACTATCCCGAGAGCATCGGCGAAATCGCCGTCCAGCTCCCGACCGCGCCCGAGAAGCGTGAGCGCATGACCGCCATCATCTATCAGGGTACAGAAGACATGTGCACCAACGGCCCGTCGGCCGAGAACCTGCAGAAGGTGAAGGAATACATGCACCGCAGCCATCAGGAGAGCCTGAAGCAGAACGGCTACTGGCTGAGCCGCATGCAGATGCTCGCCCGCGAAGGCAAGGAATACGTGAGCCACTACGACGAGCTGGTGGATTCCATTTCCGCCGACGACATCCGCCAGATGGCCAACGACATCTTCCACAGCGGCAACCGCATCGAGGTCGGCATGACCAGCCCCGTAGCCACGGAATAAACCCATCCACCTCCGGAAGCGAAGGCGGAGCCTGTCAGACAAGGGACAGGTTCCGCCTTCTTCCGTCATGCCTCCCTGGAGACGCATCCATCCATGAGCACATGAGATTCCGACAGGGAATTGCCCGGTTTCCGGCTCGTGAAGTGTGGATTTCGCGAAAAAAATCAATGGATTTTGCAGATTTATACCTTATATTATAGGTGGAAATTCAATTTTTTAATAATTTTGCAGCCGATTTTCGGCATTTATCGACAGCGGCAGCATCCTCTCCGGCATGATGGGGACGAGGCTTGGCCGCACGAACATCCATTCACAACAGAAGCACTATGCAAAAGAATCTGGTCATCGTCGAGTCGCCTGCCAAGGCCAAGACACTGGAGAAATTCCTGGGAAAAGACTACAAGGTGATGTCGAGCTACGGCCACATCCGCGACTTGAAGAAAAAGGAATTCAGCGTCAACCTCGATGATTTCACTCCCCAATACGAGATTCCGAAAGAGAAGGAGAGCGTTGTCAAATCGCTCAAGGAAGCGGCCAAGAAGGCCGACACCGTGTGGCTGGCCTCCGATGAAGACCGCGAGGGAGAGGCCATCAGCTGGCATCTGGCACAGGTGCTGGGGCTGAGCGTTGCGGACACGAAGCGCATCGTGTTCCACGAAATCACCAAGAATGCCGTGCTGCACGCCATCGAGACCCCACGCCACATCGACCTCAATCTGGTGAACGCCCAGCAGGCCCGCCGCGTGCTCGACCGCATCGTGGGCTTCAGGCTCTCGCCCGTGCTCTGGCGCAAGCTGCGTCCGTCGCTCTCAGCCGGCCGTGTGCAGTCGGTGGCCGTGCGCCTCATCGTGGAGCGCGAGCGCGAGATTGAGAACTTCAAGACAGAGTCCGCCTTCCGCGTGACCGCCGTCTTCACCACCACCGACGGTGCGGAGCTGAAGGCGGAATTCAGTCAGCGGTTCGCCACGGAAGCCGAGGCGCAGGCTTTCCTCGACACATGCAAGAACCGGCAGTTCGTCATCACCGACATCTCGAAGAAACCACTCCGGCGCACGCCGGCACCGCCATTCACCACATCGACCCTGCAACAGGAAGCCGCCCGCAAGCTCGGCTTCACCGTGGCACAGACCATGAGCGTGGCGCAGCGCCTCTACGAAGCCGGTATCATCACCTACATGCGAACCGACTCCGTCAATCTCTCCTCGCTCTGCATCAACGCCAGCCATCAGGAAATCGTGGAACATCTGGGCGAGAACTACGCCAAGCGCCGCCAATACCACACCCACTCGAAGGGTGCGCAAGAGGCACACGAGGCCATTCGCCCCACCTACATGTCCACCCGCGAAATCAAGGGCACCTCACAGGAGCGGCGGCTCTACGACCTCATCTGGAAGCGCACCATCGCCTCGCAGATGGCCGATGCTGAAATCGAGAAGACGAACATCCGCATCGAACCGGCCGGGACGGCAGCCGCACAACCGCAGAACGGCGCGGACGAGACCAAGGACACAGCCTTCATCGCCAGCGCAGAAGTCATCACCTTCGACGGTTTCCTGCACGTTTACCGCGAATCTTTCGATGATGACACCCAGGAGAACGACACCCAGGAAACACCGCTCGATGCCAAGCTGGCCACGGGCGAGCTGCTCGACTATCAAGAAATCACAGCCACCGAACGCTTCACGCAGCATCCGCTCCGCTACACCGAGGCATCGCTCGTGAAGAAACTCGAAGAGCTCGGCATCGGCCGGCCTTCGACCTACGCCCCGACGATTTCCACCATCCAGCAGCGGGGCTACGTGGAGAAAGGCGACAAGAAAGGCGAGAAACGCACCTACCGGACCCTCACGCTGAAAGCAGGCAAAAACCTGAAGGTGAGCGAAAAGACGGAGCTGACCGAGAATGAGAAGAACAAACTGCTGCCAACCGACACCGGCATGGTGGTAAACGACTTCCTCGTCGAACATTTTCCCGAAATCGTGGACTACAACTTCACGGCCAATGTGGAGAAAGACTTCGACGAAATAGCCGAAGGCCACGGCAACTGGCAGCAGAAGATGAGCGACTTCTACAACAAGCTCGAACCGCGCTGCGAGCAAGTCATGAAAGAGAAGCAGGAGCACAAGGTGGGCGAGCGCATTCTCGGCACCGACCCTCAGAGCGGCAAGGAAGTGAGTGTGAAGATAGGCCGCTTCGGTCCCGTGGCACAAATCGGGTCGGCCAGCGACGAGGAGAAACCACGCTTCGCACAACTGGCCAAAGGGCAGAGCCTCCAGACCATCACACTGGGCGAAGCGCTCGAGCTCTTCAAACTGCCACGCACGCTCGGCGACTACGAAGGTTCGGCAGTCACCGTAGGCGCAGGACGTTTCGGTCCCTACGTGCAGCACAACAAGAAATACGTGTCGATTCCGAAGACAGACGACCCGCTGACGCTCACCCTCGACCAGGCCATCGGCCTCATCGAAGCCAAGCGCAAGAGCGAGGCCGAGAAACATCTGAAGCGGTTCGACGAAGAACCGGAACTGGAAATTCTGAACGGCCGCTACGGCCCCTACATCAGCTACAAGGGCATCAACTACAAATTGCCGAAATCGGCAGGCGACCCGAAGAGCCTCACGGCCGCGCAGTGCTTAGAGATTGTCAGCCAGCAGGACGACAAGCCGAAAAGCACCGGCCGCCGGAGAAGGAAATAAACACCACCACACACGACGCATACGATGCAAAGAATCATCCTCATCGGATACATGGGTGCCGGAAAGACCACCATCGGACGGGCACTCGCACGGAACCTCCAGCTCGACTTCTACGACCTCGACTGGTACGTGGAAGACCGCTTCCATAAGAAGATTCCCCAGATTTTCGCCGAACAAGGCGAGGCGGGCTTCCGCGACATCGAGCGGAAAATGCTGCACGAGGTAGGCGAGTTCGAAGACGTCGTCATCAGCTGTGGCGGCGGCACGCCCTGTTTCTTCGACAACATCCAATACATGAACGCCCAGGCGGAGACGGTCTATCTGAAAGCCGCCCCCGACGTGCTCCAGGCTCATCTGCTGATGGGCAAGAGCCAGCGGCCGCTCATACAGGGGAAGTCGCCCGAAGAGCTGCAAACCTACATCCGCGAATCACTGCTCACACGCGAACCATTCTATGCGCAGGCCAAACACACCCTGCCCATCCAAATCATCGAGACGAAATCACAAATCCAAGACTATGCCGACCACATCCGGCGGCAACTGGGCATCTGAAAACCAACTACACTTCCAGAACATCACACAGCAACATGAGAAGATGGCGCATTGAAGACTCCAACGAGCTGTACAGCATCGACGGTTGGGGCATCAACTATTTCCACATCAACGAACAAGGCCACGTGGTGGCCACGCCCAAGAAAGACAGCGTGGAGGTGGACCTGAAGAAAGTGATGGACGAACTCTCGCTGCGCGACGTGTCAGCACCCGTGCTCGTCCGCTTTCCCGACATTCTCGACAACCGCATCGAGAAGATGGAGACCTGCTTCCACAACGCCGCCAAGGAATACGAATACACGGCAGAGAACTACATTGTCTATCCCATCAAGGTGAACCAGCTGAGCCCCGTGGTAGAAGAAATCATCAGCCACGGCAAGAAATACAATCTCGGGCTGGAGGCCGGCAGCAAGCCCGAGTTGCACGCCGTGCTCGCCATGAACATGGAGAGCGACTCGCTCATCATCTGCAACGGTTACAAAGACCGCGGCTACATCGAGCTGGCCCTGCTCGCACAGAAGATGGGCAAGCGCGTATTCGTGGTCGTCGAAAAACTCAACGAGCTGGATGTCATCACCGAGGTTGCCCGCAAGCTCAACGTGCGCCCCAACATCGGCATCCGAATCAAGCTGGCCGCATCCGGCTCGGGCAAATGGGAGGAAAGCGGCGGCGACGCCAGCAAGTTCGGACTCTCGTGTGGTGAACTGCTCACGGCTCTCGACTATATCGAGAAAAACGACATGAAGGACTGCCTCAAGCTCATCCACTTCCACATCGGCAGCCAAATCACAAAAATCCGACGCATCCAGAACGCACTGCGCGAGGCTTCCCAGTTCTACGTGCAGCTGCTCCGCATGGGATTCGGCGTGCAGTTCGTCGACTGCGGCGGCGGCCTCGGCGTGGACTACGACGGCTCGCGCTCCTCCAACAGCGAGAGCTCCGTGAACTACAGCATCCAGGAATACGTGAACAACTGTGTATATACCTTCGCCGAGATCTGCAAGAACAACAACGTGCCGCAGCCCAACCTCATCACCGAGGGCGGGCGCTCCATCGCGGCCCACCACGCCGTGCTCATCATCGAAGTGCTCGGCACCGCCGAGCTGCCCGTGATGAACGAGGAATTCGAAGTGAAGGAAACCGACCACGAGCTCTCCAAAGACCTCTACGAAATCTGGGACAACCTCTCCACCCGCTCCATGCTGGAGGACTGGCACGACGCCCAGCAAATCCGCGAAGAAGCCCTCGACCTCTTCGCCCACGGCCTGCTCGACCTGAAGACCCGTGCCGAAATCGAGCGCATGTACTGGGCCGTGGCGCACGAAATCAACGCGCTGGCTCACACCATGAAGCACGCCCCCGAGGAGTTCCGCACACTCGACAAACTGCTGGCCGACAAATATTTCTGCAACTTCTCCATCTTCCATTCCCTGCCCGACTCGTGGGCCATCGACCAGCTCTTCCCCATCATGCCCATCCAGGACTTGGACCAGCGGCCCGACCGCAACGCCACCCTGCAGGACATCACCTGCGACAGCGACGGCAAAATCACCAACTTCGTCACCCATCAGACGGTCAGCCACATCCTGCCGCTCCACTCGCTCAAGAACCGACAGGGCAGCTACTACATCGGAGTATTCCTCGTCGGAGCCTATCAGGAAATCCTCGGCGACATGCACAACCTCTTCGGCGATGTCAATGCCGTCCACATCACCGTGGACGACAAGGGCTACACCCTCGACCATGTCATCGACGGCGAGAGCGTGGCCGACGTGCTCGGATTCGTGCAGTACGAGCCGAAGAAGCTCGTCCGCTCCCTCGAAATCTGGGCTCGCAAGGCCGTGAAGGAAGGCAAGATCTCGCTTGAGGAGGGCAAGATGTTCCTGGACACCTACCGCTCCGGACTCTACGGCTATACCTATCTCGAATAAACATAAGCTCTTGCGCTGCCTCGACAGCGCAGCAAAAAATCCGCATGACGCGCAGAGGCCGGAAAGCTGAAGCGCGGATGTCGTGTCCCACGAACGTGTTCGTTCTGCCGGACGGACGCGTCCGTTCCGAAAAACGAACGCGTTCGTTTTGTTTGGAATCAGGCTGACTGAAACATTTTCCTGCCTGATTCCGTACATCTTTTCGGCGGAAATGCCACGGCTGCAGTGCAAATGTTCTGCCAGAACCGCGCAAAACAGAACTTTTTACGCAAAACCCCTATTTTTTTTGTTAAAAAGGAAAGAAAAGACGCAGAGATATTTCAAAATGTTTTATCTTTGCGGCGTAATCAAGAATCATTTTCATCGCCGCTCCGACGGAGGGGAGAGGAACGGCATACCACTGATTTATGACAAATATCCTAAAGAAAAGAAGCTGGATGGCCCTGGCACTATTGCTGAGCAGTGCAGCGGGGTCTTTGCAGGCACAGGTGAACGACGACGGACCGGCAAGCGTACCGATGAAGCCGCTGACGCAACAGCAGCCGAACGTGAACATGCTGCAGGGCATCGTGAAAGACGCGCAGGGCGACCCGCTGCCGGGCGCACACGTCTATGTGGAGGAACTGAAGACAGGTGTCGCCACCGACCTCAACGGCCATTTCCAGCTCATCCTGCCGAAGGGGCAAAACGTGACGGTCGTGTTCTCGTATGTGGGCATGAAGTCACAGACCAAGACCTACAGCGGCTCGAAGAAACATGCGAACCAGATTATCGTGCTGGAGGACAACAACCGGCTGGACGACGTGGTGGTGACGGGTCTGTTCGACTACAAGTCGTCCACCTTCACAGGCTCCACCTCGTCCTACACGCAGGAGGACCTGAAACTCGTGGGCAACTCAAACGTGCTGAAGACCATCCAGTCGCTCGACCCTTCGTTCATCGTGGACATGAACGACATCAACGGTTCCGACCCGAATCACCTGTCCGACATCACCCTGCGCGGCAAGGCATCGTTCAGCGGCCTGCAGGGCGAATATGAAGGCAATCCGAACGCGCCCCTCTTCATCCTGGACGGCTTCGAGGCCACGCAACAGCAGATTTTCGACCTCGACATCAACCGCGTGAAGTCGGTGACCATCCTGAAGGACGGTGCGGCCAAGGCCATCTACGGCTCGAAGGCCAGCAACGGAGTGATTGTGGTGGAGACCATCCTGCCGGAGGCGGGGCGGCTGCGCATCACCTACACGGGCGACCTGAACATCGAGGCCCCCGACCTCTCATCGTATGACCTCTGCGACGCGGCCGAGAAGCTGGAAGTGGAGAAGAACGCGGGGCGCTACACCTCGTCGTCGCCCTACTATCAGGCTCTGCTTGACGAGCAATACAACGCCATCGCGGCCAACATCGCGCGGGGCGTGAACACAGACTGGCTGGCTCAGCCACTGCGCACGGGCGTAGGACAGAAACACACGCTCTATGTGGAGGGCGGCACGGAAGACATGCGCTATGCCGCCAGCCTGATGTACAACGACGTGGCGGGCGTGATGAAGAAGTCGGACCGCCGCACCATCACGGGCAACATCAACCTGTCGTACCAGTACAAGAAATGGAAGTTCCGCAACTCGCTCTCGGTCACGGGCAACAAAGCCGACGACAGCCCTTACGGCACCTTCTCCGACTACACCAGCGTGAACCCTTATTTCGCGCCCTACGACGAGAACGGCAATGTCGTGAAGGTGCTGGGCACCTACACGTCGCCGGGGGCCAACGGCAGCACGCTCACCTATTACAACCCGCTCTACAACGCGACGGTGGGCACGAAGAACTTTTCGAAGTACACGGAAATCGTGGAGAACTTCTACCTGGACTACCGTCCCATCGACGACCTGCGACTGACGGCCCGCATCGGCTACACGCACCAGAACAACAAGCGGGAGGACTTCTACCCGGGCGACCACACGCGCTTCTACGACTGGACAGGCGACCGCTATTTCCTGCGCGGCAGCTACTACATCAACAACGGCGAGGCCAACAGTCTGTCGGCCGACATCACGGGCCACTACTCCCACCGCTGGGACAAGCACCTGCTGCTGGCCAACGCCGCCTGGTCGCTGCAAGACGCCAGTTCCGACAGTGAGGGCATGACGGCCTGGGGATTCCTCAACAACCACGTGGACCACATCACCTTCGCCAAGCAGTATGCCGAAGGCGGTTCTCCCTCGGGTTCCGAAAGCACCACGCGCTCAATCGGCATCACGGGTGCCGCCAACTATTCCTACGACGAACGCTATCTGTTCGACACCAGCATCCGATTCAACGGCTCGTCCGTCTTCGGCAGCGACAACCGCTGGGGTACGTTCTGGAGCGCGGGAGCCGGCTGGAACCTGCACAACGAGGCTTTCATGCGCAGTGCCAAGTGGCTGAGCCTCGCCAAGTTCCGCGTGACCTACGGTTTGACAGGCAACCAGAATTTCTCGCCCTATCAGGCCAAGGCCACCTATAAGTTCTACGACGACATCATCTACGACAATATCTCGGGTGCCTATCTGATGGGAATGCCGAACGACAAGCTGAAATGGCAACAGACGGGCGACTTCACCGTGGGTCTTGACCTGGGCATCTGCAAGCGGCTGAACATGAAACTGGAATACTACGACAGCCGCACGCGCGATGCGCTCATCGCCATGTCCATCCCTACATCGACAGGTTTCACCACCTACATGGAGAATCTCGGCAACGTGGAGAACCGCGGCTATGAAATCACGGCCAACTGGCGTTTCTTCCAGAAAGGGCAGTCTTACATGAGCCTCACGGGAAGTCTGGCACACAACACGAACAAGGTGACGAAAATCAATGACGCGCTGAGTTCGTTCAACCGCGAGCAGGACTCCGAGAACACCACTTCGCCCATCATCCGCTACGAAGAGGGACAGTCGATGACAGCCATCTGGGCCGTGCGCTCTTTAGGTATCGACCCGGCCACAGGTCGCGAGCTGTTCCAGAAGAAGGACGGAACGACGACCTACGACTACTCCACCGACGACTACATCATCGCCGGCGACACCAACCCGAAGGTGCACGGCACGTTCGGCTTCAACGGCGAATACCGGGGCATCGGCCTCAGCCTCCTCTTCAACTATCAATTGGGCGGCGACTACTACAACCAGACGCTGGTGGACCGCGTGGAGAACGTGAACATCGCCTACAATGTGGACCGCCGCGTATTCAGCGACACATGGAACACAGCGGGCGATGTGGCGCTCTACAAGCACATTTCCTCAACGCCGACCACCACCTACGCCTCGACCCGCTTCGTGCAGCGCAACAACATGCTCGACCTGACCTCGCTCTCCGCCTATTACGACTTCAAGAACTGTCCGTGGCTGCAGCGGAGCTTCCTGGAACGGCTGCGCCTCACGTTCTACATGAACGACGTGTTCCACCTCTCAACGGTGAAGGCCGAACGTGGTCTCAACTACCCTTACGCACGTTCCTTCTCTTTCTCGCTGACTGCGACATTCTAAGAGATACAAGGAGAAAAGAACACTCTAAATTCCCACAACAGATGCACATCCAATCCTATAAACTCACATTCCTGCTGGTTGCCGCAGCCAGCATCACCCTCACCTCGTGCAACGACTGGCTCGACGTACAACCGCGCTCGCAGGTGGAGGACACCGAGCTTTTCGAATCGGAAAGCGGCTACAAGGAAGCTCTGGCCGGCGTGTACTCGTCGATGGTCTCCACCCGTACCTACGCGAAGGAGCTCACCTACGGTTTCATCGGCATACTGGGGCAGGAATGGGATTACTATTATTCCGCCCAATACAGCGACGCGGCAGGCTATGACTACGACGCGAGCTATCCCACGTCCTACATCCGCAACATCTGGGCCAACAACTACAGTGGCATTGCCAATGTCAACAACTTGCTGGCGCACATCGACGACAACAGCAAGCTCTTCTCCACCGACAACCATGATGTCATCAAGGGAGAAGCCCTGGCCTTGCGGGCATTCCTCCACTTCGACCTGCTCCGCTGCTTCGGCGTGAGCTACAATGTGAACCCCGACCAGCCCGCCATCCCTTACAGCACGGCACTCAGCTACCATGTCTTTCCGCAGCTCACCGTGCACGAAGTGGCCGAGGCCGTGCTGCGCGACCTGCATGCCGCCGACTCACTGCTGCTCCTCCACGACCCCATCGTGACAGGCCGCGAAATCACAGAGAGCACGGACAACGGCTACCTGCTCAACCGCCAGCTCCACCTCAACTACTACGCCGTCAAAGGACTTGAAGCGCGCGTCTATATGTGGACACACGACTACGACAAGGCGCTCGAAGCCGCCAACGTGGTCATCAACTCCGGCCAATTCACATGGTCGAGCGTGAGCAACCTGCAGGCCGGTTACGACCGTTCACTGGCCGACGAGCAGCTCTTTGCCCTCAACAACCTGACGCAAGAAGCGGACGTGGCGGACACCTACTTCTCCGACGACTCGCAATACAGTTTTGCCGTGACGCGTGACCGTCTCCTCGACTACTTCGACAACGCCACGCAGGACTACCGCTACACGTTTCTGTTCAAGACCGGGTCGGCCACACATGCCAACAACCGCTACCTGATGAAATACGACACGCCCAGCACCAGCGAGACCTACTACCGCTACAAGATGCCGCTCATCCGACTGGCGGAGATGTTCCTCATCCGCAGCGAAGCCGCCTATCGACTGGGCAACAGCGACACCGCCCTCCGCGCACTCAATGCGCTGCGCACGGCACGCAATCTGACGACACTCTCCGAACTGCCGGCGGACTACGAGCTGGAACTCATCCATGAATACCGTCGCGAATTTGTCGGCGAGGGACAGCTGTTCTTCCTATACAAACGGCTCAACCGGCAGACCATCCTCTACTCCGACATCGACGCGGTGGCCGAAAAAGCCTATACGTTCCCTCTTCCACTCACGGAGACGGAATCGGCGCAACGCGAAGACAACCGATGAAGGCAAACGAACCGGCAGGCAATCACCACATCCCGTTTGCTCATGTCCTGACACGTTCTATTATATAATAAGGAAGCATTCTCTTATGAAACACATCCGCATCATAGCACCACTGGCCTTGCTGCTCCTCGTGGCTGGCAGCTGTTCGAAGGAGTCGGTTGACACCTACGACACCGGCTACTCCGCCCTCAACATCTGGGTGGGCAACGCAGCCGGCGTGGTTTACGAATCGACCACTTACAATTACTCCTACGCCTACGAGGAAGGCAGCGTCACGTTCTACGCACAAATCATCGGCATGCCCGCCAGCCATGACCGCACGTTCCATCTGGAAGCCTTCGGAGGCGACTCGGCCACAATGATTCAAACGGTGCGCACCGAGGATTATGTGGTGCCGGCCGGCGCCACCGCCGGCACCTACGAAGTGCACTTCAATTCCCAGACGCTCGGCGATTCCACGCTCTTCACCGACTACGACGGAAGCATCAACTTCCGCATGGTTCCGAACGAGGATTTCGACACAGGAAGCGAAGGACACCAGCAGTTCACGGTGATTCTGAAGAATTATCTGGCCAAGCCCGACAACTGGGATACGGCCAACTACCCGCGCGTGGCGCTTTCCCGCTACTTCGGCACCTACAGCCGCGTGAAGTACCAGTTCATGATTGAGCATCTGGGACTCATTGATTTCCAAATCAACTACAACGTGGCCACGGCCTACAACGAAGAAACCAACACTGTGTCGGCCGCTTATGCCGTTTATCTGCAGCAGGTGATGCAACGGGCACTCAACGAATACAACGCCTCGCACGACACACCGCTGACCGACGAATACGGACTTCCCGTCACGTTCTAACCCCCGACCGACAGGGGAAAATCACACAGAAGCACGTAAAAAAACAACATGAAACAGCTCACCTTTCTCATCGCCTTGGCCAGTCTCCTGACAATCGCCTCCTGCTACGACGACGAGGGAAACTACGACTACCACGAATTGGAGTCAGTAGAAATCGACACGACCGACGCAGGCCTCCAGCCGGAATACTCCATCATGCGTTTCGACACACTGCGGCTGCAGCCGAACATCTATTACGCAGGACAACTCGTGACGGACGACACGAAGGCTCCGCTCGACTATCTTTGGACCATTTTCAGTGCCACATCGGGCTCGGGAGCCAACACCGTGGTGGACACCATCGGTACGGCACACAATCTCGATGCCGTCATCAACCGCACGGGAGGCAACTACTATGTGCAACTGGTCGTCACCAACCGCAACGACGGCATCCGCCAGTTCTTCCGCGTGCCAGTGGCCGTGAGCGAAGTGTTCGATGGCGGATGGATGGTCTTCTACGAGCGTGCCGACCACCCTGGCACATCGGACGTGGCACTCATCTTCAATCCATGGACAAAACTGAACGTCAACTACAACCGCTACTACACGAATCTCTACGAGACGACCAACGGTGAACTGCTGAAGGGACATCCCATCCGCTGCCTTGACATCGCCGTTTCACTCCAGTCAGGCAACAACTATGTGGGACTTTGCACCGACTCCACTCTGGTCGGTGTCAGCGAGAACGGCATTGAGAAAGCCCTCACCTTCGCAGACTTCTTCTACGAACCGCCCACGGCCGAGCGGCCGACCTGGTACGGCGAACACGGTTCGGGCGTAATGTCGGGCCAGAACTCCGAGGTGCTGCTCAACGACAACCAAATCTATACCAACACCTATTCCTTCAGTGCCACAGCCGGACGTGAGACGCGCTTCAGCATTCCGAAATTCGCCGACGGCATCGGACAGCTGGCAGCGTGGAACGCCGAAGTTCCGAGCACGCTCAACTATGGCATCGTGGTTTACGACCAGACCTACCAGCGGTTCCGCTACGCCGGATACAACTCCGCGCAGCTCGAAGAATTCGGAGAGCAGGACACGGGCATCGCCGCCTTCGACATCAACCACACCGGCATGCAACTGCTGATGGGCGACTGGGGAAAAGGCGAAAGCCAGGCCGTGGCACTCCGTCCTTACGACTACCTCATCATGACCCAAGGCAACGACTATTATCTGGCCGTGACGAACTTTGCCACATCGACACCCGCCGACAACAACATCGGTGTCGGACTCTATCCGATGAACGACCTCTGCCCCGGCATCAGCGGAGTGACATCTATGTCCGCCAGCCATGTCGGCAGCTTCATCTATTACGCGTCCGGCAACAAGCTCTACGACTTCGCCTACGACAGCAAGCAGCCGGCCAGCGTGGCGTGGACCGCACCGTCGGCAGACGAACAGGTGACCTGCGTGCGCATCATGAAATACTACCACGGCACGGTATATGGCTACGGCATGGTGCCGCGTGCCAACAACCTCGTGCACATTGCCACGTGGAACGCCCGGACGCAGGAGGGACGCGTCTATCAGTACCTCATCAATCCTGCCAGCGGCATCCTCAACGAGACTTCCCACTACGAATATGCCATTCCCGGCAAGGTGAAAGACATGTCGTGGAAATTCTCCCTCCAATGAAACAAACTGACCACTGATTCAAAACTTCAGAACCCGACAACACATGAAACGATTGACCACTACATTTCTGTCATTGATGGCCGCAGTGGCTGTCATGGCACAGGGAGTTGCCTTCGAACCGGAAGGAACCACTCTCGAACAGGCCGCGGCGAAAGCCAAAGCCGAGCACAAACTCATCTTCCTCGATGCCTTCACCCAGTGGTGCGGTCCCTGCAAGAAAATGGCCCGCGACGTGTTCCCACAGGAACAAGTAGGCTCCTACATGAACCCGAAATTCATCAACCTGCAAATCGACATGGAGAGCGACTACGGAGCCCCACTTGCCAAGCAACTCCAGATTCAGGCCTACCCCACTTTCGTCATCTTCAACGCCGATGCCAAGGAAATCGGACGGTTTCTCGGCGGAAGCAGTGCCGAGGACTTCATCAAGAAAGTGGAAGAAAAGAGCCAGGACAACACTTCCGCTGCCCTTGAGGAACGCTGGAACAGCGGTGACCGCGACCCACAGTTCCTGCAAGACTATCTGAAGACGCTCACCTCCAGCTACAAAGCACAGGATGCCGACCTCGTGGCCGAAGCCATCCTCGCCGGACACGAGAAGACCTACGCCTCCGACAGCACGCTGCGCACAATCTTCCTGCGCAACATCAACAATCCCTTCGCAACTGTTTTCATCCACACGGCCAAGCATCCTGAGGCACTGGCGGAGGCCATCGGCAGCCAGACTGTGAACATGAAAATCCAGAACGTGCTCACCAACTATCAGCGACAACTCATCGTGGAGCACGACGGCACGGCCACACTTGACCAGGAAAAGTTCGACAATTACGTGGCCTTGCTGGGGGAATTGGGCATCCCTGATGCCGACCACTACCGTCTCACGACGCTCATCACGCTGGCCGACAAGCAGAAAGACTATGACAACTATCTGAAGTACATCAAAGAATACCTGAACAACAAGACACTCGACGCCAACGACATGCAACTGGCCCGCTGGACCAAGCCCTTCGCCGAAGCGACTGCCAGCGACAAGCAGAAGAAGGAGATGAAGAAAATCCTGCAACAGCGTCTCGACGAAATCAAGTCGGGCAAGCGGCAGGCCGCCACTTCGGTGGGCAACATGCACCTCTCACGTCCGACTGACGAGCTGCTCCAACTCCTGATTGACGCACTCGACGGCAAGATGCCACAATAAACAAAGAGCGGGCGCAAGCCCGTTCTTTCTGACAACTCCATTATACACAAACCAAAATCAACAAGAAAACATGAAGCAGATTCTACTTTCACTCTTCGTGGTGCTCAGCACCATCACCAGTGCCGAAGCGCAAACCTTCGAGTGGGGCACGCCCACCTGGAACATTGAGGACGGAACCACCTTCGACGGCATTGACGAATTCAACGCCAACGGCCTCATCCTCACCTATCCGAACGACGCAGGCTTCTACCTCACCTTCCTCAACGTCCTCGCCGTGGACTACGATGTCTATATCGACGATGACACCACACCTGTCCAATATACCTCCTCCGCACAGGCCAGCACCATCGTCAACTTCAACTACACCTTCGCCGAAGGCCACAAATATCGCATCGTGACTACCGGAGCTGTGCTCGTGCAGGCCAACCTCGCCACCTACACCACCGACACGCTGACCACCAACAACGACTCCTACACCATCTCCTTCACCATCCTCGGTCCAGAACTGGTGAAATCCTACGCAGTGGAAGGGACACAGGCTATCAGCATCACCGACCAGAGCACCGACCTCACCTACTCCCTCCTCGACACCGGGGACATCCTGACCCAGCTCGGCATCGACAGCATCCAGCAGGCCACCATCTACGGACTGAACGTGAACGGTTCCTACAATGCCAACTACATCGACCCCTTCGACGGTTGGCGTGATGCCGACGGCGAATACACTACCTATTATTCCGGCTGGAGCTCCATCCTCGGGCACAACGCCTATCCGGCCGTCTATTGCATCAAGCTGAGCGAGAACGCCGACTCCGTCTATTATTACTTCTATGACTATTGGAGAGAGTACACCGGCAACGACAGCACCAGCGTGCCTGCCACCCATGCACCGACGACCTCCTACAACTACATTCTCTGGGAATGGGACAACGGTGACGGCACCACAACCACCTACCGCCGTCAGTACCGCGTGGACGAAGGCCAGGACTACTACGCCTCCTTCGCCATCATCGCCAACAAGAAGTACGTGACCGTCAACGCCACCCTACACTTCGTCAGCCAAGAGGCTTATGCCGCCTGGCTCGACGAACAGGAGAGAGAAACCGGCGTGACCGCCATCCAGAGCAGTTCCGACACCCGCACCATCGGCATCTACTCCGCCAACGGCACACGACAGGACACGCTCCACAAGGGCATCAACATCATCCGTCTCTCCGACGGCACAACGAAGAAAATCTTCGTGAAGTGACCACCTCGGAAGACCTCAACAACCCAAACCGCCCCGACTGCCATTAAGCAGCCGGAACAAAAAGCAGGGGGAATGCGCCGCCATTGACGCATTCCCCCTGCTTTCTAAGTTTTTCCGACATTTTCAAAACCTTTCGGCCGGAAATGTGTCGGTTACAGATTTTTTTGTAACTTTGCCACAGCGAGACGAAGAATATCACCCGCGAAGCGAAAAACACCATCTATTGATTACCTATGCTCTATCTGCGCCACATCCTCTTTGTCCTCTACGCCGTAGCTCTCTTAGCCCTCATCGTGCGCCTGCTGCTCGACAACCGCCAGCCGGCCAAGACGATGGCATGGTTACTGGTGCTGGTGTTCCTGCCCGTGGTGGGCATGGTGCTCTATTTCTTTTTCGGACGGAACACGCGCAGGGAAAAGCTCATCAGTCGCCAGAGCCTTGACCAGCTCACGCGCCGCACGATGCTGGAATTTGCCGAACAGGAAAATCTCCACTTGCCGGAAAACTACCTGCCCCTGATGAAGTTGTTCGGGAATCAGGACGGTGCCCTGCCGTTCAAGGACAATCAGGTTGACATCTACACCAGCGGACAGGAATATTTCACCGCGCTGCTGGACGAAATCCGCAGAGCCGTGCACCACATCCACATCCTCGTGTTCATCATCGACGACGACCCGCTGGGCCGCTCGATTGCCGATGCCCTCATCACGAAGGCGCAGGAGGGAGTGGAGGTACGCTTCATCTTCGATGCCGTGGGCAGCTGGCATACACCGTCGGCCTTCTTCAGCCGCATGCAACGTGCCGGTGTGGAGGTGCATCCTTTCATGCCCGTGCATTTTCCCGCTTTCACCAGCAAGATGAATCACCGCAACCACCGCAAGCTCTGCGTCATCGACGGGCGGGTGGGATTCATCGGAGGCATGAACATGGCCGAACGCTACGTGAGGGGCACGACGCGGCAACCATGGCGCGACACACACCTGCGCGTGCGGGGCGGAGCCGTTTATGCCATCCAGCGGGCCTTTCTGGTGGACTGGTATTTCGTGAGCCACACGCTCATCACCGACCGCCGCTACTATCCGGACATTGATGCCGGCATCAGCAACAACTGCATCGCCCAAGTCGTGACGAGCAGTCCGATTTCGCCGTGGGCCGACATCATGCAGGGCTATGTGCACATCCTCATCGAGGCCCACAATTATGTTTACATGGAGTCGCCGTATTTCATCCCGCCTGCGCCCGTACTCTTCGCCCTGCGCACGGCTGCTCTGAGCGGCATCGACGTGCGCCTGATGATTCCGTTCCGCTGCGACTCGCGGCTGGCGGGCTGGGCCACGCGGTCCTATCTTCCTCAAGTGATGGAGGCGGGGGTGCAGGTGTACCTCTACCGTCCCGCTTTCAACCATACGAAGATGCTGGTGTGCGACGACGCGCTCTGCACATGCGGCAGCACCAACATCGACTTCCGGAGCTTCGAGAATGATTTCGAAGCCAATATCTTCTTTTTCGACCGTGCGTTGGCGCTGCGCATGAAACAAGTATTCCTGTCCGATCAGGAACATTGCCTGCTGCTCAATGAGCACAAGCATATCCGCCATCCGTTCCTGCAACGACTCTGGGAGTCTGTCGTGCGGCTGTTATCACCGCTGATGTGACGGTGTTCCGCAGCTTACCACCACCCCGTGTCGGTGTCAATCTGGTAGCGGTAGATGCGCGCCAGCTTCACCTCGAAGATGAGCGTGGAATAGGCCGGAATGCTATAGGAGGAACTGGAGGACGAGCCATAGCCTAAATAATAAGGAACGATGACACGCCAGCGGTCACCCACCACCATGTGCATGATGGCCGTGGCCATGCCCACCACGTTCGCATTCACGGCGAGCAGCGTCGGCACGTCCGTGGCCTCGTTGAGCGACGAGCCGTTGTAGCTCTTGCCGAAATTGTAGCCTTGCGGATAGCTGTCCGACGGAATGAGGCGGCCGGAATAATGGATGCGGACGGAATCGTTGAACTGCGGGTTCAGCGTGCCGCTTCCGTTCTCTATCTTCTGCACATAGACATAGTAGTTGTTGTCGGCATCCGGACCGAGCGAGTCGGACATGGTGAAAGCAGGGTACACCGTCCAGCTGCCGTCTGCGTTGGCACGTGCCACAGCGGCTATGGAGTCTAAGTATTGCGCGTTGCGCTGCTGCCAGTTGTCAAACTCGCCCACTTCGTCCTGCTCGCTGCAACTGAGCGGGAGACAGAGCGTGAGCAGTGCCGACAGTATCATGAGAATGTTCTTTTTCTTCATCACAGGAAGTGTGTTGTTTGCAACGTTAAGGGGAAGGGAACTCCTCACTTCAGCCGTTTCAGCAGCCCGGTGATGGTCACGCTGTCCTCGATGATGCCGCGCAAGTCCTCAATCTTCACGCGTTCCTGCTTCATCGTGTCGCGGTAGCGGAGCGTGACGCATCCGTCCGTGAGCGTGTCGAAATCTACGGTGACGCAGTATGGCGTGCCGATAGCATCCTGACGGCGGTAACGCTTGCCGATGGAGTCCTTCTCGTCGTACTGGCAGTTGAAGTGGAATTTCAGGTCGTCGATGATTTCGCGGGCCTTCTCCGGCAGTCCGTTCTTCTTCACGAGCGGCATCACGGCCAGCTTCACTGGAGCCAGCGCGGCCGGCAGCTTGAGCACCACGCGGCTCTCACCGTTCTCCAGCTGCTCCTCGCAGTAGCTGTGGCACATCACGCTGAGGAACATGCGGTCCACACCGATGGAGGTCTCGATGACGTATGGCGTGTAGCTCTCGTTCAGCTCAGGATCGAAATACTTGATGCTCTTGCCCGAGAACTTCTCATGCTGCGAGAGGTCGAAGTCGGTGCGGCTGTGGATGCCTTCCACCTCCTTGAATCCGAACGGCATCTTGAACTCGATGTCGGTGGCTGCGTTGGCGTAGTGAGCCAGCTTCTCATGGTCGTGGAAACGGTAGTTCTCTGCACCGAAGCCGAGGTTCTGGTGCCAGGCCATGCGCGTCTGCTTCCACTTCTTGAACCACTCCAGCTCAGTGCCGGGCTTGATGAAGAACTGCATCTCCATCTGTTCGAACTCACGCATGCGGAAGATAAACTGCCGTGCCACGATTTCGTTGCGGAAGGCTTTGCCGATTTGGGCGATGCCGAACGGAATCCGCATACGCCCCGTCTTCTGCACGTTGAGGTAGTTGACGAAAATGCCCTGGGCGGTCTCGGGACGCAGGTAGATGGTCATCGACGAATCTGCCGTGGAGCCCATTTCCGTCTTGAACATCAAGTTGAACTGGCGTACCTCCGTCCAGTTGCGCGTGCCGCTCACGGGATCCACGATTTCCTCGTCGAGGATAATCTGGCGCAATTCGTTCAGATCCATCGCGTTCATTGCCCGACTGTAACGCTCATGCAGGGCATCGCGTTTCTTCTGCTCTTCCAGCACGCGCGGCGACGTGGCACGGTATTGTGCCTCATCGAAACTGTCGCCGAAGCGCTTGCGCGCCTTGGCCACTTCCTTCTCGATTTTCTCGTCGTATTTTGCAATCTGGTCTTCAATCAGCACGTCGGCACGGTAACGTTTCTTCGAGTCACGGTTGTCGATGAGCGGGTCGTTGAATGCATCGACGTGGCCCGAGGCTTTCCAAATCGTCGGATGCATGAAGATGCAGGAATCCAGCCCCACGATGTTCTCGTGCATCTGCACCATGCTCTTCCACCAGTATTGCTTGATGTTGTTCTTCAGTTCCACGCCGTTCTGGCCATAGTCATACACGGCGGCCAGGCCGTCATAAATCTCGCTCGACGGGAAAACGAAACCGTACTCCTTGCAGTGGGAGACGACTTTCTTGAAAACGTCTTCTTGTGCCATTTCTGTATCTAAGATATGTTTGATGTGAATTTCGTTGCAAAGATACGCTTTTTTCTCGAAAAAACACGCCTCCCTGCTGATTTCTACCGAAAACCTCACTATCCGCCGCCGGATTACGCGACTTTTTTCTTCGCGGTATTCACATTTTCCACACGACAGCTGCGAAGACTTCTGAGAGAAAATTCGTACTTTTGCACCCACATTCATGTCAAACCGCATCATCCCATCCACTCCATGACCCAGCCACACACGCCCCGCCACGCCGTTCTGTTGCTCTTTCTGCTACTCCCGGCCCTGTTGACCGCCGCCCGGCAGACACGCCTCACCGAAATCGACACCGACAACCGGCTGCAACAGAACCAGGGCTGGGGCACGTCGCTCTGCTGGTGGGCCAATATGTGCGGCCGCTGGCAGGACGAACAGCAGTTCGACTCGCTCCTCACGTTGCTTTGTTCTCCGGGACACCTGAACTTCAACATTTTCCGCTACAACATCGGTGGTGGCGACGACCCTCAGTGGTGTCACTGCGAGCCGCACCACTTCGGTGGCCGGAACGGCAAGGGGCTGCGCGCCGAAATGCCAGGATTCAAGGACTCGGCCGACGATGAATACCATTGGGAGCGCGACGAGGCTCAACGGCGGGTGATGCTCCGCATTCGCCAACTGCGCCCCGATGCCCTGTTCGAGGCCTTCTCCAATTCCGCTCCCTATTACCTCACGGAGAGCGGCTGCGTGGGCGGTGCCGTGCGGGCCACCGACGACAATGTGGCTCCGCGCCACTACGAGGCCTTCGCACGCTACCTCGTGGATGTCTGCCAGATGTACCACGACCGCTATCAGCTGGACTTCTATACGCTCGACCCTTTCAACGAACCGGTCACCGACTATTGGTACGCCAACGGCTCGCAGGAAGGTTGCCATTTCTCCACGAAAAGCCAAATCCGACTGCTGCGCGTGCTCGCGCCCATGCTCCACGCCTCGGGGCTGCCGACGCAGATTTCAGCTTCCGACGAAACGGACATCGGGCAGTCGGTGCGCGATTTCAAGGCATACGCCCAAGACGGAGACGCGCTCGCCCAAGTGGCACAGTGGAACACGCACTCCTACCACGGTTCCCATGCCGACCGCGTCCAACTCCGCCAGTTGGCGCGACAGGCCGGCAAGCGTCTCTGGATGAGCGAGTCGGGCGATGGCGGACGCGGCATCCACGGCAACCTGATGATGGCACAGCGCCTCATCGACGACATCCGGCTGCTGCAACCCGACACCTGGATTGACTGGCAATACATGGAGGAGCACGGCGACCAATGGTCACTCGTGTCGGGCGACTGGAACCGAGGCGAGTTTCATCTGCACAAGAATTATTACGTGCGCTACCAATTTTCCCATTTCATCCGGCAGGGATACACCTACCTCGACACCGACAATCCCCACCTGCTGGCGGCAATCTCGCCCGACGGCAGCGAACTGGTCACGGTGGTCATCAACACCGACCGGCAGCAATCCGCGTCCCATGAGCTCCACTTCAGCCATTTCCGGCCCGCCACAGCTGAAGCATACCGCACCAGCCACAGCGAGAACGCACAGCCCTGCTCAGACTTCACGCTCCACAACGACCGTCTCAGCTTCACGCTGCCGCCACTCTCCGCCGTCACCTTCGTACTCCACCCCGTTCCATGACAGTTTCACCTTCGCCCTCGGATTGTTCAGTCCCTTCCTCTGATGATGGACAGCCTCAAATTCCTGAATTTTCTCCGTTTTTTCTCCAAATTCCGATTTTTTCTCCGCCCGGCTTTCAAATTATCCAGGAAAAGTTGTACCTTTGCACCCGCAAATCCTCTTCACGGATAGTTGTCCGATGCCCAGATGGCGGAATTGGTAGACGCGTTGGTCTCAAACACCAATGAAGCAATTCGTGCC
>CAYPZK010000020.1:0-32083 GCA_964415385.1 uncultured Bacteroidaceae bacterium
CCGTGAGAGGTCGGCCGTGCAGCCGGCCTCGCTGAGCATCTGCGCGATGAAGTCCCTGTTCCTCAGCCCCACCTTTCGCGGTTTTGTCATTGTTTTTTCTTCACCTTTTCTCTCCCCTGCGCCGGAGTTGTCAAGACAGCGGCGACAAAATTTCCGAAATGCGAATAAAAAATAATTCTTTTAGTCTGATTTCTTGCCAAACGATGGCCTTCGATTGTTGGAACGATGGTCATCCTTCCGCAGAACGAAGGCCTTCGTCCGTCGCCAATTCCTCGCATTTGACAACTCCAATGGCGCGACAAAGGAAATTTTGTTGCGCGGGTTCGGGAAAAAAATTAGGAGGAGTCCGGAAATGCCTGCGAAGCATTTCGTTGGAAAATCCGAAGAAAATATTCTTCAACCTCGTCAGTCGGTTGCGTCAGATGTTGTAGAGATGCGTGTAGCTGGCTAATACATGCTTGTATTGGAAGACGGGCGTGGTGACGGGTGCTCCGAGTGCGTCATACACTTGGACGGCGGACGGCGGCGTGGCGTTCAGAAATTGCGTGTAATGGAATTCGTGTCCGCGGTATTCCCTGCCGCCGAGTACGAACTGCCGGTAGCCGAGCGACAGCTTGCGGTCGGACTGCCGTGCGATAATTGAATAAGGTAGCACCCCGCACATGGGATAGGTGTCTTCGTCCGTGACGACGCTCCGGCAGAGATACATCATGCCTCCACATTCGGCCACGATACGTCCCCCCCGCTCTGCATAGTCTCTGACGGCCTGGCGGCAGGTGGTGTTGTCCGCCAGTGCCTGCAGGTGCTTCTCGGGATAGCCGCCGGGCAGATAGAGCAGGTCTGCGCCTTGCAGGTCGGGCTGTTCCGTTTCGGGGTCGAAGTATCGATGTGACGGATATTTGTCCAGTGTTTCCTGATAGAGAAAGGAAAAGCTATCCGCATTCCGGGCTATGACAACCGACAGTTGCGGAAAAGTCTGCTCCGAAGGAGCCGGAGCAGATTCTTCGTTCGCTGACGGCAACGTGTGCAGCCGGAGGAATTGTTTCCAGTCCAAATGCCCGGCCATCAGCTGTTTCAGCCGTGTGCAGTCGGTGGTCTGAGAAAAGTCCAGCCCCAGGTATCGCGAGCTTTGTTCGAGCCCGGCCGCCTTGGGCAGGAAGCCGAAGCAGTTGACTTGCAGGTCACTGCATACCTGTCGCAGCATCTGCCGGTGGCGTTCCGACCCGACTTTGTTGAAGATGACTCCTGCAATCCGTATGTCCTGCCGGAAGTGGATGAAGCCGGACAGGAGCGCAGCCGTGGAGTAAGCTGCGGCTCTGGCGTCGATGACCAGCACGACGGGAAGCCCGAGCACCCGTGCGATTTCGGCCGATGAACCCCGGTCGCGGTCATAGCCGTCGAAGAGTCCCATCATGCCTTCCACGATACACACGTCGGCATCCGCTCCGTAGCGGTAGAAGAGCCGTCTCACGTGGTCCGGCGTGGCCATGAAGGTATCGAGGTTCACGCTTGGCCGTCGGCATACCGTCTCGTGGAATTTTGTGTCGATGTAGTCCGGACCGCACTTGAAAGGCTGCACTTTCAGTCCGCAGTCTGTCAGCAGAGCCATCAGTCCACGCGCCACCGTGGTTTTGCCGGAACCGCTGCCGGGAGCCGCTATCAGAAAACTTGCTTTCATCGCGGCAAAGGTAAAAAAAATATTATCATTTGTTTTCAGATGTTTACGAAAAAGTTTACCTTTGCCGCATCAAATAGAACCAAGGCCATCAGGCGGCCGTAGATAGCCGCTTCGATGTAAGAGGGAATCCGGTGAGAGTCCGGAACTGTACCTGCAGCTGTAATCCCCTTTTTCAGAAGGTTTGCTTGTTTAGAGCCACTGACGCTGGGCGTTGGGAAGGTTGAGCAGACCGGGGAAAGTCAGAAGACCTGCCTCTCTGAATGAAAATCCGCCCGCACAGGAATATGCGGAAGCACGGAAACGTACATGTATGGAATGTAGATTCATCATGTGGCTGGCATCGCTATGCCTGCCTTCTGTCATGACTGCACAGACCACCTTGCAGGCCGATTCGTTGCCGGAAGTCGTGGTGACGGGTACGGGCACTCAGCACCTGCTGAAGGACGCGCCCGTGCAGACCGAGGTCATCAGCCACCGCCAGCTGCAGCAGTATGCCGGCCGGAGCATCGAGGACATTCTCTCGGGGCTGACCGCCAGCTTCGATTTCAACGAAAACGACATGGGGTCGCACTTGCAGATGAACGGCTTGGGCAATTCCTACGTGCTGATTCTGGTGGACGGACGGCGGCTGCATGGCGACAATGGTGGTGAGAACGACCTGAGCCTGATTGACCCGAACAACATCGACCGCATCGAAATCGTGAAGGGGGCTTCGAGCGCGCTCTATGGCTCGGATGCCATCGCCGGTGTCATCAATATCATCACGAAGAAACACCGCGAGCAGGGGCTGCTGTTGGAGAATACCTCGCGCGTGGGCAGCTACGGCGACATCCGCCAGCACGACGGGATTGCCTTGAACTGCGGCAGACTGTCGAGCTACACCAACTTCCAGCTGCAGCATTCCGACGGTTGGCAGAACACATCGGAAGAGGCTCCGCAGCAGACGGAATACCACATCACCGACTCGCGCAACAAAACCGTCAACCGTCACACGAACTGGCAGCTGGCCGAACGTCTGACCTGGAAGCTGTCTCCGCAGATAGAGGTCTATGCAGACGGCAGCATCTACTGGAAGCGCATCTATCGCCCCAGCGGACATCATCCGGGCGTGGATGTGAAGACTTACGACATGCAGTACAACAACGCTTCAGCCTCCGCAGGTGGCAAATGGACACTGGGCGACGTGGGCTATCTGATGTTGGACGCTGACTGGAAGCGTCACGCCTATAAGTATGTTTTCACCGACACGACGCTGACCGACGGTTACGTCAACGGACGTTTCACCAATTACTTTCCCTATTTTCCAGGACAAAAGGAACTGCAGAGCGATCAGCAACTGACGGACATCACGCTGAAGGGTGTCTTCGCGTTGCCTTGCGGTCAGCAGCTCAGTGCGGGCATGGAATACCGCTACGACTGGCTGAAGGCACCGATGCGGATACTGAACGGAAAGGCGACGGACAACACGGAGGCACTCTATGTGCAGGATGAGCTGTCGGTGCTCGACCCGCTCTTTGTGACAGCCGGACTGCGCCTGACGCGGAACGAAGGCTTCGGCACGCGCCTCACTCCCAAGCTCTCAGCCATGCTGAAGACAGGCGAACTGCGATGGAGAGCCACGTGGAGCCAGGGCTACAAAACTCCGACTCCCAAAGAGCTTCACTATCAGTATGTGCGCAACATGAACGGCGTGTATCTGTATCTCGGCAATACAGACCTGAAGGCGCAGACATCGAACTATTTCGACCTCAGCGGCGAATACACGGTGGGTCATCTCACCCTGACGCTTTCGGCTTATTATAATCAGGTGAGCGACATGATAACGCTCGTCACCATTCCCACCGGCGATGCGCCAGGAGAACTGATTGTTCAGTACGACCCGGTCCGCGTGCGCCAGTACCAGAACATTGAGGACGCGAAGACCTATGGCATCGACTTCACGGCCCGCTATCAGACGCGCCACTTCACGTTCGGCGGTTCCTACAGCTATCTCGACACGAAGGCAAATCAATACGACACGGAGGACGAGGTGATGCGCCGCGTCACCATCGACGGCATGGCGCACCACAAGGCAAACTGCTATGCAACCTGGCAGCACGACTTCAGCCGCCGCTACCGGTTGGGAGTGGGCCTTTACGGACGGTTGTCGTCCAAACGCTATTATCAGACCGACGGCAATGGAAAAGGCTATCAGCTCTGGCGCATCAGCACGACACACCAGTTCGGCAATGATTTCCGCGTGGATGCCGGCATGGACAACGTGTTCGGCTATGTGGACCGCACGCCCCACGGCCTGCACCTCGGCACGACTTCGCCCGGCCGCACGGTGTATGTGTCGCTGACGCTGCGGATGAACAAGGGAAAGAAACTTTCTAATCACTTTATGTCTAACTTAAACAGTAACAATCAATGAAAACATGGAAATGGATTGCGATGGTCATGATGACCGTCGTTTTGGGACTGTCGTTCACTGCATGCAGTGATGACGATGACGACGACGCACAGTCGAACTATGAGAAGTATCAGCAGGCCGTCAACAAAACGGTGAGCAGCCAGAAGAAGAGTGACAAGGTCATTCTGATTGTGGCTTTCGGTTCGACCTGGGAGCAGGCCTACGACACGTTCGAGAAAGTGGTGAGCGACTATCAGTCGAACTTCTCGGGATGGGATGTGTATCTTTCGTTCTCCAGCGCCATCTGCATCAACAACGCACGCGCCGGAGAGCATGTGGCTTCCCGCGACTACTACGACCCTGAGCACTGGTTGACCGCCATCGGTCTGGCAGGCTACAAGCAGATTGTGGTGCAGTCTTTGCAGGTGATTCCGGGTGAAGAGTACCGCCGTGTCCGTGACACCTACGTCAAGGATTTCATGAACAACCGCAACGGCGACTTCACCGATGCCTACATGAAGAGTCTCGACCTGAACGTTGCAGTGGGTACGCCGCTGATGGCCGAGGAGAGCGATGCCAAGAACCTGGCCACCGTGCTGAACGAAGAGGCTGACATCAAGGCCGCCGTCGCTGAGGGAATCGTGGCATTCATGGGTCATGGAAATCCGGAGGGCTACGACTATTATGGCGGCAACATACGCTACCTGCAACTGGAAGACTATCTGCGCGAGCTCAACGAGAACTACTACGTGGGCACGGTGGACATGGACGAAACCTATGCGGCCAATGTGATTGAGCACATCGGAGGCGGCACGTTCGACTATGAAGTGGGTGACGTGACGAAGACCATCACTTACGCTGCCAACGCATCGACGAAGGCACAACTCTATCCGCTGATGAGCATAGCCGGCGACCACGCCCACAACGACATGGCTGATGCCGATGACGACGAGAGCTGGTACTCCTTGTTCAACGCCGCCGGCATTGCCACACAGGCATACGAGACGAACTTCACGGAAGCCTGCTGGAACCAGTACAAGAGCGGTGACGAATATATCCCTGCCTTGGGCGAGCGTTCTGCTGTCCGCAATCTGTGGATGAACCACACGCGTGAGGCCATTGCCAAATTGGGCACCGACGAGGCTCTCTCCACGCCTACGACGGCTGCTGAAGAATGAAGTTTCGGCAATCATGATACGATAACAAAGTCTTGATGGATGGGATGTGCCGATGGCCTACATGGGCACATGCCCATCCATTTTTTTATAATAAAAGAAAATGAAGCTATTGAAGTCAAGGAAGCTGTTCGTTGTGTTCTTGTTGTTGGGCGGTGCGTCAGCCCACGCTCAAATTCATCAGATGGTGCGGCAGGATTCAGCGAAAGTGAAGAGCTACTACAATCTGAATCCCGTGGTGGTGACCGGTTCGGGACATCACCAGCATCTCAAATCCACATCTACGCCCGTGAGAGTGTTAAGCAGCCGCGAAATCAGCGAGCAGGGCATCAGCACATTTTCCGATGCCTTGACACACATGATGCCGCAGATGTCGATGGCTCCCAACTCGATGGGCACTTTTCTACGCATGAACGGTCTGGGCAACAAGTATATTCTGATTTTGGTGAACGGACAGAAACTCTCCGGCGACATTTCCAATAATGTGGACTTGAACCGCATCAACATGGCGCGTGTGAAGCGCATCGAGGTGCTCGACGGGGCGGCCTCCTCGCTTTATGGCAGCGATGCGATTGCGGGTGTCATCAACATCATTACGGATCAGCCGACGCAGGATTTGGTCAGCGTCACCTCAGACACCCGCGTGTCCGGACATGGCGTGTGGACAGAAGCCGTCAGCCTTGACATCTATACGCATGGATTCGGCTCCTACACTTCGTTCAGTCACGACCAGGCCGACAGTTATCAAACCACGGACCTGGAGTATGTGAAAGGTTCCGACACAGAAACGCAGAAGACGATAGCTCCTTTCTTCACCGGCTATCGCTCGAATCTGTTCGGACAAAAGTTTACCTATTCGGCCAACCGCCGCTTGGCACTGAATGCCGGAATCGACTATTCTTATAAGATAACGGACCGCCCCAACACACGGGAGGACATCACGGGCGGCACTGACTATGAAATGCGCTACAAGGGTTTGCGATGGAATCTGGGCGGCATCTATAAGTTTACTGACCGCAATTCGTTGCAGGCGGACTTCACGGTGGACCGTTTCCGTTACGGCAAGGAATACGACGTGGCAACGGAAACCTACGCCGTCGGCGACTATGTGCAGTCGAAGAAGCAGCGCACGATGGAGGGAGAGCTGAAAGCCATCCTCGGGCTGACCGCCCATTCCACCACTATCTTCGGTGCCAGTTGGCTCAAAGATTACCTGACCGCCACCTCGGGCAACATCCATCAGAATTCCTATACAGTGGCTGCCTACGCCCAGCATGATATGCAGCTCTGCCGGAATCTCACCGCCACGTTCGGCCTGCGCTTGACCCATCACGAGACCTTCAATGAAAAGCTCACGCCCAAGGCCACGCTGATGTATGCACCCGGGAATTTCCGGTTCCGCGCCACCTATTCCGCAGGTTTCCGTGCGCCCGGGCTGGACGAACTCTATTACCACTACTTCTCCGTCAACCGCGGCAAGCCCCAAATCATCTTCGGCAACCGCCATCTGTCGCCGGAGAAGAGCAACTACTTCGCTCTGAGTGCCGAGTACCGCACGCAGCTGATAGCCTTCAGTGTGACGGGATATGTGAACCGCATCAGCGACATGGTGGTCAGACAGAACATCGATGTTGATGACTCTTCCTTGAGCATGCTGCGGGAAGAGTTTCCGGAAATGACCGACGACCAGGCGGAGAAGTTGGAACGCTATTCCCTCTATCAGAACAGCGACAAAGGCGACGTGAAAGGTTTGCAGGTGAACGTCTCGGCCAATCTGTTCCGTGGATTCAACATTTCGGTCAATTATGCCTACACGTATGCGCGCACCCGGAGCAATGGCGTATGGAGCGTGCTGGAGCGCAGCATCCGCAACACAGCCACCCTGGCCGCCAACTATCACCACACGTGGGGAAAGTACGGGCTGGATGTGAACCTGAACGGCCGCTTGCAGTCGAAAACTTACTATCAAGGTTATGAGAACGCTCCGGGCTATGGTCTCTGGAACCTCCACACCACGCATTCCTTCGACTGCACGCGGTGGGCATTCGTCGAGCCGGGCATCGGCATCGACAACCTCTTCAACCGCGTTGACCGCCGCATCGACTCGTCCAACAAAAAATATGCCCTATATAGCCCCGGCCGGATGCTGGTGGTGGGCTTGAAGGTGAAGTTCAAGCAATAAGCCAGATGAAACAGTTTGTCAATACGATTGCCGCCTTGTGCGCAATCATCATCGGATGTGTCTCCTGCGGGCAGCAGACGAAGACAGCCACCGCCGACATTGCGGACACCGATTCGGCGGGCAGCCCCAAGTATGCCAAAGGATATGCCGTGCGGACGCGGGCCGACGGAGTGAAGTTGGTGGACATCGCCGACCCGCAGAAGGACAAGGACCGGATGCCCGTCAGCTATCACTTTGCCTTGGTGCCGCAAGGCGTGCACGCACAGGTGCCCGAGGGCTACACCGCAGTGAGCGTGCCCATCCGGCGGACTATCGTGATGACGATGCTCCAGCTGTCGAACTTCACCGCCCTCCATGCCCACGATGTCATCAAGGGCATCACGGGCACGAAGAATTTGTTCGACGAAGACATCCTGCGGCGCGTGCGGACAGGCGAAATCGTGAAAATCGGAATGGAGGGGAATTTCGATGCCGAGCTGATTCAGGCTGCCAATCCCCAGGTCATTTTCATCTCGCCGTTCAAGCGCGGCGGCTATGATGCCATCAAGGAGACAGGCATCCTCCTCGTTCCCCATTTGGGCTATAAGGAACTCGACCCGTTGGGACAGGCGGAATGGATCAAGTTCGTCGCGATGTTCATCGGGAAGGAACAGGAGGCGGACAGCGTCTTCGCAGGCATCGAGAGCCGCTACTTGGAGTTGAAGCGGCGTGTGGCCGGTACGACGGCCCGCCCCACGGTGTTCAGCGGCGAGATGCACGGCGGCAACTGGTTTGCCGTGGGTGGACGCAACTATCTGGCCCGGATTTTCCAGGATGCAGGAGCCGACTACGTACTCAAGGACGACAACACAGGCGGCGTTCCGATTGAATATGAGAGGATGTATTCCATGGCTGCCCATGCGGACTACTGGCGCATTCTCAACAGCTTCCCCGGTGATTTCTCCTATGAGGCGCTGAAGGCTTCCGAGCCGCGCAATGTGCTGTTCAAAGCCTATCAGGAGCATCACGTCATCTACTGTAACATGCGTCAGACCCCCTACTATGAGCTGTCGCCGGTGATGCCCGACAAGGTGCTGTCCGACTTTGTGGCCATTTTCCATCCCGAGCTGATGCCTGCGGACTATCGGCCCACATTCTATCAACTGCTGAAATGAGTAAGATGCCATGAAGAAAAACGTCGTGCTGACCCTGCTGCTGGTGGTGCTGATTGTGCTGCTCTTCGTGCTCAACCTGTTATTGGGCACGGTGCAGATTCCCGTCCGCAGCGTGTGCCGCATCCTGCTGGGCGGACAGGGCGAAGGAGAAATCTGGCGGAACATCGTGCTCAGTTCCCGTGTGCCGCAGGCCCTGACGGCTCTGATGGCGGGTGCGGGACTGGCCGTGAGCGGACTTCAGATGCAGACCGTCTTCCACAATCCTCTGGCCGGCCCGTCGGTGCTCGGCATCAGCAACGGAGCCTCTTTGGGTGTGGCCTGCGTGGTGCTGTTTTCCGGTTCTTTCGGCGGCGTGGCGCTCAGCCGTCTCGGCTATATCGGCGATGTGGCGATGTCGGTGGCGGCCGTGGTCGGAGCGGTGGCGGTGCTGGGGCTGATAGCCTTCATCTCGCAGAAGGTCAGAGACAATGTGACACTGCTCATTATCGGTGTGATGATTGGTTATCTGGCCAATGCCGTCATCGGCGTGCTGAAGTTCTTCTCGGCCGAGGAGGATGTCAAGGCGTATGTGGTGTGGGGACTCGGTTCCTTTGCCCGTGTCTCCGGTGGCCAGATGGTACTCTTCGTCTGCCTGATGGTGGTGCTGTTGCCGCTGAGCATGTTGCTGTCGAAGACCATGAATCTGCTTTTGCTGGGCGATGCCTATGCCCGCAACTTGGGTCTGAACGTCCGGCGTTCGCGCCTGCTGGTGATTGTGAGTTCGGGCGTGCTGGTGGCCATTGTCACGGCCTATTGCGGCCCCATCATGTTCATCGGTCTGGCCGTGCCCCATCTGGCCCGGGCGCTGTTCCGCAGCAGCGACCACCGCATATTGATGCCCGGAACGATGCTGGCCGGCGGCGCACTGGCTCTGGTCTGCAACCTGCTGGCACGCATGCCGGGATTCGAGGGCGCACTGCCGGTCAATTCCGTGACGGCCTTGGTCGGTGCCCCTGTCATCGCCAGCGTGCTGTTCCGGCGCACGCGGCTCCGTTGAGGATGGAGAAAAACAGTTCAGAAGAAGAAAAGAGATGGACAAGAAACAAGAGACGGTGCGTCTGGAGCACCTGCAAATCGGGTACTCGGGAAGCAAAGGAAACAGGAAAATCGTTGCCGGCGACCTCAATGCCTGTCTGGTTGCGGGCGAGTTGGTATGCCTGATTGGGGCGAACGGCATCGGGAAGTCCACGCTGTTGCAGACGCTGTGCGGCTTCCTGCCGAAACAGGGCGGCAGCATCTATCTGAACGGGCGGGAAATCGGTACTTATACGGACAAGGAGCTGTCGCATTTGGTCAGCGTGGTGCTGACCGCACGTCCCGACTTGCAGAACATGACTGTGGCCGCGCTGGTCGGCATGGGGCGCAGTCCCTACACGGGATTCTGGGGGCGGCTGTCACGCAAGGACATCGCGATTGTGGAAGAGGCACTGCGGATGGTCGGCATCACGTCGCTGTCAGACCGCATGGTACAGGCTCTCAGCGACGGAGAGCGGCAGAAAGTGATGATAGCCAAGGCTCTGGCCCAGCAGACCCCCGTCGTCTATCTCGACGAGCCCACGGCTTTTCTGGACTATCCGAGCAAGGTGGACATGATGCAGTTGCTGTATGATCTGTGTCAGGAGACGGGCAAGACCATTTTCCTGTCAACTCACGATTTGGAGCTGGCTCTTCAGATTGCCGACAAGATATGGCTGATGGAGCGGAACTCCCTGCGGATTGGCTCGCCGAGGCAGTTGGCCGACAGCGGTGCCCTGGCTCACTTCATCGAGCGCGACGGCATCCGTTTCGATGCCGCCGACATGCGGATTCTCATTGCTTCCCGTACAGTTTCCCTTCTTCACCAACAATCAAAATCGTCAGCTGTTCGTCCTGCGCCATGAGTGGCAGACAATGACGCTCGCAATGCCGGATGACGACATCGCAGAAGGTCGCCAGCCGTTCGGGCGGCAGGAGTGTCCAGAGCTCGCGGGCCAGCGTCAGCCGTGAGAGGTCGGCCGTGCAGCCGGCCTCGCTGAGCATCTGCGCGATGAAGTCCTTGTCCATCGTGCCTCGGCGGCTGTGCGTGTCCAATTGTCCGGCGGCCAGTTTCACGGCCTTGCCGAGCATCACGCCAAGGGTGACGTGGGGAAAGCCGAGTTCGGCGGCCATCCGTAGCGTCGCACCGATATAGTTGCCATATTCCACGAAAGCCTGCCGGGGCAGTTCGGGATGGTGGCTGCGGAGAAACCGCTCGCTCTTGGCACCGCTGTTGATGATGAGGTGCGCGACACCGCTGGCTTTGGCCACCTCCAGACATTTCCGGATGGATTCGATGAAGGCTTCTTCGCTGAACGGCTTGACAATGCCGGAAACCCCGATGATGGAAATGCCGCCCGTGATGCCGAGACGGGGGTTGAAGGTTCGGCCGGCGATGGTTTCGCCGTCGGGCACGGAAATGGTGACGGTGAAGTTTCGGCCGAACGGTTTCAGATTTTCAACGATCATGCGGCGGGGAGATTTGTTGATGGCGGGCGAGCCAGGCGGATAGTCGAAGCCGGGCAGGGTGAATACGCCGACCCCTTGGCCTCCTTCGATGGACATCTGTTCCGACGGTGCGACGCTGGCCCGGATTTCGAGGCCTCGGGTCACGTCGGGGTCGTCGCCGCTGTCCTTGATGACGTATGCGTAACCGTTGCCGTAGCCTACATCCACCGGGATGCTCTCGCCGTCGGGCAGTGTGACTGACACCTGGGACGGGCAGGCCGGCGCGTTCCCCTTCGCCTGACGGCTCTGCAGCTGGAGGACGGCGGCAATGGAGGCCGCTGTGGCGCAGGTACCTGTGGTGAGTCCGCTGTGGAGGGGATAAAATTCGGGAAGCAGCCGCTCCACGGTGCGTCGCAGGCCGTGCGGACCGTTCACGGTTTCAATCGTCACGTCCGTCGTCAGAGGCGGATAGGGCGGACGCTCCACGGCAAACACCTTGACAGCCGCCTGCCGCGCGGCTTCCACCTTCGCATCGAACCCGCCGCTGTGCCCGCTTTCTTTCGTCAGGATGGCTTCGGGCTGAAGTCGGGCAATGAGTGCCGCCGTGTCGTTTTGTTCTTCGTAAATCAGATGGTCGGTGGGAAAGCCGGCCTGCCGCGCAGCTTGCAACGAAGCCGCACGTGGAAGGATGCGGAACCAGCATTCGCGCCCCACAGCCACGTTCGGTGTGCCGTCGGCCTGTAGTTGCTGTTGCCAGTAGTTGCGGAGCCGTGCGATGGTGTTGACACCTGTGAGCGCCAGGAGTTTCTGGATGCCCTGTGCCTGCAATTGCCGGACGGCATCGTCGTAGTCACGGCACCAGGTGATGTCGTCGGTGTGGCGCGGATAGATTCTGTCGTAACGGACGACGGGCAGGCTGAGGCGGGCAGCCGCTATGAGGAGGTTGCGGTGCAGGGTTTCTGCAAAGGGATGGGCGGCATCTATCAGCAGACGGATGCCGTGCGTGCGGCAGAAGTCCGTCGTTTCGGCCACGTTCATGCCACCCGTCAGATGGGTGCCGTGCACCATGTCGAGCTGCTGTCCGTCGCTGCGGGTGCTGTAGTAGTAAGGCGTGCCGGCTTCTTCCAGCACCTCCACGGCTCTTCGTCCTTCTGTCGTTCCACCGAATACCAAAATCATTTGCCGCCCTTTCTGTACAGATGCGTGAAATGGCTGGAATAGAGTTCAGACAGCCCCTGACGGTTGTCAATGGCTTCACCGACCACGAGCATCGTCGTGAGCGTGAGCCGGTGGTCGTGAACCATCTGTGCCAGGTCTTTCAGCTGTCCTCGGTAGATGCGCTGGTCGGGCCACGTCAGGTGGTAGCAGGCAGCCACGGGTGTGTCGGCGGGATAGGCCTGCAACAGCTCGCGCTGCACTTCATCTACGATGGCGGCGCTGAGGAAGATGCACATCGTTGACTGGCTCTGCGCCAACAGGTGGAGCTGCTCACGTTCCGGCATGGCCGTGTGGCCTTCGCCGCGGGTCAGGATGATGGTCTGGGTGCGCCCAGGAATGGTGAACTGCGAGCGGAGCTCGGCTGCTGCCGCCAGAAAGGAGGAGATGCCGGGCGTGATGTGGTACGACATGCCGTTGCGGTCGAAGAAAGCCATCTGCTCTTGAATGGCACCGAAGATGCAGGGATCGCCCGTATGCAGGCGCACGATGAAGTGCCCGCGGCCGTAGTGCTCTTTCATCAGCTCACACTGTTCTTCGAGCGTCATCGGGGCACTGCTGCGGACAATGGCTCCGGGCTTGTGGCATTCGGTCAGCTGCTTGGGCACCAGCGAACCTGCATATAAGATGAGATCTGCACGCTCAAGCAACTTCCGTCCACGGACGGAAATCAGCTCGGGGTCGCCCGGACCGGCACCGACGATTTCGATGTGCCCCTGCTGTTGGCGCAGCCTTTGACGGTCGATGGCCAAGGCTGCCGTGAAGTGTTTTCCCTTCACTTTCGGAACGATGAGCTGTCCGTGATGGGAACCGAGCAACGCCGCTGCCTCACAGACGCTCGGCGTGCCCATATAGCTGGCCACGACATCGCTGGGATGGGGCACGGCGACTGCTGCCAGTTGTGCGGCGGTGAAGAATTCCACATGCTGGCCATACCGGTCTTGGAGCAGCCGGACGAATGGCTCGTCGGCTTTCGCGTCGATGGTGCAATAGCGGCAGGCGCACGGCAGGAGGCCTTGTCGGGCAAACGCCTCCTGCATCTGGTCGTAGATATGCTCGTAGTCGTCGGGATGATGCGCCAGCCCGAAACCTACGGTGGCTACGCGCGGCACGAAATGCAGTGTGAGCAGACCGTCGGGCGCATGGCGGATGAAGGGCGTGACCATGATGAGCAGTCGGAACGACGCAGGGTCGGCCTCGCCGATGTCGTGGATGAGGCTGACGTGGGGAGGCAACGTGCGTTCGAGATAGTCCGTGCCTTCGTCGCGCACTTCTGTCAGCAGAGCGGTGGGCTTTCGGCCAACGAAGGCAAAGATGCAGTCGTTCATGTCGCTGCTGTCTGCCACCGACCAGCCGAACCGCTGCTCGAAGGTGTCGAGAGCCCACAGTCCGGTGTTGTCGCTTTGGGTAGTGATGACAGGACTGACACCCAGGATGTCGGCCACCGTCCGCGTCAGGGCGTTGGCTCCGCCGATGTGTCCGGAGAGCACGGAGATGACATGCCGGCCGCTGCTGTCCACGCACACCACGGCAGGGTCGGCGTATTTGTCACGGACGTGAGGGGCGATGGTGCGCACGCAGATGCCTAAGGCTCCGACAAAGATGAAGGCATCGAAGTCTTGCCACTGCTTGCCGACGGCGGCGCGGCCGATGATGGTCGCATTCAGTTGCTGCGCGAGCAGGCGGCCTGTTGGTCTGCCTTCCTCGCTGACGGAGACGATGGCTGTCTTTTGCATTTCAGAATTTCGATGGGATGGTGGTTGTTCAGGATGATGCGGGTGGGGAGTTCCTGCCACAGGCCGAAGTCATGACAGGCTTCGTCGAAAAGGGCATGACTATCGATCTGTACCTTCGGAGCGGTGACGCTGTTCATCACGATGCAGCCGTCAGTGCTCAACGCGTCCAGCACCCGCCTGATGATGTCCTTCAGCCGTCCGCCGTGACCGCCGATGAAAACGGCATCGGGGCGGGGCAAGGGGGTGAGGTCGGCGGTGAGAAAATCGGCGATGACGGTCTGGATGCCGGGCGTTCCGAAGCGGCGGCTGTTGACGTGCATCAGTTCTGCGCACTCCGGCCGCCGTTCGAAGGCCACCACATGCAGGTGGGGAAATTGCAACCGCGCCTCGATGCTGACGCTGCCCGTGCAGAATCCGATGTCCCAGAACACGTGTTTCTGAGGCAGGTCGAGCGCCTGCAAGGTCAGCAATCTGACAGGCATTTTCGTAATCATCTTCGTGCGTCCGTCAAGCAGGGCGAACTCCGCATCGGGCAGTCCGAAGCGTGGGCGGCGTGGATGCGCTGACACGAGCAGCACGCAGTTTGGAGAGCTGCAGATGGCTTCCGAAGCCTCCGGGAGCGTCAGCGTCGTGACGCGTTCCAGCATGGGATTCCCCAGATGTTCGCCCACCGACAGTGTGTAGTCGGTGTAGCCGTAGTCGAGCAGCCGGCGTGCGATGGCGGTCGGCGTATGTTCATGGTCGGTCAACACGCCTATCTTGCCTGCCCCCTCGATGAGAGCCTCGTCCAGAGCGGTCCAGGGGCGGCCCGTGAGCGAGACGACGCGCATGTCGTGGTAGGGAATGACCAGCCGGTGAGCCAGGATTTGCAGGGAGTTGAAAGTGGGATAGAGCTGGATGGCTGTCTCCGGCATGTGCCGGCGGATGGTGTTGGCAAAACCGAAGAAAAGCGGGTCGCCCGATGCAAAGACGATGATGTCGGTGTCGTGTTTTCTGAATTGCGCGAACACTCCGTCGATGGGAACGGTGATGTCTATCCATTCCGCTCCGTCCGGCAGGAGCGAAGCCACCAGTTCGTGGTGACGGCGACCACCGGCGAACACCTGTCCGGCCCGTATGACTTCCATCACTTCGGGCGGAAAGAACGGCTGCGGATGGTCTGTGATGCCTATGACCGTGAACTTCATAAGTCGCGTCCGGGTTTGAGTTGTGCGGCATCGTCGAAGGTCAGTACAGCGTTGCAGAGCGTGGCGGCGAGATTGCTGCCTCCCTTGCGTCCTTCCACGATGATTTTCGGAATGTCCTTAAACGGCTTTACCATGTATTTCGACTCTTTCACATGTACGAAGCCGACAGGTGCGGCGATGATGCCGGCCGGATGCGCCTTGCCTTTGCGAATCAGGGTGCAAAGCTCCATCAGGGCGGTCGGAGCGTTGCCAAAGGCAAAGAGGGCGTCGGGATGCTCTTCGACGGCCAGACGGATGCCGGCCTGCGTGCGCGTGATGTTCTCGGCGGCGGCTGTTTCCGCCACGCGCGGGTCGTCAAGATAGCACTTGGCCTCGATGCCCAGCCGGGCCAGGGCTCCCTTGCGGATGCCGCTCACCACCATCGTCACGTCTGTGACAATCGTTTTCAGTCTGCCGTTTTCCACCTGACGGTAGAGTCTTTCGACTGCCTCTTCGTCGGTGTACAGCAGTTTTTCCATGTCGAAGTCAGCCGTGGTGTGGATAGCATGCAGGAGTGCCCACAGGTGTCCCGTCGGCCAGTCTTTCCGCTGCAGCTCACCGGCAATGGTGCGGAAGGAAGCTGTCATAATCTGTTGTCCGGGTTTCATGTTGTCCGGCCGCGTCTCCTTCAGACGGTAGCCACGGGGCGTGATGATGCGCCCGCCGACGGCATACGACTGCGAGTTGCCGATGATGACGACCGTGAACATGTCCACGTCCTCGGGGTCGAATGCTCCCAGGGTCGTCAACTTGATTTCCTGTCCCGTGCGGCCCGCCTGGCGGACGTAGCCCACGGGTGTATCGGCCGCGCGCCCGTTTTGCAGGAACAGCTCTTGCAAACGGTACAGTTGCCAGTAGCGGTCGTTGGATTTCGGGTTGTAAACAGCCGTCACGAAATCGGCTGTCGCTGCCGCCACAATTCGCCGCTCAATCAACTCCCAGGGTGTCATCAGGTCGGAGAGCGAGAGAATGCAAAAGTCGTGACCGATGGGAGCTCCCAGCAGCGATGCGGCTTTCTGGAAAGCGGAAATGCCGGGCAGCACTTCTATCTCGATGTCGTCACACTGCGGATGACTCCGCCGCCGTTCCTCGTTCATCTCGCAGATGAGCGGAGCCATCCCATAGATGCCCGCGTCACCCGACGAGATGACAACCACCGTCTTGCCCTTCTCGGCCAGAGCGAAAGCCTGTTCCGCCCGGCGGCGCTCGCCGCGCATTCCCGTGTCGATGCACTCGCACCCCGCCTTCACGTAGGGCTGGATGAACCGAAAGTAATACTGATAACCCACGACTGCGTCAGCCGCTCCGACTGCCGCCGCCACAGCGGACGTGATGTCCTCACGTCCACCGGGTCCGATGCCGGCCACAATGATTTTCTTCATATACCCTGCAAATATACAGCTTTTTCCCGAATCTTCGTCCTTTCATCTGCATCAAAAAAAGCAGGTTTGAATGTCTTTGACTGACAGCCTGACGGTTTAGTCATGTGTGAAGTTGCCGCCGCGTGGAGATGACATAGACGAGGAGGGCGAGGAGCGTGATGCTCTCGGAGAGGGGTTCGGCGAGCCACAGACCGGCAGTGCCGATGACCTGAGGGAGGAAAATGAAGCAGGGGATGATGACGAGGTAGCCGCGCAACAGCATGAAGAGCGTGGCAGTGCGGTAGCGTTCGAGGCTTTGGAGATATCCGATCAGCACGATGTTGAGCGTGAAGGGCAGGCAGGTGAGCAGGAATATGGGCAAACCTGACTCGCTGATGGCTCGTGCTGGCGATGTGCTGTCGATGAAGAGGCCTGCAATCTGGGAGGAGAACCCATAGCCGACGAGCGTCATGAGCAGTCCCAGTCCGATGGCGAGTCCCACGGACAGGTGGAGCGTCTCGCGGATGCGCTCCGTGTTGCCCAGTCCGTAGTTGTAGCTCACGATGGGGAGTGAGGACTGGGCAATGGCGTTGCCGAACATGAAAATCATGGGGAAGAGGTAGCAGGCCACGGAGAAGGCCGCCACGCCGTCTTCGTGGATATAGTGCATGAAGACGTAGTTGCCCGTTACCATCATGCAGCCGATGGCTGTCTCGGCGATGAACGTGGGGAAACCGAGACGGAGCATGTAGCCGCAGTTGCGGGCGGTGAGATGGATTGCGGTAGCGGAGAATTTGGGGCGGTAGAGGTGCAACCGGCGGCTGAGGCGGAGAAAGTACCATACAACCATCAGCGTGCCTATGCCGGCGGAGATGGAAGTGGCGACGGCCGCTCCGAAGATGCCCAGACCGAGCGGGAAGACGAAGAGGTAGTCAAGCAGAATGTTCAGTCCGGCACTGACGGCGTTGACGGCCATTGCATAGTTGGGTGCCCCATCAAGGCGGATGGCGAAGAGTCCCACCATGTTGACTACGATGAAGAGCAGGCTCGGACTCACGCCGACGAGGTATTGATGGGCGAGAGGATAGAGCAGGGGGCTGCATCCGAAGAGATTTGCCGTCTGGCGCGGGAAGGCGGTGATGAGAAGGAGTACCAGTGCCATGAGCAGCATCCCCACGGTGAAGGCCTGGGTTACATTGATGTTGGCGGCTTTTGTGTTTCCCTTGCTCAGATGCACCGCAGCCACCACGCTCATGCCTGTGCTGAACATCAGGGCGATGGCGGTGGACATCATGAAAATCGGTGCGGCGATGTTGATGGCCGCCAGTGCGTTGCTCCCCACCCCGCGTCCCACGAAGATGCCGTCGGCCAGATTGAGCAGCACCGATGAGACGAGGCCGAGCAGGGTAGGAAAGAAAAGTTTGCGGAAGAGGCGAGGAACGCGCATCTCGCCATAGTCCAATGCGTCTCTGTTGTCTCTCATACGCTTCGAGTGCCGTCGCCGACGGCACGCTCCAATGAAAAATGTGCGCAAAGTTAGGACTTTCTTTCCACACGACAAATAATTTGGGCACCTTTTTCTGCGAGGAAATTCCTCCTCTCCTCTCCTCTCCTGCACATAACAACAGTTGCTCAGAAAAAAAGCAAACAGACCGCACGGCTTCTGGATGTGGTTCAGCTGTGCAGTCCGTATGATTCGCAGAGATTCGTTGAGAAATGGCGGTGTGTCCCGGCCATCGGAGAACTCTGCGCGGCCAATGGCCGTTCTTTTCAAAGTCTTTCCTTTAGATTGGCAGCTGGCGTTGTGCCCGCCAGAACATGATTGGGTTCGTTTATTACCTTTTTTCCTTTTTTAAGAGCTGAAGATCTGCCTCACGGCGAATCTTCAGCTCCGATTTACATTAACAAATAAAAACTATTTAACTAACATTTCCGTTCTTGTTGTGGATTCGAATATCTCGTGTTTCCACCTGCAAATTTTGTGATTTTCAGTTGTCTCTCCAAATAAAATCCGGAGAAAATCGGGGTGTTGGACAATCTTTGCCTTCTTTCGGACGATACTTGTATTTTTTTGAAATGAAACGGGGAATGAGGTTGGTGGTTCGCTGCAAAATGCTTATCTTTGCAATCGACACGGCATGTGCCGTTTTTCCTTTTTTCATTCATCTCAAAAAAGATTTCTTCTTCGTGCTTGCCAAAGTTCTGTCCGCCACGCTGCAGGGGATGAGTGCCATTCCCGTCAATATCGAAGTGGATTCGCGCGAAGCCAACGACCATCCGCATTTCGTGATAGTCGGACTGCCGGACAACGCGGTGCGCGAGAGTTCGGAGCGTGTGCAAGCGGCCATCCGTATCAACGGCTACCATGTGCCTATGCGCCACACAGTGGTGAATCTGGCTCCGGCCGACATGCGCAAGGAGGGTTCGGGCTTCGACCTCCCCATTGCCATCGGACTGATGATTTCGTTCGGCCATTTGTCGGCGGAGGCGGTCGATGGTTGCATGTTCGTGGGCGAACTGGGGCTGGACGGCAGCATCCTGCCTGTGAAGGGTGCCTTGCCCATCGCCATCCGGGCTCGTGCCATGCAGTGCAAATCGCTTTTCGTGCCCGAGGCCAATGCCCGCGAGGCCGCTGTGGTGGACCGTCTGAAAGTATATGGTGTGCGTCATCTGAACGAACTGGTGGAGCTCTTGCGCGGCCAGCAGCTGCTGCACCCCGTGGAGGTGAACACCCGTGAGGATTTCTATTCTCGCCAGATGCATTTCGAGAATGATTTCGCTGATGTGAAAGGGCAGGAAAACGTGAAAAGGGCATTTGAGGTGGCGGCTGCGGGCGGCCACAACATCATCCTTGTGGGCAGTCCGGGCTGCGGCAAAAGCATGATGGCCAAACGGCTTCCGTCGATTCTCCCGCCGCTGACACTGGCCGAGAGTCTGGAGACCACACAGATTCACAGCATTGCTGGAAAGCTCGGCCGCGACTCCACGCTCATCAGCCAGCGCCCGTTCCGTGCACCTCACCACACGGCCAGCGACATAGCACTCGTGGGTGGCGGCAACACGTTCATGCCGGGCGAGATCTGTCTGGCGCACAACGGTGTCTTGTTTTTGGACGAGCTGCCGCATTTCAACAAATCCGTGTTGGAAACCTTGCGTCAGCCGCTCGAAGACCGTGTCATCACCATTTCGCGAGCTAAATACACCTTCACGCTGCCATGCTCGTTCATGCTCGTGGCCAGCATGAATCCCTGCCCCTGCGGCTATCACCATCATCCCACGCATCCATGTACCTGCTCGCCTGGCCAGATTCAGCGTTATGTGAGCAAAATCAGCGGCCCGCTGCTTGACCGCATCGACATCCAGGTGGAGGTGGAGAGCGTGCCCTTCGAGGCCATTGCCAACGCGCCGCGTGGAGAGTCGAGTGCGTCCATCCGTGAGCGCGTTGTCCGTGCGCGGAACGTGCAGGCTGAGCGCTTCAAGTCCTGCCGTGGCATCTATTGCAACGCCCAAATGACATCGTCGATGCTGCAAGAATATGCCCGCCTCGACGCACCCGGCATGAGCCGTCTGCGCATGGCCATGCGCCAGCTTAACCTCTCCGCCCGCGCCTACGACCGCATCCTGAAGGTGGCCCGCACCATCGCCGACCTGGAGGGTTCGTCCGACATCCGGCAGCATCATGTGGCCGAGGCCATCGGCTACCGCAACCTCGACCGCGAGAATTGGACGGAATAACTTTTTCTGCTTAAATTTGCAAAAACATATAACCTATGAATATACAGACCATTAAACAATTTTATCCAACGTCGCCCACACCATCGCCGACCTTGACAATTCAGAGAAAGCAAAGCCCCCACATCGCCGAAGCCATCGGCTGCAGAACTTGGACAGGGGCGACTGGGCGGAAAGAAAGAGGGATGTAAGACTTTGAGAAACTTGCAATAATTGTTCCAATGAAAACATTGAATGGAAAACATTTACCGCATTCCAACAATGATTCAGAACAACTCTCATCAAATAAAGTAACGATATGCCAAGATTTGAAAAAGGCGAAGTGTTCGGCATGAACACAATGATTGACTACGCCGATGGAGGCGTGGTGAGTAAGGAACTGATCCATAACAACGCCGGCAGCGTAACGCTGTTCAGTTTCGACGCCGGACAGGGGCTCAGCGAGCATACCGCCCCTTTCGACGCACTCATCCAGGTGATTGACGGCGAGATGGAACTGACCGTCGGGGAAACGGCGCACGTCATCAAGCAGGGCGAGGCTTTCGTCATCCCCAGCGGCTCACGCCACAGCGTCCAGGCATCCCATCGTTTCAAGATGCTCATAACGATGATACGGGGCTGAAGGATGAAGCCTTGCTTTCGGAATCCGGGCTGATGCGGGCTTCCCGTCAGAGAGAGGTCAGAAAGCCTTTCACGTTGGAGAAGTCGTGACGTTTGAGCCGGCTGCGCTCAATCATCAGATAGAGCGTGCCCGCGTCGTAGAAGCTCAGGTTGTACTCGTCCGTCTCGTTGGAGTCGAGCTGGAGCAGCGGAATCCAGTCGGCACCCAGAGCCTCCTGCGGCTCATCGTCGTAGGGCTCGCCCAGCAGCGTGAAGTAGCTGTCGCGCTCCTCACTTTCGTCGAACTCGATGGCGTGCGGCATGATCAGCTCGGTCTCACCGTAAGGATTCGTGAAGGAGACCGTTTTGGCGGGTTCGGGCGAATAGAGCACCTTCACTCCCCCACTCCACTGCCCCAGCCCGTGCACCGTGTTGACATCGTATTGCAGGTAGCTGGCGATGTCGGCAAAAAAGTAGAGCATGCCTGTTTGCGGCAGTTCCCTGTTGGTGACCGAGGCCGAGAGCTCTGCGCAGTTGATTTGTGCCACGAACTGCATGACGAAGAGGTGGCCCTTCCGGTCGCGCGTCATAGGATATTTCAATGTTGGAGGCAGCTGGGGCAGGTTCCAGAAATAGCTGCTGTCCGGCCGCACGTTTTCACAGGGTGTCAGATAGAGTTCGATGCCCATGTCGAAGAAAGGATAAATCAAGAAAAATATCCCGCTTGGGGAGTGAATGTATTTTAATCGGGCGCAAATATAAGGCCTTTTTTTCATTCCCCTGCCCCATTCGCAGGATATTTTTCAATCTTTATCGTTTGTTGATGATTTTTCGGCAGCTTTCTGCTTTCACTTCACCAACATCTTCTTCACCGTACCGTCCTCATAGCGGACAATGTTGATGCCGCGTTGAGGTATTCCGATGCGCCGGCCGTTCATGTCGTAGTAGGCGGCCACCCGCTTTGTCTCTGATGCAGGGATATCCTTCACTGCTGTTTTTCCTTTGGATCGTGTTGCCTGACAGAGATGGGCGATGAAAGTTTCATTCTCCGCCTTTTTCACTTCCCTCCTCCGCCGGTTCCCCTCCCCGGTTCGCGCGATTTCGTGCCGATCGAACGCGTTCGTTCCGCGGAATGAACACGTTCGTTCTGGAAAACGAACGCGTTCGTTTTGGAAAAAGTCAGACAGATAGGAATCTTTTTAAGCTTGATTTTGGAGCTTTTCACGGCGGAGTTTGCAGACGCGCTTGCAGGCTATGTGGAGTTTTTCCTGCGAAGATTGAGAAGAGGGTCAGAAACGCCAGCGGAGTTGGAACTGGAGGTCTTCGCGGTGGTTGCGGGGAATGAGGTCGAGGCCGCTGCCGATTTGGTCGCGGTCGAAGAGGCGGGTGTGTCCGAGCTTGGCTACGAGCGTGAGGCTGCTGCCAAGGGGTACGGCGGACAGGAGATAGGCGCGGAGACCGTGGTAGTAGTAGGCGCGCATGCCGAAGGTGTAGAGCAGCGACGGCTCGTAAGCATAGACACGGGCGGAATAGTCGTCGGTGTGGAAATAGGTGATGCCGGCTGCCACTTTCAGAGTTCCTGCCTTCGGGCGGCGGCTCAGGGGCGTGCGCCACGTCAGGTTCTCGCCGACGGCCAGACCCCATTTCGTGCCTGTGTCGGCGCGGTGGGCGGCAGCTGCCGTGAGGAGGGTCTTCAGCGTGAGCGCGGTGGAAAACGTGTGCTGGTGTTGCAGTCGCAGGCTCTGCACGGTGTTGAAATAGAGACGGATGGCGGTGGAATCGCTGCCGACGAAGGCGGGGACTTCCACGTTGCGCTGCTTCGACTTGATGCGGTAGCGGACGGACCATTCATCGTTGGGGGCGGCATAGACCAGCTGTGCCAGTGCGTCGATGCCCCAGGAGCGGCCGCTCACCTGGTATTTCATCCAGGGAAAGTACATGCCGTCGGCAAAGGCGGCAAGGGACAGGCGGCGGGACAGGCGGTGGAGGATGCCCACGTAGAGGCCGCTCTCGTTCTGCGGACTGCTGTTCTCGGAGAAGGTCTTGCCGTTGATGCTCACGTAGCGTTCGTGGAAATAGCGTTGGATGAGGGTGAGCGTGGTGCTGTTGAGATCCGTTTGCAGCATGTTGATGGTGGCCACTCCCCCACTCTTCCCCGTGGCCGTCTCGCCGCTGAGACGGATGTTGCGGCCCTGCCAGCTGTAGGCCAGCCCGTAGGAGGCGAAGTCGCGGCCGGCGGCGTTGTAGAGGCGATAGAGCGATGCCTGCGTGTCGTGTTTCGGCAGGAGCGGCAGCGAGAAGTGCGTGAAGGCGGCGGTGGCCGACAGACGGAGCTGACGGATCTGCCATTGGATGTTGCCGCCGAAGTCCGTCTTGGTCAGATTGCCTTTCTTGCTCTTTTCCAGGAGCGTGCGGTGGAGCCCGTCGGTCTTCAGGCTGCTCACGCCCGTGGAGTCGGAACGCAGCGTGCCGTCGGTGTTGCGGTTGGAGGCAAAAGCCGACAGCCGCAGGGCATCGGTCAGGCGAACCGTGGTGCCAATGCCCGTGAAATAACCGTTTTCGCTCATGGACGAATGACGGCGGAAGCCACGGTCGGTGCGTCCCAACGTGTTCAGAATCATCAGTTTGCTGAAGCCGGATGAGGTGTTCACCACGAGTCCCATGCCGAAGCAGGCCCGGTAGCTGCCTACGGCCAGGGTTTCGAGCCGGCCGAGCTTACGCAGGACGGCGTAGGCTGACCAATAGTCGATGTTGTCCTCGCCGGCATCCTTTTCCATCATCAGTCCGGCCTCCACGTGGCGGAGCGTGCTGAACGTGTAGCGCAGCGAGTAGTAGGGGCGTGAGCCTTGATAGACTTTGTTGGGGCTTTGCTCCAATACCGACCGGGGATAACTGGCGAAGCCCATCTTCGTGTAGAGGGGAATGTCGGTGCGGAGGGTGAGTTCGTTGTCGGCGTATTTCAGGGCTCGGGCGGGGGTGGGGCGGGCCACGGGCAGGGCACCGGCGCGGCAGAAGAGCTGGAGCAGGCGGCGGGTGGGGTAGTCGAGGCTTCGGAGGCTCATCAGCTCGCCGGTGGACAGCAGGGGACGGTGGGTGGCGGTGTAGGCCAGGATGTCGAGCACCTGACTTTCGTTGAGAAACGGCAGGCTGCGTAGCTGGTCTGCGTCGAAGTCGTTGAGATTGATGGGGTTGCAATAGATTTCGAACAGGTCGTTCATCCGCTCCTCATCGGCAGTTTCCGGGCTGCCTTCTTCGCCGGAAAGTTCGGAGAAGAGTTCCACGAAGGTGTCCCAGTCGCGGCGGTCGGGGACTTCCGGCACGGCATCCGTCTGCGCCTGCCCTGCGCTTGCCGTCAGAAGGACGGTGAGCAGCGCGAGCATGCGGTGGATGAGAGTCTTGGATGCCTGATGGCTGTGCATAGAAATCAGAAGGGGAAAAGGGAAGTGCGGGCGGAGGCTGTCCGTCCGGAATGAAGTCTGTCAGTGGGCCTCCAGCCAGTTGGCTCCCCATCCGCAGTCGGCTATGAGCGGCACAGACATGGTGTAGGCACCCTGCATCTCCTTAATGACGAGCTGCTGGAGACGTTCTTTCTCCTCGGGCAACACGCTGAAGTTCAGTTCGTCGTGCACTTGCAGAATCATCTTCGAGCGGAGGCCTCCGGCACGCATGCGGCGGTCGATGCGCACCATCGCAATCTTGATGATGTCGGCAGCCGAGCCTTGGATGGGGGCGTTGATGGCGTTGCGCTCGGCATAGCCGCGCACGGTGGCGTTGTGGGAATTGATGTCGGGCAGGTAGCAGCGGCGGCCGAAGATGGTCTCCGTGTAGCCTTTCTGCCGTGCCGTTTCGATGGATTGTTCCATGTATGCCTTGACGCGTGGATAGGTGGCGAAGTATTCGTCGATGAGTTCCTTGGCCTCGGCACGGCTCACCTGCATGCGCTCTGCCAGCCCGAAGGTGGTGATGCCGTAGATGATGCCGAAGTTGGCCGTCTTGGCTTTCCGCCGCTGGTCTGCTGTCACCTGGTCCATCGGGAGCTTGTAGATTTTGGCGGCGGTGGCGCGGTGGATATCGTGCCCCTCGCGGAAGGCCTCAATCATGTTGGCATCACGGCTCAGATGCGCCATGATGCGGAGCTCGATTTGTGAGTAGTCGGCGGAGAAGAACTCGCAGCCCTCGTCGGGAATGAAGGCCTTGCGCACTTCCTTGCCGTTCGCGTCGCGTATCGGGATGTTCTGCAGGTTCGGATTCGAGCTCGACAGGCGGCCCGTGGCCGTGACGGCTTGATTATAAGAGGTATGGATGTGTCCCGTGCGTGGATTGATGAGCTGGGGCAGGGCATCGATGTAGGTGGAGAGCAGTTTCTTGTAGCCGCGATAGTCGAGGATTTTCTCCACAATCGGGTGCTTCGTGCGCAGGTTTTGCAGCACTTCCTCGGAGGTGACGTACTGCCCCGTCTTGGTTTTCTTCGGCTTGTCCACGATTTTCAGCTTGCCGAAGAGGATGTCGCCCACCTGTCGTGGTGAGGAGATATTGAACGGCTCGCCTGCCATCCGGTGGATTTCCCGCTCAATCTCTTCCATCCGCTGCGTGAATTCGGCGGAGGTCTGGCGCAGCGATTCCGTGTCGATGCGCACTCCGTTCATCTCCATGCGCGAGAGGACGGGCACGAGCGGCATCTCGATGTCGTGGAAGAGCCGGAAAAGTCCTTCGCGCCGCAGTTCCTCGTCTAACTTGGAATAGAGGCGGAGCGTGACGTCTGCGTCCTCGGCCGCATATTCATAGACGTTGGCCGGCGGCAGGTCGCGCATGTTCTTCTGGTTTTTCCCCTTCGGGCCGATGAGCTCCTCGATGTGGATGGTTTGGTAGCCAAGATAGATTTCCGCCAGGTAATCCATGTTGTGCCGCAGTTCGGGGTGAAGCACATAGTGGGCAATCATCGTGTCGAACATCTCGCCGCGCACCTCGATGCCGTAGTTCGCCAGCACGGTGATGTCGTATTTGATGTTCTGGCCGATTTTGAGGATTGCCTCGTCCTCATATACTTTTTTGAATTTGTTCACAATTCGCAGTGCCTCGTCGCGGTCGGGCGGAATGGGAACATAGTAGGCCTCGCCTTCGGTGACGGCAAAGCTCAGTCCCACCAATTCGGCACTGATGGCATCGGTCGAAGTCGTCTCCGTATCTAAACTGAGGATTTTTCCAGACAAGAATTTTTCGCGGATTTCTTCCATTTTTGCCTCTGAATCAACGAGGTAATAGTGGTGAGGGGTCGTTTTGAACGTCGCGAGAATCGATTTTTCGGGCAAATCCTGCCCGACGGTCGGGAATTTTTGATTCTCGGAGCTTTCGGAGAGGGCCGGTGAAGGGCCGAAAAGGTCGCCCATGCCGGTGTTGGCCGTCTGCGCTTTCTGCTGACGGCGCGATGGAGTGGGGGAGGCGGGCGCGGCATCGGCATCGCCCGCCGGCGCAGTGCCGAGCACTCGGGTGATGAGGTTGCGGAACTCCAGTTCCTCGAACAGCTCCTTCAGCCGTTCGGTGTTTTTCTCCTTGCGGCTCAGTTCGGCGAGGGTGATGTCGCACGGGACATCGGTCTTGATGGTGGCCAGCATTTTGGAGAAACGGATTTGCTCCATGTTTTCTTCCACGTTTTTCTTGAGGGCGCCTTTGAGCTCGCCGGTGTGTTGGAGCAGGCCTTCCACACTGCCGAACTGGTTGATGAGGCGCACGGCAGTTTTCTCGCCCACCTTCGGACAGCCGGGAATGTTGTCGGCGGCGTCGCCCATCAGCCCGAGCAGGTCGATGACTTGCAGCGGCGACTGAATGCCGTATTTCCCGCATATCTCTTTCTCTCCCAGAATCTCGAAGGCTTTCTCGCCGCTGTGAGGCTTGAACATGAAGACGTGCGGACGCACGAGCTGTCCGTAGTCTTTGTCGGGAGTCATCATATACACGTCGAGGCCGGTGGTGCCGGTGGACGCGCCTTCGTGGTTTTGGGCGATTCCATCGGAAGAAAAACGATAGGCCAGCGTGCCGATGACATCGTCGGCCTCATAGTTCGGAACCTCCAGAATCGGAATGTTGTAGGCCTTCAGTATCTCTTGAATATAGGGAACGGCAAAGCGGATGCCTTCCGGTGTCTCCTCGCGTTGCGCCTTGTAAGCAGGGTAGATTTTGTGGCGGAAGGTGCCCCCCTTCGGGTCGAACGCCACGCCGATGTAGTCGGGGTTTTCCTTGCGCAGCACCTCCTCCAGCGTGTTCACGAAACCGAAGATGGCCGATGTGTTCTGCTGCTTGCTGTTGATGCGGGGTGTACGGATGAAGGCGTAGTAGGCACGATAGATGAGAGCGTATGCGTCGAGGAGGAAGAGTTTTTTCATGATTTTCATATTAAATTTGTTCAAAGTTAAGGGTTTTTATTCCAAGTCCCAAGTTTATTTGCTAAATTTGTAGGCGAATTCAAATAATTTCTTCCCTCGCATCTTCGTGGATGCGGCTTTTTTTGTTCTGATGACGGATATTCAGCACTTAGTGGATCCTGTGGCGGATGAGATGAACCAATGTCGTTCTCAGTTCGATACTTTTATGCTCCATTCCAATGCGCTGCTCAACGATGTGTTGCAGCGCATCTCGAAGCGTAAGGGGAAGATGTTGCGGCCACTGCTCACCCTGTTGAGCGCCAAGCTGTTGGGCGAAGTCGGACAGGAAACGATTTCCACGGCTCTCACCTTCGAGTTTTTCCATACGGCCTCGCTCGTCCACGACGATGTGGTGGATGAGAGTGACGAACGCCGTGGCGAAACCTCGGTGAATTCGGCCTATTCCAACAAGGTGGCCGTGCTCGTGGGGGACTATCTGCTGGCCAACTGCCTCCAGACTTCGGCTGCCTCCAGCAGTCTGGAACTGGTGAACATCGTCTCGCGGACGGCGCAGGTACTGGCCGACGGTGAGCTGCTACAACTGCGCAGCGTGTTCAATCAGGACATTTCCGAAGAGGTCTATTTCCATATCATCCGTGCCAAGACGGCTGCACTCTTCTCGGCCTGTGCCGAGGCGGGGGCGCGGTCGGTCGGTGCTCCCGAGGCGGATGTGGAGCGGATGCGCAGATTCGGCGAATCCATCGGAATTTGTTTTCAAATCAAAGACGATATTTTCGACTACGTGGGCGGTGCGGAAATCGGAAAGCCAACGGGCAACGACATGGCCGAGGGCAAGCTGACGCTGCCTGTCATCCATGTGCTGCACGCCGAGCGGGATGAATCCATGTTCCGTCTGGCACAGCGCATCAAGAACGGGCGTGTTTCTTCCGATGAAATCGCCACTTTGGTGCGGTTCACCATCGAGCACGGCGGCATCGAATATGCTGTCCGGAAGATGGAAGACTATGCGGCGCAGGCGCGGCAGGTGTTGGCTTCTTATCCTGACGGCAGCGTGAGGCGGGCTCTGCTGGAATATGTGGATTACGTTATCCGGCGCACGTTCTGACCGCTGTCGGTAGGTTCTGTATGCCACTGCCTTACAGTGATTTTGTTTCGTTTCAGACATCAACATTCAATAAGTATTTCTAAAGTATGGGTGGTTTTTTCGGTGCCGTTCGGCAGGTTCCTTGTGTGAATGATTTGTTTTATGGCACGGATTACAATTCGCATCTCGGAACGAAGCGTGCGGGGTTGGTGACGTTTGAGCCGGACACGGGCTTTGTGCGCTCCATCCACAGTCTGGAGCGTGACTATTTCCGTTCGCGCTTTGAGCCTGAACTCGACAAGTTCGTGGGGAACAGCGGCATCGGTGTCATCAGCGACACGGATCCGCAGCCGATTCTCATCAATTCCCATCTGGGGCGTTATGCCGTGGCCACGGTGGCCAAAGTGAACAACCTCCGCGAAATCGCACAGGACTTGATGAAGCAGAAGATGCACCTGAGCGAGATGAGTGCAAACACCATCAACCAGACGGAGCTGGTGGCACTGCTCATCAATATGGGCTCGTCGTTCGTGGATGGCATCAACAAGGTTTACACGTCGGTGCAGGGCTCATGTTCCATGCTGATTCTCACCGAAAACGGCATCATTGCCGCACGCGACGCGCTAGGACGCACGCCTATTGTCATCGGTCGGAAGGCGGATGGATATGCCGTGAGCAGCGAAACCACCTCATTCCCGAATCTCGACTACGAAGTCGTGCGCGACCTCGGCCCGGGCGAAATCGTGCGGATTTCTTCCGATAGAATCGAAGTTTTGCAGCAACCCTTCAGCCGCAAGCAGATATGTTCCTTTCTTTGGGTCTATTATGGTTTCCCGGCTTCGGACTATGAGCACGTCAATGTGGAGCAGGTGCGGGAGGCGATGGGACGTGCGATGGGCAAGGAGGACGACGTGGAGGCCGACCTGGTGTGCGGCATTCCGGATTCCGGTGTTGGCACGGCTTTGGGATTTTCGGAGGGAAGCGGCATTCCTTATAAAAGGGCCGTGCTGAAGTACACGCCAACGTGGCCGCGTAGCTTTACGCCTGGCAATCAGAGCCGTAGAAGTCTCGTAGCCAAGATGAAGCTGATTCCGAACCGCGCATTGCTGGAGGGCAATCGCGTGGTATTCTGCGATGACAGCATCGTGCGTGGCACGCAGTTGCGCGACAATGTACGGATGTTCTTCGACGATGGTGCCAAGGAGGTGCATGTGCGCATCTCATGCCCGCCGCTGGTCTATGGTTGTCCGTTCATAGGCTTTACGGCTTCGAAGTCGGACTTGGAGCTGATTACGCGCCAGGTTATCCGTGATTTTGAGGGCGATGCCAATCAGAATCTGCAAAAGTATGCCACGACCGATTCGCCGGAGTATGAGCGGATGGTGGGGGAGATAGCCCGCCGTCTGGGACTTTCCTCTCTGAAATTCAACAAAATCGAGACATTGATTGAAGCGATTGGTTTGCCGAAGTGCGAGGTGTGCACGCATTGCTTCGACGGCTCCAGCTATCATTTTTGCAGGGATGCAGAGCCCGGGTCATCTGCCAAGGATTGACGGGCGGGACGTAGAAAAATCTGTGGATTGAGCCGTTCGTCAGAATTTTTTTTCGGATGGGTGTCCGGAATCTTCATCCGTTTTTGGGGAACTTGTGCGATTTCATGAAAAAACACTGCGCAGGAAATATATTTTCTCTGCGGACGAAAATTTTTTTCTCCGGCAATTCCGGGAACTTTCTCCGCAGTGTTTTTCCGTGAACTTGCGCGAGGAACAATAATGCACAGAGGGCAAGAAGAAAAGGATCCTGTCGGATGGCTTTCCTCTTGCCCTCTTGCCGTTGGGGAAGTTGGGTGTCAGAAGAACTTGATTTCCTTGCCTTCGATTTCGGAGAGCAGTTTGTTGGCTAAAGAGCTGGTGCCGAGGCGCAGCCATTGGTTGGTGAGCCATTTCTCGCCCAGAACCTCCTTCACGATGGTGTAGTAGGTGAGGGCATCTGTCACGGTTTTCATGCCTCCGGCGGGCTTAAAGCCAATCTGAATGCCGGTCTCATCGAAGTATTCCTTGATGGCCTGGCACATGACGAATGCGGCTTCGGGGGTGGCGGCCGGTTCGAGTTTGCCGGTGGAAGTCTTGATGTAGTCGGCTCCGGCATACATGGCCAGAATTGAGGCTTTCTTGATGTTGGAGGTGGTCTTCAGGCATCCCGTCTCTAAGATGACTTTCATCTTCTTGTCGCCGCAGACGGCTTTCAGCTCGGCGATGTCGTCGGCCACGCCTTCGTAGTCGCCAACGAGGAACTTGCCGACGGGCATCACGATGTCTATTTCGGTGGCACCGTCCTTCAGTGCCAGTGCCGTTTCGGCGACTTTCACCTCGATGAATGTCTGCGACGACGGGAAACTGCCTGATACACAGGCTATCTCGACGTTCTCGTTCTCCAAGGTCTCGTAGCAGATTTTGGCGAAGCAGGGGTAAACGCATACCGTGGCCACGTGACCGAGCTCCGGATATTTGTCGTCGAATTCGTTCACTTTCTCCACGAAGTGCATCACGCTGTCTTCACTGTCGGTGGTCCTCAACGTCGTGAGTTCCACCGAGTTGAGCAGAAATTGCTTCACTTCCTTCGTGTTGTTCTCTTCCAGATGCTCGTCAAGCAGTGTCCGTACTTGTCGGGCCACTTGCTCGTCGTCGAGCTCGAGGTTGTATTTGGCGAAAACCTGGTCGTACTTGCTGTCCAGCACGTCTCCGTTCGCGCTCAAATGTTGCAGCTTGCTGTTTGTCATGATGCGATATTTTTGGTGGTTACTCTTTGTTCTTCGTGTCCATGCAGATGGTCACGGGGCCGTCGTTCAGCAATTCCACCTGCATGTCGGCTCCGAACTCGCCCGTTCCGACGGGCTTGCCGAGCGTCTCGCTGAGTGCCCGGCAGAAGGATTCGTAGAGTGGGAGAGTGACTTCGTGGCTGCCGGCCCGCAGATAGGAGGGGCGGTTGCCTTTCTTGTAGGATGCCCAGAGCGTGAATTGGCTGATGACGAGGATTTCGCCGTTGACGTCGCGCACGTTGCGGTTCATCACGCCGTTTTCATCGTCGAAGATACGCAGTGCGGCAATCTTTTTGCTGAGCCATTCGATGTCTTCGTCGGTGTCGGCGTTTTCGCAACCGACGAGCACCAGCAGGCCGGAGCCGATGCTGGACTTGACGTGTCCGCCGATGGTCACGGAAGCGTGGCTGACACGCTGAACGACTGCTCTCATGTGGTTGGAATGGGGAAATTTGAGGTTTCTTTTCGTTGCAAAGTTACGGATTTATCTTGAATGTGCGTCCATTTTCGCTGCCGATTTTGATGGGTGTTCTGTGCTCGTGTCGTCGGTCTGTCGTCTCAGCCCTTCCATCAGCAGTTTGGCTTTGGCGGGGCCGATGGCGGCAGCCAGTTCGTCTGCGGAGGCTTCACGTATCCGCTTTACGCTGTGGAAAGTCTTGATTAACAATGTTTTAGTAATGTTCCCGATACCTTTGATGGTGTCTAATTCGGAGGCAATCTGGCGTTTGCTGCGTTTCTCGCGGTGGAAGGTGATGGCGAAGCGGTGGACTTCGTCTTGAATGCGGGTGAGGAACTGGAAGAGTGGGGAATTCATCTCGATACCGATGGTCTGGGGTGGAAAGCCGAAC
>CAYPZK010000020.1:32183-55180 GCA_964415385.1 uncultured Bacteroidaceae bacterium
GATGGTCTGGGGTGGAAAGCCGAACAGCAGTTCGGACGTGCGGTGGTGGTTGTCTTTGGCGAGCCCGGCGATGGGAATCGAGAGATGGAGCGTGTCTTCCACGACGTGGCGCACGACTTCCATCTGTCCTTTGCCTCCGTCTGTGATGATGAGGTCGGGCAGGGGGGTCTTCTCCTTGATGAAACGGCGGTAACGGCGTTCCACCACTTCGGCCATCGAGGCGTAGTCATCGGGGCCGACGACGGTCTTGATGTTGTATTTCCGATAATCGTTCTTGCTGGGCTTGGCTTTCTTGAACACGACGCAGCCGGCCACGGCATCAGAGCCCTGGATGTTGGAATTGTCGAAACATTCGATGGTGAAGGGCAGCTTGGGGAGTCCGAGTTTTCGCTGCAACTCTTTCAGCAGGTTCACGCTGCGTTGCTCGGGATTGAGTCGTTCGGCCTGCTTCATCTTGTCGAACTTGTACTGTCGCACATTGGCCAGGGAGAGATCCAGCAGGTGTTTCTTTTCTCCACGCTGCGGGATGGTGATGGTGATGTCTTTCAGCTCGGTCTCAATCGGAAATGGTACGATGATTTCGCGGGCGTGGCTCTTGTAGCGTTGCCGCATCTCTACGATGCCCAAGGCCAGCATGTCTTCGGGTGTTTCGTCGATTTTCTTCTTGAACTCGAAGGTGAACGCCTGGTTGATGCAGCCGTTGGTGACGTGGAGATAGTTGATGTAGGAGGATTTCTCTTCGTCCGCAATGCTGAAAACGTCGATGTCGTGGTCGTAGTTGGCGATGACTTCGCTCCTTTCGACAAATTCGCGGGCCAGGTCGTATTTCCTTTTTAAGACCATCGCTTCCTCGAACCGCATCTCGGCGGAGAGTTTCTGCATTTCTGCCAGCATCTTGTTGCAGATGGCGCGCGTGTTGCCGCTCAGGATTTCACGGACTTCATCAATGTTTTTCATGTAGTCTTCGTGTGTCTGCTTTCCCGCGCAGGGAGCGAGACAGTTCTTGATGTGGTATTCCAGACACGTGTGGTGCTTTCCCTGTCGGATGGACTCTTCGGTGAGGGTGAGGTGGCAGCGGCGGATGGGATACATCTTGCCGATGAGCTCGAGCATGTTGTTGAGCGTGGCGGCGTGGGAGAACGGCCCGTAGTATTTGCCGTATTTGCTGTTGATCTTTCTCGTCTTGAAAACGCGGGGAAAGTATTCGTTCGTGACACATACGGACGGATAGGTCTTGTCGTCCTTCAGCAAGATGTTGTAGCGGGGCTTGTACTTCTTGATGAGGTTGTTTTCGAGCAACAGCGCATCTTCGTCGGTAGGCACCACGATGTAGTTGATGTCTTGAATCTTGGACACCAGTATTTCTGTCTTCCGCCGGTCCACGCGTTTCATGAAATAGGAGGAGACGCGGCGCTTCAGATTTTTGGCCTTGCCGACGTAGATGATGTTTTTGTGCTCGTCGAAATACTGGTAGCACCCGGGCGTTTCGGGCATGTTGAGAACGATGTTCTTCAGTCGCTGGATGCGTTCCTCGTCTTTCGTGAGTTTCCTTTCTGTTGCTTTCATTTCACTGACCTTTGCGGTCTCGGGATGAAGTATGCCCAATTCGTGTTCCACGTGGAACAAATTGGGCATAAGGGTTTGATTGTGAAAATCTTTTGAAATGCTATGTGAAGTGCCTGCTATAGGTCTTTGGGCGCGGCTGCTGACGGGCGCGTCGGCTCAGTATTGCATGAGCGAGGTGACTTCGATGCCCGGTCCGATATTCTCGCGTCCGCAGAGTCCTTCATCACGGATTTCGATGATGAAGTTCATGTAGCATTTTTTCGGGTGGAATTTCTTGACGAGCTCCCAGGCTGCCTTGATGGTGCCGCCGGTGGCGAGCAGGTCGTCGTGAATGAGGACGACATCGTCGGGGGTGATGGCATCCTTGTGGATTTCGATGGTGTCGGTGCCGTATTCCTTCTCGAAGGACTGGCTGACGGTCTCGGCCGGCAGTTTTCCCGGTTTCCGGCACATGATCAGCCCTGCGTGAAGGCGGCGGGCGAGGATGGCTCCCATGATGAAGCCGCGCGACTCGATTCCGACCACTTTGGTGATGCCTTTGTCCTTGTAGAGATTGTAGAGTTCTTCATCCATAATCTCGATACATTTTGCGTCTTTGAAGAGCGTGGTGACATCGCGGAAGTTGACGCCTTGTTTCGGAAAGTCCTCGATGCAGCGCAGGTGTTTCTTCAGGTAGGCGATGTTCTCGGAGTCCAGATGTGAGTTTGTGTCCATGATTTTCTTTGTTATGTTTGTTGTGTCAATATGCGTGAAAGAAGGGGGAAAGAAATGTTTCACGTGGAACATTTTGCTGCTTCGGGTTTGATTGTTTGGCGGTTGCGGAGAGTGTCCGTCGGCTGGTTCATCGTCCCATCAGCACGAGCAGTACGTTGATGTCGCTGGGTGACACGCCGGGGATGCGGGAGGCCTGCGCGAGGGTCATGGGATTGATGGCGGTGAGCTTCTGTCGGGCCTCGATGGTGATGGCGTTCAGATGCATGTAGTCGAAGTGTCCTTGGATTTTGATGTTTTCCAACCGTATCATCTTCTCAGCCATTTCCCGTTCGCGGCGGATGTAGCCGCTGTATTTGATGCGCACTTCCGCAGCCTCCAGAATCTCCTCCTGTTCCGGCTCGGATTTGCCGGCGAGCAGACGGTTGATTTCTTTTCGGAATGGCTCGATGTGTGGCAGGAGGTTGTGGATGGTGACTTGGGGGCGGCCGAGCAGTTCGGCCAGCTTGCAGCCGCGCTGGAGTGGGGTGGTGCCGATGGCGCTGAGCGCGTCGTTGATGAGTGCGGCTTTCACGGAGAACCCGTCGATGAAATGGATGAGCTGTTCGATGATGTCGCGTTTGGCCGCCATGCGGTCGTAGCGTTCCTGTGTGGCCAGTCCGAGGCGGTATCCCTTTTCCGTGAGCCGCATGTCGGCATCGTCTTGTCGGAGCAGGATGCGGTATTCGGCGCGGGAGGTGAACATGCGGTACGGCTCATCTACGCCTTTTGTCACAAGATCGTCGATGAGCACGCCGATGTAGGCTTCGTTGCGTTTCAGCGTGAACGGTTCCTTGCTTGCCACTTTCAGCGCTGCGTTGATGCCGGCCATCAGACCTTGTCCCGCAGCCTCCTCATAGCCGGTCGTGCCGTTGACCTGTCCGGCAAAGAACAGTCCGCCGATGACCTTCGATTCGAGCGTGTGTGTCAGTTGTGTCGGGTCGAAATAGTCGTATTCGATAGCGTAGCCGGGGCGATAGACCACGAGGTCGCGGAAGCACGGCATGCGTTTGAGTGCCTCGATTTGAATGTCCATCGGCAGTGAGGAGGAGAAGCCGTTCAGGTACATCTCGTTCGTCGTTTCACCTTCAGGTTCGAGAAAAAGCATGTGCTGGTCGCGTTCGGGGAATACGTGCAGCTTGGTCTCGATGCTGGGGCAATAGCGCGGGCCGATGCTCTGAATCTGGCCGTTGAATAGTGGCGAGTCGGCGAATCCCGACCGCAGCACGTCGTGCACCTCCGGCGTGGTGTAGCAAATCCAGCAAGGCAGCTGCTTCAGTTTTCGGGGAACGTTCAGGAACGAGAAGGCGTGATAATCCGCATCGCCGTCCTGTCGTTCCATGAGCGTGAAGTCCACGCTGCGGCGGTCAATGCGCACGGGAGTGCCCGTCTTCATCCGTCCGCTGCGGATTCCGTATCGCGTGATAGATTCCGTCAGTCGTGGCGAGGCCGGTTCGGCCATGCGTCCGCCGGGCAACTGCGTCCGTCCGATGTGCATCAGTCCGTTGAGGAAGGTGCCGGTCGTGATGACTACGCACCGGGCGCGGAATTCGGCTCCGAGAAAAGTTCTAACACCTTGAATGTTAGAGTTTTCAACAATAACTTCGCTCACCTGGTCTTGCCAGATGTGCAGGTTGTCCGTGTTCTCCAAGATCTCGCGCCACGTCCAGATGAACTTCTCGCGGTCGCATTGTGCGCGTGGACTCCACATGGCCGGTCCTTTCGAGCGGTTCAACATGCGGAACTGAAGGGCGCAGCGGTCGGTCACGATGCCCATCTGTCCGCCCAACGCGTCGATTTCGCGCACAATCTGTCCCTTTGCGATGCCGCCTACGGCGGGATTGCAACTCATCTGTGCGATTTTGTTCATGTCCATCGTGATGAGACAGGTCTTCGCGCCCATACGGGCCGACGCGGCGGCTGCCTCACAGCCGGCATGCCCTGCGCCCACCACGACCACGTCGTAATAGAAAGTCATCTATAGATTTCTTGGCCTTTCGTCGTAGAAAATACTTGCGGCTGCAAATTTAATGAAAAAAGTTCGGAATCTCTTCACCGCCACGTTTGAACTTTGTCGCAAAGTGGTGCATTTCTTCATTTCCTGTCCAAGCCGCCGGAATCGTTCTTCCATATTTGTCATGGGCTTAGGAGTGGCACGAATACGCAAAAAAGTCCGCCCTCATCCGGCTCCTCCTGCAGGGGAGGGAAACTGACGGATGGGGGCAGGACTCACTTCAGTGGGGCGGAGAGCGTCGTGGTCAGAGACTGAGACAGCTGGTCACGCCGAGGGTCGTCGCGATGGCGGTCAGGATGCTGATTGCCAGTTGCACAATGAATTTCAAGGTTTCGCGTTTCATCATCATGAAGGTTTAGGTTTTTATTACGGTTCTGTGAAAAACCTCCTTGTCCGTCATAGGGAGGGCAACGGCTATGGAGACAAGGTCATGCCGGTCGGTCGGAGGCCGGGTCATTCCGCTTCGTCAAGGGTCACGAGGCTCACAGCGTTCATCCGGGTCTTCAGCTCCTTGTTCGGGTTGAAGATGATTCTGCGCTGATAGACCTTGTCGGCTCCGGCTTCCTCGGCGGTGGCGGCAGCCTTGGCGCGGACTCCGAAGCGGAGCGTACCGAGGTACGGAATCTCCACACTGTGTCCGTTGAGCACGAAGTTGCGGATTTCCTTGCAGATGGCGTCGGTGACGTGGTCCACCATGCCGCGGTCGATGCCCGAGTTGTCGGCGGCACGCTCCACGAAGGCATCCTTGTCAATCTTCGAGTAAGTCACCGAACGGGTCACATACGCGCTCTTGTCCTGCACTTTGATCAACTGATAGTTCTTCTTCAATACGATTTGAGACATAATGGTTTAGGTTTTTGTTGCCTTTGAATCGCCAAGTCTTTTTCTTCCGGAGATTCGCGGGCGGGTTCAACAATTGGTGAAATGATGTCGTCGCTCACAGGCCTGTTTTTTGTTCCGACGCTGCAAAGTTACGTCCTCTCCGCACCGTTTTCCAAATCCCGCCTGCCACTTTCGGGAAAACTGAACTCGCCGCTTTCTCGTTTCTGACTGAGAACGGCATCCCCAAAAAACTGGAGGAGGAACTTATCCACGACTAATCCTTAGTTTGTGTCAGCGGGAGGAGGCGGGACTTGTTTTCCGTTGATATTCGGCTATCCGTACCTGATAGTCGGCGAGGGCGGTGGTGAGCTGGCTTTCGCTCTGGGTGTAGAGGGTGACGGCATCGAGCAGGTCGGTCAGAGTGGTGGTGCCGGCGTTGTAGAAGATGCGCTGCATGCGGAGGTCTTCCTTGGAGGATGTTACGGAGGCGTGGGCGATGCCGATTTGCTGGTAGGCTTCCTCCAGGTTGTTCCAGGCCGACTGGATGTCGATGCGGAGTTTTTCGGCGGTGTCGAGCTGCTGGTTTACGGCTTGTTCGTGAGCCAGCTTCGCTTTCTTCACGGCATGGCTGCCGCCCCACCAGTCGCTGATAGGCACGGAGAGTGTGGCGAAGACCAGCCCGTTGGTGTCAGCTCAACGACCCCGGTTCACCCAACAAGCAGAGTATCGTCACGGCCATCATTCATGGCATTGCCTACACCCTTGCCGACGTGCTGGCGAACGAAAAAATCAATATCAACAAAAGCAGCTACACCTCCGCCGAGAACATCGTTGAACGTTTCTTTCACGAGCTGGAACATGCTGACCGCAAGAACCGTTCCGTGGGCGAATATGCGGAGCTGCTGAACATCACTCCCAAATATTTCTCCAGCATCTGCAAGCGCGTGACGGGTCGGACTGCCGGCGACATCATCGACGAGGCCGTCGTCAATGAAGCCACCCTGCTCCTGCGCGACAATTCGCTCAGCGTCAAGCAAATTGCCGACCGCCTCGGATTCTCCAACCAGAGCCACTTCGGCACCTTCTTCCGGCGCAAGACAGGATGCTCGCCCCAGCATTTCCGCCGGTCACAATAGCGTCCTTGCGTCCCTTCCTCCGCTCTTTCAGCCGTTCATGGTTACGGGCTTCACCATGTCGTCCATGGACAGGCAACCGATGCGGATGTCCTTTCCCTTGAACACCTGTTTCTGCATTTCGGTGACTTTCTCCTCCAACCGTGCCGCACGATAACGGTCTGCATTGCGCTTGACCTCGTATGCACAGACGTTGCCTTCGAGGTCTTCGGCCACAATGTCAATCTCGTATTCGTCATGCTGGCCTTGCCCTTTGCCCGTATTCCTCCACCAGTTGCCGACTCTCTGATAGTTGCACGATTCCACCATCCGCTGGCGGAACCACCGTTCCAGCGCGAGTCCGGAAAAGGAGTTGTAGTCGTCTGTCATGATTTTTTCGAGCGCAGGCATGTTCTGGATTTCTATCAATGCGGAATAGCGGTAAACATAATGGAACCAGAAACGGAAGAAATTGTCGCGTATCTCATAGCGCACGGTCTGCGAACCGGGTTTGGCACCGATGGGGCGTTTCTTGCGGATGATGCCATATTGGTCGTCGAGCAGCCGCAGCTGGCCGCCGAGGTTCTGTATGCCGAGTACACCTTCTATCTCGCGCTGCGTCACGTCGCCTTGGGCAATCTGGCCGAGGATGCTGAAATACGTGCCGTGCTGTTTGCCGAACTCCTGCATCAGAATCTTGCTGCCTTCGTTGATGAAGAAGCTATCGCTGCCCGAACAGATATATCTGATCATCTTCTTGGCAGTCGTGCAGCCATTGTTCATGAAGAGTTCCACATAGCGTGCCACGCCACCCGTGTAAGTCCACAAGGCCAACAGGTCGTCGTGGGTCAGTCTCGGGCTGTAATCCTCGAGTATCTCCCTGATGGTGTCGGTCTTGAAGGGCTGCAATCGGATGGTGCTGTCATCCCGTCCGAACAGAGGTTGTCCTTCGTCCTTGAAAATCTTGTCCATCGTGCGGAATATGGAACCCGATACGATGAGGCACAGATGAGTCCGCTGCTTGTATCTGTCCCAGAACTCCTGCATGTCGCTGAACACGCCACTATTCACATTGTCAAACTCCTGGAATTCGTCGATGAAGAGCGTGAAGCGACGTCTCGTGGCTATCTCGAGCAACAATCGGAACAGCTCGCGGAAGGTTCGGATGCTGTCGGGAATATACTCTTGCAGCTTTTCCCGGGCCTCGTCAATGAAGTTCTGCACGAGTACGCCTTCAGCCTTTCTGCCCACGAAGAAATAGAGGCCGGGGCCATTCTTCTCTGTTTCCTGCATCACCCTGTAAACAAGGCTTGTCTTGCCCACACGTCGCCGTCCCGTGAGGACGACGAAGCGTGAGCAGTCGTTGTATGCTTGCCGCTGCAGTTCCAGCAGTTCGGCCATTTCCCGTTCCCGGTCGTAGAACTTCTTCATACCTTTGCTTTTTTTGATGGCTGTAAATTTTACGGTCATCATATTTCCGATGCAAAGATACATTTTCCTTTTGGAAAGGACAAACGAAATATGAGTTTTCCGCCTTTCAGCCGTTCCTCCTCGGCCGGTTACGGCAGCCGACTGCGTCTGTTCTTTTCACCGGCTCGCGCAAGTTCGTGTGAATCGAACGCGTTCGTTCGGCGGAATGAACACGTCCGTTTTCCGAAACGAACGCGTTCGTTTTGGAAAAAGTCAGACTAAATTGCATTTTTTCGAGAAAGAGTTTGGACATTTTTTCCGGCGGAACTTGAAAGGGGCTTGCTCGGCTTGCGCTAACGTTACGGCTTCGCCGTGAAGTTAGCTGCATCTCGGCAATGCAAATGAAAAAATAGATTTTTTCTTTGCATTGCGCTCGATTTGCGCTAACTTTGCAAGGGAAACCTAATCAAACAAAATAAGAACGACATGAGAATGAAAGTGTTTGTGATGCTGGCGGCTTGGGCCTTCGCCGGAGCGACGGTGGCTGCCGAACGTGTGAAAGTCACGGTGAAAAACGTGCTGACATCCGACCGCAACGACGAGATGGTGGAACTGCCATTGGCGCAGGTGCGGAAGAAACTGGGCGACGCGACGGAGGTCATCGTGACGGATGCCGACGGACGTGAAATCGCAAGCCAGCAGACCTACGACGGCAAGCTCATCTTCCAGGTGGGCGTGGGCGGCAAGAGCTCGGCCGTGTATTATGTGGAAGCCGGCACACCGCAGCAGTACGAGCCCCGTGTGTTCGGCCGGCAGTTCCCGGAGCGCGTGGACGACATCGCGTGGGAGAACGACCGCGTGGCGTTCCGCTGCTATGGGCCGGCCTTGCAGCGCAACAACGAACGGGCGTTCGGTTATGACATCTGGAACAAACGCACGGACCGGCTGGTGGTGAACGACCGCTATGCGGGCGAGCTGGACGCAGACATCCAGAACGCGTGCCGCAAGCTGCGCCAGCGCGGTCTGAACGATCTGGCCGACGACCTCTACAACGCCGTGAGCTACCATGTGGACCACGGCAACGGGATGGACTGCTACAAGGTGGGACCTACGTTGGGAGCCGGCACGAATGCGCTGCTGGCCGACGGCGGACAAACCATTTTCTACCCCTATTGCTACCGCACGTTCGAGATTCTCGACCGTGGACCGCTGCGCTTCACCGTGAAGCTCGTCTATGAGACGAAGACGTTCGACGGACAGCAGGAGACGGAGACCCGCATCGTGAGCCTCGATGCCGGCAGCCAGCTGAACAAGGCTGTCGTGAGCTACGACGGGCTGACGAAGGCGGAGCCGATGGCCGTGGGCATCGTGGTGCACAACGAGAATCCGACGGCGTTCGTGCTGAATGAGCAGGGCGGCTACATGGGTTATGAGGACTTGGGCGACCCGGCTCAGTACAAGGAGAAATACCGCGCCAAGCAGAATCAGGACTTCGGCAAGATCTACGTGGGAGCCGTGTTCGTGCAGAAACCGCAGAAGATGGAGTTCCGCGCCACGGAAGGCATCAGCGGCACGAGCGGTCACATCTTGGCCGTCTCCACCTACAAGCCGCAGACCGCCTACACCTATTATTTCGGTTCGGGCTGGAGCCGCAACCCCGCCACGGCATTCCAGTCGCTGGGCGACTGGGAGGCATATCTCTCCGCTTTCGCGCGGCAGCTGAAGAGCCCGCTGAAAGTGAGCTTCTGAGCCTGTCTCTCCGAACCGCTTCTCCCTCCTTTTTTCTTGACGGCAACATGTCACGGAACGAAACTCTCTGCACAATGGCACTGACACGGATTCATCGGCTCGGCCTGATGAATGCGCGTGTGCTCTATGATGCGGTGGGGTCGGCCGCCGCCATCCTCGACCATCGGAAGGACATCCGCGCCCTCGTGCCCGATGCCTCCGACCGGCTGGTGGAAGCCCTGGTTGCCGACAGTGTGGAGGAGGCGATGCTGCGGGCCGAGGCGGAGCTGGAGTTTGCAGAGCAAAACCATATCCGCGTGCTCTGTCTGGGCGATGCCGGCTATCCGCAGGCCTTGTCCGAATGCAGGGACGCGCCCCTCGCGCTCTACTATCTCGGCTCGGCCGACCTGAACAGCCCCCGCATCGTGAGCATGGTGGGCACGCGCCGCATCACGCCCTACGGCAAGGAACTCTGTCAGCAGTTCGTCCATGACTTGCAGGCAGTCTGTCCCGATGTCGTCATCGTGAGCGGACTGGCCTACGGAGTGGACATCCACTGCCACCGCGCCGCCCTCAGCTGCGGACTGCCGACGGTGGGCGTGCTGGCCCACGGACTGGACACGCTCTATCCGTCCCTGCACCGCCGCACGGCGGCCGAGATGGTGAGGCAGGGTGGGGGGCTGCTCACGGAATACATGAGCCGGACGAATGCCGACAAGGCCAATTTCGTCCACCGCAACCGCATCGTGGCCGGTCTGTCGGGCGTCACCGTCGTGGTGGAGAGCGCGGCACGGGGCGGTGCGCTCATCACGGCCCGTCTGGCGCAGGACTACAACCGCGACGTGTGTGCCTTCCCCGGACGGGTGACGGATGCCTACAGTGAGGGCTGCAACCGCCTGATCTCCACCGATGCGGCCCGTCTCATCACATCGGTGGACGACTTCCTCAGAGCCGTCAACTGGCCCGACCCGAGGGAGAAACGGAAAAAGGAACCGCAGATGGAACTTTTCCCCGAGCTGTCCGACGAGGAACGGCTGGTGATGGAGAGTCTGAAAGACGTGGACAGCAAGAGCATCAACCAAATTGTGGTGGACACCAATCTGCCGCTGGGCAGGGTGAGTGCCGCGCTCTTCGAGCTGGAGATGAAAGGGCTCACGGTGACGCTCGGCGGCGCACGTTATAAACGAAAAAGAATATGAACTGGCAAGAATCCTACGACGCGCTGAACGCCCGTTTCGAGATGCGGCAGCCGCGCCCCGTCATCGGCATCACGGCCAACTATGAGGACGGGACGGCGAAACTGGCGGCGGCCTACTATCAGTCCGTGCTGCGTGCCGGCGGCCTTCCGCTGCTGCTGCCCCCCTTCCGCCTCGGCTCGGAGACGGATGCCGGCGTGCTGGCCGAAGCATTGGACAGCCTCGACGGCCTGTTGCTCAGCGGCGGGGGCGACATCAATCCCCTGCTGCTCGGCGAAGAGCCCGTGCCGGCCTTGCATGCCGTCTGCCCGGAGCGCGACGACCTGGAACTGCTGCTCGTCCGTCTGGCCGCCGACCGTCAGGTGCCGATTCTCGGCATCTGCCGTGGCATCCAGGTGCTGACAGCCGCACTCGGCGGCACGCTTTATCAAGACATCTACACGCAGCGGCCGGCAGATGGAGCCGTCAAGCATTCGCAGGACATGCCGCGCGACTGCGCCTCCCACACCGTGCGGATTCTGCCCGGCACGATGCTGCACGACATCTGCCAGACCGACACGCTGGCGGTGAATTCCTTCCATCATCAGGCCGTGAAGGAGCCCGCCCCCGGCATGCGCGTGTGCGCCATCGCCCCCGACGGCGTGGTGGAAGCCGTGGAAAGCATGGAGTTCAAGTCGGTTCTCGGCGTGCAGTGGCATCCTGAGTGTATGCCGTCCGGCGGCGGAGCCTCCTCTCCGGCCGCACCGCACCGCGACGTGTTCGACTGGCTCGTGGGCGAGGCCCGCTCGTTTCGCGAGGCCAAGCGCATCCACAGCCGCGTGCTCACGCTCGACAGCCATTGCGACACACCGATGTTTTTCGACCAGAACATCCGTTTCGACACCCGCGACCCGCGCATCCGTGTGGATCTCCACAAGATGACCGAGGGGCGGCAGGATGCCGTCATCATGGTGGCCTATCTCCAACAGCTGGAGCGCGACGACGAAGCGCTGCGACGGGCCACGGACAAGGCCGGCCACATCCTCTCGCAGATAGAGGCGATGGCGGCCCAGACCCCGGAGGCCGTGGAGATTGCCCGCACGCCCGACGACCTCTACCGGCTGAAAACCCAAGGCAAGAAAGCCATCATGCTCGGCATCGAGAACGGCTATGCCATCGGCCGCGACCTGGCCAATGTGGAGCGGTTCCGCCGGCGCGGCGTGGTCTATATGACGCTGTGTCACAACGGCGACAACGACATCTGCGACTCAGCCCGGGGGCACGGCGAGCATGGCGGCGTGAGCGCGTTCGGCGCGGAAGTCATCCGCGAGATGAACCGCGTGGGCATGATGGTGGACCTGAGCCACGGCGGCGAGAAGAGTTTCTACGATGCCCTCGACATCAGCAGTCAGCCCATCGTCTGCTCCCATTCCTCGGCCCGCGCCCTCTGCGACCATCCGCGCAATCTCACCGATGACCAGATGCGGGCACTGGCACGCAAGGGCGGGGTGGCGCAAGTGACCCTCTACCACGGTTTCCTGCGCCCCGACCCACAACCAGCCTCCATCCTCGATGCCGTCCGGCATCTCAACCACATGGTGGACGTGATGGGCATCGAGCACGTGGGCATCGGCACCGACTTCGACGGCGACGGCGGCGTGACCGGCTGTGCCAACTCTTCCGAACTCATCAACTTCACGCGCCGGCTGCTGCTCGAACGCTACAGCGAAGCCGACATCCGCCTCATCTGGGGCGAGAACTTCCTGCGCGTGATGCGACAAGTAAATTCAGCAATATGGAAATGAACAGAATAGGAGTTTACTGTGCTTCCTCCGACCGGATGGCCCCCATCTACTATGAGGACGCACGGCAACTCGGCGAATGGATTGGCCGCACGGGCCGCACGCTCGTCTATGGCGGCATCGCCTGCGGACTGATGGAGGCGGTGGCCCAGGCCGTGAAGCGCACCGGCGGCCGGGTCTTCGGGGTCGTGCCCAAGGGACTGGAACTGAAGGCCGGGGCCAGCGACGCCATCGACATCACCTTCTACTGCGAGGACCTCACCGACCGCAAGCAGTGGCTCGTGCAGGAGTCCGACGTGCTGGTCGTGCTGCCCGGCAGCGTCGGCACACTCGACGAGGCTTTCACCACGATGGCCTCGAACTCCGTCGGCATGCACCGGAAGCAGACCATCTTCTGGAACATCGGCGGATTCTACGACCGGCTCTTCGACTTCCTCGATTCCCTCGACGGGCGCGGCGTGGTCAGCAAACCGTGGAGCAGCCTCATGCGGCGGGCGGACACGCTCGACGAGGTCATTGCGGCAATCACAGAAAATACATCCCATTGATATGCGAAAGATTATAGGTATTGGCGAGACCATCATGGACATCATCTTCAAGGATGGCCAACCTACGGCTGCCGTTCCCGGCGGCTCGGTGTTCAACGGCATCATCTCGCTCGGACGGCTCGGGCAGGACGTCACGATGATCAGCGAGACAGGCAACGACCGCGTGGGGCGCATCATTCTCGACTTCATGCGGCAGAACGGCGTGGACAACAGCCATGTGGCCGTCTATCGCGACGGCCGGTCGGCCATCTCGTTGGCGTGGCTCAACGAGCGGAACGATGCCGAATACATGTTCTACAAAGACTATCCGAAGGCGCGGCTTGAGGTCGATTGGCCCGATGTGCAGCCCGACGACATCGTGATGATCGGCTCCTACTTCGTGCTCAACCCCGTGCTGAGGCCGAAGGTGAAGGATTTCCTCGACTACGTGCGGCAGCGCGGCGCGCTCATCTATTACGACCTCAACTTCCGCAGCAGCCACAAGAACGAGGCCATCAAGATCTACGCCGACATGCTGGAGAACCTGGAGTATGCCGACATCGTGCGCGGCAGCGACGAAGACCTGTCGAACCTCTTCGGCAACAGCGACCCTGACGCGGTGTATCAGAAGGAAATCGCGTTCTACTGCAAGAACATGCTCTGCACGGCCGCCGGCCGCGACATCCGCGTCATCACCCCCGCCTTGCGGAAAAACTACGGCGTGCGGCCCATCCCGACCGTGAGCACCATCGGCGCGGGCGACAACTTCAACGCGGGTGTCGTCTATGGACTGATGAAATACGGCATCCGGCGCGACGACATCGCGCGGCTCGGCGAGGCGCAGTGGGACAGCATTGTCCGTTGCGGCCTGGACTTGGCCGCCGAGGTCTGCCAAAGCTTCAGCAACAGCATTTCCGCCGAATACGCACGGCAATATGTGAAAGGAAATTGAGAGTCCGCGCTCCGCTGCTGCGGAGCGCGCGGCGCACTACATCTGCCCGCTCTCGATGAGCAGGATGCAGCGCTCCGTCAGGCGGTCGTCCACCTCGGGGTCGTACTGCTTCTTCAGGCTGGCCCCGAAGAGCGAGGCAAAAGCATTGTAGAACGTGGCGCGGAAACCGCCGATGTATTGCCGGATCAGCTCGTAGGACGTTTGGTGGCACTGCCGGTCGATGAGCTTGATGAGCAGCTTTCCCTGCGAGAAGGTGAGCTTCTTGAGCCTCGGCTTGTAGTCCGCAATCAGTTTTTTCTCCATCTGTTTCAGATACACGTCCCGGTCCCGCTTGGTGGGCAGCGAGTCGAGATGCGCGATTTGCCGGTCTATCTCGTGCTGGATTTCCACGGCGAGGGGATAGACCTTCTTGATGTTGGTGGCGATTTTCTGATATTTTCTGGCCTGCCGTTTGTTCTTGAATACGAGTGGCTTGAAGATATACACATCGTTCATCACGAACCACGGAATCATCTCCCCGTCCACTTCCACCTGTCCGGCATAGCCCACGCCGTGGCGGAAGATGGGGTCTCCCACCGACTGCTGCACGTCCCGCTCCGCGATTTGGGCGCGGGCGGAGAGCACTGTGAGGCATGCCAAAAGCATGGCGAGCCGTACTGGTTTCATGTTCTTACTCCTTCTTCATTCTTCCGTATAGATGACTTCGGCCAGAGTCTGCCCCACGGCGTGGAGCGTCTGCCGGTCGATGTGGCGGAAGTTGTCGTCGATGGTGTGCCAGGTGGCGCAGAATCCCCGGCCGTCCTTGTCGTGGGCAATCACGTCGATGCAGGGGATGCCGCTGCGGTTCACGGGCAGATGGTCGTCGGTCACCGCGCTGCCCTCGTCATAGCTGAAGTAGTCGCCCATGCCGATGCGCCGGGCGGCGGCCCACACCTTGTCCACCACGGCAGGCGCATAGCGCATGGAGAAAAATTCCTTGCGGAACTCGGTGCCGGCTCCGCCCACCATGTCGAGCAGGATGCCGTAGCGGGCCTGATAGCCCTCGGCATGGTGGTGCGCCGCCCAATATTGCGAGCCCAGGCACCACGTGTTCTCGTGGTCCCCGCCGTCGTCCGCCCATTGCGGTGTGCCGCAGTCTTCCGCGTCGAAGCAGATGAGGTCGACACCCACGGCCGGAGCCTGCTGCTGCATGAGCCGCGCCAGTTCCAGCAGCACGCCCACTCCGCTGGCACCGTCGTTGGCACCGTCGATGGGCGTGTGGTGATACCGCTCGTCGGGGTCGTTGTCGGCCCAGGGGCGCGAGTCCCAGTGGGAGCAGACCATGATGCGTGTGCCGGCCTGTGGGTTGCAGCTGGCGATGATGTTCACGGCGGGTGCCGTCGTGCCGTCGTAGAGCGTCACGGTGGTGCGCTGCATCGTCACGTCGGCTCCCAGACGCTCGAACTGCCGTTGCAGCCAGACGGCACAGCTGTCGTGGGCGGCGGAGTTCATCACGCGCGGACCGAAGCCGCATTGCGCCGCGACGTAGCTCATCGCGCTGTCCGCGTTGAAGGCCGGAGCCGGGCTGACGTAGTCGTCCGTTGCTGTCTGCTTCGGCTGTCCGCCGCAGGCGCAGAGCGTCAGTGCTGCCGCAAGGGGAATCCATGCGATTGAAAGTCTCATAGGCATCGTGTGTTGTAGCTTTGGGCCACAAATCCGGCGCAAAGTTACGTCTTTTTTCCGTCTGCATGACTTTCCCTATCATTAAAAAAGCAAAAACCGGCGGCCGCTACCTCTAAAAATGGTGAATTTCAGTTGCTCACGTAGCTGCCCGTGGCGGTCATGCCCTCCACCGACACATAGATTTCCCGGGCCGTGGAGTTGTTGTAGAACTCCACCTCGGCCTCTCCCTTCGCGTCCGTCTTCACTTCCGGATTCCAGTAGAGCGTGCGCCGGAAGTCGTTCATCGGCGGCAGGATGCTGTAGTCGTCCATCTCGAACGTGCTCGGCGCGTTGAAGCCCTGGAAGTGGGTGCGGCGCAACCCCTTGTTCGAGGCGGTGGAGTAGGAAGGATGGGTATAGACGAAGATGATGACGGGGTTGTTGCTCTTGATGGTGGACTGCATGAGGTACGATGTGAGCACCGTGGGGTCTTCCGTGATGTAGATGGACTTCACCTCGTCCAAGTACATCGGCATGGGCTGGTTGTTGGCCCGCTCGATATGGCTTTGCCCCGCCACGCGCAGGATTTCCATGCTGTCCGACGAACCGAGCTTCTGGCCGCAGTTGAGGCCCGTCACCCCCGCATATTTGTTGTTCAGAATCCACACGGTCGTGCGTCCGTCGTAGCGCGGGCCGTCGGTGTGCATGTTGAACGCCCCGGGCAGCGTGTCGCCATCGCCCACATAGCTGTCGTCCTGCGTGTCGGCGCTGATGAACTGGTCCACGCAATCCATCACGAGGTTGCCCCCCGTGAAGAGGCTGTTGTGCTGTTCCAGCCAGGCATATACCGTCGGCTGCACCTCGCCCATGTCGGCCACCATGTCGCTGGCCGCGTCGCAGTCGTAGAAGAGGTCCGCCTTGCGGCGTGCCCCCTGCTCGTTGTACCATCCCCCCGAGTAGTCCGTCCAGTAGTTGCGCTTGCGCTTGATCTTCACCGTGCGGGTCACGAACCGGTTCTTCCCCACCTGATAAGTGAAGCGCGGGTCCTGTTCTTTCGCGTCCTGTCCCTTCAGCTCCGCCGGCCGCTTGAAGAGGTTGGCCTCGGGCACGTCGATGAGCTGCTGCTCCTCGGGACTGTACTCGCGGCTCACGGGCGAGAAGTGCCGGTTGATGCACACGGTGTAGCTCTTCAGCTTGTCGTTGATTTTCGTCTGGATCTGCATGTTCCATTCATCGTTGACGTCGGGCAGCTGAAACGCGTAGTTGCCCAGCGAGTCCGTGCGGGTGCTGCCCGTCAGGCTCTGCCCGTGGCCGTTGTAGAGAAACGCCGTCAGGTCCACATCGCCCACGGGATTCTTCTTCTTCCATTTGCTCAGCGACGGCTTCAGCTGGCCGAACACGTAGAGCTTGTCCTCCACCGGCTGGATTGGCTGCGGGAACTGCTCCGCCCCTTCGATGAGCCGCCAGTCGTAGCGTCGCCATCCCTGCACCATCATCAGCAGGTCGGCCGCCTCGCGGTGGGCGCGGTCGTCAGCCTCGAAGTAGTATTCCGGGTTGTCGATGTAGCCTTTCAGGTCGCTGGAGAGCAGCATCCACGTGTGGATGTTCCCCTGCTTGCCCCCCGTGAGCGTGCCGGCATCCATCGCGGAGAACGAGAGCGCGGCACCGGCCCGCGTCCGGAGCCGCACCTTCACGTTGCCGCAGCTCCGCAGCTCTCCCGTCTCCGCCTTCACCACGATGCTGTCCGACGCGTTGTCAACGGGGTAGATGAAGAACAGCCGCTCACACTGAATCTGCCCGTGGCTGTCGAACACGGTCAGCTGGTTCACGCCCGCGGGCAGGCTGTACTTCGGAAACTCCTTCCCGTAGTGTGCCGTGGCGGTGAACGTGTCGCACTCGCAGATGCCCCCGTTGTGCATCAGCACGTAGGCCAGCAGCCGGCCCTGCAGGGCCGCGGAGCTGCTCACCGTCACCCGCACGCTCTCGTCGTCCGTCGCATCGAGACGCATCACGCAGCCCTCGGCCTTGGCCGCCGGAAAGTCCGCCTGCCGCACCTTCCCCTCGCCGTCCTGATAGCTGAACGGCTGCGCGGCCGCCGTGGGCGTGTATTCCGTCACTCCCCGGTCCAGCTCTCCCCGCTCGCTGTCGTTCACGGTGAAGGCCACGCGGCTCGTCAGCCCCTCCACCAAGTCACCACCCTCGGGATAGAAGTGGACGGAAACGCCCCGTTTGCCCGTCACCGCCGTGTCGTCCTCCTGTCCGTCGGAAGTCTGGACTGTCCCGTTCGCAGCCGTGACCTTTCCCCGACGGGGCGTGCGCGAATGCGACCGCGCCGGGTCAATGACAGGATGCGTGTAGTCGCCCTCGCGCTCCGGCGCACGGAAGATCGGGAATACACGCGAGAACACGCCTCCGTCGCCGAAGTTCATCATGTAGCGCGTGAAGGCCCGCACCTCGTAGAATCCCGTGCCGATGATGCTGTCGAGCAGGATGTCGCCGTGCGCCTCTCCGTCCGCGATGGGCAGCTTGCGCGACTGGATGATGTCGCCGGCCGGATTCACCAGCTCCACGTAGAGCACGCGGCTGATGTCCGTCGGCACGTAGAGGTAGTCCCCCTCCTGCGTGGCCGCCGCACGCGTCACGTATGCCTTGAACCAGATGTGCTCCCCCTTGAAGTAGCCCGTGTTGTCGAAGTGCAGGTAAACTTTCTCCTGCGGCGTCACCTTGCTGAAGAGCATGGCATGTTGCAGATAGCCCATGATGCTGTCCACCGGTGCGGCCTGTGCCGCCGGCCAAACCGTGACCAGCATCCACAGGAGAATCATAGATTTCCGTTTCATAGTGCAGAATACAGAATTGGTGATGAGAATGATTGAAGAGAATCCGTGAGCCGGAACGTCCGGAATCTTCTGCAAAAGTATGCTTTTCAGCGCGAAAAACAAAACGACCGGCCCGAAATTCCGCACATACCGCTTCAGTTTTCTCCTCTTCCCATACGCTTGGAGGATGGATGGGCCTTGCCGGAAACGGCACACTCCGCCGCCGTTTTGTGCAATGTTCTGTTACGAAACGTTAAATTTTGCCGTCGCCAATCACATTTATTGCTCGGGGGGGGTGCGGAGAGAACTTTTTTGTATATTTGCGCCCGAGACACGGGGTGGAAACAATCCGCAACCGTTCCCCTCCATGTCGCATAACGACCTACAGAGAACATGCAACTTCTCCTTATTTTATTATTCACATTAACTAACGAGCAAATGAAACGAAAACTACTCTTGGCGGCACTCTTTGTCGCCGGTGCGTTGGGCTTGAGGGCGCAAACAACGTACATCTCTAATGGAGACGGATTGAACTACACGTATCGTGTAGCTGGTGCGCCAACTTCCGATGATGTAAGAGAATCATGGTGCAACAATGCTTCGCAAGCTTTTGATTTGTCAGAAGAGACAACAGCTCTGCCTGCAGGTGTATACACCATGTCGCTGCAAGCTATGTATCGTGCCAGTTTGGCATCTGGAACAGCGACTAACTGCGTAGTTTATGCCATGACTGCCGATGGCAGTTACTATGAGGCAGACTTGGCCAATTTCGGTGATTACTCTGCGACTGAATCATTAAGTGGCTTAACCACTGCTATGGAAACATCCACCAACTATTTGGACACAATACCATATTTCATTGTCACCGACGACAATGCGACAGTTCGAGTAGGTGCACGATCTACAGGTGCGCTCACTTATTGTACCAATGGCTACTGGTTTGTTTGGAAAGCCAGCTCTTTTCAAGTGAGCGATGTCACAGATGCCAGCGTGCTTTCTACAGCATTAGCAGCTGTGAAAGAAGAGGCTGATGTAATTCTGGATGCAGCAGAGGACTCAGAAGAAAAGACAGCCTTGCAAGAAGTCTATAATTCAGCCACGGCAACGGGTAGCAGCATTGCCGCACTGAAAAAGGCAATCAAGACTTATGCTGGAGCGATGGGGTCTTCAGACACTCCTTTGGATGTCACCTCCGTCTATGTAAACAATGGGGATTTCTCACATGGTGTGGCCTTGACGAATAGTAACACCAACGCCGTCAATCTGGCTCCAATGGGTTGGACAATTACTAATAGTGGAAGTGGTATCTACAACTACTTGAGCATTGTAGCCAACAATACAAAATATGATGGTGAAGAAAACTTTGCTTATAATAATAAAACTACAGGAAACTCTCTTTATCTCCGTCATGCATGGGGTACGGCAACACTATCTGCCTCTCAAACACTTAACGGTTTAGCTAAAGGACGCTATAAGGTTTCCATACCTGCCCGTTTGAAGCTTGCAGGAAACAGTGACGCTACAGCAACCATTAAATACACGATTGGTGATGAAGACTATTCCAACACGGTCACAACATCGTGGGCTGTTTATGAACAGACATTTGATGTAGAATCAACGGATGATGCAGTAACCATTACATTAACTCTCACGACCCCGACTTCCACAAATGGACAGAAATTGTTTATTGATGGTGTAACTCTTACTGCCTACGGCGACCCTCTTGAAACCGTTAAGGCGGAACTGACAACCATACAAGCTGAAGCAACTGCATTGCTGAGCAATAGTACTTACACCAATGTGGTCGGAACGGAAAGAACTGAGTTGACCACCCAGTCGACAGCGACCGCTGATGAGGAAACGGTATCGGCCTATCAGTCCGTCATTGATGCCGTACAAGCTGCCATCGACGCTTTCAAATCCGCCGTTGACAACTATGATGACCTTGTGACCGAAATTGCCAAGGCCAAGGCATTGGGCGTTGACGAAACGACAGCCGACGGATATGCCGCCACCTCCACTACCACCTCCGCTACCGCGCTGACGAATACGCAAAGTGTGAAAGTGGCAGAATATAATTATGTGACGAACACTTATGAATACAGTGTGAACCTCGGAACGTGGACGGCATCCTCAGGAACCGGCACTATGACAGGTCAACACTGGGACGGAACGAGTACATCCACGTATTTGGAGCAGTCCACGGCCAACTGGAGTGCCAGCAGCTGGACAATCACATATGACCAAGACCTCACCCTGCCTGCCGGAAACTACGTGTTCAAAGTCGCCGGTCGCAAGGCTGTCGGTGATGGTGTGACAATGAGCCTCGTGGTGACTGATGCTGATGAAAACGAAATTGGCAGTGTCAGCGACTTCCCTGAGGGTGACACAGGTCTGGGCATCAATACCAGTGGTGAGACAGACTACAGCAGTGAAAGCACCTATGCCAACAGCAACGCAGGTCGCGGTTGGGAATGGCGTTATGTGAAGTTCACGCTGAGTGCAGATGCTACCGTGAATATCGCAGTGACCGCGACGGCCACCACCAGCCACATGTGGGTGAGCTTCTGCAACCCGACCATCCAGACCGATGAGGAAGCCAACATTTCACTCATTGCCTACAACATCGCACTGAACGATGCCAAGACGGCCATCAATAGCGATACCTACACGAATGTGACCGGCACGGAAAAGACCACCCTGCAAGCAGCCATCGATGCAGATGACAGTTTGGACAAGACGGATGCAGATGTGATTGATGCTGCGACGACGACCTTGACGACTGCCACGTCAGCTTTCACTGCCGCCGCCACCTCCTATGATGCTTTGGCCAGGGCCATCACAAGTGCTACGACAATCACAACGACTGCCGCCAACGTAGGCACAGGTGCCTTCCAGATTCCTGAATCGGCCAAAACCACATTGGAAACAGCCACCAGCACCGCCTCTGGTGTACAGAGCAGCGGCACGACCACAGCCGAGACCGCCGCATCTGCCGCTGAAACGTTGAACACCGCCATTACGACTTACAACGACGCAGAGCTGAATGCCCCGACCGAAGGCACGACCTACAACATCATCAACAACTCGGACAACTACAATTACAAAGGTAATGCTGTTACCTTCAAGTCGGCTTTGAGTGCAGACTTGACGGCCAACACCACCTCGATTGGTTACACCGAGAAGCCTGGCTCCATCTATCCGCAGAACGTGACGTTCACGCCTGTCTCTGACGTAACGAATGGCTATACGTTGAGCTACACCCGCGCTGACGGCAACACCGTGTATGTGGGCACAGGTAAATCAACGGGTCTTGGCAGCAACAACAACCAGATTCGTCCAACCACTGATGCCAGCAAGGCTGTTACCATTCAGGTGGTCGCAACCACGACCAACGGTGTCTGGAATCTCTACAACATTGCAGCCAGCATGAATATCGGTGCCAACGGTGCCAGCGACCAAGGGTTCTACACGGTCAACAACTACACCAGCTTCGGCATCCAAGAGGCCGCAAAGAACGAAGTGAGTCTCTCCATCAGTTCTGCCAACCAGTACGGCACGCTTATCGTTCCGTTCGACGTAGAAGTTCCGTCGGGAGTCACGACCTACAGCACGAGCAGTGTGGACGGCACGACTCTGGACCTGACGACTGCAGAAACTATCAAGGCCAACACGCCATACATCGTTTATGCAGCGGCTGATGCTGATGAGACCCTCTCCGGCCTGGGCGCAGCCTATACGGACGCCAGCTACGCCGGCGGTCTCCTCACGGGTGTCTATACCGCGACTTCTGCTCCGGAGGGCAGCTACGTGCTCCAGAACCAGAACGACGTAGTGGCATTCTACGTTGTGAGCAGCGCAGATCCGATTACCGTTCCGGCCAACCGCGCTTACCTCACGGTACCAGACGGTGGTTCTGTCAAGGCATACCACTTCGGCAATGCCGACGATTCTGCCACGGCCATCAGCACGGTGAACGGACTGCTCTCCGGCGAGGTGGAAGGCATCTACAGTGTGAACGGCACGAAGCAGAGCCGCCTGCAGAAGGGCATCAACGTCGTGAGGTTCACCAACGGCAAGACCCGCAAGGTCATCGTGAAATAAAAATCAACCGAATGTAAACGTTCAAAAACATTTCAGAAAACATGAAGAAGAAAGCATATATCTCTCCTCTCATGGGAGTGAAAGAAATCGAAACGGAAACCGTGATTGCCCTTTCCACCGAATCGGGTACTCCTGCCGATTCAGGCAGTTCGGTTCTGGTGAAAGGCCGCGACCAGTTCGCGGACGACGAGGAAGACATCGCAGCCGCGCTGGCCGAGCAGGACAACAAGGTGGACGACTACGGCAACCTCTGGTGAGGATGCCTCTCCCCATCGTGCGGGGTCGCCCGCATGATTTACATCATTATTTATTAGTTAAAGTTGATAAGAAAGGGGGGCTGCGCAGTGATGCGCGGCCCCCCTTTGTCGCTCTCTCTTGTGTTGGTCTCTCTGTGCGGTGTCAGTTCAGACGGAGCGTGCGCATGGCGTTGAGCACGGCCAGCACCATGACACCCACATCGGCGAAGACAGCCATCCACATGGAGGCCATGCCGAGGGCGACGAGGATGAGCACGAGCGCCTTGATGCCGATGGCGAAGGCTACGTTCTGGCGGGCGATGCGGAGCGTGCGGCGGG
>CAYPZK010000021.1:0-54748 GCA_964415385.1 uncultured Bacteroidaceae bacterium
CCTTGTAGGGGCCGATGGCATTGTTGTGCTGGATGCGGTAGCCCATGTTGGTCTGGACGTTGCCTTTGTCGTCCGTCCATGTCACGCGGAACTGGTAGATGCGGTCCGGAATGCAGAGACGCTCGATGAGGTTGGCCTTGTCGAACTCTGGATGTTTGTTGTACTCATCCTCGATGGTGCCGAGAACTTGTGAGACTGCCTGATGGTATTCAGGCTCGTTTGGGAAACGACGTTGGATGTTTTCCAAAACTTTTTTTGCGTCCATACTTACTATTTTTAATACTATGATTGTTGAAAAAAAATAACGGTGCTTCGTGTCTGTGTTATGGCTATTCTGGCCGTGCCCGCCGAGACGGCTCTCTTTCTTTATGCGGCAAAGGTAGCACTTTTCAATGAATCTTTCAAAAAATGTTTCAAAAACTTTGGTTTTATACAGGAAATATTACAATTTTCTACTTTTTACCCTGTTTTTCCACCCTTTCACGAAAAATCTCCACCAGTTTTCCCCTGACCTCCTCCTCCGAGGTTTCCACTCCCCGGGACAGGGGCGGCGAAAAGTTCCGGACGCGGGCAATCGCACACACTCCCTGCGCAGAGAAAATCCGTGGGCTGCGCGGATTCCATTTCTATCGAACGCGTTCGTTCGGCGGAACGAACACGTTCAATCTGCAAAACGAACGCGTTCGTTTTGGAAAAACTCAGACTAAAAGGGGAATTTATAAGCCGGATTCCGGAACTTTTCCCTGCGGTGGCCGGAAATGAGGGCGCGCAGGTTCTGACGGGCAGGAGGCGCGAAAAAGTGGAACGAAAATTTGAAAGGCCGGAGGAAGATGCTTAACTTTGCAGAAACGGAAACGATATGCTTCGACTGGATCAGGACGTGAAATATCTGCAAGGGGTGGGGCCTCACCGCGCCGCACTGCTCGACAAGGAGCTCGGCATCAAGACAGTGGGTGACTTGTTGGGCTACTATCCTTATAAATATGTGGATCGCAGCCGTTTCTACCGCGTGAGCGAAATCAACGGAACGATGCCCTACGTGCAGCTGAAGGGACAGATTCTGTCGTTCGAGACGGACGGGGTGGGGCGCAAGCAGCGTCTCATCGCCCATTTCTCCGACGGCACGGGCGTGGTCGATTTGGTCTGGTTCGCCGGTCACAAATATATCACGTCCACCTATGACTGCCACCGCACGTATGTCGTGTTCGGAAAACCGCAGCCCTGGCATGGCCGCTACAACATTGCCCATCCGGAGTTGGAGAAGCCTCAGGAAGATTTTCCACAGTCCTCTCCTGAAGGAGGAACGGGGGGAGGCACGGGAAGAGCCGTCGGGGGCGGAGCCTTGCGGCCGGCCTACAACACGTCGGAGCGGATGAAGAAGGGGTACCTCACGTCGCAGCTGATGGCGAAGCTGACGGCCACGCTGTTGCGGATGCTTGATGAGCCGCTGCCGGAGACGCTGCCTGCCTACATCGTGGAGCGGTTCCATCTGCTTCCGCGCGATGCCGCCCTGCGCAATATTCATTATCCCGAGTCGGCCGACATGCTGCGGCGGGCGCAGACGAGGCTTAAATTCGAGGAGCTGTTCTATGTGCAGCTCAACATCGTGCGTTATATGCACGACCGTGCACGCAAGTTCCGGGGCATCGTGTTCCCCCGCGTGGGCGAGCTGTTCAACCGTTTCTATTTCGAGCGGCTTCCCTTTCCGCTCACAGGGGCGCAGAAGCGCGTCATCAAGGAAATCAGGGCTGACATGGGCAGCGGGCGGCAGATGAACCGTCTGTTGCAGGGCGACGTGGGCTGTGGCAAGACGCTCGTGGCGCTGATGTGTGCCTTGATCAGCGTGGACAACGGCTGCCAGGTGTGTCTGATGGCTCCGACGGAGATTCTGGCGGAGCAGCATCTGAAAACGCTCACCGACATGCTCGGCGACCTGCCCGTGAAGGTGGAGCTGCTGACGGGCACGGTGAAGGGGAAGCGGCGTGAGCGTGTGCTGAACGGGCTGCTGACGGGCGAGGTGAACATTCTGGTGGGGACGCATGCCGTGATTGAGGACAACGTGCAGTTTGCGCGGCTGGGGCTCGTGGTCATTGACGAGCAGCACCGGTTCGGCGTGGCGCAGCGGGCCAAGTTGTGGCAGAAAAACGTGGAGTTGCCTCACGTGTTGGTGATGACGGCTACGCCCATCCCCCGCACGCTGGCCATGACACTCTACGGCGATCTGGACGTGAGCGTCATCGACGAGATGCCGCCGGGGCGGAAACCGGTGGTCACGCTCCATCTGTTCGATGCCCACCGCAAGTCGCTCAACGAGCGCATCCGCCGCCAGATTGCGCTCGGGAGGCAGGTCTATATGGTCTATCCGCTCATTCGCGAGAGCGAGAAGATGGACATCAAGAATCTGGAGGAAGGTTTCGAGCAGGTGAAGAAGGATTTTCCTGAATGCAAGGTGTCGATGGTGCACGGACAGCTGAAACCGGCTGTGAAGGAGGAGGAAATGCGGCGTTTCGCGCGGGGCGAGACGCAGATTATGGTGGCGACTACGGTGATAGAGGTGGGGGTGAATGTTCCCAACGCTTCGGTGATGGTCATCGAGAATGCCGAGCGCTTCGGTCTCAGCCAGCTCCATCAGTTGCGCGGGCGCGTGGGGCGTGGTGCCGACCAGAGCTTCTGCATCCTGGTGACGAAGTATCAACTCAGCGAGACCACGCGCAAGCGCATTCAGGTGATGGTGGACACGAATGACGGTTTTGAGATTGCGGAGCAGGACTTGAAGCTCCGCGGCCCGGGCGACCTTGAAGGCACGCAGCAGAGCGGCATGGCTTTCGATCTCCGCATCGCCAATCTGGCCAAAGACGGCATTCTCTTGCAGATGGCGCGCGACATGGCGCAGGAGGTCATTGACCACGACCCTGACGAGACGATGCCGGCCAATGCCGTGTTGTGGCGCAGGTTGCAGGAGCTGCGGAAGACGACGGTCAATTGGGGTGCGATTTCGTGACGGGGAGCGCGGGCTATTTGATGTTGGCGCGGATTTTGGTCAGATAGCGCTGCATGCGGTCTTCATCTTTCGTGTCGATGATTTCGATGAGCTCTTTCATCTCCCGCCGGATTTGTTCCACCTGCCCTTTGGTGTAGGGATTGAAGAGAATTTCGCGCAGCAGTGTGTCGTCTTCGCTCAGCACGCCCTTGGCAATCTGCATGTGGCGCTTGAAGGTGGTGCCGGGCGCGTCCTGATGTTTCATGACGGCGGCGAAGGCGAAGGTGGAGATGAACGGGATGGAGAGCGAGTAGGCCACGGTGCGGTCGTGCTCGTCGAAGGTGTATTCGCAGATGTGCAGTCCGAGCTTGCTGTAGAGCTCCTTGAAGAAGCAGCGTCCCATGAAGTCGCCTTCGTTGATGATGATGGCGTTCTCGTTGGAGAGCTGGTCGAGGTTGGCGAAGGTGGGGCCGAACATGGGGTGGGTGCTGACATAGTGGAAGCCGCTCTGCTCGTAGAATTCCTTGAAGCCGGTCTTTACGGAGGAGATGTCGCTCAGAATGCAGTATTCGGGCAGATAGGGCATGACCTGGCGGAACACGTCGAGCGTGTATTTCAGGCTCACGGCGTTGATGACGAGGTCGGGGCGGAATTCTTGGATTTCCTCCATCGTGGTGAACCGCTGGGCGTTGTAGAGGAAGCGGAGCCGCTTGGGGTCGATTTCATAGACGGCCACTTCGTGGTCGAAGCTCAGCAGGTCGCTGAAGAAGGAGCCCATCTTGCCTGCTCCCATGATGAGGATTTTCATGTTTTGCATCGTCGGTGTGGATTTTGTGTGTCAGGGGAATTCGAGATATGGAGCGAGTCGTTCGATGTCGTCGTCGCTCAGGATATGTGTGCCCCGCAGGGCGTCTAAGGACGTGATGGGGCCGTAGAGCCGTTGGTAGTTGGCGATGGCCCGTGCGTGCTGGTAGCCGATGTAGGGATGGCGGGCCAGGGTGCCGAAGTCGGCGGTGGCGAGACGGATGGTGCGTAGTTGTGGGTGTTCGATACGGAACCACTCCAGCGTTTCTTCGGGAAAGTGGTTGATTTCGAGCAACTGTCCGATGTCGGTCAGTCCGCCGAAGCGTTCCCGCAGGCGCACGATGCTGAGGGCGAAGTAGTGGCCGATGCCCGGGATGCGTTGCAGCAACGCCGTATCGGCGGTGTTCGGGTCGACGAGTGTGAGTTCGCGGAATTTGTTGCTGCCGCGTGATGGCGGCATGGAGTCGCTGCGGACCGGCTGGCGGTCGGCATACGCCCGGCCGGCGGAGCGGGCGGGCTGTCGGTAGGTCTCGCCGATGTGGATGAATGGCCGCAGGGGTGCCACGTCGGACTCGTTCCATCCGTAGGTGTCGAGCAGGTCGTCGGCTGAGCGGAACTGCTTGCCGGCACGGCGGTAATGGATGAGATTTCTTACTTTCCACGGGCGGATGCCGAAGCCGGCCAATGTGGCCGAATCGACCGTGTTGGGGTCGAAAGGGCGGAGCGCAATCCGTGTGCCGGATGTGCTGCCGGTATATCCGGAAGGGCGGGAGCCGGCCGGATTGTGCCCTTGTGTCCGGCTCGAATCGGCTGTTCCCTGTGGGGACATGCCTGCCGTCGGGACCGGTTCGTGCCGCGCGTGCCGGACGAGCAGCACGCCACAGCAGAAAACGGCCAGCAGAGCCAGCAGGATGATGGCGCGGCGGTCGGCGCGGTGGAAGTAGAGGAAATCGCGTAGCATCGGCGTGCGGAGGTCAGTCGGCGCGGTTCAGGATTTCGAGTTGCTGGCGCACGCTCTCGGCGTGGATGGCTTCGAAAATCTGGCGGCTGCAACTCGGGTCGATGCCGCAGAGGCTTCCTTGTGCACCGCGTTTGTCGAGGATTTCGGTGTAGCGTGCCGTCTGGAGCACGGTCATGCCGTGTTCCTTTTTATATTGTCCGATTTCGCGGCTGACGCGCATGCGCTTGGCCAGCAGTTCAATGAGGCTGTTGTCGATTTCGTCGATTTGGCGGCGCAGCTGCGTGATGTTCTCCGTGGTGACTGTCTCGTCGCGGATGACGAGCAGGTTGAGGATGTATTCCAGAATGTCGGGCGACACCTGCTGCTTGGCATCGCTCCAGGCTGCGTCGGGATTGCAGTGGCTTTCGATGATGAGACCGTCCATGCCGAGGTCCATTGCCTGCTGGCAGAGCGGGGCGATGAGGTCGCGCCGTCCGCCGATGTGGCTCGGGTCGCAGATGATGGGCAGCTGGGGGATGCGGCGGCGGAGCTCAATGGGAATCTGCCACATCGGCAGGTTGCGGTAGATTTTTTTGTCGTAGCTGGAGAAGCCGCGGTGGATGGCTCCGAGGCGTTTGATGCCGGCTCCGTTGAGGCGTTCCAGCGCACCAATCCAGAGTTCGAGGTCGGGGTTGACGGGATTCTTGACCAGCACGGGAATGTCGGTGCCGCGAAGGGAGTCGGCGATTTCCTGCACGGCGAAAGGATTGGCTGAAGTGCGGGCACCCACCCAGAGCACGTCGATGCCGTATTCGAGCGCCAGTTCCACGTGGCGTGGCATGGCCACCTCGGTGGCGATGAGCATGCCGGTTTCCTCCTTCACGCGTTGCAGCCACGGCAGGGCTTTCTCTCCGTTGCCTTCGAAGCCTCCCGGTTTGGTGCGTGGCTTCCAGACTCCGGCACGGAAAATCTTGATGCCTGTGTCGGCCAGCTGGCGGGCGGTGTCGATGACTTGTTCTTCGGTCTCTGCGCTGCATGGGCCGGCGATGATGAGGGGGCGCTTGGCTTCCACGCCGGGCAGGTTGAGGGGTTCTAATTGAAGTACCATGATATGATGTTTTTTTCGGTGAATAATCTGAAGAAGAGCGGGATATGGTTTTGTTCTTTTTTTCGGATGGAAAATGGTCTTATGCGGGGAAAACGGCCTCGATGCGCCGTAGGGCTTCCTGCATGAGAGAGTCTTTGGCGCAGAGCGAGATGCGGATGTACCGCTCGCCGTTGGTGCCGAAGATGAATCCCGGGGTGATGAACACGCGGGCCTCATGAAGCACTTTTTCGGTGAGGTCTTCCACGTTGGCATAGCTGTCTGGGATGCGTCCCCAGAGGAACATGCCCGTCTGTTGCGGGTCGAAGCGGCATCCGAGGCGCGTCATGATTTGCTCGGCGAGCCGGCGGCGTGGCTTGTAGGTCAGCACATTGGCCTGCCGGTGCCATTCGTCGCTGTTGTTGTAGGCTTCGACGGCAGCGAGCTGCATGGCGCGGAATGTGCCCGAGTCGATGTTGCTCTTGATGCGCAGGATCCATTGGATGAAGGTGGCGTTGGTGGCAATCATGCCCACGCGCCAGCCGGGCATGTTGTGGCTTTTCGACATGGAATTGAACTCGATGCAGCATTCCTTGGCTCCGGGCACTTGGAGAATGCTGAGGTGCTCGCCCTCGTTGAGGATGAAACTGTAGGGGTTGTCGTTCACCACCACGATGTTGTGACGGCGTGCGAAGTCCACGATGCGCCGGTAGAGTTCGGGCGTGGCCCGTCCGCCGGTCGGCATGTGCGGATAGTTGGTCCACATGATTTTCACGCCGCTCAGGTCCATTGCCTCCAGTTGGTCGAAGTCGGGTTGCCATCCGTTTTCTTCCAGGAGGTCGTAGTTGACGATTCCGGTGCCGAGGATGCGGTTGAGCGATGTGTAGGTGGGATAGCCCGGATTGGGCACCAGTACGCGGTCGCCGGGGTTGCAGAGGGCCAGTGTGACGTGGAGGATGCCTTCCTTGGAGCCGATGAGCGGCTGGATTTCTGTTTGCGGGTCAAGGCTGACGCCGTACCAGCGGCGGTAGAATCCGGCCATGGCCTCGCGCAGCTCGGGGATGCCGACGGTGGGCTGATAGCCGTGGGCGTTGTCTTGATGCGCCACCTCGCAGAGGCGTTCGATGGTGCGGGCAGACGGCGGCATGTCGGGGCTGCCGATGGCCAGACTGATGATGTCCTTGCCTTCGGCGTTGAGCCGCGCGATTTCCTTGCCCTTGCGGCTGAAGTAGTATTCTGAGACCGATGCGATGCGGTCGGCGGGTTGGATGTTCATGTTGCGTTGCGTTGATGAAAGGTTGGTGTATGGAATGAATGGTTCTTATATCGTTGACTTTCCGTCGAGGTATTCTCCGAGAATCTGCAGTTGCCGGGTGAGGGGACGGACGGCGTCGATGGACTGGCGGTAGCGGATGTAGTCGTCGTAGGTGACATCGACGTAGAACATATATTCCCACTCGCGCCCGATGATGGGGAGCGACTGGATTTTGGTCAGGTTGATTTTGTAGAAGGAAAAGATGGAGAGCACCTGTGAGAGACTTCCTTCGCTGTGGGGAAGTGAGAAGACGATGCTGGCTTTGTTCGACTTGTGCGGATTGCAGAGGCTCTCGGCAAGCCACGGGTCGCAAATGACGAGGAATCGGGTGAAGTTGTGCTTGTTGGTTTCGATGCCTTCCTGGAGGATTTTCATTCCGTAAATCGGGGCTGCGAATTTGGAACAGATGGCCGCGTGGCCGTGGAGTTGTTGCTCGCTGATGTCCTTGGCGGAGCCGGCCGTGTCTTCCGTTTCCACGATTTTGAGCTCGGGATGCGTCTTGAGGAACTCGCGGCACTGCATCAGTGCCACTGGATGTGAGTTGACCTCGGTCAGGTCGCTCCAGTCTTCGCCGGGCAGACACATGATGCTGTGGGAGATGCGGAGCTTGTGTTCTCCGACGATTTGCATGCCGTGCTCGCGCAGCAGTTCGTAGTTGTGGAGCAGGCTGCCGGCGATGGTGTTCTCGATGGCCAGCAGAGCCACGATGCCCGGGTCTTTCTTGAGTTGGTCGAACACGTCCTCGAAGGTGTCGCAGCACACCATCTGGAGCTCTTCTCCGTCGAAGAACTTGTGGGCCGCGATGTCGTGGTAGCTGCCGATGACTCCTTGTATGGCTACTTTTCTCATATCTCTTTTTTTCAAGGTTCGGTGCGTGCCGGTTGGTCCGGGCCTCGTCTTTGCCCGTGCCGGCCGCGGTGGTGAAAACGAAAAATCCCGCTCACATTCATGAGCGGGATTGTATATTCGATGGTCCTGATACTGATGTTGTCACTTCTTGGTCGTCACACATACACCTTCCCGCTCTACTTCGTGCGAAAGTAAAAGTAAAAAAAGTAATATGTGCCGTAAAATGACTGCATCGTCGGTCGGTTCTCTTGTTTTTACGGCTGCAAAGGTATCACTTTTTTAGTAAACGGCCAACGGAAATGTGCTTTTTTTTTGTTTTTTCGCGAAAAAACTGTCAAAAAAACTTATTGGTTGGCATTGATGAAGGGGTTGAAGTTGGCCCGTTGCATGGTCTCTTCGATGGATTTTCCCTCGTCGGAGGCCGAGAGGTCGGCCGTGGCAGGGTCTGTGCCGAACTGCTCCATGGCTTCTTGCTGAATCTGCCCGGCTTTGTCGGTTTGCCCCTGTTGTCCGTAGATGTCCCGGAGCTCTACGTAGGCGGCGGGAATGAAAGGATTCTGGGCTATGACCTTCTGATAATAGGCAATGGCCTCGTCGGGCCGGTTGAGGAGTGCCGAGAGGCGTGCTCTCTCCATGAGCACCTCGTCGGTGGCATAGCCGTGGGCGAGCAGGCCGTCGAGCTCGGCCGTGGCTTCGTCATACCGCTGTGCGGCAGCCAAGGCCTGCGCCCTCACGAAACAGGCTTCGTCGTAGTCAGCCTTGATGCCGATGGCGACGGAGGCCTCCCCGGCGGCCTCTTCGGGGCGGTGCTGTGCCAGATACATCCTGGCCAGATAGTAGTGCGGCATGGCGAGGCCGGGGCTGATGGCGAGCGCACGGGTGCATGCCGACTGCAACAGGTCGTACTGTTCCGTCTGGAAGTAGATTTCCGCCTCGGTCAGCGGGTAGGCGGGATTGTCGGGAGCCAGTTCTCCCAGCTTGCGGTATTGCGCGGCGGCGTCCTCCAGGCGGTCTTTCTGGATGAAGGCCTGTGCGAGCTTGAGCCGGGTGTCCTCGTCCTCATGGATGTCGAGCGCACGGGTCAGGCAGGCAATCGCATAGTCGGTCTTGCCGATATGGAGCGCCTGCGTTCCGTCGTAGGTCAGCACCTCGAAGTTGTATTCTTCCTTCTTCTCTGCTTTTTGCCCGTCGTCGGCTTCTTCCTTGCCTCCGAAGAGTGTCTTGAAAAATCCCATGATGTAGAATGTTTTGATGTTTTGGCTTTCGTGATTCCGGCTGTGTCACTTCAGCCGGATGTTGCTGTTCCGGATGTCCACTTCTTCTTCGGCCACCATCGTGCGCAGAACCTCGTCGAGCCACTCGCGGCGGATTTGCAGGGAATTGAGCAGGGTGAGCGGGTGGAACTCATGGTCGGCAAGCACTTCTGCGATGGCGGCCCGGGTGTGGTCGGAGTCGCCCGGAGCCATCCCGCTGCGCTTGCGGTTCAGGCAGACATCACACTGTCCGCAGTCGTGCCCGGCCTGTTCGCCGAAGTAGTTGAGCAGCATGCGGCTGCGGCATTTGTCGTCCGACGTGACATAGTCCAGCATGGCGTCGATGCGGTGGCGGAATTCTTCCTTCCGGATATCATAGACTTCGGGAGCCAGGAAGATGCGGTCGGTGTCCACGCGCCCCGTGCGCAGCGTGATGGTGGGCAGGCTGCTGTGGGGAATGAAGTCGATGATGCGGCGGTCGGCCAGTTCCTTCAGCAAATCGTAGATGCGCTCAGGGTCGATGCCCGTGAGATGGGAGAGCATCATTTCCTCCACATACACAAAGTCGGCGAAGATGCCGGTGTAGGTGCGGAGCAGGGCGTTCATCAGCCTCTCCATCTGCTCGCCTTCGGAGTGGAGCCGGTAGAGGTCGCTCTTGTTGAGGATGAAGCGGACGCGCGAGCGGCGGTCGGAGTCGGTGTCGTAGTCTATGTAGCCCGCGCCTGCGAGCAGGTGCAGCGCGCTGTCGGTCTGCACGGCGAACTGATGGAATATGCCGCAGAACTGGTCGATGGCGAACTGATGCGTGCGTCCTTCGCCTTCACCGATGCCGATTTGGTAGTAGTAGCAGATGTTCTCGTAGGTCTGCCGCACGTAGTCGACCGGTGGGTACGTCTCCTCCACACGCCGGCGCACCACAGCCTTGTCTGCCGGGTCGTAGAGCAGCACGGCGTATGCGGTCTGCCCGTCGCGTCCGGCGCGTCCCGCCTCCTGGAAGTAGGCTTCGGGCGAGTCGGGAATGTTGTAGTGGACGACGAGACGGACATCGGCTTTGTCGATGCCCATGCCGAAGGCATTGGTGGCCACCATCACGCGGTCGCGCCCCTTGGTCCAGTTGGTCTGGCGCAGGTCGCGCTCGGCCGTGGTGAGGCCGGCGTGATAGTTCTCGGCCGTCACCCCGTTGGCGCAGAGAAACCGCGCCAGCTCGCTCGTGAGGCGGCGGCTGCGTGTATAGACGATGGCGCTGCCCTCCGTGTAGCTCTTCAGGATGTGGAGCAGCTCGTCCTGCTTGTTCGGAGCCCGGCGCACCACATAGACGAGGTTCTTGCGCTCGAAGCTCATCGTGAACACGTTCCGCCTCCTGAATTCCAGCCGTTCCTGAATGTCCTCCACCACCTTGGGCGTGGCGGTGGCGGTGAGGGCCAGAATGGGCACGGGATAGGGGATGAGATGCCGCAGCCTGGCGATTTGCAGATACGACGGCCGGAAGTCGTAGCCCCACTGCGACACGCAATGGGCCTCGTCCACGCAGATCATGCGCAGGTTGCGCATGTAGTGCAGCTTGGCCCTGAACAGCTCGGTGCCGATGCGCTCGGGGGACACATAGAGGAACTTGTAGTCGCCGAGGATGCAGTTGTCCAGCACGCGGACGATGTCGTCGCGCGACATGCCGGCATACACGGCGTCGGCCTTGATGCCGCGCCGGCGCAACTGCCCCACCTGGTCTTTCATGAGCGAGATGAGGGGTGAGATGACAAGGCACAGGCCGTCCGCCGCCAATGTCGGCACCTGGAAGCAGATGGACTTTCCGCCGCCTGTCGGCATCAGTCCCAGCGTGTCACGGCCCTCACCGATGCTGGTGATGATCTGTTCCTGAATGCCCCGGAACGAATCATATCCCCAGTATTCCTTCAGAATGGAAAGGTATTTGCCTGCTTCCACGTGTGTCACTCCTCCTCCTCGTTTTGTTTCCGGACGAAAAAAAAACGGCGTCCGTCCGCTCCGGCAGTCATCCGTTGGCGCGGATGTCCTCGATGAGCAGCTGCACCTCGCCGCGCTTGTGGCTGTTCTCCTCAATGGTATAGACGATGTCGAACGAGCGTTTGGTCTTGATGTACCGTGCCTGCGAGCTCTGGCCGAAGGCGATGCCGTTCATCACGCCGGCCGACTGGCTGTCCACGAGCTCCAGCTTGATGTGCTCCTGGTCGCGGCCGACCACCTTGCTGGTGCCGTAGTCGTACACCTGGCGCGTGCAGAACACCGGCTTCGGATTCTCGGGGCCGAAGGGGCGCATCCGTTTCAGGTCGGAGTGGAACCGGCGGCTGATGTCCTTGAAGCTGATGACGGCGTCGATGTCGATGGACGGGCTCGTCCGGCTGATGCCGATGTGGGCCTTCACGTATTCCTCAAACCTGCGGCTGAATTCCTCCACGTGCTCCACGCTGAGCGACAGCCCGGCCGCGTAGGTGTGGCCGCCGAAGTTCTCCAGCAGGTCCTGGCAGCTCTGGATGGCCTTGTACACGTCGAAGCCGCTCACGCTGCGTGCCGACCCCGTCACGATGTCGCCCGTGCGGGTCAGCACCACGGCCGGACGGAAGAACGTCTCCGTCAGGCGCGAGGCCACGATGCCGATGACCCCCTTGTGCCACTCCTCGTTGTAGAGCACGATGCTGCTCCTCTCCTCCAAGTCGGGCATTCCGCGCACCAGCCCGCACGCCTCCTCCGTCATGCGCTTGTCCAGCTCCTTGCGCTCCTCGTTGTATTCGTTGATCTGGCGCGCCAGCTCCAGCGCCCGCCCGTAGTTGTGCTCCACGAGCAGCTCCACGCTCACCTTGCCGTTCTGCATGCGTCCCGAGGCGTTGATGCGCGGCCCGATCTTGAAGATGATGTCGGCCATCGTGATGTCGCGCCCCGACATGCCGCAGAGGTCAATCACCGCCTTCAGCCCCACGCTGGGGTTCTGGCTCAGCTGGCGCAGCCCGTGGAAGGCCAGCACGCGGTTCTCGCCCATGATGGGCACGATGTCGGCCGCGATGCTCACCGCCACGAGGTCGAGCAGGGGGATGAGCTGGCTGAACGGGATACCGTTGGAGATGGCGAACGCCTGCATCAGCTTGAACCCCACGCCGCAGCCCGAGAGGTCGTGGTAGGGATAGGTGGCATCCCTGCGCTTGGCGTTCAGGATGGCCACCGCCGGCGGCAGCTCCTCGTCGGGCACGTGGTGGTCACAGATGATGAAATCGATGCCCAGGCTCTTGGCGTAGGCAATCTCCCCGACGGCCTTGATGCCGCAGTCGAGGATGATGACGAGCCTCACGCCCGTCGAGCGGGCGTAGTCCACACCCTGCCTCGACACTCCATAGCCCTCGTCGTAGCGGTCGGGAATGTAGTAGTCGATGTTGGAGTAGAACTGTTGCAGGAAGCGGTACACCAGCGCCACGGCCGTGCATCCGTCCACGTCGTAGTCGCCGTAAATCAGGATGCGCTCCTTCCGTCCCATCGCCGCGTTCAGGCGTTCCACCGCGCGGTCCATGTCCTTCATCAGGAAAGGGTCGTGGAGCGACTGCAACTGGGGCCGGAAATAAGCCCTCAGGCTTTCGGGCGTGGTGACACCGCGCCGGATGAGCAGCCGGCACAGCACCGCGCTCACCCCCGTCGCGTCCGACAGCTCAGCCGCAGCCTCCAGCAGTTCCGGTGTAGGTTCCTCGTAATTCCATTTGTAGTTCATTCTATAGGGTTGATATTGATGATGCGTGACAGGCAAGAGGGCGGATGCCCCCAAAATAGCGCGTAAAGGTAGGCAAAAAAAATGAATGTGCCGCTTTCCCGTGTGTTAATTATGCAAAAAAGGCCCCGCACCCGTGCGGGCAGGGAGGGGAAAGCGCGAACCGGCTCAATAGAGCGGTGCACCGTGACAAGAATGTCGCTTGCGACAAAATAAAAAAAAGGAAAAGAAAAACAGGCCGTCGGGAATTTGGAAATTTGGGAATTTACGGCAGAGGCCGCTCCCAGAGCGGCCTCTACGTCGGTGGGAATACGGGAACGGCGGAAGCCGTTGCGGGAGCAAGGCTAGCCGCAGTCATTGGGGCCGCGCGGCAGCGCACACCGCGGGCAGTTTCACAGCGGAGGAACAGCCCGTGGCAGGCGGACGCGGAGGGCGGACGGCGCGGAGGAGAATTTTTTCCCGGCGGCGGGCGCGTTTCGCGCACTTTTTTTGCAGAAGCGGATTCCGTGCCCTATCTTTGCCCCCATCTTCGAAGACCCGCGCGGGGGCGCGGCACAGCTCACCCTCATCTCTCCCCAACCCTAAAACCCAAAATCATTATGGCACAAATCGTATTGAAGAAGAATGATCAGCTCATCAAGGTGCAGGACAAGAGCGCCTACGTGACGCGCTCCGTGACCTACTCGAAGATTGACAAGGACACGTTCATCCAGCGTGCCGCCGACAACTCGGGCATCGACCGCGGACAGATCACGCTCGTGACGGATGCCGTTTGCCGTGAGATCCGCAACTTCGTGCTCAACGGCCACAGCGTGGAGATTCCGTACCTCGGCACGCTCCGCTTCTCAGTCCGCGCCAAGTCCAAGGAAACCGCCGACGAGGCCGGAGCCGATGCGGTGTACGCCCGCAGAATCCTCTTCGTCCCGACCAAGGAGCTCAAGGCCGCTCTGGAGGACGTGAGCCTCGTGACGCTCGAAGAGACCGCGTGAGAAAGGAGGCAGGCCGTATGAGTAAGAAGACTACCCGCCTGATTGTGGAGGTGCTGCTGAGCATCCTCACGGCTTTCGCCACGGCGCTGGGCACGACCAGCTGCATGGGTGCGCTGGGCATGGCGCACTCCGCCCTGCTGTGAAGAAAAACACAGAAGTGATGGTGTTTCTTTTTTTATTGTTCTCTCGTTTTTTATTGACGGACGGCATCTTTCCGCGATGGAAAGGTGCCGTTTTTGCGCAATTATCACGGCATATTGTCGGCAAAAGCCGACATATTCCCGACATGTCCCGACGCAGAAAGTGGCTCTGGGAGCGGCCTCTGCCGTAAACTCCCCAACTCCCCACGGCCTGTTTTTTCTCTCTGTCTTTTCGGTGGTCCTACATCTCGATGTCCTGGACGGAGAGTTTTCGGGTGATGATGTTGGCGAGTCCGCCTTTTTCCTTGTAGAGTTTGCGGGCGGAGCCCTCGAGCTCCAGTTCGCCGGTTCCTGCTGCGGAGGCATGGATGACGTCGCATTCGGCCATGATGTCGGCATCCCCCGCTCCGCTCACGTTGACGGTGAGGTTGCGGCAATGCACGTCGGCATCGATGTCGCCCGCGCCGCTGATGGTGAGTTCGGCATCGCCGGTGCAGCGGATTTTCTTGCAGAAGACGTCTCCCGCGCCGCTCACGGTCACGCGGGCATTGGCGCATTTCAGTTTGTCGGCATCGAGGTCACCCGCTCCGCTGAGGCTGACGCTGAGGTTGCGGCAGATGAGGTGTCCGATTTCGAGGTCTCCCGCTCCGCTGATCTCAACGTCGAGGTCGTTGGGCAGCTCGACGGCCTGCTCTATATGGATGTCGCCGGCCCCGAGGATGCGGATGTGGCGGAGGGTGGGCGCGCTGACGTGCAGGCGTATGGAGGGCACGTTGGAGGCGTGCTTCCGCCGGTGCATGGTGAGGGTGGTGCCGTCGGTGCGGAACGTGTAGAGGGCCAGCACCTTCTCGTTGCCCTGGGCCACCACGCGGGTGGTGTCGCTCTGTGTGTAATAGACTTCCACGGCTCCGTCGGCGCGGATGGCGTCGAAGGTGCCGGGGTGGAGCGTCTGCGTCTGCACTTTGCCCCATTTGCCGGAGTCGCGCAGATAGCGCGGGGTGTCGGCATCGGCTTCCTCTATGGCTTCTTTGACGGCTTGTTTCATATACTGCTTGCACGAGGCGAGTAGCGGCGTGGCCGCCAGAATGATGAGGGATGCTGTGAGGATTTGCTTTTTCATGAGTGATGTTGTGTTTTTTTTGTTTGTCTGTCAAAAAAAAGGTTGTCCGGTGTTGTTATTGATGTATGTAGTCCTGCCACTCCTTGACCACGTCTCCGATGCTGATGCCGAGGGCGCGCATGTTGCGGAAGAGGTTGGGCAGATGGTCGTTCATGAACTCCGCCTTGCGCATGCCGGCGATGAGCCCGGGAGCTTCTGCCGACACGAAGTAGCCCAGTCCCCGGCGTGTGTAGATGATGCCTTTCGTCTGCAGCCATTCGTAGGTGCGCACGGCTGTGTTGGAGTTCACCTCCATCTGCATGGCGAAGTCGCGAACGGACGGAATCCGCCCGTCGGGCTTGTAAACTCCCTGCAGGATGTCGAGGCAGAGGTTGTCGGCCAATTGCAGATAGATAGCTTTTCTTTGTTGGAATTCCATGTTGACTGTCTTTCGGGGCGTGTCGTGGGGTGGCGGTGGTGTCAATGGTTCAGCCGGTTGGTGAGTTGTGCCTTCTGATAGAGCTGCCACGACATTCGGAACATCCAGACTGCCGTGCCGCCGAAGAAGAGCATGTAGATGGCATATCCACACCACGTCAGCAGGCTGAAGTGGGATTCTGCCCACGGCCAGTCGTCCGCGAACGCGGCCAGTCCGACGGCGCCGGCCACCAGCAGGATGGAGGCAAGGGTCTGCAACACCCACAGCGCGAGAATCGTCCACGGAATATTCATGCGCCATTTCAGCGAGTTGCCGAAGATGAAGACGGCGATGTTCCAGGCTGCTCCGACAAGTGCCATGCTGACCCATGCGACGGGTGTGAGCAGATGGTTCCAGAGCGAATCGGGGGGATACGGCAGGCCGTCCATTGCGCTGAAGGAGCCGTTGATGTCGATGTCGAGCACGCTCAGGCGCAGTGTCGTGAGCGTGAGGGAATGGATTTGGTGGGGCGGAAAGCCGACGATGAACGAGAAAATGAAGTTGACCGCATCGGCCAGCAGCAGCGAGACCAAGCAGAGCAACAGTCCGCCGCCCACCACGAGCAGCAGATGCCAGACGAATTTCTCGGCGTTGGTGGCGGGAAGCGACAGCACGGAAATGCGGCTCTGCTTGTTGCGCAGCGGATGGTTGAGGCAGCCTGCGAACAGGCAGAGGAAGCAGGTGGCGGCCAGATACAGGAAGAAGCAGGTGCCGCCCACGCCGCTGAGGCTCTCATCGGGCCGGCCGATGCCGCCGGTGACGGAGGTGACGTTTTTCCAGAGGATCCAGCGAAGCAGGAAGCCGAGGAGGGCGATGCTCACGATGACGACGGCTGTCGTGAATGCCATGTTGCGGTAGAACGTGCGGTTGAGGGTCAGGTCGTACCGCGCATATTGCAGGAATCTTGTCTTGTCCATGATGCGGAGCGTTTTTTTTTTTCTAAGGTAAAAGCCGGATGCCGGCCGACAGTGCGTTGAAGAGCAGCTCCAGATTCACGGGTGTCTCCTCGCCGCCCGTGTTCGGCACGATGGCCTGATAGCCGTTGTAGCTCGGTTCCGAATAGACGGCATCGGCGGGCAGCGAGTCGCGGGCTACCTCCACGAAGCTCCAGTGGGCGGCGATGTCCGCCATGCCGGCGTTGAGCAGCTGGCGGCTGCCGTCGATGACGCACACGTGGTCAAGCAGCAGTTCCACGTCGCGCACCTGATGCGTGGAGATGAGGATGAGCTGGTCGTCGCGCATGCTGCGGGCCACTACTCTGCGGAACTGTGACTTCGAGGGGATGTCGAGGCCGTTCGTGGGCTCGTCCATCAGCAGCAACCGTGTCTGGGCAGCCAGCGCCATGCTCATGTAGATTTTCTTCTTCTGCCCCATTGACAGCTCGCCCAGCCGGCAGTCGGACTTCATGCCGAAGTCTTCTAAACACCGGAGGAGCAGTTCGTCACTGAAGTGCGGATAGAACGGCCGTATCACCTTCACGTATTCCCGCAGCCGGATGTCGGGCAGGTCATATTCCTCGGGCACGATGAACATCTCACGCAACGTCTCGGGGCGACGTCCGCACGTGTCGGCACCGTCGAGTGTCACGGCTCCTTGTTGCGGGCGCAACAGTCCCATGATGAGATAGAGGAGTGTGCTCTTGCCTGTGCCGTTCCTGCCGAGCAGACCATAGATGCCGCCTCCGCTCAGACTGAGACTGAAGTTCTCGAACACCCTCCGCTGCTTGTTGTAACCGTATGTCACATGGTTGATTTCTAACATGGCTTTTGGTTCGTTCGTTGGTTGCAGGGCGCGGAATCCTGTCCACGGGCTCTGCGGATAAGGAAAATTTCAGAAGGATGAAGGACGTTCAGGTGCCAGCAGCCATATCACGATGTAGGCGACAAGGCCCGTGCCGAAGCCACAGAAGAGGATGAGAAAGAGCATGCGGAAAATCAGCGGGTCGATGTCGAAGTATTCGCCGAGGCCGCCGCATACGCCTCCGATACATTTGTCGGTAGTGGACCGATAGAATTTCTTGCTCATGTTGTCTGGTGTTTTAAAGATGAGTGATACATGGTGTTTGTCGGGTCGGGAGCCGCCCCTCTCCTTGGAAAGTGAGCCGGGCAGGCTTTCATCGTCCGTGTGTTTTAGTGTTCTACTTAAATAGAACACTGCAAATGTACGGCCTTTTCATTTTTCAGCCAAGAGAGAGCAAGGGAAATCGTGTTCTTCTTAACGTATTTTAAGAGAAAGCGGGCTTGATGCGGTTCTGCCGGCTGGTTTCTCCCCAAAAAATGTATGCCGGTTTTCTGCTGGAAGCGGAAAAATTGCGTAACTTTGCAGATGACTAAGGGTAAGGAGGAAAACAGTCCATGCTACAGATTCGTCATCTTTCCATCGGATATGATGGGCACGCGGTGCTGCACGACCTCTCGCTCCATGTGGGGCGGGGACAGGTGGTGTGCGTGGGCGGCGGGTCGGGCAGCGGCAAGTCGTCGCTGCTCAATGCCGTGCTGGGATTCGTGCCGTCTGAGGGAGAGATTCTGGTGGACGGCATCCGGCAGTCGGCCACATCGATTGGAGCAATCCGCCGCCGCATCGCCTACGTGCCGCAGGAGCTGGCTCTTCCCCACGAGACCGTGGAGGAGATGGTGCGTCTGCCGTTCACGCTCAAGGCCAACCGCAGCATACCGTTCTCTGAGGAGAGGCTGCTGGCGGAATGGGGACGGCTCGGGCTGGAACCGGAGCTGCTGCGCAAACGTTCGTCTCAGATTTCGGGCGGACAGCGGCAGCGCGTCATGCTGAGCGTGGCGGGTCTGCTGGGCAAGCGGCTGCTCCTGGCGGACGAACCCACGTCGGCGCTCGACAACGACACGGCCCGGCTCGTGCTCGACTATTTCCGCATGCTTGCCGCCGAACGCGGGATGGCCGTGCTCGTGGTGAGCCACTCGCCCGTTTTCCTCGCTCTGCCCGACACGATTATCTTGAAAGAACGAAAATGACGACCGACATCAGTTTCATAGGTTTGGGCATCGGGATGCTGCTCATGCTCATCCCGGTTTATTTCCTGCACAAATACCGCACGGGGATTGTGGGCAGCACGGTGAACGCCACGTTGCGCATGATTGTGCAACTCTATCTGGTGGGACTGTATCTGCAATACCTGTTCGAGTACAACATCTGGTATGTGAATCTGGCCTGGGGGCTCATCATGGTGGCGGTGGCGACGGGCACGGCCGTCGGGCGCACGCGGCTCAGGCCGGGCGTGCTGGCTCTGCCGCTCGGAGTGGCATTCCTGTTCACCTCGTTGCTCATCAGCTTCTATTTCCTGGGTCTGGTGTTGGGATTCGCAGGCAGGGGCGTGGTGCGGGGCATCGGAGCGTCGGAGCTGTTCACTGCGCGCTATTTCATCCCGGTCTTCGGATTGCTGCTCGGCAACATGCTCGGCGTGAATGTCGTGGCTCTCAACACCTACTACGACGGGTTGCGGCGCGAGCGGCAGATGTACTATTATCTCCTCGGCAACGGTGCCACGCAGGGCGAGGCCACGGCACCGCTCTTGCGCGAGGCCATGATCAAGGCTTTCAATCCCTGCATTGCCAACATGGCCGTGATGGGGCTGGTGGCCATGCCCGGCACGATGATCGGACAGATTCTGGGCGGCAGCAATCCGGCGGTTGCCATCAAGTATCAGATGATGATTGTCGTCATCACGTTCGTTGCCTCGATGCTCTCGCTGATGATTACCATCACGTTGGCGTCGCGCCGTAGCTTCGATGCCTACGGACGTCTGCGCGAGGTCATGCGCCGGCCCTGAGGTTTACTCGCATTTCACCTTGAGAACGGAGGAGGCATGACCGGCGGTGGGACTGTCGGCATAGACGTTGATGTCCACGAAGCGGGCTTTCACGTTGTTCTTCATGAAGGCCTTGGCCTTGTAGCGGATGGTCTTGCCGGGGGCAATCCGGGCGGTTTGCACGGGTGAGAAGGCGATGGCGTTGGCGTAGTGCGGGTTGTCGATGCTCAGTGAGACGGAAGCCTCCGATGACGTGTTGTTGGTCACTTCATAGATGACGTTGATGGTCTCGTAGCGTGAGAATTTCCCGTCGCCGTTCTCGTCCTGGAAGGAGACGCGGCCGATGGTGAGTCCGGCGCTGCCGGGATGGTGCCCGATGGAGTAGCTGTGGTTGTCGGCCGGGGCGGGGCTGTAGGTGTCATAGCCGCCGCTCGTCTGATAGTCATAATTCTTTTCGCTCTGGGTGGCTGTGCCGTAGGCGTAGTCATCGGAGTTCTGATTCTGCCGTCGGCTTGTGCCGTGATTCTTTTCGCTCCGGGTGGCGATTTGATTGCCGATGACGGCTCCGGCCACTGTGCCGATGATGCTGCCGACCATCGCCTTGCCCGGACCGTCGTGACGGCTGGTGGAGAGCCATCCGATGGCTTCGCCGATGGTTCCTCCGATTTCGGCTCCGGCCATCGTGCCCAGATAGCCGTTGGTGCTGCTGGTGCTGCAGCCGGTCACGCTGCTGAGCAGTGCGACACCGGCGAGGAAGGCCGCCCCCCTCCGGTTTCTTTTTGCTTCTGTTTTTCTCGATTCCATGTGTGTTGGACTTTCCGTTTTTTTACTTTACTTGTGATACCTTTTTTTTCCAATTCAGAATCTAGGGCATCACTTACTCTTCTTACATCAGCATCAAGTCTGCCATTTGAGTTGGAGTCAGCCCCGATTTTGCCCAACTCTCCCTCTTGGCTATTCTCATATCCTTCTCTGCGAAGTCCTTGTCTCCAGTTGAGTTGTAAACTTCTTGATAATACTGACTGTACCAATCCTCTGGATTGGGATTCTGATTGTTCTCTTTCATATTCTGTCCGTGTTTTTAATAAGTTACCATTTTTATCCTTGAATCTGATATTAAGTTGTCTGGAAATGCCAAAGTTTGAAACCTGTACTATAGAGCCCCCGGCAATCTCCTGTTTGTTTATCCTATTCTTTATTATATATAGACGGATTCGTGCTTGGGAAAGTTGTCGGATTTTGCGTATTTTGGTGCTATTTAACGTGCTTTTAACGCTGTCTGTCTTTTTCTGCGTCCATCCAGTCGTCGATGAGACGGCGGGCGATGGAGAGCTTGTCGGGGATGTTCGGCATGTGGTCACGGCTGAACCAGCCTCCGCGCGACAGTTCTTCTTCTTGCAGGCGGAGCGTTCCGCCCACATAGTCGGCGGTGAAGCCGACCATGATGCCGCAGGGGTAGGGCCATGGCTGCGAGCCGAAGTAGCGGATGTTCGTGATGTCGAGCTGCGTCTCCTCGTGGACTTCGCGCACGACACATTCCTCCAGTGTCTCGCCCGTCTCTACGAATCCGGCCACGAGTCCGTAGTAGTCGGGCCGGCGGAAATTGCGTGCATGCACCATCAGGATTTGTTCCGGTTCGAGCTCATGCCCTTCTGCGTCTCTGACTGCGGCCTTGCGGATGCGGACGATGATGGCAGGGGCTACCTGTGGCCAGACTTCTTTGCCGCAGTTGGTGCAGCGTTTAGAGATGGCTGTGTGGCGGGCCATAGGCGCACCGCAACGGCCGCAGTATCGGGTTCCGGCATCCCAGTAGAGCAGTTCGGCGGCTTTACCGGCCATGACATACATGCGCAGGGGCAGCACATGGAAGGAGGCGCGCAGCTCCATCGTGATGAGGCTGTCGGGCAGTCCGCCCTCGGGCAGTGCGTCTAAGGCGTAGGCCCGGCAGGGCGTTCCGTCGATGGCGGGCAGTTCCTGCATGGTCGTCCATGTGGCGGTCTTCGTGGGCGGTTCGTCGCCCTGCGGAACCGAGTGGCTGTCTCCCTGTCGGCGGAGCAGGATGCAATTGCCTATAAAAACGAACCAGTAGCACATAGTCGTCGGGTTTCTTCGATTTTCTTTTCGGTGGGCCAGGTCGCGTCTATCCAATGAATGGTGACGCCGCGCCGCTCCATGCCCCGGAACCACGTCATCTGCCGTTTGGCAAACTGATGGATGGCGGTTTCGAGCTGCCGGAACATCTCTGCGTAGGAGAGCCGGCCAAGGACGTGGAGGGTCAGGTATTTGTATTCCAGCCCGTAGTAGATGAGGTCCTCGCTCTTGACTCCGGCGGCGAGCAGCCGGCGTACTTCGTCCAGCATGCCGTTGTCCAGCCGTTCTTCCAGGCGGCGCGTGATGCGCTGGCGTCGCAGGTCGCGGCTGATGTCCAGGCCGATGACGAGCGAGTGGAGGCTTCTTTCCTGCCAGTGGGGCAAAGCTTCTGCTGAGGGGGTGGGGGCGGGATGCTGCTTGTAGTAGTCTGCAATCTCGATGGCTCTGACAGCTCTCTGTGCGGTGTCCACGTCGGTCGTGTTGTGGAGGGTGATGTAGGTGCTGAGCAGCCGGGTGAGCTCTGCCAACGACTTGCCTTCCAGCCGTTGACGCAACTCGGGATTCTGCGGCACTTCCGACATGCGGTAGCCGCGCAGCACGCTTTCTATGTACAGCCCCGTTCCGCCGCACAAGATGGGCGTGCGGCCCCGGCTGACGATGTCGTGGTAGGCTTGGAGAAAGTCGCGCTGGAACAGGAACACGTTGTATTTCTCACCCGGGTCGGCAATGTCGATGAGATGATAGGGGATGGGCGTGCCGTCCACCACGTAGTCTTCCAGGTCCTTGCCCGTGCCGAGGTTCATGCCGCGGTACACCTGCCGGCTGTCTGCGCTGATGATTTCGGCACGGCCGAGTGCTTTGGCGAGTGCGGCGGCGTAGGATGTCTTGCCCGAGGCTGTCGGGCCTAATATCGTAATCATGGCTTCGGGGACGTGGATGAGTCGTGGCGGTTGTTTTCCGGCGAATTGTCCTTGTGGCTGTTGTCCTTGGGCGAGGAATAGCCAAAGAGCAGTTTGCGCTCGCGCTGTTCGGCGGCTTTCACCCATTCCTCCGGCACGAACCGCCAGAGGTGCTGTGCCGTAGGCTTCACGTCGTGTTGCTCGCTGATGAACTGCATCATGTAGTGGCGGATGTCGCGTGGCGTGAAGCTGACGATGCGCCGTTCGATTTCCTCTTTCGTCAGTCCGGCCCCTTTCGTCAGGAGTTCGCCTCCGCCGTTGGCCCGGTAGGCAGTCATGGCCACGGTATATTCGCGGTCGGGGTGGAAAGGCGAGCCGTCGGCCATGCTCAGAATGGTGACTTTCTCTCCTCTCGGGCGGCGCACGTCCACCTCGTAGCGGATACCGGCGGCAGAGTCGAAGTTGAAGATGAAGTTGGTGAAGCCCATACGTTCGGGGTTGCTCTTCATCGGGCTGAGGAGCAGCAGGTGGTCGTCGGCAGACCGCATCTGGCCAGTCCAGTTGGCATAGCTCATTTCGAGATAGTCCTTGATTTCGCGGCCTTTCATCCGCAGCGTGTAGAGACGGTCTTCGAAGCGGTAGAGGTTGAACAGGTCGCTGATGCTCACTTCGCCCGGCTGGATGGAGGCGTTGAAGAAGAGGGGCGCGGCGAAGCTGATGTCCGCCTTCGAGATCAAGAGCTGGAGCTGCTGGATGAAGTCGATATAGGCTGAGGAGCCGAAGTAGGCGTCGGTGATGTCCACGCCGGAGAGAAAGCGTCCGATTTTCTTCGAGGCATACCGTTTCACATCGTTGAATTCGCGCTTGAAGTGTCGCTTGAACTCTGCTGCGTGGCTGTTGTTGATGGTGCCGATATAGCAGAGCTGCGCGTTGACATCGCATTTCTGCACCTTCTCCACCTTGCCGTCGGCATCGGTGCTGACGGTGAACTTGAGGCGGATGTCGGCCACGGAATAGGCATAGCTGCCGGGGTTGACGCACATCACGTTGCGTCCGTCGGGAGCTTCGATTTCCTCCATGTTGGATGTGTGGTCGTGGCCGTAGAGCACGAGGTCGAATCCGGCCACGCTGGAAATGGTCTCACGCACGGCGTTCTCCCTGTAGTCCTCGGTGACAATGCCCTCGTCCATGCCTGAATGGAAGAGCCCGATGATGAAATCCGGTTGCTCGTGCTCCTTGACGTATGCCACCCACCGGCGTGCGCTCTCCCTGATGTCGTCGAAGCGGATGCCCTGCCACACGCGCTGGGGAATCCAGTGGGGAATGGCGGGCGTGATGAATCCGATGACGGCCAGATTGATGCCGCTGCGGCGCAACATGGTGTACGGCTCGAAGTAGGGCTCGCCTGTCTCCTCGTTGACCGCGTTGGCTCCCAGGATGGGAAAATTGCAGTCGTGGATGAAGCGGTCAAACACTTCGTGACCCGTCTCGATGTCGTGGTTGCCGATGACTCCCACGTCGTAACCGATGAAATTGCACATGTCAGCCACCTTGTGCCGTTCTCCCGTGTCCACAAAGTTGAAGTAGTAGGAAGTCGGCTCACCCTGCAGCAGGTCGCCTCCGTCGATGAGCACCGTGGAGCCTGTGAACCGCTTCACCTGTTGGGCCACGAAGGCGTGCACGCGCTGCAGCGAGCCCTTGCCCCAGCGCTCGTGCCGGAAGTCGTATGGAAAGTAGTTGCCATGGATGTCGGTGGTGAAGATGATGTTTATCTTACGCGTTTCCATCAAATATACTTTTGTGGCAAAGTTAATGCAATTTGCGCGCAAAAACAACTTTTCATAGTCTGAATGCTTGTTTTTCAAGAAAAAGATTTACCTTTGCGATGAAAAATCCTAACTCATCCGTACACACACACTTCAATGAATCACCGCAACCTTTGTTCCCTCCTGCTGGGAGCTGTCCTGCTGGTCATGGCGGGCATGCCGTCGCATGCGGCCGAGCTCCAGACGGACACCGAATACTACATCTGGCTGAACATCTACGAGAAACTGCTCGGTTCCAATGCCGACGGCTCAGGTCCCGCCCTCTCTGCGTTCGGCACCAACAGCGATGCTGACAGCTACAAGTTCGTGGCCGAAGCCTCTGGCCAGTCGGGCTACGTGTTGCTGCGGCAGAAGAGCACGGGCTGCTATCTGGCCGCCAGCACCAGCAACACCTGGAGCGTGCTGCTCGAGACGACCCGCTCCACCGATGACCGTTTCTGCTGGGCACTGGAAGAAGGCACCTACGTCTATCTGAAGAACAAGAAGAGTGGTGACTATCTCGGTGTTGACGGAGCCAACAAGGGGAGCACCTATGTGAGTGTCTATTACGACAAGCCTTACGGCAGCCATGCACAGTTCTCCGTCATCCCCGCTGTCGGCGACACTTGGAATGATGCCCGTCTGGCTTATGTCTCCGGGCCATACACCAACGCCTGGGGCGTGGATGAGGTGGACTACTGCCTCCTTGCCGGCCAGACCATCGACCGTTCCGACGCGGTGGACATCCACGTCACGGCCAACTCCACGCCTCTCTCCGGCACCACGACCGTCAATCTGGGAAGCGACCGCACGTGGCTCATCATCGACAACATCGTGCCAAGCACCGTCATCAGCACCTATCTGAAGTACGTCACCATCGGTGGCCAGAAAGCCGTGAACGGCACCAACTGCCGCGTGGCCATCTGGCTCAACGGCGCAGCCGTCATCCCTCTGCCGTCCTCTGCCATGCTCTGCCGTGGCGAGGGCGTGGAGTTCACCCTGACCTCCGGCAACCACTCCACGCTCGGCCAGTACAACAACGCAATGACCAGCTTTACCCTCCGCCGGGGCTACATGGCCACGGTGGGCACCGACACGGGCCTGGGAGGCTACACGCGTGTCTTCGTGGCCGACCATGCCGACCTCGAAGTCACACTGCCCACCGCGCTTGCGGGGCGCATCAGTTCCGTGTGGGTGAAGCCGTGGCAATATCTCTCGAAAAAAGGATGGGCCTCCACCGGCGGAGCCGGAAAGGGAACCACGCTCCGCGCCTCCTGGTTCTGGTCGTGGAGCGCAGGCTACAGCTCCACCACCGACATGGAATACGTGCCTTGCCGCCAGCATCTCTACTGGCCGAGTGCCAGTGAGGTGAACCGCAAGACGGCTTCGGCCGCGTTCTCCATCAACGAGCCTGAGCACAGCGAGCAGCATACCAGCTCACAATGCTCCTGCGGCGGTACCATCAGCTCCTGGAAATGCTACCAGCTCACCAGCGACTTCAAGGCCGGAGGCGGACGCATCGGCTCGCCGCAGCCCACCGACTTCAGCTTCCTCACGGAATACTGCAACTACGTGGACAATATGTCCAACCGTTGCGATTTCACCGTCACCCACGCCTATTGGGACATCAGCAGTCGCAGCGAGGCCAGCTATGCCGACTGGTTCGTCAGCCAGTGCAAGACCGTCTGGAACAACACAGGGTGCCCGCTCTGGCTCTCCGAACTCGAAATCGGTTCCTCCTGGGGCGAGAGCTGGAGCGGCTACAGCGACAAATACGGCACCTACCGCAAGTACCTGCAAGTGCTTCTCCAGCGCATGGACGAATGCGGATGGATTGAGCGCTACTGCATCTATGGCTTCGACAACTACTGGAGCTACATGTTCTATGACGATGGCAGCATCACCCCTGCCGGACAGGTTTACCGCGACCACCGCTCCACCTTCGCCTACAATGCTGCCTACACCAAGGTGCCCACGTGGTGGGCTCCCTCCGTCAAGACTCCCGTGCTTGCTCTCCGTCAAAGCCTGACCGACGACACCTTCACTTTCACCGTTGTCAACGCCAACGCCGACATGACTGGCCGCCTCTACGTGGAACGGCAGACTGACGGCGGCACGTGGAACGTCATCGCTGAGGCCACCGACCGCTCTGCCTTCGACTCCGACACCATTGTTCTCGCTGGTGTCGGCATCGACAACCCCGATCTCGACACCGACCTGTTCCGCGCCACCGTCGTCACCCTCACCGGCGACACCGTCCACAGCACCGCCATCGACGGAGGTTACCTCGTCAACCCCCGCATCGTCACCGACACCCAGACTTCTGTGAGCGGATGGACCTGCAGCCGTGACGCAGCCAATGGTTACACCAAATCCACAGGTGACACCTATTTTGAGGTTTGGGATGCCACCGCCGCCAATATCAACTTCGACTACTATCAAGACCTCACCGAACTGCCTGCCGGAATCTACGCTCTCCGCGCCAATGTGTTCAATTCGACCAACGGCGTGGACGGAGCCGCTGTCAACGGAGCTGTGGGTCTCTATGCCCAGACTTCCAATCAGTTCTATTTCCGTCCCGTCACCCTTGACGACACGCTGAATGCCGCCCGTTTCACCACCATCGACACCATCATCGTCGATGACGGCAACCTGCGCGTCGGCATCCGCAACCTCGGTGCCATGACCGCCCGCTGGGCCGGAGCCGACAACTTCCGCCTCGTGCGCGTCTGCGACCTCGACGACCTCGACACTGAAGCCGCTCTTGCTGACAACGAAGCTGCTCTCTGTGCCCTCATGCCGTCTGTCGGCACCGCCCTCGATGCCTCTGCCTTCATCGTCAATCCCGATGCCAACCGTCAGACCTCCTATGGCTGGACAACCGCCAATGTGAGCGTGAAGACCGATGCCGAGGCTTACGACTCCCTCGCTACGAACACCTACTTCAACTATTGGCAGGGCAGTGCTTATACCTCATCCCTTGCCCAGACCGTCGCGGGCCTGCCTGCTGGCCAATACGTTCTCGGTGCCATGCTCAGGGGCTCCAGCGTGGCCACGCTCACGCTTTCGGCTCAGACCGCTGCCGACGGACAGTCCGCCGTATTTACGGGACATGGTCTCTCCACCGATGCCACCAGTGCCTATCATCAAGGCTGGGAACACGTGACGACTCCTTCCTTTGCCGTCTATCGCGGCGACACGCTCCAACTCCGGCTCGATGCCGTCCTTCCTTCATCGGGCTGGTGGAGTGCCGACCATTTCACTCTCACCCGTGTCGGTGCGCCCGTCGAGACGGCCGTGTCGCGCATCCGTGACGATGACGATGCCGGAGAAAGACAATGGGAGGCCGGAGAGCAATTGCCTGTCTTCGACCTCATGGGGCGCGCCATGCCTGCCCATACACCGTTGCCGCACGGCATCTATGTGCGCGGTGGCAAGAAATTTGTCAAGTAGTCTTGCGTCTGACGAACGCGTTCGTTTTGCGGAATCAATTCGTTCGGTTTCCGAAACGAACGCGTTCGTTTTTTCAATAATCAGAAAGAAAAGCGGAATGAGTAGTCTGAAAGAAACTATTTTTTCGTGCGCACGGTAATGAGAAAAAGTCCCAGTTCTGCATCACGATTCATTCGGGAATCTCCCGCTGCTCGTCGGCAGAGTGACGTTTGTAGTCGAGGGGGCCGTGGCCGGTCTTCGCCTTGAACCACTTGCCGAAATAAGACTGGTTGGGAAAATGGAGCTCGTCGCTAACCTCCTTGATGGTGTGGTCGGTCTCTAAGAGAAGCCGTTTGGCCTCGTTGAGCAAGGCATTGGCAATCCACTGGGAAGGGGTCTTGCCCGAACTGTCGCGCACGACGGATGAGAGATAGCGCATGGAGAGGCAGAGCTTGTCGGCGTAGAAGCTGACCTCGTGTTGCGTCTGGTAGTTGTCCTTGAGCAGGGAGATGAACTTGTGAAGGATGGCTTCGTGGCGGCTGATGCCGGGGCGTGCTTTCTCCTGGCTGTTGCAGAAGGCGATGAGGACTTGCAGGATGAGGGTGTTCTTGATGTTCTCAAGTTGCATGTTGTTGAGCTGCCAGAGACGGTTGTTGCCTTCTTCAAGGCAACGGCGGGCGAGAGCCTGATGGTGGAGCACGAGAGAAATATAGTTCATGAGTGTCTGGAACTGCTCCTTGTCGAGCATGCGCTGGGAATCCTGGGAGATGGTGAGAACGGAGTCAATGTCGGCAATCTTGAAGACAAGAGGCTGGACGGCCTCGATTTCGACGGCGAGCATGAAGCCGTCGAGATCGTCGCTGCGGCTGATGATGTTGAGTACGGAGTAGGGGAAGTAGATGGTGAGCGAGTGGGGGCTGATGGTGTAGTCGCGTTCGTCGATGCGGATGTGGGCCGTACCCTTGAGGCAGAGGAACATGCCGGTGCCGGTGGCGCGCAGCGGGGGGGAGCCGGCGGGCAGGATGTCGTTCACGTTTCCCTGGATGTGCTGGTAGTTGATGGCTTGCAACATGATAGGTGTCCTTTCGGATTTTTTTTGTTCGTTTCGGGTGCAAAGGAAAGGATTTCTGCGGTTTCTTGCAAGCGCTTATGGTTGAAATGTACGGATAAAACTACATTTTGAACATTTTTGGCGTTTTATCAGCCTTTTTGATATGGAGTTATAATTCGTAACTTTGCAGCCGTAAAAAGAATGAATAAAGCATTGATTGACATGATGAATGGAAAGGGACTCACGGAAGTGGGAAGATGGCTCCGTCCGGGCATGGTCTGGGGGAGTTGCGTGCTGCTGTCGGCCGTGTTGACGGGCTGTGGCGGGAAGAAGGTTGAGACGGAGAAGTCGGACTATGTGAAGACGGCTGTGGCCAAGCGCATCGGTGATGATGCGGAACTGAACTATTCCGGCAAGACCAAGAGCGCGAACGAGGTGAACGTGTCGTTTCGCGTGAGCGGACCGATAGAGAAGGTACTGGTAAAGGAGGGTGACTATGTGCAGAAAGGGCAGCTGCTGGCAGTGATGGATGACCGTGACTACGAGGTGCAGCTGGCCGCCGTTCAGGCGGAATATGAGCGGGTGAAGGCGGATGCCGAGCGCGTGATTGCCATGTATCAGGACCAGAGCACGACGGCCTCGAACTATGACCAGGCGCGCTATGGGTTGCGTCAGATGGAGGAAAAACTGCAGAACTGCAGGAACCAGCTGGCCGACACGAAACTCTACGCGCCCATGAGCGGCTACATCCAGAGCAAGTTGCACGAGGCCGGGGAAACGGTGAGCCAGGGCATGCCCGTGGTCTCACTGTTCACGGCGGGCGACGTGGAGGTGGAAGTCAATTTGCCTGCGGCCGATTATGCGCGGCGGGGCAGCTTGACGGAGGCTTCCTGCACGTTCGACATCCTGCCCGGACAGTCGTTTCCATTGGAGTTTGTGCGTGTGGATCGCGAGGCGAACGCCAGTCAGCTCTATCCCGTGCGTTTCCGCATACGCGGCGATTATGACAATCACAAAATCACGCCGGGCATGTCAACGATGGTCACCCTGTCGTACAGCTCTCCGAACGAGATTGATGGCGTGACAGTTCCGACCTCGGCTGTACTCGATCTGGAGGGAACGGACGTGGTGTACGTGCTCGACAAGTCGAAGAGCACCGTCAGCCGCCGCGTCGTGAACGTGGGAACGGTGGATCTGAATGGAAACATGCAGATTGTCAGTGGGCTTCGGCCAGGCGAAACTGTGGTCTGCGCCGGGACACGTCTGCTCACCGACGGACAGAAAGTGGTGGAAATCCAACCTACATCCAAATATAACGTGGGAGGGCTGTTATGAAAGTGGATTTGTCTTCCTGGGCCCTCCAGAACAAAAATCTGGTCGGCTTTTTCGTGGCCTGCCTTGTTGTCGGCGGCATCATCAGCTATAACTCCATGCCGAAGCTCGAGGATCCTGCCATCAAAGTGAAGCAGGCGATGGTGGTGACGGTCTATCCGGGCGCGTCGGCTCACGAGGTGGAGCTGGAGGTGACGGACAAGATAGAGAAGTCCATCCGCGAAATGCCGGGGCTGGACAACGTGCAGAGCCAGTCGATGGCCGACATGAGCCTGATTACCGTGGAGCTGAAGACGACGGTGCCCGACGAGGACGTGGAGCAGCAATGGGATATGTTGCGCCGCAAGGTGACCAACGCCGCCGCCAGCCTGCCGGCCACGGCCGGAACGCCCATCGTGAAGGACGATTTCGGCGATGTGTACGGCATGTTCTACGCGCTGACGGCCGACGGACTGACCGACCGCGAAATGTCTGACTATGCCGAGAACGTGAAGCGCAACGTGGCCGACATCGACGGTGTGAGCCGCGTGGATATCTACGGCAAGCGGCAGGAGTGCATCTACATCGAGCTGCATCAGGACAAAATGGCCAACTTAGGCGTGATGCCGACGGAGGTGATTCAGACGCTCAACGCGCAGAACACGACGGCCTATGCCGGTTACTATGACAACGGGACGCACCGCGTGCGCGTCACCGTGAATGACAAGTTCAAGAACGTGGACGACATCGCCGAAATGCTCATTGAAGGCCACGACGGAGAACAGTTGCACATCCGCGACGTGGCCCGCGTCTATAAGGGCTATGCCGACCCGACCCGCAACGAGATGAAGCGCGACGGACGCAGGGCATTAGGCATATCCATCGCTTGCCAGAGCGACTACGACATCGTGAAGGTGGGAAAGAAAGTGGACAAGATGATTCAGCAGCTGGAGAAGACCATGCCTGTCGGTGTGAGATGCGAGAAGGTGTTCTTCCAGCCGGAACGCGTGAGTCATGCGCTCAACACCTTCCTCATCAATCTGCTGGAGTCAGTCGTCATCGTGGTCATCGTTCTCGTCTTCACCATGGGATTCAAGTCGGGAGTAATGATTGGTATCAGTCTCGTCACCATTGTGTTCGGCTCGCTCCTCGTGCTGAAGGGCTTCGACGGCACGTTGCAGCGCGTCTCTCTGGCCGCCTTTATTCTGGCTATGGGTATGCTCGTGGACAACGCCATCGTGATTGTGGACGGCATTCTCGTTGACTTGGCGAAAGGTGTTCCGCGTGACCAGGCTCTCACCAGCATCGGCCGTCGCACGGCCCTGCCACTGCTGGGAGCCACGCTCATCGCCATCCTCGCATTCTGGCCCATTTATCTCAGTCCCGATACGGCCGGCGTCTATGTGCGCGACCTGTTCATCGTGATTGCCGTGTCACTGCTCCTCTCTTGGTTGCTCGCCCTCATCCATGTGCCCATTATGGCAGGAAACATGCTGAAGGCTCCGAAAAAGAAGGCGGACGGCGACGGAACGGCGGACGAAACGCTCTACAAGGGTGCAGGCTACAGGATACTGGAGAAAGTCTTGAATTTCGGCATCAGCAATCCCATCACCACCATCGGACTGGCCATCGCACTCCTTGTGTTGAGCGTGGCCGGCTACGGACTGCTGGATCAGGCGTTCTTCCCCGACATGGAGTACGACCAGCTGTACATGGAATACAAACTGCCCGAAGGCACCAACTACACGCAGGTGGAGAAAGACCTGAAAGAGGCCAGCGACTATCTCAAGACACGTCCCGAGGTGACCCACATCACGGCCAGCGTGGGTGGCACGCCGAGCCGCTATAACCTCGTGCGCTACATTGCCACACCATCGCTCTCCTACGGTGAACTGATCATCGACTTCACCTCGGCCAAGGAGCTCGTCAAGAATATCGACGACATTCAGGAACAGCTCAACAAGCGTTTTCCCGATGCCTACATCAAGTTGAAACGCTACAACCTGATGTTCAAGAAATACCCGATAGAGGCTTGCTTCAGCGGTCCCGACCCGATGGTGCTTCACCAGCTCTCCGATTCCGCCTTCAGCATCATTGCCAAGTCCGACCAGGTCTTTTTGCCGACCACCGACTGGGAGCCTCGCGTGCCGGTGCTCACCGTCGACTACGACCAGCCGTCGGCCCGCACCTCCGGCCTGAGCCGCTCCGATGTGGCCACCTCCATCATGGCCTACACCGGCGGAATCCCTATCGGCACGTTCTACGATGGCATACACACGGAGAATATCTACTTCAAGTGCACCGACAAGGACGGGCACGAGATCGACCGTATTGAGAACGTGCCTGTATTCGGCATGCTGCCCAACATCAACGCGTTCTTCAACCGCGAGACCGTGCAGAAACTCATGTCGGGCAATATGACCAAGGACGAGGCCATCGAGAAGCTCACGCAGACTACGCCGCTCAAACAGGTGGCCAAGGGTGTGGACATCACATGGGAGGAGCCCGTTGTCATGCGCTACAACGGCCAGCGTATGCAGCGCGTGCAGTGCTCGCCACGCCCCGGTGTCGGTACCGAGGCCGCCCGGCAGGCCATCGCTCGTGAAATTGAGGCCATCCAGCTGCCCGCCGGCTATTCGCTCTCCTGGCAGGGCGAGAAAAAAGCCAGCGACCAGTCCATGCGGTATCTCTTCAACGGCTTCCCGCTTGCCATCATCCTCATCATTACGATTCTCGTGATGCTCTTCAAGGATTTCAAGAAACCCGCCATCATCTTCTGTTGCATCCCGTTCATCCTCGTCGGAGTCATTCCCACCGTGCTGATTTCGGGCAAACCGTTTGGCTTCGTAGCCATCGTCGGTGTGCTCGGCCTCATCGGCATGATGATCAAGAACGCCATCGTGCTGATGGACGAAATCACGCTTGAAATCAGCAGCGGAATTCCCGTGCGGCAGGCTCTCATCCAGAGTTCCAAGTCGCGACTGCGCCCTGTGATGATGGCCAGTCTGACCACCATCTTCGGCATGGTTCCTCTCATTCCCGATGCCATGTTCGGCTCGCAGGCCGTCACCATCATGGGCGGACTCTTCGTCGGCACGCTCATCACGCTGATTTTCGTGCCAGTCCTCTATTCCGTATTTTTCAAAACCAAACGCCAGTCATGAAAATGAAAGCAATTCTTCTGACACTCGTCGTCGTCCTGCCGTTGTCCGTGTCCGCCCAGCAGACCCTCAGCTTGCAGGAAGCACGTGAGCGCGCCTTGCAGTCGAACAAGGACATTGCCAAGTCGCGCCTCACCTTCCAGCAGACGGCATTCGATGTCAAGGCATACAAATCCAATTTCTATCCGAGACTCAATATTTCCGCCACTGACTTCTATTCCACCGCCAAGGGCGACCTCACCATTGACGGCGGCAATCTTCCCGTCTATTCCTACAACGCTGCGTCAGGCACCTACGTTCCCAACGTCACGGCGAACGCTGACGGTTCCTACACCCTCAACGAATACGCGCTCTTCCCCGACCAGAAAATGGAATATAAGGTCAAGAACATCTTCTTTGGTGCCCTCACGCTTCAGCAGCCTCTCTACATGGGCGGAAAAATCACCTCAGCCTGGCGCATGGCGCAGATTGGCAATGAAATGGCGGAGCAGAGCGTCCGCCTCTCTCACGACGAGGTCATCGTGCGTACCGACGAAGCCTATACGCAGGCTGTGCAGGCCCGCCAGCTCGCCGTCGTAGCGCGCTCTGGCAAGCAACTTCTCGATCAGCTGCTCCATGATGTCGGCAGTGCCGTGCGTCACGGCATGCGCACCCGCAACGACCTGATGAAAGTGCAAGTGAGAGTCAACCAGTCCGAGCTCGCCATCCAGAAGGCCGACAACGCTTGCCGTCTCTCCAGCATGAACCTCTGTCATGTCATCGGCATCCCGCTCTCCGCAGAGGTTGAAGTGGACACCGTCCTCCCGTCGCTCCTCCCCGACGTGCCCGACAGCCGGTTGACCGACCGGCCCGAGGCCGTCCTGCTCCGCCAGAAAGAGCGGCTGGCCGATGAACAGGTCAAGCTCCAGCGGAGTGAATACCTGCCGCATCTGGCTCTCTTTGCAGGGCTGGATTATATGAACGGAGCCGAACTGGCCGGGCGCAAGCTCGTTGACAACTTGTCAGCCGCCGTCGGCGTCACTCTCCAGATGCCTCTGCTCACCTTTGGCGAGAACACCGCCAAGATCCGCTCTGCCAAGGCTCAGGCGCAGATAGCCCGCCTCGACCGGCAGGACAGTGACGAGAAGATGGAGCTGGAAATGGCGCAGGCGCGTAATAACTTGGAGGAAGCCCGTACCGAGGTCAGCATCACGCAGCGTTCCCTTGAACAGGCCGACGAGAACCTCCGCCTTTCCCGCAAGCAGTATGATGTGGGGAGTGAAACGCTTTCCGACCTCCTTGATGCCCAGACGCTGTGGCAGGAAGCCTCGGCCAACGTCGTCATTGCCCGTTGCCAGCTTTTCCTTGCCCATTCCAAGTATCTCAAAGCCGCCGGACTGATGTCGCAGTCCGAATGAGCAAGAAAAGCCTTCGTTCCGAAGAGAAAAAGGCAGCGTGAACAGAGCTCACACCTTGATGCTCAGGCCGTCGTAAGCCAGATGAATGCCCTGCGGCAACCGCTGTTCTTCGAGCGCATGAGGCAGAATGTGGTGTGAAGTGTGGATCAGGTAAGTCGGCTGAGAACCTATTCGTCGGGCGAACGTGATGGCCTCGTCGATGGTCTGGTGCGACGGATGCGGCTGGCGGCGCAGTGCGTTGACCACCAATAGGCGGATGCCCCGCAGGCAGTCCTCTTCGCCCGCCGGCATCGACGACATGTCCGTGATGTATGCCAGTGGCCCGATGCGGAAGCCGAGAATCGGCAGAGCCCCGTGCATGACGCGCAGTGGCAGCACTTCCACACCTCCCACGTGCACCGTCTGATGGGGCTGGATGGTTTCCAGGTCGATGGACGGCACGCCCGGATAGCGTTTTTCCCGAGGCGTGAAGCAGTAGGGAATGCGCTGCCGCAGATGTTCGGAGCAGAGCGAGTCGGCATAGACCGTCATGTCGCCGAACACGCCGAACGGGCGCAGGTCGTCCAGACCGCCCACGTGGTCGTAGTGCTCATGTGTGATCAGAATCGCGTCCAAAGACTTGAAGGCAATGCCGAGCATTTGCTCGCGGAAGTCCGGGCCGCAGTCGATGAGGATGCGCCGCACTCCGTCGGGAGCGTCCGGATCGTCCGCCTCCACGAGTGACGAGCAGCGCAGCCGCCGGTCGCGCGGGTCAGCCGACGTACACACGGTGCAACGGCATCCGATGACGGGCGTGCCCGTCGAGGTGCCCGTTCCGAGAAAAGTCAGTCTCATCCTGTTTTCAGTTTCTTTGCTGTGCCCCTTCAGAGCGCAAAATGTTTACATGTCAGGCAAAGTTACTGCTTTTTCCGTTTCTGTCATGATTCTCCTCTCAGTTTTTTACATGCAACCGGCATCCGTTTTTTGCAGGATGCCGGTTTTTTAACATTTATTATGCGTGATAAATCCGCTTTGATTCGTCTTTGAAATACATGCGAGTAGAAGAGTTTCTGAATATAGCTGACAGACAGCGCCCGCGGTTGGCGAAGACAGCCGTGTCGCTTTTGGGCGATGCCGACGAGGCGGAAGATGCGGTGCAGGACACGTTACTGCGCCTGTGGGAGGTGCGCGAAGCACTGATGCCGTCAGTGAATGTGGAGGCTTACGCTTTCGCCATCTTGCGCCACTGTTGCATCGACAAGCTGCGCCACCGCCGGCCGACCGTGCCTATTGATATGGATGGCAGAGACGTAGCACCGCAGCGAACCACTCCCGCCGACAGAATGGAGGATGCCGACAATGCACGGTGGCTACGGCAACGCGTCAGCCTGCTGCCCGAGGCGCAGCGCAGAATGTGGAAAATGTATCAGCACGACGGACTGACAACCGCACAGATAGCCGACATGCTCGGAATTTCGGAGCTCAGCGTGCGGAACGCCATTTCCATGGCCCGGAAGAAACTCACGGAAGAGTTGATGAAACGGAACAAAAAGAAATGAATATGAATCAGGATGAAATCAAACGGCTGACGACCGGTTTCCTCGAAGCGACACTGTCGCATGCCGAGGAACTGCGGCTGCGTGAGGCGTTGCGGGCAGAGGAACAACTGACCGACGAGGAAACAGCCGTGCTGGCATTGCTGGAGCTGGACTTTCCGGATGATGCCGCCGGCATCATGGCCGGCGCAGGCCTTGACGGACAGCACCGTGCCTCCTCGGTTCGTCCTCCTGCCCGTCGCAGATGGTTGTGGACAGCTTCGGCGGCGGCCGTGCTTGCTGTTGCCTTCACCATCACGGCAGCATTGCTCTTTCGACACGACTCGGAGCCGCAGACCGGCGGGCAACAGACGGATACCCGGCAGCATGTGCAGGTGCAACTGACGGAAAGTACCCCAGTCAGCAGACCGGCGGAACAGCCGGCAGAACAACCTGCGGCATTCCGGTCGCACAACCGTCGGCAGCCTTCCCGAACCGCGTCTGTCAGAGTACATCGGGCCGAGGACGGGGATGCCGGACGTTCCGATTCCCAGACCTTCATCACCGACTCTGCCATCCTTGTGGGCCGGCGCATGGCAACCGTGGAAGTGGCGCGGATGGAGGCCGCAGTCAACGAGGCTCTGCGACAGGTGAACGCAGCCGTCGGGCAAAGTTACATATTGATGCTTCAAGGTGTCTATGGAACGGAGACCGCTGATGTCCCTGTGTATTAGTTTCCCCAAGGCTCACCTATTTTTATAATCCTCAAAAAAAAACTGAAAGATGATGAAAACACTTATGCATGCAACGGTCGTGACCCTGCTGTTGGCACAGGCCGTTCCTGTGACGGCGCAGGATGCCGTCGGAAAACTGTCTGTAGCTTTTGACAACACGCTCAAGGCTCTCTCCAGTGACGTGACGCAGACCCAGACGACTACCTATTCCGACGGATATGCCAAAATCTATGAGTATGCCACGCCGAAAGCGAACAAAAGTGTCATTGAGGCATTCGATGGCGCACTGAGGCAAGCCATCCCTGATGTCTATTCTTCCTGGATGAAGAAAGCCGGCGATGCCGGACAGGAAGAACTGCTGATAGGCTATGGCGAGCATAGCTTGGACTTGTATTCGTTCGGCAAGAAGGCCGGCATGAACTACAACATTCAGCTGCTCCGTGACCCGCGTGACCCGTCCATGCGCTATGCGTTCGTGCTGGTCTGGGGCGAGAGAGGGGACAGTCTGTTGGGAAACCTCTGCCAGTTCTACGGCAAGGATCGAACCCAGCATGGCTGGATGGAATATGTCAATCAGAAAGACGAGGAGGCAACGCAGCCCAAGACCGCTGCGGATTTCATCTCGCAGTTCACAGGACTGGCATCTGTTTTTTCCAGTCAGTTGGCTCTCCACCAGGAGTATAGTGCCAGGATAAAGCGTAACGATAACCATTTCTTCGAACAATGCAATCAGTCCATGACCGCATTGTCGGGAGCTGCAGGAAAAATCATGTCGCTGTCGATGTCCTACAGCCATTTGCTGGACAGCCATCAGAAAGAGGTGCTTGCCCGTTTGTTGCAAGACCTGAGCCAGCAATGCACCAGTGACTACTTCGTCGTCAAGGAAATGCTGCATGCTGCGCAGAATGCACTCCAGCAGTAGATGGAGGAAGTCGATTCGCACCGTATGGAAAATATGTTTGAAGGAACATAGATTAGTGAAAAGTTTGGACGAAGAGGAGTGGCCGTGAGCGTCGCTCCCCTTTTTTATTTTCTCTAAGCCTGTGGCGGCGATTCTCTGCCGAACCTCCGCAGTGTATCGTGGGGAACTTGCGCTTTTGTGTCAACGGAATCGCTGTGTCTGCCGTCCGGCGAAGGCCATCGTTCCGCGGACGGATGGCCATCGTTCCGGAAAACGAAGGCCATCGTTTCACAAGAACTCAGGCTGGAAAAAATATTTTTTCGCTGCATTTCGGAAATTTTTACGGCGCGTTGGTCGTGAAATGAAGGTGCGCCTCGGAAATGACATCATTTGATGTTCTTCTTGGCTTGCACTCATTTCCTCTGTAGAGCTTGACAACGGACTGTGCGGGACTTACAGAGTATATGTGTGATGACTTGATTGATACATTGTTGTTTTTCCTGTCGGTTCTGGCAGGAACCGCAGGTTGGACCTTACGAAAAAAAACGGATTTGCTTTGTGTATTCCGTCAGAATGTCGTACCTTTGTAGCCGTTTTCCGCGGAACGTCCTCTGTTTCTTTCCTCTTCTACAGAGGAAGATACTCTCCCGCAGGGAAGGGCCGGGAGGCTCCGGCAGATGTCCGCATGGGATGAATGAACCATTTTAACGATACAATATGAACATTTCTTTAGAAAAGGCTGACAAGCTCAACGGCACGCTGACCGCCGTGATTGAGCCGGCTGACTATCAGGAACCGTTTACGAAGGCTATCAAGGACTTCGCGAAAAAAGCCAACATGCCGGGCTTCCGTCCGGGAAAAGTGCCGATGGGGCTGATTCACAAGAAATACGGCACGGCTATCTTGGCCGAGGAAGTGAACAAACTGCTGCAGGGCAAGCTCTACGACTATATTCGCGACGAAAAGGTGAAGATGCTGGGCGAGCCATTGCCGACTGCCGACAACGATCAGGTGGATCTGCAGGAAGGCGGCACGTTCACGTTCAAGTTCGACATCGCCCTGGCTCCGGAATTCAAAGTGGAGCTGACGGCGAAAGACAAAGTGCCTTACTACAACGTGACGGTGAGCGACGAGATGGTCGGCAATCAAGTGCAGATGTACCGTCAGCGTGGCGGCAACTACGAGAAGGTGGAGAGCTACGAGGACAACGACATGCTGAAAGGTGTGGTGACGGAACTCGATGCCGACGGCAACCCCGTGGAGGGTGGTGTGCAGGCCGAAGGTGTGGTGATGCTGCCGAAGTACTTCAAGAATGATGACCAGAAGAAGCTCTTCGAGGGTGCCAAGCCGAACGACGTGGTGAAGTTCAATCCCGCCACCGCCTACGACAACAGTGCGGCGGAACTGGCCTCGCTGCTGAAAGTGGACAAGGAGAAGGCCGCTGACTATAAAGGCGACTTCAACTATCAGATTACGGAAATCACGCGCTACGTGCCGGGTCCCCTTGACCAGAAGCTCTTCGACACGGTGTTCCCTGCCGGAACCGTGAAGAGTGCTGAGGAATTCTCTGCCAAAATCAAGGAACAGATTGAAGGCCAGTTCAAGAAGGACAGCGACTATAAGTTCCTGCTGGATGTCCGCAAATACGTGACGGAGAAGGTGGGCAAGCTGGAATTTCCCGATGAAAAGCTGAAACGCATCATGCTGGCCAGCAGCAAGGATGAAAAGAAGGTGGAAGACAACTATGCCAAGAGCATCGAGGAACTCACCTGGCATCTCATCAAGGAGCAGCTGGTGGAGCAGACTGGCGTGAAGGTGGACGACAAGGATGTGGTCGAAATGGCCAAAGACGTGACGCGTATGCAGTTCGCCCAATATGGTATGATCAGCATCCCGGACGAATACATTGACAACTCTGTGAAGGAGATGATGAAGAAACGCGAGACTGTGGACAATCTGATTGACCGTTGCATCGAGGTGAAGCTCGGTGCCGCGCTGAAGCAGATTGTGACGCTCGACGAGAAGAAGGTGAGCGCGGAGGAGTTCAACAAGATGTTCGCATAGGGTGCTGGCACCGGATGTCGGTTAAATAAACGTAAAAAAAGTCGCAGGCAATGCCTTTTGCTTGCGACTTTTTTCTAACTTTGTGCAGTTGGCATGAATTTTGCATGTTCTCATGTCATCACGCATCAAGCAATTTCAATTATGACAGACGATTTCAAAAAATTTGCAACAGGACACGTAGGCATCAACAGCATGGTGCTGGACGATGTGGTAAAGGCGCAGGCCGGCTATCTGAACCCCTATATTCTGGAGGAGCGGCAGCTCAATGTGACCCAGCTTGACGTGTTCTCCCGACTGATGATGGACCGCATCATCTTTCTCGGAACCGAAGTGAACGACTATACGGCCAACGTGCTACAGGCTCAGATGTTGTATCTGGACTCGGTGGACAGCGGCAAGGACATCAGCATCTACATCAACAGCCCGGGCGGCAGTGTGTATGCAGGACTGGGCATCTACGATACGATGCAGTTCATCAACTCCGATGTGCAGACCATCTGTACGGGCATGGCAGCCTCGATGGCAGCCGTCCTGCTCGTGGCCGGTGCCAAGGGCAAGCGCTCGGCGCTGCCCCACAGCCGTGTGATGATTCACCAGCCGATGGGCGGCGCACAGGGTCAGGCCAGCGACATTGAAATCACAGCCCGCGAGATTCAGAAGTTGAAGAAGGAATTGTATTCCATCATCGCCAACCACTCAGGGCAAGAGTTCGACAAGGTGTGGGCGGACTCCGACCGCGACTATTGGATGACGGCCGAGGAAGCCCGGGACTATGGCATGATTGACCAAGTATTGGCTAAAAATCAGAAATAAACCTCACACCTGCCTTTAGTAGTATGAAGAAACAACCGAGAAGATGCTCGTTCTGTGGCCGCACGGAAGACGAAGTGGGATTCCTGATTACGGGCGTTGACGGAAACATCTGCAGCGACTGTGCGGAGCAGGCTGCGACCATCGTGAGGGAAACGCAGCAGGCCAGCAACCAGACTCCCGGGCTGAAGTTGGACAAACTGCCGAAACCGACGGAAATCAAAGCGTATTTGGACCAATATGTGATTGGGCAGGATGCCGCGAAGAAGGCGTTGTCCGTAGCTGTCTATAACCACTACAAGCGTCTGCGCGAGGCCGGCAGCCACGGTGAGAACGAGGTGGAGCTGGAGAAGTCGAACATCATCATGGTGGGGCAGACCGGTACGGGCAAAACCCTGCTGGCCAAAACCATCGCCAAGCTGCTGGTGGTGCCTTTCACCATCGTGGACGCCACCGTGCTGACCGAGGCCGGCTATGTGGGCGAAGATGTGGAGAGCATTCTCTCACGTCTGTTGCAGGAATGTGACTACGACCCGAAGCGGGCCGAGCAGGGCATCGTGTTCATTGACGAAATCGACAAGATTGCCCGCAAGAGCGACAATCCTTCCATCACGCGCGACGTGAGCGGTGAGGGCGTGCAGCAGGGACTGCTGAAGCTGCTCGAAGGCTCCGTGGTGAACGTCCCTCCGTATGGCGGACGCAAGCATCCCGAGCAGAAGTTCATTCAGGTGGACACGAAGAACATCCTCTTCATCTGCGGCGGTGCTTTCGACGGTATCGAACGGCGCATCGCCCAGCGTCTCAACACGCATGTGGTCGGCTACGGAGCCGTGCAGAACGTGACGAAAATCGATAAGTCGGACATGATGCAGTACATCGCCCCGATGGATCTGAAATCCTACGGGCTCATCCCCGAAATCATCGGCCGACTGCCCATCCTGACACACCTCGAACCGCTCAACCGCACGGCTCTGCGCTCCATTCTGACGGAACCCAAGAACTCCATCGTGAAGCAGTATGTCCATCTGTTCGAACTCGACGGTGTGAAGCTGACGTTCGACGAGGACACGCTGGACTTCATCGTGGACAAGGCCGTGGAATACCGGTTGGGCGCACGCGGGCTCCGTTCCATCGTCGAGGCCATCATGATGGATCCGATGTTCGAGATTCCTGCCATGCATGTGGATAGCTACCGGGTGACGCTGGAATTTGCGAAGAAGCAGTTGGCAAAAGCGAATGTTGACGTGTTGAGAAATCAACAGGAATGACGAAAAATTAAAATTATTAGGTCTTTCTTGAAATTTTTTGCTGAAATATTTGCAGAATTCACCGCAGTCAAATAACTTTGTTTCGTACATAAGTTTTTTTTGAACCAGATTGAGGTAGAAATGACGAAGAGAACAAAGCTGCAGGAATCACTGAAGTATTATTTCGGTTTTGACACATTCAAGGGAGATCAGCAGGCCATCATCGAAAACGTGTTGGCCGGACATGACACCTTTGTTCTGATGCCGACAGGTGGTGGCAAATCGCTTTGCTACCAGTTGCCGGCATTGTTGATGGAAGGAACCGCCATCGTGATTTCGCCGCTGATTGCGCTCATGAAAAACCAGGTGGATGCCATCAAGAACTACAGTGAGAAGGACGGCATCGCACATTTCATCAACTCTTCGCTCAACAAAGCCAGCATCGAGGAGGTCAAGAACGACGTGCTCAGCGGCAAGACAAAGCTCCTGTACGTGGCACCTGAATCCCTAAACAAGGATGAGAATATGGCCTTCTTGAAGTCCGTGAAAATCTCGTTCTATGCTGTGGACGAGGCTCACTGCATTTCGGAATGGGGACATGACTTCCGTCCGGAATACCGCAAAATCCGGCCTGTCATCAACCAAATCGGACCGGCTCCCGTCATCGCCCTGACCGCCACTGCCACCGACAAGGTGCGGGCTGACATCAAGAAGAACCTCGGCATCACCGATGCCAAGGAATTCAAGTCTTCCTTCAACCGTCCGAACCTCTATTACGAAGTGCGTCCGAAGACGGCGGACATCAACAAGGAAATCATCAAGTTCATCAAGCAGAACGAGGGCAAGAGCGGCATCATCTACTGTCTCAGCCGCAAGCGGGTGGAGGAATTCGCACAGATTCTCCGTGCCAACAACATCAAGGCAGCACCTTACCACGCAGGTCTGGACCCGCAGACACGCTCCCAGACGCAAGACGATTTCATCATGGAGCGGATAGATGTCATCGTGGCCACCATCGCCTTCGGCATGGGCATTGACAAACCCGATGTCCGTTTCGTCATCCATTACGACATCTCCAAGAGTCTGGAAGGCTATTATCAGGAGACGGGACGGGCCGGACGTGACGGCGGCGAAGGGCGGTGCATCGCTTTCTTCACGCACAAGGATCTGCAGAAACTGGAGAAGTTTACCTCTGACAAAGGCATTGCCGAACAGGAAATCGGACGTGAGCTGTTGCGCGAGACGGCCAACTACTGCGAATCGTCCGTCTGCCGCCGCAAGTTGCTGCTTCACTATTTCGGCGAGGAATACGACCAGGACAACTGCGGCAACTGCGACAATTGTCTCCATCCGAAGAAACGTATCGAAGCCAAGAACGAGCTCCTGCTGGTGCTCCGTACCGTGATTCTTGTCAAGGAAAACTTCAAGCAGGAATACATCGTCAGCATCCTGCAGGGCAATGAGTCGGAGACGGTTCTGCTCAACAAGCATGACAAACTGGAGACCTTTGGCGAAGGGGCCGACGTGGAAGTGACGATGTGGAATGCCATCATCAACCAGGCTTTGCTTTCAGGGCTGCTTCGCAAGGATGTGGAAAGCTACGGCCTGCTCAAAATCACGGAGGCAGGCAAGCACTTCATCAAGCATCCCACTTCGTTCCCCGTGGCTGAGGACAATGACTTCGAGGATGAGAACGAGCCGATTCCTGAAGGCAACATGACGGGCGGCACCGACCACGAACTGTACGCCATGCTCGTGGCTCTGCGTAAGTCTGTCTCCAAGAGACTGAACCTGCCGCCTTACGTGATTTTCATGGACAATTCTCTCGATGCCATGTCCACCCTCTATCCCATCACGCTGGAGGAGCTGCAGAACATGCCGGGGGTCGGTGTCGGCAAGGCCAAGCGCTACGGAAAGGAATTCTGCGAGCTCATCAAGCGTCACTGCGAGGAAAATGACATCGAGCGTCCTACGGACATGCGTGTGAGAACCGTGGCCAACAAGTCGAAGCTGAAGGTCGGCATCATCCAGTGTATCGACCGTCAGGTGGACTTGGAGGAAATCGCCAAGCTCGAAGGCATCGGCTTCGACGAACTGTTGGACGAGATCGACGCCATCGTCTATAGCGGCACGCGCATCAATATCGACTATTTCATTGACGAGGTGATGGACGAAGACAAAGTGGATGAGATCTACGACTATTTCCGTGAGAGCGAGACGGACGACATCGAGACCGCACTCGCCAATCTCGACGACGACTATACGGAAGAGGAAGTCCGGCTTGTCCGCATCAAGTTCCTTTCCGAAATGGGCAACTGATTGCTTTCCCGGCGCGAGTTTTAACGAAAATTGTTTTACGGTTTGAAGAATAATTTATATCTTTGCACGCAATAAAATTTCAAAAAAACTTATGTCATCTTTTATTGCAGATAAAGTAGTAATGGAAGGGTTGACCTTCGATGATGTGCTGCTGATTCCGGCTTATTCGGAGGTTCTTCCACGCGAGGTCTCACTCACTACCAAGTTTTCCCGCCACATTGACTTGAAAATTCCGTTCGTCACGGCCGCTATGGACACGGTGACGGAGGCCGCCATGGCCATCGCCATTGCGCGGGAGGGCGGCATCGGTGTGATTCACAAGAATATGTCGATTGAGGAGCAGGCACGGCAGGTGGCCATCGTGAAGCGTGCTGAGAACGGCATGATTTATGACCCCGTGACCATCCGGCGCGGCTCGACGGTGAAGGACGCGCTGGACATCATGGCGGAATACCACATCGGCGGCATCCCTGTGGTGGACGGCAGCGGACGGCTGGTGGGCATCGTCACAAACCGTGACCTCCGTTTCCAGACCAACCTCGGTCGCTTGATTGACGAGGTGATGACGAAGGAACACTTGATTGTCACGCACCAGCAGACCGATCTCGACAAGGCTTCCCAAATTTTGATGGAGCACAAAATCGAGAAATTGCCGGTGGTGGATGAAAACTATCATCTGATTGGGCTTATCACCTATAAGGACATCACAAAAGCCAAGGACAAACCGATGGCTTGCAAGGACGAGAAAGGCCGGCTCCGCGTTGCGGCCGGTGTAGGTGTGACGGCCGATACGTTCGACCGCATGCAGGCACTTGTCAAGGCCGGCGTGGATGCCATCGTCATTGATACGGCACACGGCCACTCGAAGGGCGTGATTGAAAAAGTGCGCGAGGCCAAGCGGAATTTCCCCGATGTGGACATCGTCGTGGGAAACATCGCCACGGGCGAAGCTGCCCGGATGCTGGTGGAGGCAGGCGCGGATGCCGTGAAAGTCGGCATCGGACCGGGCTCCATCTGCACCACCCGCGTGGTGGCCGGTGTGGGCGTGCCTCAACTGTCGGCCGTGTATGACGTGTGGAAAGCCCTGCAGGGCACCGACGTGCCGCTGATTGCTGACGGCGGGTTGCGCTATAGCGGCGACATCGTCAAGGCCATTGCGGCCGGCGGTACGAGCGTGATGATCGGTTCGCTGGTGGCAGGCACGGAAGAGGCACCGGGCGAGACGATTCTGTTCAATGGACGGAAATTCAAGTCGTATCGTGGTATGGGCTCGCTGGAAGCGATGGAGAACGGTTCGAAAGACCGCTATTTCCAGTCGGGCGTGACGGAGACCAAGAAACTCGTTCCGGAGGGCATCGCCGGACGCGTGCCGTACAAGGGCACCGTGCAGGAGGTCATCTATCAGTTGGTGGGCGGCCTTCGCTCCGGCATGGGGTATTGTGGAGCCAAAGATATTGAGGCTCTGCATCATGCCAAGTTCACCCGCATCACGAACGCCGGTGTCATGGAGAGTCATCCGCATGAGGTAATCATCACCAGTGAGGCTCCCAACTACAGCCGTCCTCAGTGATTTGTCGCGCTTCCGGCTTTCAGACAGTCTCCCGTTCTCGTGGTCGGACAAAAATGTTAAAAAAATATTATATAAGTGGTTGTTCCGAAAGAGACAACCACTTTTTGCGTTTTTTTGCGTAACTTCGCATGCAATTTTCAAATTCAAACAATCACGTTTTTAGACATTCTGAATAAAATGGTTAGGAAACATCTGACTTTGCTGGCCGTTGCCTTGTCGTCTGTGCTGGCCTCGCAGGCCCAGGCTCCGGCAGACGACCCGGTGCTGATGCGTGTCAACGGGAATCCCATCACACGTTCCGCCTTTGAATATTCCTTCAACAAAAACAATGCGGACGGAGTCATCGACAAGAAGAGTGTGGACGACTACGTGCCGTTGTTCGTGAACTTCAAGCTGAAGGTGGAGGCTGCGAAGGATGCGGGCATCGATACCATCGGCTCGATACGCAACGAGCTGCACAGCTACAAGGAGCAGATGGTGATGCAGAGCATGGTGGACAGCGACTACATCGAGCGTGAGGCACGGAAAACCTACGACAATACGGCGGCCCGCTTCGAGGGGCAGGATTTGCTGACGGCTTCCCACATTCTGGTGCTGCTGCCGCAGAATGCGGACGACGCGACAGCCAGTCGCGCCAAGGCTCGCATCGACTCCATCTATCAGGTGTTGCAGGGCGGAGCAGACTTTGCCGAAGTGGCCAAGACGTGCTCCGACGACAAGGCTTCGGCCGTGCGTGGCGGTGCGCTCGGGCAGTTTGGCAAAGGTATGATGATTCCCGACTTCGAGAAGGCCGCATATTCGCTGCAGCCCGGCGAGATGTCGGAACCGGTGCAGACCACGGTGGGATGGCATATCATCAAGATGCAGGACCGCCATCCGTTTGAGTCCTACGAGTTTCATCACGACAACATCGTGAAGTTCCTGGAGCAGCGGGGCATCAAGGAGGCTTCGGCCAAGGCTGTGGTGGACTCGCTGATGAAGCGCGACGGCCGGACACGGGAACAGGTCGTGGACAGTTGCTACCAAGCATTGCTCGCCAGGGATTCTGATGCCAAGAATCTGGCTCAGGAGTATTATGATGGAACGCTGATGTTCGAGGTGAGCAAACGGGAAGTTTGGGATGTGGCATCGCAGGACGAGGCCGGTTTGCAGAACTATTTCGAGAAGAACCGGAAGAAATATGTGTGGGACAGCCCCCGCTTCCGTGGCGTTGTCATCCATGCCAAGACACAGGAAGTCTTGAAGAAAGCCAAGAAAGCTATCAAGGGAGTGCCGGAAGACCAATGGGCTACGACGATTGTGTCGGCTCTCAATACGGATTCCGTGAAGGTGGTCCGTGTGGAACATGGTATTTTCAAGAAGGGCGACAACAAATTCGTGGACAAGAAAATCTTCAAAGGAAATAAAGAACCGAACGCGTGGAAGGAATTTCCCGAGGCGGATGTCTGCGGCAAGAAGCTGAAGAAGCCTCAGACCTACAAGGATGTGCGTGGGCAAGTGTCGGCTGACTATCAGAAATTCCGCGAAGACGAATGGGTGGCAGGCTTACGCCAGAAATATCCTGTGGAGATTGACGAAAGTGTGCTGGCCACGGTCAATAACCATTGAGAGAGACCGGTTGTGATTCCCTCGGATGCTTCCCGGCTCCGTGGTGAAGAAGTTTCAAAGAACTCGTAAGAATATGCAAAAAACATTGGCTGTCAAAACGGTTGTGCTGCTTCTGCTTGCGTTGCCCCTGTCGGTTGCGGCACAGAATAATGTGATTGACGAAATCGTGTGGGTCGTCGGCGAGGAACCGATTCTCAAGTCGGATGTGGAAGAGGCGCGCTTGGACGCGCAGTCGAACGGCCGACGCTTCGATGGCGACCCGTTCTGTGTCATTCCTGAAGAACTCGCTCTACAGAAGTTGTATCTGCATCAGGCTGCCATCGACAGCATCGAGGTGACGGACAGCGAAGTGCTGCGCGAAGTGGAGCGGCGCATCGACTATCTGACCCAGATGGCCGGTTCGAAAGAAAAGCTGGAAGAGTATTTCGGCAAAACCACCACGCAGATACGCGACCGGATGACGGAGAGCGTGAAGGAGATGATGCTGGCGCAGAAGGTGCAGAGCAATCTGGTGAAGAACATCAAGGTGACGCCTGCACAGGTGCGGAACTACTTCAAGAATGTCCCCGAAGACAGCGTGCCGTTCATTCCGACGCAACTGGAAGTGGAGATTCTGGTGCGCAATCCCATCGTGGCGCAGTCGGAGATTGACCGCGTGAAGGATGAACTGCGCCAGTTTACCGACCGCGTCAATTCGGGCGAGTCGCAGTTCTCTACCTTGGCCTTGCTCTATTCCGAAGACCGTGAGTCTGCTGCACGTGGCGGTGAGACGAAGTTTTTTACACGTGGCGAGATGTCGCCGGAATTTGCTGCCGTCGCTTTCAATTTGACTGATCCCAAGACGGTCTCGAAAATTGTGGAGGATGAGTATGGTTTCCATATTCTGCAACTGATTGAGAAGCGCGGCGACCGCGTGAATGTCCGTCAAATCCTGTTGAAGCCGCGGGTGACCGACGAGGAACTGACGGCCTGCATCAGCCAGATGGATTCCATCATCGACGGTGTGAAGAATGGCGACTATACGTTTGAGACGGCTGTCAGTCTCGCTTCGGACGACAAGGAAACACGTGCGAACAATGGTCTGATGATTTATACACCGGACGACGACCGCTATATGCGCACGGCCAAGTTCGAATTGAAGAATCTGCCTTCGGAGGTTGCCAAAGTCGTGGCGAATATGGAGGTGGGCGAGATTTCGAAGCCTTTCGTCATGGTCAATAAAAAGAACAAGGAAGTGGTGGCCACCGTGAAGCTGAAGAGCCGGACAAACGGGCATCGTGCCACCGTGAAGGATGACTATCAGGCCTTGCAGGATGTGCTGGTGAGCAAGTTGAGCCAGGAAAAGATTGACCAATGGATACGTGAAACGCAGAAGACGACCTACATCAGCATCAGTGATGACTGGAAGAACTGTGAGTTCAAGTATCCTGGTTGGGTTAAGTGATACGGGTGCGGCACGAATGTGCCGGAATCTGCAGAAAGCGAGAATGTGAATGGATAGGTGTCAGTATCATTTGGGTAGATGGGCAGCATGTGTCGTTCTGGCGGCATGTTGTTGTCTGGTGTTGGCCTCGCGTCCGGACGATACTCCGAAACGCAAGGCTACGGACTCCCGCATCCACCTGATTCATTCGGATGTATTGTACAAGAATCATAAGGATCCGCGGGCGGAAATCCTGGTCGGACATGTGCGGCTGAGCCATGAAGGGGCGTTCTTGGTGTGTGACAGTGCCAAGTACTATCGCGAAGACAATTCTTTTGACGCTTTCGGTCATGTGGTCATGACGCAGGGTGATACGCTCAAGTTGACGTGTGACTCATTGTATTACGATGGATTTGAGATGAAGGCCCGGGCGCGCAGCCATGTGCATTTGTATCATCGCGAGACCCTTCTCAAAACCGAGAATCTGGATTATGACCGCATATATGGAGTGGGAATGTACCTGGACGGCGGCACGCTCTACGACGCGGACAATGTGCTGGTCTCGGATTGGGGGCAATACACGCCGTCCGTTCATGAGGCCTTTTTCACGGACAATGTTCAGCTCACCAATCCCAAGTTCAAGTTGCTTTCCGATACCTTATATTATTATACGGACACGGAGATGGCGCGGATTATGTCGCCCACCAATATCACGTCGAACGACGGCACTTTCGTGTATGGCATGCAGGGCACTTACGACACGAAGACCGGCTTCACGCGGTTGGGCAATCGTTCGTATGTCATCAAGGATATGCGGAAGATCGTCGGCGATACGCTTGTCTGCAACAAGGAGACGGGCATTGATGAGGCCTTCGGACATGTTGTCATCACTGACGATGAAAACCAATGCATGTTGACCGGCAATTATTGTCTGTACAATGAATCGACGGGATATGCGATGGCGACCGACAGTGCGGTGGCGATGGAGTACTCGTCCCCCGACACGCTCTACGTGCATGGCGATACGCTCAAGATGTTGACGTTCAACCAGAACACAGATTCCGTCTATCGCAATCTGCTGGCGTATCATCGGGTGCGGATGTATCGGACAGACGTGCAGGGGGTTTGCGACTCGTTGGTTTCATTGGAGCGGGATTCCTGCACCTACATGTATGGACAGCCGATTTTGTGGAACGAACAGCAGCAGATTTTCGGAGAGGAAATTCGTATCTACAACAACGACAGTACGGTAGATTGGATTCATGTTGTCAACCAGGCGATGACGATAGAGCGCCTCGATTCTGTTTCCTACAATCAAGTCGGCTCACGGGAAATGTCGTGCTATTTTGACAATGGCGAAATCGTCCGTAATGAAGCGCACGGCAACGTGTACGTCATCTATTTCCTGACGGAAGATGACAGTGTGCAGACGCGCATCGGAGTTAATTATACCGAGACCACGGACTTGAAGATGTATTTGTTGAATCGGAAAATCCAAAAGATATGGATGCCGGCGGCTACGAGCATGATGTACCCCGAGTTGAAACTGCCGCACGACAAACGCTACCTGACCGGATTTGCATGGTTTGATTACATCCGTCCCGTGGACAAGGACGATATCTTCGTCTGGCGGAGCAAGGATTCGAAGAATATGTTGAAAAAGACGGAGCAAAAAATCGTTCCGTTGCAGAAGTTGGAAGGTCTGGGAAACGTAGGTTCTGTGGGAAATGCTTCCCGCGGTGCAGAAGGAGAAGAAAAGAAAGACGAACCATCATAAACGCATTCGACTATGGGATTGTTTACGACCCGGAAACCGCGTGGTTTCCAACACAATTACATATACTACGACCCTCGTAAGGAGAAACTCAAGAATATTGAGGAAAATGCCAAGAGAGAGTTGGGGCTGCTTCCCCCGAAGGAATTCAAGCCGGAGGATATTCGCGGAAAGTTCGTGAATGCCACCAAACACCTGAAGCGCAGGAAGGAACGGAAGTCCAAGCCTCTGGCGAATGGCATTCTGGTGATGATTATCATCGCCTTGTTGTTTCTGATGAAATATCTGTATTGGGGATAGCCGCTGAGGCACGGCAACCGGCTGTGCCGGCAGAGCTCCTCCGTAGAATCACACTGTTATCAATCTGACTTTGAACGACGTTATTCATCTTCTTCCCGATTCCGTTGCCAACCAAATCGCCGCAGGCGAGGTCGTGCAACGACCGTCCTCCATCATCAAGGAAATGGTGGAGAACTCCATTGATGCCGGCGCATCGCGAATCCAGGTGCTGGTCGTGGATGGAGGCAAGGCATGCGTGCAGGTGATTGACAACGGAAAGGGCATGTCGGAGACAGACGCGCGTCTGTCTTTCGAGCGTCATGCGACCTCCAAGATACAGCGGGCCGCTGACTTGTACAGCCTGCACACGATGGGCTTCCGTGGCGAGGCACTGGCCTCGATTGCCGCTGTGGCGCAGGTGGATTTGAAGACGCGTCGAAAAGAAGATGAAATCGGCACATGCATCCAGTTGGCCGGCTCGAAAATCGAGAGCCAGGAGCCCGTCGCCTGTCCTGTGGGAGCCAATTTTGCCGTCAAGAATCTCTTCTTCAATGTTCCGGCCCGGCGGAAATTCTTGAAATCCACTGCCACGGAACTGAACAACATCATTTCGGAGTTCGAGCGGATTGTGCTGGTTTATCCAAACATAGCCTTTACCTTATATAATAATGGAACGGAGGTTTACAACCTCCCAGTGACAAACATGCGCCAGAGAATCGTGGATGTCTTTGGCAAGAAAATCGATTCCACATTGCTTCCCATCGAAGTCGAGACTTCGATGGTGCGAATCAGCGGATATGTCGGAACCCCCGAGTCGGCCAGGAAGAAGGGAAGCCACCAGTTCTTCTTTGTCAACGGACGTTTCATGCGCAATCCCTATTTCCACAGCGCAGTGATGCACGCCTACGAAAATCTCATCCCTGTGGGCGAGCATGTCTCCTATTTTGTTTACATGTCGGTTGACCCTTCTTCAATCGACGTGAATGTGCATCCGACGAAAACCGAAATCAAATTCGACAACGAACAGCCGATTTGGCAGGTGCTGGCCGCCGTCGTGAAAGAGTCGTTGGGAAAGTTCATCAATGTGCCCACGATAGACTTTGACGTGACCGACAAACCTGACATTCCGGCGATGGGTGCACGGGTGAAGCCGTTGCAGATGCCTGCCACGTCATCTCATTCCGGCTACAACCCTTTCCAGACATCAGCCACCCGTCAGCGGGACAAGATGTCCGATTGGAAAAAACTCTATGGCGGTTTGGAGACCTTTGAGCAGAAAAACCAAGACGTATCGCAAGGCGACAGCTTGGTGGCTCCTCACGAGGTGCCTGCCGTGGACAACTTGTTGTCCGCGTCCGCTCGGGACGACCGGAACCTTTGGTCTGGCACGTCCGATGCCGAAACAGCTGACGCGAATCCCTTCGCGGAGATTGAGACCTTGCCCCACTTCCAGTATAAGGGACGCTATATAGTCGTTTCCATTCCCACGGGCTTGCTGTTGGTCGATCAGCACAGAGCCCACACCCGCATCCTCTACGAACAATATATTCAGAAAATCATCGAGCGCAATCATGTCTCGCAGGGGCTGCTCTTTCCCGAGTTGGTTCAGTTCACAGCCAAGGAGTGCGTCGTCGTCGAGGCCATCAAGGACGACTTGGATGCCATCGGTTTCGATCTGACGAGCTTGGGCGGCGGCACCTATTCCGTGACGGGTATCCCGGCGGGCATCGACGGTCTCACCCCTTCCCACTTGCTCCACGACTTGATCTATGCAGCCATCGAGCGCGGTACAAGTGTCAAATCCGATGTGGCCAAGGCCATTGCGCTGGCCATCGCCAAATCTGTCGCCATCGTCTATGGGCAAGTGTTGGGAGACGATGAAATCCATAAGCTGCTCCAACAGTTGTTTGCCTTGCAGACCCCCATGTGGACGCCGGACGGCAAACGCGTGTTCTGCGTGATTGAGCATGCCGTGATAGAAAAGATGTTTTGAATTTCCCCTTTGATGTTATGAGAAATAACTATTCGTGGTCTGAAAAATGACGCTTAGAGACCTCAAAACCATGCGTTTCCTTGTCAAAAATCAAAAAATGTTGCGATTAAATGTTAAAAAAACATTATTTTCGGTACAATGTTGTGTCATATAAAGATAAAATGCTAATTTTGCACCGAGTTTTAAGGCCTACATGGTCTGTCTGTACAAGAGATTAGGCTTGTAGATGGCAGGAAAATAACGAATCAGGCTGATGGAGGACGCTCCATGAATAGCTGAAAGATAGAGAAAAAGAAATAATAACAACTATTGTTTTATTAAATAAAGTATTTATGAAAAAGTTAATGATTGCGCTGGCTTTTGCCGGCATGGGTCTCGCAGCCAATGCACAGACTCAAATCGAAGCACCTTCTAAGTACACCGTTGCTACTAACAGCTTCTGGAGCAATTGGTTCATTCAGGTTGGTGTTGACATGTCACTCCAGAACCCTTACGGTGTGAACTTCGGCGACGATGTTTTCCCTAATGGTAAGTCTTTCGGTGTTGACGTTGCAGTCGGCAAGTGGTTCACTCCGGGTCTCGGACTCCGTCTGAAACTTAACTGGGAGAACGGTATCATTGAGAACAAGCACGCCAACTGGTTCGGCCTTGGCACTCCTACAGGTGCTGTAGATGAGAACGGCAACTACGATGCCGGTGGCTATGCTGCCATCAACGGTGATGTTCTCTTCAACATGAGCAACCTCATCTGCGGTTATAGCGACACCCGTGTTTGGAACCTCATCCTCTTCCCTCGTGCCGGTGTTGTTCGTAACTTCGCTCTCAATACCTATTCTCCGGTTCTCGGTGTTGGTATGGAGAACACCTGGCGTCTGAGCAAGCACTTCGGCATCTACCTCGATGCTGCTTACAACTGGACTGATGCTGAGTTCTTGGGTGGCTACTATTCTGAGCGTTCAAGTGACAAAGGCTTCAACACCAATGGTTATGTAACCGTTGACCTCGGTGTTCAGTTCAACCTTGGTGCTTCCACCTTCTCCAAGGCCGTTACGATTGACCAGTACAACGCTCTCGCAGCTCAGAGCGAAGAGGCTCTTGCCAAGCTTCGTGCTGACCTCGACCGCGAGCGTCAGATTAACGCTGACCTCCGTTCGCAGCTTGCTAAGCGTCCTACGAATACCGCTCCTACTACTACGACTGTCGTAGCCGGCTCCGCTACTTCGGTGTTCTTCGACATCAACTCTTCGAAGCTCAACTCTCAGAAGGATCTCATCAACCTCGAGTCTGTTGCTTCTGCTGCCAAGAACACGAATGCTAAGGTTGTCATCACAGGTGCTGCCGACAGCAAGACCGGTTCTGACGCTTACAACCAGCAGCTCTCTGAGGCTCGTGCCCAGGCTGTTGCCGATGAGCTCGTGAACCTCGGTGTAAACCGCGACAACATTGAGACAAAGGGTATCGGCGGCGTGAACGACGTTGCTCCTTACAACCTCAACCGTCGTGCTATCATCGAGCTCAAGTAATTGAGACATCGATTTTCTACAGGGGGGTGCACAAGCCTGTGCGTCCCTCCCTTTTTTTTTATGCGCGACGTGCGAAAAAAAGCGAGTCAAGGTTTTGGCGGTTCGGAAAAAAGTCGTACCTTTGCAACGCTTTTGAGAAAAGGGGTATTCCCACCACGGCTTGAAAGAAACAAACGAACGGGGTATAGCGCAGTTGGTAGCGTTCCTGGTTTGGGACCAGGCGGTCGTGTGTTCGAGTCACACTGCCCCGACAAGAAAAAGACGAACGGGGTATAGCGCAGTTGGTAGCGTTCCTGGTTTGGGACCAGGCGGTCGTGTGTTCGAGTCACACTGCCCCGACAAAGCAAAAACGACGGGCGTTTAGCTCAGCTGGTTCAGAGCGTCTGCCTTACAAGCAGAGGGTCGGCGG
>CAYPZK010000022.1:0-54390 GCA_964415385.1 uncultured Bacteroidaceae bacterium
AATTATTGGGTCATTCAGAACGAAGATTTTTGCACTTCGATGTTGAATCTATGTATACCTTGATACCTTGATTCTCCCGAAGGAGGGAGTAGCTGCCGTGGAGAAAGAATGACGGCACACGGGCAAATCGGAGGAGAGGAAAAACAAATGGCGCAACTCGTGCCTCTGTTTCAGAATTTTTTCGTACTTTTGCCGCCGGGAAATCATAAAGAACAGAAATCTATGGCATTTGGGAAATGGATAGGCGGCTTTCTCGGCTTCTGCGTGAGCGGACCGCTGGGTGCGCTGGCCGGTTACTTCATCGGCAGCGTCATCGACGCGGCGGCTTCGGCCAACGTGGAGACGCGGATTTACGACGGAGTTTCCGACGACGGGCAGGCGGAGGAACGCCGGCAGTGGCAGGGACAGCGCAACAGTTTCCTCTTCTCGCTGATGGTGCTCGCTTCCTACGCCATTCAGGCCGACGGACGCATCATGCATAGCGAGATGGAATACGTGAGGCAATTCCTGCGCCGGAGCTTCGGCGAGGCGGCCGTGACGCAGGGCGAGGCCATTCTGAACGGGCTTTTCGCGGAGAGCAAGAAACATCCGCGCGAAGCCTGGCGTCGGCAGATTCAGGACGTGTGCGGCCAGTTGCGGCAGCAGATGCCCGAGGCGCAGCGGTTGCAGTTGCTCACGTTCCTCATCGAGATCAGCAAGGCCGACGGCAGAGTGGTGCAGGCCGAGGTGGACGTGCTGCGCGAGCTGGCGCAGTGGCTGGGCGTGGGTGCGCAGGTGGTGGATCAGCTCGACAATCTGGACGGCAACACGCTGGAGGCTGCCTACCGGCTGTTGGGCGTGTCGGCATCGGCCACCGACGACGAAGTGCGCAAGGCCTATCGGCAGATGGCGCTCAAGTATCATCCCGACCGCGTGGCCAAATTGGGCGACGATGTGCGTCGGAATGCCGAGGAGACTTTCAAGAAAATCAATGAGGCGAAAGAAAAGATTTTCGCCGCCCGTGGTATGCGCTGAGGCCGGTCCGGGCAAAAAGCGGACGACAGGTCAATGCCCGTTGCGGGAAACTTCCATAACTTTGCACTGATTCAAAAAAAACAATCCAATGAGTATCATTTCAATCGCAATTATTGCCGTCTTCATCCTGGGGTATGTCTTCATAGCTCTGGAGAGTGTGACGAAGGTGAACAAGGCCGCTGTGGCCCTGCTGATGTTTGTGGCCTGCTGGACACTGTTCATGGTGCATCCGGAGGCCTATCTGCCGGCCACGGCCGGTGTCTCGACGGCGGCGCAGGTGAACGATGTCATCGAACGGCAGTTGGGAAGCGCGGCCACCACGTTGTTTTTCCTCATGGGCAGCATGACCATCGTGGAGATGGTGGACATGAACGGTGGCTTCAATTTTGTCCGCCACGCTATCAAGACGAAGAGCAAGCGGGCGTTGCTGTGGCGCATTTGCTTCCTTACGTTTTTCCTCTCGGCCGTGCTTGACAACATGACCACCAGCATCGTGATGATTATGATTCTGCGGAAGCTCGTGCCACAGCGGCGCGACCGCCTCATCTACGCCGCCTTGGTGATTCTGGCAGCCAACGCCGGCGGTGCCTTTTCACCGATTGGCGATGTCACCACCATCATGCTCTGGAACAAGGGGCTCATCACGGCCACGGGCATCATTGCGGGTATCTTCATCCCTTCCGTCGTCTCGCTCGTGATTCCGGCCTTCGTGTTTTCACTCCAGTTGCATGGCAATATCGGTGAGGTAAAGAACGCCGCGCCGGAAGTGGTGGAGAGCGACTTTACCACCCATCAGCGCCAGGTCATCTTCGTGCTGGGCGTGGGAGGCTTGATTTTCGTGCCGGTTTTCAAGACCCTCACGGGGCTTCCGCCGTTTGTGGGCGTGCTTCTGGTGCTCGGCGTGCTGTGGTTCGTCTCTGAGGTCTTCTACCGCAATCTGAAGGTGAAGGACGAGGGTACGAGCGTGACGCGGCGCGTGAGCAGCGTGCTGGGGCGCATTGATATGAGCACGATACTCTTCTTTCTCGGTGTGCTGATGGCTGTGGCCTGTCTGGAGACCATCGGTGCGCTGACCATGCTGGGGCGCGGACTGCAGGAGATGAGCGGTGGCGATGACTATATCGTCACGGGCATCATCGGCATGCTCTCCAGTGTGGTGGACAACGTGCCGCTCGTGGCCGGATGTATGGGCATGTATCAGTTGGCGGAAGTTGGCGACATGGCCGTCGATGGCGCCTTCTGGCAGATGCTGGCCTACTGTGCCGGCGTTGGCGGATCGCTGCTGATTATCGGTTCCACGGCCGGTGTGGTAGTGATGGGATTGGAGAAAATCTCGTTTGGCTGGTATGCCAAGCATGTTTCCCTGTTCGCACTGATTGGTTATATTCTTGGCATCTTCAGTTACGTTGTCATCCGCTCTGTCGCCGGATAATCAAGAAAGAGAAATAACGGAAAAACCGCCGTCCGTCACTGCATGGCAGGGATGAGACGGCGGGCAAATTCCCAGATGACGATGCCGGCCGTGGTGCTGACGTTGAGCGAATGCTTCGTGCCGAACTGAGGCAGTTCGAGACAGCCGTCGCACAGATCCACGACTTCCTGCCGCACCCCTTTCACCTCATTGCCCAGCACGATGGCATATTTGTCCGTTCCGTTGCCGTCAGCAGGAATGTGGAGCTGCTGCAGGGGTGTGCTGCCTTCGGCCTGTTCCACACTCCACACGGTGAAGCCGGCTTCGTGCAGGCGATGGACAGCCTCCTGCGCCGTGGCGAAGTACTGCCAGTCCACGCTGTCTTCTGCCCCCAGTGCCGTCTTGTGGATTTCGACGTGTGGCGGGCAAGCCGTGATGCCGCAGAGGCAGATGGCGGCCACACGGTAGGCGTCGGCCGTGCGGAAGACGCTGCCCACGTTGAACATGCTGCGCACATCGTCGAGCACTACCACGAGCGGCATTTTCCGGCTCTGCTTGAACTCCTCGACGCTAATGCGCCCCATTTCAGTGATTTTCAGTTTGCGCACAATCAGAAGAAATTTTTGCGATGGTCAGCTCCGGGTCTGCTGACGCAGGGCTCGGACGATGAAGAAAATACCTGCCGCAACGAACGGAAGGCTGAGCATCTGGCCCATGTCGAGAGCGGTGGTTCCGTCGTCGGCTCCTCCTTGCACTTCTTTCAGAAATTCCACGAAGAAGCGGAAGATGAAGATGGTGGCGAGGCAGAACCCGAAGTAGAAGCCGCTGCCCACGCGGGGCTGCGACGGCTGCCGGCGGCGGTAAATCCACCATCCGACGACGAAGATGAGGAGGTAGGCCAGTGCCTCGTAGAGCTGAGCGGGATGACGCGGCACGAGCTGGCCGTGGAGCAGAGCCTCGGGCGAATGAAAGATGAAGGCCCATGGCACCTGAGTGGTGCTGCCGATGATTTCGGAATTCATCAGGTTGCCCAGACGGATGCAGCACGATGGCAGCGGTGCGGCCAGAGCGATGATGTCGAGCACCTGCAGGGCGGGCAGCTTGCTCTGGCGGATGTAGAGCAGCAGCATGAGGAAGAGGCCGAGCGTGCCGCCGTGGCTGGCCAGTCCGGCATAGCCCGTGAAGTGCCATGCCCAGGAGTCGCTGGCGAATTTCACCGGCAAAAACATTTCCACCACGCCCTTCAGCGATGTGAGGTAATATTCCGGTTCATAGAAGATGCAATGCCCCAGCCGCGCTCCCAGCACGGAGCCGATGAAGCAGTAGAAGAGCAGCGGGTCGAACTTGCCGGTAGCCACCCGTTTCCCGTGTTTGTCCACGGCGGGGTCGATGCCTTCCAGACGGTAGAGGTGCATCACGACCACGTAGGCCAGGGCGATGCCCACCACCCAGCACAGTGAATACCAGCGGATGGGGATGCTTCCGATGCGGAATGCCTCCAGATGCGGTTGCCAGTCGATGAAAAGCGTCGTCATGGGTCTATACGTTGAAGCGGAAGTGCATGATGTCGCCGTCCTGCACGATGTAGTCCTTGCCCTCGATGCCGAGCTTGCCGGCTTCGCGCACAGCGGCTTCGGAACCGTACTGGATGTAGTCGTCGTACTTGATGACCTCGGCGCGGATGAAACCTTTCTCGAAGTCGGAGTGGATGACTCCGGCGCACTGCGGGGCTTTCCAGCCTCGGTGGAACGTCCATGCCTTCACCTCCATCTCGCCGGCCGTGATGAACGTTTCGAGATTGAGCAGGCTGTAGATGGCCTTGATGAGGCGGTTGCAGCCGCTCTCCTTGAGCCCCAGGTCTTCCAGGAACATCTGCTTCTCCTCGTAGGTCTCCAGCTCGGCGATGTCGGCTTCCGTCTGGGCGGAGATGATGATGAGCTCGGCATCCTCGTCCTTGATGGCTTCGCGCACACGGTCCACGTAGGCGTTGCCGCTGGCGGCCGAGGCATCGTCCACGTTGCATACGTAGAGCACCGGTTTGGTGGTGAGGAGGAACATCTGGCGGGCAGCCGTCTCTTCTTCATCCGTTTCCGGCTCGACGGTGCGGGCGCTTTTTCCCTGTTCCAGTGCGGCTTTGTAGCGCTGGAGCAACGACAGCTCCACCTTGGCCATCTTGTCGCCGCCAACCACGGCTTGTTTTTCCACACGTTTGATGCGGCTCTCTACGGTTTCCAAGTCTTTCAGTTGCAGTTCCGTATCAATGATTTCCTTGTCCCGCACGGGGTCCACGCTGCCGTCCACATGCACGATGTTGCCGTTGTCGAAGCAGCGGAGCACGTGGATGATGGCGTCGCATTCGCGGATGTTTCCCAAGAACTGGTTGCCCAGTCCCTCGCCTTTGCTCGCGCCTTTCACCAGTCCGGCGATGTCCACGATGTCGCACGTGGCCGGAACGATGCGGCCCGGATGCACGATTTCAGCCAGACGTGTCAGACGCTCGTCGGGCACGCTGATTTGGCCCAACTGAGCGTCGATGGTGCAGAAGGGAAAGTTGGCTGCCTGTGCCTTTGCGCTTGACAGACAGTTGAAGAGTGTGGATTTACCGACGTTCGGAAGGCCCACGATGCCTGCTTTCAGTGCCATTGTTGTTGTCTCTTGTCGTTAGTTCCTGACCTTTGTCGGTGCAAAGATACGCTTTTCTGCGCGAAAACCACGTCTTTTTGCCCCTTTTCCTGTGTCATTCCAGGGCCAGTTCCTTGATGAGCCGCCGCGCGTGGCCATAGTTCTCGATGACGGAGAGCACGTAGCGGATGTCCACGCCGATGGTGCGCTGGAGGCGGTCGTCGAATTTGAGGTCGCCGGACATGGCTTCCCAATTGCCGTCGAAAGCCAGACCGATGAGCCGTCCCTGTCCGTCGAACATGCCAGAGCCGGAGTTCCCGCCGGTGATGTCGTTGTTGGTGAGGAAGCAGAGCTGCAGGTCGTGGGAGTTCGGGTCGATGTAGCGTTGGCCCCATTGTCCTTTTTTCAGCCAGGCGTACACGGATGGCGTGAGCCGGTAGTCGGGATTGTCCCCCTGCCGCTCATATTTGTCGAGGATGCTCTGCGACGGCGTGAAGCATGTGAAATCGTTGTAACCCTCGACGATGCCGTAGCTCATGCGGAGGGTGAAGTTGGCATCGGGATAATACTCCTTGTCGCGGTTCATCTCGCGGAGTGCCTCGCCGAGCAGCCGCTCGTAGTGTTCGATGGAAGTGGGGGCATAGATGTGGTAGAGTGTGGATAAGAGTTCGAGCGCCACGCCGAACATAGGGTCATCTGCCAGGTCGGTTATGTTGTCCACCTGCATCAGGTCGGCCGGATGGGAGAAGACTGAGCTTGTATAGACAAAATCGGTGAAAGCGTCGTAGTCGCCGCCGAAAGTGGAATCGACCACGGCGATGAACTGGGGCAGATAGGCCGTGTCGGGCACGTGTTCCACATAGTTGCGGAGCAGGGTGGCAAAGAGGCGGCGGTCGGTCGGCAGGTCGATGTCTTTCATTGCCTTCTCGCAGGCTTTCCGGAAACCGTCGGAACCGTCGTCTTCCATAACGGAGCCCATTGTCTGCCGGAGGACGAATCCGAGCACGTCGCTGCCTCCGTAGAAGCTCTCCTGCCAGAGCATCAGTGCGTAGCTGCGGTCGAAGTTCTCGGCGTATGCCTGGCGCAGCGAGTCGAGGATGCCATAGTAGCGGGCGTGGCCGTTGGCGTGCGCCCATTCGTCGATTTCCTTTTCCGTGGCCTGTTTCTCAGCCACCACGCCGAGTTCCGTGAGAGCCTTGTTCTGCCCGATGGAGAATTTCCAGTAGTTGCTGCTCTGGGCATATTTCGAGGCGTACATGATGCGCAATGTCTCGCTGGAGCGCATGGACTCCTGCAGAATGTCCTGTTTCACGCCGCGCACCTGGATGCGCAGGTCGTTGGTGGTGCGCATCGTGTTCTCGATGCCGTAGCTCGAGAGGTAGCGGTCGGTGCTGCCCGGATAGCCGAAGGTCATGCAGAAGGAGCCGGGCTGATAGCCGCGGGTGCTGACATGGGCGTAGCGGACAGGGTGGAACGGCACGTTGTCGGGGCTGTAGGCGGCCGGCTGGTTGTCGCGCGAGGCATAGATGCGGAACACGGAGAAGTCGCACGTCTGGCGCGGCCACATCCAGTTGTCGGTGTCGCCGCCGTGCTTGCCGAGGCACTGAGGCGGGGCGAACACGAGCCGCACGTCGTCGTAGCGCTGGTAGATGCTCACGTAGTATTTGCTGCCTTTGTAGTAGGGAACCACCTCGGCGTGGATGCTCCGCGTGGAGTCGCTGAGCTCGTTTTGCAGCAGGGTGGCCACGGAATCCATCGCGAGGGAGCGGGTCAGTTCGTCCATGTCGTCGGTCACGGCCGCCAGCAGGCGGTCGGTCACCTCATAGGTGTTGAGATGGAAATCCACGTAGAGCTCCTCGTTGGGCAGCTCGTCCTTCTGTTTCTTGGCGAAGAAACCGTTTTCCAGATAGTCGTGCTCCGTGGACGAATGGCTCTGGATGGAGCCGAAGCCGCAGTGATGGTTGGTGAACACCAGCCCGTCGGGGCTGACCACCACGCCGGAGCAGAAACCGCCGAATTGCACGATGGCGTTGTTGAGGGCGGGATGGTCGAGGCTGAAGATGTCGTCGCGCGTCAGTTCCAGCCCCATCTGGCGGAGGATGGAGTCGGTGCGTGAGCTGAGATTCGTTATCATCCACATGCCCTCGTCGGCACGGAGACCGAGCACGCTGAGCAGAGTAATGACGGTGAAGAACAGACGTTTCATGTAGAGTGGGTTTTCAGTGTTGGAGTTTTTTCAGGAAAGGAATCGAACTGAGCGGTAGGTCGTGGCGGATGATGAAGGCCGCGAAGATGAGGATGAGCAAGGTGTTGAGCAGGATGCGCACAGCCGGATGCCACGCCTGCGGCCAGGCTTGCATGATGACGAACAGCACGGCGGCCAGCAGCAGATAGCCGAAGATGCTGCGCAGAGGATAGGCTATCGGATTCTTTTTCTGCCCCACGAAGTAGCTGAGGAGCATGGCTGTGCCGTAGCCGGCAAAACCGCCCCAGGCACAGGCCATATAGCTGTAGCGTGGGATGAAAATCAGGTTCACCGCTATCAGCACGGCGCAGCCTGCCAGTGAGAACCACGCGCCCCAGATGGTGCGGTCGATGAGCTTGTACCAGAAGGAGAGGTTGAAGTAGATGCCCATCATGATTTCGGCCGCCATCACAATCGGTACCACCCGCAGCCCTTCGCGGTAGCCCGAGCCGATGATGTGTTTCAGGATGTCCATATAGCCCATGACGACGAGGAAGGCCAGCAGCGTGAAAATGATGAAATACTTCATGGCGATGGCGTAAGTCTGCTTGCTGTCGCGCTCATGGCTCTTGGCGAAGACGAATGGCTCGTAGGCGTAGCGGAACGCCTGGGTAATCATCGCCATGATCATGGCAATCTTCACGCAGGCTCCGTAGATGCCGAGCTGCACTTGTCCCTGCACGGGGTCGGGATAGACTTTCGGAAAAATCATCTTGTCGGCCGTCTGGTTCAGAATGCCGGCGATGCCCAGCACGAGAATCGGCCACGAGTAACCGAGCATGCGGCGCAACAGCCGCAAGTCCACGTGCCAGTGGATGCGGAAGGCTTCGGGCAGGAAGAAAAACGTGATGAGTCCGGTGCAGACCAGATTGAGGACGAAGATGTAGGTGATGTCGTTGCCTATCCAGAGGAAGTAGATGAGGTTGAGGCTGATGTTGAGGACGATGAAGAGCAGTTTCAGACAGGCAAACTTCACCGGGCGTTTCTGGAATCGCAGCAGGCAGAACGGAATGGCCTGGATGGCGTCGAGGCTGACACACACGGCCATCATGCCCACCCACTCGGGGTGGGCCGCATAGCCGAGAAAACTGCTGACCTGGGGCAGAAAACCGAGCACGAGTGCCAGAAAGGCCGCAGTGAGCGTGCCCACCATTGCCAGGGAGGTGGAGAACACCGTGTCGGGATTTTCCTTCTCGCTGCTGGCGAAGCGGAAGAAAGTGGTTTCCATGCCGAACGTCAGTATCACGAGGATGAGAGCGGTGTAGGCATAGACGTTGGTCACGACTCCGTAGCCGCCGCTGCTCGCATTGATTCGGGCGGTGTAGAGGGGCACCAGCAGATAGTTCAGGAAACGTCCGATGATGCTGCTCAGACCGTAGATGGCCGTATCCTTGGCCAGAGACTTCAAATTCGCCATAAGGGGGATGTCAGAGTGTTCATTTTTTTACGACAGATTCCGCAGAGCCGGGGTTCGGCAGGGGGCGGACTAAGCAAACAGGTCGCGGGCGAAGCCGTCGGTCGGCCGTAGCGGTCGTCCGAGGTGGCGGTAGGCCAGTTCCGTCACTTCCCGTCCGCGCGGCGTGCGCTTGATGAAGCCTTCTTTGATGAGGAACGGCTCGTAAACCTCTTCCACCGTGCCGGGATCCTCGCCGATGGCCGTGGCGATGGTCGTGATGCCCACAGGGCCGCCCTTGAACTTGTCGATAATGGTCGTGAGAATCTTGTTGTCGATTTCGTCAAGACCGAAGCGGTCGATATTGAGCGCCTCCAGAGCCACGTGTGCAATCTTCACGTCGATGCGTCCCGAGCCCTTCACCTGTGCGAAGTCGCGCACGCGTCGGAGCAGTCCGTTGGCGATGCGTGGCGTGCCCCGGCTGCGGCTGGCTATCTCGCCGGCAGCCTCCACGTCGCAGGGCACGCCGAGCAGTTTGGCCGAGCGCAGGATGATTTTCTGAAGCACCGGCGCGTCGTAGTATTCCAGATGGAGGTTGATGCCGAAGCGGGCGCGGAGCGGTGCCGTGAGCAGACCGCTGCGCGTGGTGGCTCCGACGAGGGTGAAGGGGTTGAGGTCAATCTGGATGCTGCGTGCCGACGGGCCTTTGTCTATCATGATGTCGATGCGGTAGTCCTCCATCGCCGAATAGAGATATTCCTCGACCACGGGGGAGAGCCGGTGGATTTCGTCGATGAAGAGCACGTCGTTCGGCTCGAGCGAAGTGAGAATGCCGGCCAAGTCGCCCGGTTTGTCCAGCACGGGGCCGCTGGTCACCTTGAACCCCACGCCCAGTTCGTTGGCGATGATGTTCGAGAGCGTCGTCTTGCCCAGGCCGGGAGGGCCGTGCAGGAGCGTGTGGTCGAGCGGCTCGCCACGGAACTTGGCGGCTTCGACGAAGATGCTGAGGTTCTCCACCACCTTCGTCTGGCCGCTGAAGTCTTCGAACCGCAGGGGGCGCAGCGCATTCTCGAATTCCTTCTCCTTCGGGGAGAGGTATTGTTCCTCCCTGATGTCAAAATCGTCTGTCATGCAATGGCTGTTTGTTTTGCTGTTGCAAATTTATACAAAATTATTGACAAACAGAGTGCCTTCACCCGCGTTTTTTGGCACGGGTGAAGGGCTTGGACACTGACGGCGGAGCACGGTTGGGAGTTCTGCGGAAAAATGTGCGTTTTTATGGCTTGGAAAGACTCCATTCAGCCTGATTTCTGACAAAACGAACGCGTTCGTTTTCCGAAACGGACACGTCCGTCCGGCGGAACGAACGCGTCCGTCGGACGCGGAATCCGCACGTCGGGGCTGTGGGATGTGCGCAGTCCACAGTTTTTCTCTGCGCCGCCGGTAGATGCCGAGGCGCGAGGGGCGGAAGAGCCGGGTCTCAGACGAGATGGCGGATGAGGTCTTCGCGGTCGCCCGGAAGCATGTCGATGACAGGGATTTCGATCATCGTGTAGCAGCCGGGCTGCTGACGGACGGAGGCGCGGGCCACGTTGACGAGCACTTGCCCGGTGAGAGCCGGGTTGTTGATTTTCATGTCGAACTCCAGGAGCTGGTTGTGTGTCTTTCCGCTCACGCCCTTGCGCACGAGGTTGACGCCGTGGCCGACATCGTTGAGTGCATCGACGCTGGCCACCTGCTGCACGTGGGTCTCGTCGTTCACGAAGTAAGGGTCGGACTTGATGGCGGCCTCCACGGTCGGGAAGTCGGCACCGGGCTGCAGCTCTACATACACCATGCGGCGATGGATGCCGGTGCCGAGGGGAATGGTGACGGAGAGCGCGTCTTTCACGCCCTCAATGGCGCGGACGGCCACGCTGTGTCCCATCGAGCGGCCCGGACCGAAGTTGGTGTAGGTGATGCCTTTCGGCGCGAGGCTCTGCATGAGGGTGCGGACAATGGAGTCGCTGCCCGGGTCCCATCCGGCAGAGATGATGCTCACGGCGTTGTGCTGACGTGCCACAGATGCGAGCGAACGGCGCAGGTCGGCGATGCTGGTATGGATGTCGAAGCTGTCAACGGTGTTGATGCCGAGGGCCAGCACTTGTTTGGCGTATGCCTCCACCTGACGGGTGGGCGTGGCAAGGATGGCCACCTGCACGTTCGGCAGGTCACGGATGTCTTTCACTACAGGGTAAGGGGCGAGTTCCGCAGGTTTGTCGGCATCGCCGTTGCGGCGCACGATGCCCACGCATTCCATGTCGGGAGCGGCCTCGACGGCCTGAAGGGCGTAGCGGCCGATGTTTCCATAGCCGATGATGGCTACTTTGATGATGTCCATAGGAAAATGTAATTTGAATTGTGAAGTTGCTGGTTGTGGGTTGTGAGGAAAGGAAAAAAATGAGACCTGCTCATGGATGGGTTCGCATGGCAGGTCTCGTCTTCATGTTGGTTGTTTATCTGAAGGTGTTGGAGTTCATGTTTCTCAAACGCTTCGTCCGGACTTATTTGGCGGTGGCGGCGGACGGGGTCAGCGTGGCCTCCTCGTCGGTTTCCTTAATCTTGCGTCCCATCACGAGGTAGGCCGTAGGTGCGGCCACGAAGAGCGAGGAGCACGTGCCGCCCACCACACCGAGAATCATGGCGAAGGCGAAGGAGCGGATGCTGTCGCCGCCGAAGATGAAGATGGCCACGAGCACGATGAGTGTCGAGACGGAGGTGTTGATGGTACGTGCGAGCGTCTGGTTGAGCGATTCGTTGAAGAGCCGCTGGATGTCACGCTTCGGATAGAGCTTGAAGTTCTCGCGGATGCGGTCGAAAATCACCACCTTGTCGTTGATGGAGTAACCGATGGCTGTCAGGATGGCTCCGATGAAGGTCTGGTCGATTTCGAGCGAGAATCCGATCCAGCCGTAGCAGATGGAATACATGCCGATGATGAGGAGCGTATCGACCACGAGGGCAGTGATGGCTCCGACGGAGTAGGCCACGTTGCGGAAGCGGAGGAGAATGTAGAGGAAGATGGCGATGAGGGCGAGGACGACGCTCACGATGGCTCCGTAGGTGATGTCCTCGGCGATGGAAGGTCCCACCTTGGCGGAGGAGATGATGGAGCCGCCCGTGCGGTTGTCGCGGTCGATGAAGTCGTCGAGCGACACTTGGCTGCCGTCAATCATGCCTCCCTTCACGAAGGCTTTGTAGAGCACCTCTTCGATTTCTGCGTCCACGGTCTGGCTGTTTTCCTTGATGCGGTAGTTGGTGCTGACACGCACGCTCTTGCCGTCGGTGCCGAGGGCGATGACGCTCACGGTCACGGCATCGTCGGTGTTGCCCTTGCTCTGGAACTCGCTTTCGAGCACTTGGCGGACGTTGTCCACCTGCACAGGATTGACGAATTCCACCTTGTAGTTGCGGCCGCCGGTGAAGTCGATGCTACGGCTCAGACCACGAACTCCTAAGGAAATGAAGCTGACGATGAGAATCAGTCCGAAGATGGTCATCGAACGCTTGTAAACACCCATGAAGTTGTAGTGTGTGCCCTGCATGAGATTCTTCGAGATGGACGTGGTGAAGGTGAGATCCTGCCATTTGTCGCGGTTGAGGAAGTGCTCATACACGATGCGGGTGAGCCACACGGCCGTGAAGAAGGAGCAGCAGATGCCGATGAAGAGAGTGGTGGCGAAGCCCTTGATAGGACCGGTGCCGAAGTAGTAGAGGATGGCTGCCGTGATGAGGGAGGTGAGGTTGGAGTCGAAGATGGCGGAGAAGGCGTTGCTGTAGCCTGCGGCTACGGCGGCTTTCAGGTTCTTGCCTCCGCGCATTTCCTCCTTGGTGCGCTCGTAAATCAGCACGTTGGCATCGACGGCCGTACCGAGGGTGAGCACCATACCTGCGATGCCGGACATGGTGAGGGCGGCCTGCAGAGAGGTGAGGATGCCGAGCGTGAAGAAGAAGTTGAAAATCAGTGCGCCGTTGGCCACCATACCGGCCTTCACGCCGTACATCATGCACATGTAAATCATCAGCACGATGAAGGCGATGATGAAGGAAATGAAGCCGGCGCGGATGGACTCAGCACCGAGCGACGGGCCGACGATGTCCTCTTGGACAATCTGGGTCGGAGCCGGCATTTTGCCGGATGAGAGCACGTTGGCCAGGTCCTTGGTGTCGTTGGTCGTGAAGGAACCGGTGATTTGTGTGCTGCCACCGTCGATTTTGTTCTGCACGTTCGGTGCGCTGTACACGAGTCCGTCGAGCACGATGGCGATGCAGTGGCCCACGTTGGCTTCCGTGATGGCGGCCCATTTGCGGGCACCTTCCGTGTTCATTTTCATGCTCACGTCGGGATTGCCGTACTGGTCGAAGTCGTCTTTAGCTTCCGTTACGACATCGCCTTCGAGCGGAGCGCGGCCGTTCTGTCCGCCGGAGGTGCGGATGGCATACAGCTCAAACAGCTTGCCGGCTTTGTCGATGGACTTCACGCCCCAGAGCAGACGGGCATCGGCCGGCAGGATCTGCTTGGCCAAGTCGGAGCGGAGAATGGCGTTCACCTCTGCGGTGTCTCTGGCCAGGGCATAACCGGCGGCGCAGCCGGCATTGCCGTTCATGGGCTGGAGGATGGCGAAGAGAGGGTTCTCTTTTCTGGCGGCTTCGTCGGCCGACTTCGCAGAAGTATTCTTGGTGGTGTTCTCGGCGTTGGCCGACACTTTGGAGAGGATGTCCTCGGCCTTGGCCTTGGCGGAGTCGGTTGTCTGTGCCACGGCCTCGCTTGCGGTGGCGGTGGTGTCGGCTGCGGTGGAGTCGGTCTCAGCTGTCTCGTTGCCCGTAGCCGAATTGGCGTTGCGGAGGGCGGTGTTGAGCTGGTTGAGATATGGCAGAATCACCTGCGTGTCGTAGGTCTCCCAGAATTCCAGGTTTGCGCTTCCTTGGAGGAGCTTGCGCACGCGCTCCGGCTCTTTGATGCCGGGGAGTTCCACCATGATGCGGCTCTGCCCGTCGATTTTCTGGATGTTGGGCTGCACCACGCCGAAGCGGTCGATACGTGTGCGGAGCACGCGGAACGAGTTGTCCACAGCGTCTGAAACCTCCTGGCGGAGAACTTTTTCCACCTCGTTGTCGCTGCTGTTGGTGTTGACTTTACCCTTGAGTTGTTGCGTGGCGAAAATCTGGGCGAGGTTGCTGCCCGGTGCGTTTTTCTTGTAGGCTTTGACGAATAGTGTGATGAAATCCGACTGGCTTTCCTCGGCTTCCTTCTGAGCCTCATTCACGGCATCGACGAAAGCCTTGTCCTGCTTGTGGTCGGCAAGTGCCTTGATGACATCCGGCACACTCACTTCGAGCACAACGTTCATGCCGCCCTTCAGGTCGAGTCCGAGTCCGATGGCGGTCTCACGGCATTGTTTCAGGTTGTAGGCTCCGAGGTAAAACGGAGTCGTGTTGAGCGAGTCCAGATAGTCGGCGGCTTCCTGCTCGCTCATCTTCGAGGCCTTGTTTTCCACGTAGTTGGTGGCTACGGAGAAGGACAGGTAGAAGAGGCAGATGAGCGTGAGGGCCACTGCTAAAAACTTTACAAATCCTTTGTTTTGCATTTTTGTTTTGAATGTTTAATTATTTTGTTTGATTGTTTTCAGTGAGTGGTGCCTTCCATGTGTCGTTTCGGTTCCCACACATCAATCTGCGTCCAAAACAGGTGTGTTTTTTGGGCGTAGATACTTTATCAAGTTTGCAAAGGTAGTGTTTTTTTGCGAGAATCAAGATTTTTGGCAGGAAATTCCGCTTTTGCCGTCGTGAATTTCTTTTTTCCTGACGCAAAATGTGTCATCTGAGCACGAACTTGCAGCTCATCGGATAGTGGTCACTGGCATCGATGGAGCGGTCTATCCGGCATTCATACGGACGGACGCCGGGGGAGCAGAGGATGTTGTCGATGCGGAAGTACATGCCGCTGCGGTGGTAGCTGATGCCCGGGCCATTGCCGGAGCGTGTGAAGGCATCGTTGAGTGTGCGTGTGAGGCGGTGGTGGACGTAAGAGATGGAGGCGTCGTTGAAGTCGCCGCAGACAATGATGTGACGTTCGGGAGCGCGTTCCACGTAGCGGGCCACGGAGTCGGCCTGCGGCCCCCGCGCTCTCGTGGCCTGGATGAGCTTGCCGGCCAGCTCGCGCAGATTGTGGCGCACGTGGGCCTCGTCCGGAGTCTTGATCAGTTCTTTGTATTCGGCTTTGTCGGAATCTTTCAGATGGTAGGATTCCAAGTGGTTGTTGATGAGCAGGAGGGTGTCGTTCTGTATGAGCAGCCGGCAGGCCGTCGATGTGTTGGTCTTGGATTCGTAGTGGATGGTGTCGGTGCTGAGGATGGGGAATTTCGACATCACCAGCAGCTTAGCTCCGTTCTTCTCGGTGTACGTGCGGAACGGATAGTGTGTGGAGAACAGCGAGTCCACCTGCGTTTCCTTGAAGTTGCTGACTTCCTGGCAGCACACGATGTCGGCATCGCTCCGCAGGATATAGTTCACGATGGGGTGGTGGACAAAGTCCTTGTCCCCGTCATCGGTGTGCAGGTTGAAGATGTTGTAGGTGAGGATGGAGACGCTTCCCTGCGGTGCCCGTGTCGGCCAGTTGAGGGGGCAGTAAGTCCGCACGCTGCCGCTGCAGAGCAGCAGTCCGCCCAGCGAGATGAGCGTGAGCCGCCGTTTGACAAAGAGCCAGAATACGGCGAAAGCGAGCGTCAGGGCGAGAAAGATGGGGAAGGCCAGTCCGAGGATGGAGAGGCGGGGAAACTCCTGCGGCTTGAAGAAGGAAGCATAGGCGCAGGCGGTCATGCCCGCGACGACCAGCGTGTTGAGCACGGCCAAGGCGGCCGTGAGCATGAGCCTGGGATATTTCTTCAGCTTTCTGCCCATAGGCCATCCTCCTTCTGCGTCACTTCCGGCTGGCGTCGAAGAGCGTTTTCTTCTCTTCCTCCGTCAGGCTGGAGTAGCCGCCTTTTCTGATTTTGTCCAGAATGTGGTCGATTTCCTCGCTTTCGGCACGCTTGCGGGCGTTGTAGGCATAGTCGCTGTTGTCTCCCCGCGTCGGGCCTTGATTCACGTGCATGCGGGCGCGTCCCGACTGCTTCCGCTTTCCAAACGCGCTTTTCAGCCGTGAGAAGAATCCTTCCTCGCCGCGGTCGTAGTGCCCGCTGTAGCGGCTGTTGTCCGAACGGCTCTCGTAGTAGGTGTTTCCGCCCATGCCCGTACTCCAGAAGCTGCCGCTGCCCAAGTGGTGGCCCCGTGTGCGTTTGCGCCAATATAATATAAGGAATAGGCCGAAGAACATGCCGCCCAAGTGGGCATAGTGCGCTACTTGGTCGCTGGCTCCCAGTCCCTCCACCAGCTCGATGATGGCGTAGAATGCCACGAAATACTTGGCCTTGATGGGGAACGGGATGGGGATGACGAAGAGCCGTTCGTCGGGGAAGGTCATGGCAAAGGCCAGCAGGATGCCGTAGATGGCTCCCGAGGCACCGATGGTCATGGCGTAGGGGTTGATCCATCCGGCCAGCTGTCCGACCTCCTGCGTCAGTGCCGCGCCCAGTCCGCACACCATGTAGTAGATGAAGAAATTGCGTCCGCCCCATGCCTGCTCCATGATGCGGCCGAACATCCACAGTGCGAACATGTTCCAGAACAGGTGCCAGAAGTTGGCGTGCATGAACATGTAGGTAATCAGCTGATACAGCTGGAAGTAGGGCGAACCGGCGTAGTAAAGTCCGAAGAGGGAGGTGATGTGCAGTCCTAACGACTGCAAAATCACATCAATCACATAGGCCGCTACGTTCAGGATCAGCAGCGTTCTGACCACAGGTGGTATTCTCATGTCAACTGTTATTTTGACTGCAAAATTACCGTTTTTTCTCCGATAAAAGGGCAAATTCGACATAAATAGTAAAAAAAATGGCGAAAAACTTGATTTTTTTAACGAAATTGTTTGTCTATCAGTGTAAAAACTCTAACTTTGCGACATCAGTCATGTTTTTTCATCTTTTTCATTAACTTTAATTTCTTATTTATGAACAAAAGCGAACTTATCAGCGCAGTGGCTGCCAAGGCAGGGCTGAGCAAGGTTGACGCCAAGAAGGCTGTCGACGCGTATGCAGAAGTAATCACAGACGCTTTGAAGGGCGGCGACAAGGTTGCTCTCATCGGTTTCGGTACCTATTCTGTGGCAGAGCGTGCCGCACGTCAGGGTGTCAACCCTCGCACCAACCAGCCGCTCAAGATTGCCGCCAAGAAGATTGCCAAGTTCAAGGCTGGCGCTGAGCTCTCCAAAGCCGTTCAGTAATTCAGACACAATCCTGACACAGGAAAAGGAGGATTTCCCTCAACACCGGAACTCCTCTTTTTTGTGCAGTCCGGCAGCCGCCGCTCCGGACAGATGACGTTGCGCCCTTGTAGTTCAATGGATAGAACAACTCTCTCCTAAAGAGTAGATACGAGTTCGATTCTCGTCGGGGGTACATCCTTTCTCCTGGCTTCTGCGCATTCTGGCTGCGGGAGCCTTTTCTTTCATCCCCCCACCGCCATTCACCTCTTTTTTTTCCATGCGCTTCCGTTTCTTCATCTTCTGCTGCGTGCTCACGCTCAACCTGCTCCGTCCGTCAGTGCTCCGGGCCGAAGCCGTCAGCATGCGGTTCTTCACCATCAGCGATGGCCTCTATAACAATCAGGCGAGGCGCATCGTCGAAATGCCCGACGGACGCATTTTGGCGCAGGTGGAAGGCATGTTCTGCCTCTACGACGGCGAGCGGTTCCATCAGTTGCCTTACGACCGGCGGAAGATTGTCAAGATGGAGAGTTTCTTCAACACCGACTACTATTTCGACCGTGCCGGACGTCTGTGGGTGCGCGACCTGCACCATCTCTACGCTTTCGATTCCCGCACCTGCCGGCTGCTTGATGCACCGGCCTTGCTCGCGGGCAGCGGCATCGCCCGGAACGGCCTGCGCACCTTCTTCATTGATGCCGATGGTTGCGCGTGGATTCATACCGTCGGCGACGAGCTTTACTACTACGACTGGCAGTCGGCGGCACGGCGCGTGATGAGCATCACCGACCGTAACGAGGAAGATATTCCCTATGCCGTCTGCGATGTGATTCAGGTGGGCCGTCTCCACTACATTTTTCTTTCCACGGGCGAGATGATCTGCTGGGATATGAAAGCGGGGCGCAGCGTTTACAAGTTGCGGCTGGAAGAGGCCAAACGCGGATTCCTGCTCAAGGCCGCTCCGCTCAACACCCATGCCTTCGTCGTCCGTACCGCGCGGGGGCTGCACCGCTTCGATGTCCACTCGCGCCGGCTCGTCTCTTTCTTCACCGATGGCCACGTGAGCGACTTCCGCACCGACCGTCTCGGACGGCTCTGGGCTGTGGCTTCGGGACGCATTCTCCGTTTCAACACCTCGCTTCAGATAGCCGACAGCTATGATGTCATCACGGATGTCCATCAGGGCGGGCAACGGCTGGTGGACATCGAGAGCATGGCCATCGACCGCACGGGCGGAATCTGGATTGGCACCAACAACGACGGCGTGGCCTACCACAATCCGCAGCCACCTCTGGTGCGCCACTTCCCGCTGACGGATGCTGCCGGCAGCCACGGCATCGCTGTCCGCAAGCTCTACCGCGCCGCCGGCCATATCTTTGCCGCCACTTCGAGCGGGCTCTACACCATCGACAACTCCAACCAGGCTGTCCCTTCGGACGGTGCCTTTCGCTACACTTCCTGCAACAACATCGTTCCCGACCGTCTCGGGCGGCTGTGGATTACGTCCAATCAGGCCGAAATCCATTGCCTTGACCCTCAGTCGGGACGCGTCGAGAGTTTCCTTTCGGGCAATGTGCACGACCTGTGGGGCAACGTGCCTTTCTGCCAGGAGGTGGATTCCGGCCTCTATCTCATCAGCGTGCGTCTCAACCGCCTTTCGTTGTTCACGCCGTCGGAACGCCACATCGAGCTGCTCACGACCCGTTTCCCCGAGCTGCTCCAGTTCCGCAATGTGGTGGATGCCTGCGCCATGCCGGGCGGCTACCTTGTCGGCACGCAGAACGGCTTCTATTTCTTTGACAACCGGACGCGCACTGTGGACTTCCGCCGTTTGCAGGTGCTCAACGACAATATCTACAGCGACAAGTGCAACTGTCTGATGACCGCGGCCGACGGCACCATCTGGATTGGTTCCCAAAACGGCCTGTTCCATTTTCATCCGTCGAAAAACTCCCTGCGCCGCTATTCCTCGGCCGACGGGCTGCCCAACTCCTGCATCCTCTCGTTGGCAACGGATGCCGACGGCAATCTCTGGGTTGCCACGGCCAACGGCATTGCCCGCCTGACCTTCCGGAAAACAGAGGCCGTGCCCGACATCTTCGTCATCGGTGAGGCCGACGGGCTGGGGCGTTCGTTGCTCATGGAGCGCAGTGCCTGCACGACAGCCGACGGTCGCGTCCTCTTCGGTTGCAGCGATGGTTTCTACGAAGTGGACATGCGCCGCCTCCATCTGCCGGAGCAGCCGTTCACACCGCGGCTGACGGCCGTTCGGGTCAACGACAGCACCGTGCTGGCCAATGAGTCAGGCAAATGGACGTTTCGCCATAACGAAAATTCGCTGGCCTTCGATGTCTCCACCCTCAACTATGTCTATCCGCAGCACACGCGCTATCGCTATCGGCTGGAAGGTGCGGGGCAGGACTGGACTTCCGTGTCGGGGCAGGCAGGGATGGTCACCATCAGCTACCGCCTGTTGCGCCCCGGCCGCTACACATTGCAGGTGGAAGCCACTCTGCAAGGCCAGCCGTGGAGCGGACACATGCTCCAGGTGACTTTCCGCATCCGTCCGCCCTGGTGGCGGAGCTGGTGGGCCGTCAGCCTCTACCTGCTGCTGGCCGCCTTGGTTGTCTGGCAACTGATTCGTGCCTATGTGCGCCATCAGAACCAGAAGCTCGACCTGCTCCGTCGCGAGAAGGTACAGACGGAGCGCGAGCAGCTCAACGAAGAACGCCTCAGATTCTTCACCAATGTGACCCACGAGCTGCGCACGCCGCTCACTCTCATCCTGGGACCGCTCGATGACCTCAAGCACAATCCGAGCCTGCTGCCGCAAGTGCGGAAGAAGGTGGAAAGCATCAGTGGCAGCGCTGCCCGTCTGTTGCAGATGGTGAATCAGTTGCTTGAGTTCCGAAAGTCGGAGACCGGCAACCGCACGCTCCATCCGCAACGTCTGTCGCTGGCCGGCCATGTGTCTGACATTTTCCGCCGCTTCGCCACGCTCACTCGCAATCCGAAACTGAGGTTCGAGGAAGACATCCAGCAGGCAGGCATGACCGACCTCAGCTTCGATCCCGAGGTGGTGAGCATCATTCTCAACAACCTGCTCTCCAATGCCGTGAAATATACGCCGCAAGGCACCATCCGCCTGTCGCTGGCCGACGACGGCGACGACATCGTGCTTGCCGTGTCCGACACGGGCTTTGGCATTTCCGCTGCGGCGCTTCCTCACATCTTTGAACGTTATTATCAGGCCAATGACCGCCATCAGGCCAGCGGCACCGGCATCGGGCTCTCGCTGGCCCACTCGCTGGCCGGGCTTCACCACGCCCGCCTCAGCGTGGAGAGCAAAGAAGGAGCAGGTTCCACTTTTTCTCTCCGTTTCCATCGCAGCGACCTCTTGCCGCAGGATGAGCCGGCTGTCACGGCGGTGGTACCGGCAACGGGAACCGAAACGTCGGGCGTGGCGCAGACGGCTTCGGCGGAGACACGACGCACGGACGACGGCAAGACCTCCGGCTATTCCGTGGAAATTCTCATTGTCGAGGACGAACGTGGCATCCGCGACTACATCGCCGAGACACTCAGCCCATACCAATGTCTGAAAGCCGCCAATGGACGCGAGGGCGCGGAAATGGCATTGGCCAACATCCCCGACATCATCATCAGCGACGTGATGATGCCCGAGATGGACGGCACGGAAATGTGCCGCATCCTCAAGCAGGACATACGCACCAGCCACATTCCTGTGGTGATGCTCACGGCCAAAGACTCGCTCCACGACAAGGAAGAAGGCTACGAGTCGGGAGCTGATGCCTATCTCACGAAACCGTTTACGGGGCGCATGTTGCAGGCGCTTGTCACCAATATCCTGACCCGGCGGCAGCGCATGGCCCGCCAACTCCTGCAACCGCCTTCCGCCGCCGCAGCACAGGAACCGCAGTCCACGCCGGCCACGCCCGCAGAACCGGTGCCGCAGCTGTCGGCACTCGACCGCCGCTTCGTCACCCATTTCAACCAGATTGTCGATGAACATCTCGGCGACCCTGAGCTCGACATCCTCTTCCTTTGCGACCACATGGCCATGTCGCGCACGACGCTCTATCGCAAGGTGAAAGGACTGATGGGCATTCCGGCCAACGAGTATATCCGCAAGCGTCGCCTGCAGCGTGCCTACGAAATGCTCCGTTCCCAGGAACATTCTGACACCACGATTGCCGGCATTGCCTACGACTGCGGCTTCAGCAGTCCCAGTTATTTCCGTTCGTGCTTCAAGGAGGAGTTCGGCATCCTGCCGGGCGAGGTGGTGAAAATGTGAAAAGGGCGAATCCATCGGAAGAATCCCTGCATTTTGAAACATCTGCAACCTCCGATGAAATGTAATTGTCCCGCGCTCTCGTTTTTTCAGCATACCTTTGCGCCCAAATCATCACTAACTACCTTTTATGATTATGCAACTGATTTCAAAGTTTTTCCTGTGTGCAGTGCTTGTGCTGTGTACCACGCTCCACACCTCGGCTCAGACTGACAGCCTGTTGCTCCACTACACATTCGACAATGTGAATGGCACCACCGTGCCCGACGAGTCTGCCTCGGGCGTGAATGCCACGCTCAAGAACGATGCCACCATTGTTGAAGTGGGCAAATACCATGCCCTCTCTTTGGGTGCAGGCACGGGCTATCTCGACCTGTCGGCAGCCGCCGGCAATCTGGTGAGGTCTTTGGGCGACTTCACCATTTCCGTTTACTACCGCGTCGATGCGTCCGCGTCGCTGTCGGGCGCAGGTTTCTTCCTCTGGGCTTTCAGCCAGTCGGCGGCCAACACCGCCACGTCGGCTCCCTACACCGCTTATCGCCTGAACGTGCAGCGCATGGCGACCTCAACGGGCGGTTATCAGAACGAGACCGGCTTCGAGATAGGCAGTGAGAGTGCCAAGGGCGAATGGATTCACATGTTGTATCGCCAAAGCGGCACCACCGGCCAGCTCTATCTGAACGGAGTGCTGAAAGGAAGTCTGGCCACGATGCCCCTGCTGAGCAATGCCTTCACCGCCGCACCGGCCTACAACTGGATTGGGCGTGCGCCGTTCACCACCGACAATTATTTGCAGAACACGCTGGTGGCCGACTTCCGCCTCTACAACGTGGCCGTGAGCGACTCCACCCTTCAGGAGCTGGCCGCCAAGAGCAGCGAACTGGAATACGAGCTGAAATACGGAAAGCCGGGCGACTTCTCGTCACTTGCAGCCGCGCTCGCAGACTGCCGCGCGTTTCTGGCCTCCGCCGGCACGGACTACCCCGTGAATGCGCTGGCCGAGTTGCAAGACGAGGTGAATCTCGGCCAGACGGAATATGATGCGCAGAAGAACTCACAATACTTCATCGACAGCCGTGTGAGCGCGCTCAACACCAAGCTCGCCGCGGTGCAGGCTCTCAAGGGCACAACGATGAGCGAGGTCTCGCCCGAGAGCGGCACCGACCACGGCTTCATCCATCCGGGTGCGCTCCACACGCAGGCCGACTTCGACCGCATCAAACAACTGCTGGCCGACGGCGACCCGACCATTACCGCCGCCTACAACGCCCTCAAGAGCGGTGAATATGCGCAAAGCAGCATCGCCACTTGGCCGGTATGGACCATCATCCGCGGCGGTTCGAGCGGACAGAACTATATGAACGTGGCACGTGGAGCTGCCATGGCCTATCAGAACGCACTGGTCTATAAGATTGGCGGCGACACGTCGCATGCCGATGCTGCCGTGCGCATCCTCATGGCGTGGGCACGTGGCAACCGATACGTGAGCGGCGACACCAACATGTCGCTGGCTGCCGGTATTTACGGCTACGAGCTGGCCAATGCCGCCGAGCTCGTGCGCGACTACGAGGGCTGGAGCCGCGAAGATTTCGAGGAATTCAAGCAGTACATTCTCAAGACTTGGTATCCGGTGACCATCGACTTCCTGCGCCGCCGACACGACACGTGGCTCAATGCCGGCTATAGCGTAGGACAGCGGCCGGGCCACTACTGGAGCAACTGGGGATTGTGCAACACGCTCGCCCTGATGTCCTACGGCATTCTGCTCGACGATGTCCACATGTACAATCAGGGTGTCTCCTTTTATAAATATGACCATGTGGGCACCTTCGACCGCGATGCCTGCACCGACCGCACGGCACGTGCCTACAACTGGGGCTGCAACGAGTTCATCGGCAACCTCGTCCCCGTCATCCACACCGACAGCCGTGGAGCTTTCGGCTATCTGGGTCAGATGCAGGAGTCTGGACGCGATGCCGGACACGAACAGATGGCTCTCGGACTGGCCGTTGACATCTGCCAGGTGGGACTGAACCAGGGCGACGACCTCTGGGCCTACATGGACAACCGCATCGCCGCAGGCATTGAATATGTGGCCGCCCGCGACTTCTCCAGCCTCACCGACCTGCCGTGGACGGAGTACGAATACGCCGACCGCCGTGGCCGCTACGGCAGCAGCTGGGTCATGTCGGGGCCGAGCGGAGCGGCTGCCGAGTCGCGCCCTTATTGGGACCGCATCATCGGCTATTATGAAGGCACGCGCGGCGTGAAAATGCCGTATGCCGAAGTGGCGGCCAAGAGTGTCCGCGGCACCAACGGCTACGACATGGGCGGACACAGCTACGGTGAGACCTCGGGCGGCTACGACCACCTCGGATTCTCCACCCTCACCTGCTACCGTCCCGAAATGGCCGATTCCGCCAAAGTGCCGCTCATTCTCAGCGGAACCATCACTTACAAGGGTGTCACCTACGCCCGGACAAACCTCGGCGGACTGAAATACACCTACGCCAGCGACGGCACTCATGCCATTGCCAACGACGGATCCGACATCACGCTCACGGCTGTGCTGCCCGCCGGTGTCAGCGACAACGGCTCGTGGCACTGGAGTACGGGCGAGACCACCCGCAGCATCACCGTGAAGGCTGACCACAGCTACATCTACCGTGTTTACTACACCTGCGACAATGGTGCCGAAGCCACGCAGATGTTCTCCATCGCCGTCGAAGGCGACTGTACCTCCGAGCCGCTCAATCCCGAAATCACGGTGGACGGCATCATCTATAGCGACACAACCTACAGCGTGCTGTACGGTGAGAACGTCATTCTCTATGCCGGCAACTACTCCGGCTGGGGCAGCGGACAATGGGACAACGGTGCCACCACGAATGTCATCGTCATTCCGAACATCACGTCCAGCCGCACCTACACGTACCACTACACCAACCAGGGCGGCAACGTGGCCGAAAAGCGCTTCCATATTGAAGTGGTTCCCGCCACACAATACATCCAGGTCGGCACGGCCACAGCCGTGCAGCAGTCCGAAGCCATCGTCACCACGGGCTCCAAGGTGACGCTCAGCCTCGCAATCCCCGACATCGTCACGGCTGACGACATCACCTGGCAGGACGGCACGACGGGTACGTCCTTTGTCATCGACAGCCTCACCACCACAGCCACCTACACCGCCACGCTCCGTTTCGGGGGCGAGGACATCGAGCTTCCGTTCCTTATCTACGCCAAGATGGCCGAAGACTCCCTCTACGACGTGGCCGACTACTACATCCGCGACGTGGCTTCCGACACCTATCTGACGAATACGGGCGACGGTGTCAAACCGTCCTTCCGGCCTTACGACGAAAGTCTGCGGGCAGCTCAGACCTGGCACTTCGACCGCCTCACCAAGGGCAACTACAAGATCATGTCTGTCCTCGACAACGCCTATATCACCCGCACGGGCGAGCTGCGCAGTGCCTCCGCCCGCATCATGCGCATCGAGAGTGCCGCCGGAACGCCTTACGTCGCCATCTACGCCAACGGCACGGAACTGGCCTACTGGGTGACGAACGCCGACGGTACGGTGGACTACGAAGGTGCCACCGAGCTCTACGGCTTCCCGTACCAACTGACTTTGGCCGACGCTATCACGGGCATCAGCACCGTCACAGCCGCTTCCGAGGCCTCCGTGGCCAGCGTCAGCTACTTCACCACCGACGGCCGTCGCCAGAGTGCCCTCCGTCCGGGCATCAATATCGTGCGCGAGACGCTCACTGACGGCACCGTCCGCACGCGCAAGCTCCTCGTGAAGTGACCCCATTCATCCGTGCGTAACGCCTTCATCCGGCCTCCGTCCACCGGCGTTGCCACGTTCCCCATCAACAGCCGAAGGCTGAGCCCCCACGCATACAGGAGCCCGGCCTTCGGCTTTTTGTTACTTCCCTCGGCGCAGACAAAAGTCACGGTCATGCGCAATTTTCTCACCCAACTCGCACAATTCTTTTTCCCAACTCTGCGCATTCCGTGTCAAACGAAGGCGTTCGTTCGGCAGAAGGAATACGTTCGTTCTGGAAAACGAACGCGTTCGTTTCGGAAAAACTCAGGCAGATTTGGATTTTTTTGAGCTGGATTCCGGACATTTTCTCCGCAGAGTTTGGAACTTTAAATTTGCCCGTTGAGAGAAAATCCCCGCCGGTCCGCCGAAGTCTCATCTGATTTTTTCTTCTGTGCCCGCAACGACAAGTCCTAAATAATGTGTATATTTGCACAAACATTCACGTATGATAGCGGAATTTTCCAGCTCATAGATTTCAGCAGAATTGTGGTCGACCGGCCATCACCGCCGAATGATACTATGATTGAGATTTGAAACGAAAATAGCAGTCAAAACGGTAAAATATGAAATGGTACATGATTACATTATTATGGCTGATACCTTACATCAGCCGTGCTGTCACATTTGATGTTGACGGAATCCGCTACGAGGTGTTGTCGCAAGAAGAACACACAGTCGCTGTTGCAATTATCCCCAAATCCCTCTCTTATCCAACGTATTCCACCTATTCGGGAGAGATAACTGTACCCGCCACAGTGGAATGGAATGGCATTACATTTGCTGTGATAGCAGTTGGTAATTATGCTTTTTCTGAATGTAGCAATATTTCTGTGAGCCTGCCAAATTCTGTCAAGTCAATAGGAGCTGGAGCATTTGCGTATGCCACCTTGAAATCTTTTAATCTTCCTTCTGAGGTCGAGTCCATAGATGCTGCGGCCTTCAGGAATTGTAGGGGTATCAAAACCATAACCCTCCCTTCCACACTGAAGGAGCTGGGAACAACTGTATTTCTTCTTTGCTATGATTTAGAGACCGTCATTTTTCAAACAAATTCATTGTCTGAGATTCCTGATGACACATTCTTCAAATGTAGTGCCTTGCAATCGGTCAATATACCAAGTTCCATTCAGCGCATCGGCGCAACAGCATTTTACGGAACTACAAATCTGGAGACATGTATATTGCCAGAGGGACTGACAGACATCGGGCGAAGCTGTTTCAGCAGTTCTGGCATTCACGAGATTACGATTCCAGAAGGAGTTGCCTCCTTGCCTGGGCAAATGTTCCAGAATTGTTCAAATCTTGAACGGGTGCAGTTGCCTCCTGTCTTAGCCAATTTCGACAAGAGCGCATTCCAAAATTGCACATCGCTCAAAAGCATCATCATTCCTGAAGGCATCACGGAGATTCCGACTACCTGTTTTCAGCGGGCTGTTTCGTTGTCAAATGTCACTTTCCCATCAACATTGACAACTATCGGAGATAACGCATTTGGAGGATGCAGTTCACTCACGACCATCAATTTGCCGGAGGGGCTGACGGAAATTGCCAATGAAGCATTTTATGGCTGTGCCATTGCCGACTTATCCCTTCCTTCAACTTTAACCTCCATTGGAGGATGGGCATTTGGCATTCGTGAGACGCAGCAATTGACCCTCCCAGCCACATTAACAAAAATAGGCTCGTATGCATTTGATGACGCACTGATTCATGAGGTAATAGCAACCAGTACCACGCCACTAACATGTGAGGAGAATGTCTTTCATAACGATACATACTTATATGGTAAGTTGATGGTTCCTAAAGGTTGTCTTGAGGCATACAAAGCAACTGTTCCTTGGAAAAGTTTCTTCACTATTGAAGAATATGTACCATCCAGCATCAAGAATATAGCGAATGATGAAGATGGGAACCTGTCTTTGGAGGGCAAATCACTACAATTGAATCGCCCATCAGAATTGTATATATACGATATGAGAGGTATCTTGTTATGGCACGGAATCTCCACCAGTTACGAATTTGAACATCCAGGTACGTATATCATCAAGTGCTGTGGCGTGACGCGTAAGGTATCTATTTGAGAATTATACAACACGCAAGCGGCATGTGAAAAAAAATAATGCCATGCGGAGGAACAGACGCTTAAGAAATACGTGGTACACCAACAGATGCTGAAATTGAAAGAACACCAGTGAGCAAACAATGAGAATATGAACAGAACATACGATTATAACACTATCCAGGACTATGTAAGTCAGTTGTTAAATGACAGGGAAACAACGGAAATTGAATTTAAATCGGCCAAAGGGGGCTTCCCCAACAACTTTTGGTCAACATACTCTGCCTTTGCCAATACGCATGGTGGAACCATTGTACTTGGTGTCAAAGAACATGATAATTTGTTTACGCTTAACGGACTTTCTGAGCAAGATGTTGATAAACTTCAGAAAGACTTCTGGAGCGGGGCGCACAACAAGAATACGATAAACGTATGCCTTCTGAATAACAAAGATGTACAAGTTGCAACGATTGAAGGGCACTACATTATATTATTTCAGGTGCCGCAAGCATTGCGTGAGCAGCGGCCTGTCCACTGTGCACAGGATGCCTTTAGTGGAACATACAGGAGAAACCATGAAGGAGACTACCTTTGTTCCCAGAATGAGGTGAGGCGCATGTTTGCGGATGCGGACATCAGTCAGCCAGCCGATAGCAGAATCCTGAAGAATTACAGTTGGGACGATATTGACATCCCATCGCTGGAACAGTATCGTCGTTTGTTTGCCATTGCAAAGCCTGATCATCCTTGGCTGACCTTGGACAACCTAAGTCTGATGAAGAAGCTGGGTGGTTATAGGAAAGACAGGGAAACGGGAGTAGAAGGGTTTACTGTGGCTGGCTTGCTGATGTTTGGCAAATATGATGCCATCAGAGATGTTGCATGCGTACCAAAATACTTCCCAGATTACCGTGAAATTCCATCAGACACCACCAAGACCAGATGGATTGACAGAGTGTACCCAGATGGGCTGTGGGAAGCCAACCTTTTCCAATTCTACCGCAGAGTCTTGCCTAAATTGCAAGAGGTCGTTCCCATGCCTTTCAGATTAGAAGGCAATCAGCGGCGCGACGACAGTCCTGGCTATGAAGCTCTTCGTGAGGCTTTCGCCAACCTCTGTGTACATGCTGACTATTCTGAAGAAACTTCGCTTGTCGTTTTTAGGTATCCTTCAAAAATAGTCTTTTCCAATCCTGGAGTCATGCTTATTTCCCAGTATCAATACTATCAAGGAGGTAAAAGCGTCTGTAGAAACACAAGTCTCCAACAAATGTTTATGATGCTTGGATCAGCCGAGAAAGCTGGAAGTGGAGCTGACAAGATACTGAAGGGATGGGAACATCTCAACTGGAAGAACCCATATTTGGTGGAGAACGCCCAACCAAATGAAGTGGAGTTGATTATGCCACTGGAATCCTTGATGGATAAGGAGATGATGAAAAGGTTAACGGCCATATTTGGGCAAAATGTCAACATGCTTGGCAAAAACGAAATACTCATCTTGTCTTTGGCACTAACAGAAGAGATGGTGTACAACGAACGCTTGCAAAGCTCGTTGAACATGCATCCCGCTGACATTACGCATCTCCTGCAAAAGTTGTGTGAACAAGGCTTTTTAGTGACCACAGGGCATGGACGTGGAACACAATATCGGTTGCCTATTGCTACAGAAGCAAATCCTACAAGCTTACATGGAAATCCTACAAGCTTACATGGAAATCCTACAAGCTTAGATGGAAATCCTACAAGCCCATTCCCCAAATACCTCAAGCGAGAAGAATTAAAGAAAATCATTCTCGACTATTGCTCGGAATGGAGGACTGCTGCGGAAATAGCCCAATACACAGGGAGGACGAAGGTTTATGTAAGGATGGACATCTTGCCTCAATTGGGTGAATACTTGGAGAAGGCTTATCCTCAATCCAAACGCAATCCTAACCAAAAGTACAGAACTAAACGTTAAAACAAGTATGGAAAAACTGAAGATGCAGACTACCGATACGGTATTCGAGGACATCAGGCGGATAGGGGCGATGTCTCAAACTGCCTGGCGGGAACTCGCGCATGAATGTAATGCCTTAAACTCAAATACTATCAGGCATGACTTCAAAAGCCTCAACCCTACGACAAGGTGGAGCGACATCATACACTTGAAATAAGAAAGGATGAAAAAGATAATCACCAGTATCTTGGCTGTCTTGGGCTTGACATCGGCTTGCGGCCGGAGGAACTATGAGAATGCCGATGTAAAGGGATTCTCAGAGATGATAGCGGACGCCAATGTTGTCATCCTCGACGTGAGGACGGCTGACGAGTTCCAGGAAGGGCATATAAAGGATGCTCTAAACATAGACTTCTACCAGAGCGATTTCATGGAAAAGGCTCTTGCGACATTGCCGAAAGACAGGACTATTGCCATCTATTGCCGTAGTGGTAAGCGGTCTGCCAATGCCGCAAGCAAGTTAAGTGCAAAGGGCTACAAGTTAGTAAACCTCAAAGGCGGCATCATAGCTTGGACGGAAGAGAAAATGCCTATAACAAAGGACTAAGGGATGAAAGAGATACAGATAACATCGACACGTTCAGACGACCAAGAGCTTCGGAACTTGTATCAAGAGGCTTTCCCCGTGGAGGAGCAGATTCCTTGGGATGACTTGATGCGGCTGACTGAGGGAATGCCGCTTGACTTCACCGCTTACTATGAAGGAGGGAATTTCATTGGTTTCACCATCGTCTATCCACGCAAGACCTTCAACTGGTTCTGGTACTTTGCCGTCAGAGAGGAACTGAGAGGCAGAGGATATGGCCAGCAAATCCTTTCAAGGTTGATGGAACGTTACAAGGACAGCACTACCATACTTGACATGGAATCTCCCGACCAACCCAGTGACAATGCGGAACAAAGGCAGCGGAGGCATGGCTTCTATCTCCGCAATGGATTCAGGGACACCCATGTGAACAGGACTTACGACGGCATAACATATACGATTATGATGAGAGGCGAGGGAACTTTCACCCAAGAGGATTATGACGACATCATCCATGAGCTTCAACAGTTCTGGTGGAGGCGGACATAAAGGAGGAACAGATATAAAGGGACTTTTTATAATCATACTCTGCCGCTTTTTGTTGTAGGATTGAACGCACAGGGCATCAGTCAATATTTGGGCATCAGACAATACGGTATGCGGCATGTGAGACAGAAAAGATTGTGCCTCCTGTCGGCCTGTTTGTCAAAAACTTTCGGCGTACTCCTTTGTCGTCCGAAAAAAATGCGTAACTTTGTCCACACTACGATGATTCACTTTTAAAAACCATAGTCTTATGAAACGACAACTCATGTTTGCGACACTGCTGGCCGCGACCCTCTCGGCCGGCGCACAAGTGACCATCGACATCGACGCACAGGCGCAGGGTGTGGCTGTGTCACCGACGCTCTACGGCATTTTCTTCGAAGAAATCAACCATGCCGGCGACGGTGGCCTGTATGCCGAGCTCATCCGCAACCGCTCCTTCGAGGACAGCAACGACGGGCCGGAGGCCTGGAGCGTGGAGGAAGGCAAAGGTACGTCCGTCACGGCCACACTCGTGGGCAAGGGGCTGCTCAACGACAAGCAGCACCAGGCATTGCAACTCGACATCAAGGCCGCCAAATCGGCCGACCGTGAGGCGGCCAGTCTCGTGAACGAGGGCTTCTGGGGCATCAATGCCGTGCAAGGCCGCACTTACAAGCTCTCGTTCTGGGCCAAGGGCAACTACAAAGGCCGTCTCTCTGCCGTGCTCCGCAGTGAGAAGGGTGACGCCATCTATGCCGAGACCGAGGTGGGCGGAAAGGTGAGCGGAAAATGGACGAAGTTCACGGCTACGATGACCTCGCGGGGTAACGACCCGAAGGCCCGTTTCGCGCTCGTGGCCGACGGCAGCGGACAGCTCACGCTCGACATGGTGAGCCTCTTCCCGCCGACGTTCAAGAACCGTGAGAACGGTTGCCGTCCCGATCTGGCTCAGATGTTGCTGGCGCTTCATCCCACCTTCATGCGTTTTCCGGGCGGCTGCTACGTGGAGGGACAGGACACGCCCGACAACGCTTTCCGCTGGGAACGCACCATCGGCCCGATTGAGGAGCGCGAGGGACATCTCAACCGCAACTGGAACTACCGCGTGAGCGACGGACTGGGCTTTCACGAGATGCTGCAGCTCAGCGAAGATCTCGGAGCCAAGCCGCTCTTTGTGGTGAACGTGGGCATCTGGCACGGTGGCTTCACGCCGCTCGACAGCATTCAGCCGTGGATTGACGAGTGCCTCAACGCGCTCGAATACGCCAACGGGCCCGTTTCTTCGAAATATGGTGCCCTGCGTGCCAAGAACGGCCATCCGGCTCCGTTCAATATCGAGTATCTCGAAATCGGCAATGAGAACAACCAGCCGAACCAGAGCCAGCAGAGCGACCACTACTATGAGCGCTACAAGAAATTTCAGGATGCCATTTTGGCCAAATATCCGAACATGCACTGTATTGGCAACGTGGCCGCCTGGGGAACGGACAACCCGAAGTGGCAGAGCGACGTGCCGTGCGAGCTGCTCGACGAGCACTACTACCGTTCTCCGGCATGGTTCGCCAGCCAGTTCCATAAGTACGACGACTACGAGCGTGGCCGCCACGGAATCTACGTCGGAGAGTATGCCGTGACACAGGGTTACGGCACGTTCGGCCATCTCAACGCCGCCCTCGGAGAGGCCATCTACATGATGGGAATGGAGAACAACTCCGACGTGGTGTGCATGGCCAGCTATGCCCCAATTTTTGTGAATGAGAACAACGCGGCCTGGAGCCCCGACATGATTCGCTTCAACTCCGAGCGTGCCATCGGCACACCTTCTTATTATGTGCAGAAACTCATGGCCGAGCATGTGGGCACCCGGATGTTGCGGGTGACGCAGACCAACCCGTACAAGGACATGGACTTGACGCAGACGGAAGCTCCGAAGCCTGTCCGGATGGGCGCGGCCACGTGGGCCACGCAGGCCTCCTACAAGGATGCCAGCGTCACCATCGACGGACAGACTGTGCCACTCAGCGGCTGGACAGGCCAGCGCGGCCGGTGGACAATGGGCGAGACTGTCGCCCAGACGGGCGATGGACAGAACTGCGTGGCCGTGGCCGCTGACCAGTTCTCCGCAAAAAAACTCTCTTATTCCATCAAGGCCCGCAAGGATGGCGGAAGGGAAGGCGTGATGGTGGTGTTCAACTACACCGACCTGCAGAATTTCTGCTGGCTCAACATCGGCGGATGGGACAACTCCCAAAGTGCCATCGAACAGACGCTTGACGGCGGCAAGACCTCGCTGGTGGGAATGCCGGGACACGTGGAGACGGGACGCTGGTACGACATCCGCATCGACATCGACGGCGACAGTATTGCCTGCTTCCTCGACGGCCAGTTCCTCATGGGAACACGTCTCAAGACTTTCAAGCCGGAGATCTATTCCAACGCCTCCATTGACGAGGCGACGGGTGAGACCATCGTGAAAATCGTGAACATGAACCGTCAGGCCACCACGGCACGCATCAACCTCAACGGACTGTCGGCCAACGCCGCACGCGTCATCCGCCTCACGAGTGCCAAGGGAACGGATGAGAACTCCATCAGCTCACCGACCAACGTCTATCCGACCGAAGAGACGCTCTCACCGGCCGACGGCAGCGTCCTCGTCACTGTGCCGGCCTTCTCGCTCAACATCGTTCGCGTGAAGTGACCGCCCCTTGACTTTGCACAAAGCATAAAAAAATCGTACAAATCATAAAAACTTCGTTCACCGCCAAACGTTTTCTTGCAAAACGCTTGGCGGTACGAAGTAAAATTTGTTCTTTTGCATTGCCTAATCAGAAGAAAACGTCATTGAATCACAACCTTATTAAAACCATCGGAATATGAGAAAAACTTTACACAGCATGATGTGGTCGTGCATGGTGTTGCTGCCGTTGCTGGGGCTGTCACAACCAGCCGTGGCCGACAATTCCTGCACCACCTACACCTTTGACATTCAGCGTACACCCGGACAGTCGGGAGCCTCCGTCTGTGAGATTCATCCAAGCGTGATGGGCAGCAAACTGGGAGGCGTGACCCCTGCTTCGGGGCTTGACGGCGGAACCCTCAAGCTCTATGCCGTTCAGCTCACTACGGGCAAGTTCTATTCCACCTATACGAACGGCACCTACGGTTTCTCGTTCAACAGCAGCGGCATCGTCGTGTCGCAGACCAACAAGAAAGCTGCTGTCCGTACATCGTTCAACGGCAGCAACAGCTTCAGCGTGTACCTTGTCGATACCACAGCCGTGGAGGGGAGCACTTACGAAGTGAAAGAGGCTTTTGTCAACACCTCCACCGCCGACACCGTTTACTACGATTTCCGCATCAGCGTGGGAACGACGGCAAGCGTGACGAGCGACGAGCCGTCCTTCAACCACCGCGCCGACAAAATCGATTCGTGGATTGCTGCTCCTTACGTGCGTCTGAACGAGCAGACACCGCAGCGCAACAACTGCATTCAGGCTCATGCCGGCGACCAGATCACCATTGGCGTGCGTGCTCTGAACGACGGCGATGTCGTGAAGTTCATGGTGCGTAACCCGAGCGGCAAGAGCGTGAAATCCTACAGCGACAAAGACTATGTGCTCACGGCTGTGGAGCCTGAGGACGCAGGCTCCTACAGTGTCACGGTACGTGTCACGCCGGAGGGAGGCAAGGTGACGGCATCGACCTACAGCTTCATCGTGGATGTGCAGTCGGAGGAGGCAGGCACGCCTTACATCTGGGCAGACCACACTCCTTACTGGAGCTATGACTTCCGCGACGAATATCCCGACGGTTTCCCTACGCCGACGAAGGTTCACAACTTCACGAAGCAGGACGGTTCGGCCGCCAATGTCGTGACGGGCGAATGGTGGTCTTCCTTCTGGGGTGACAACCTCAACTCTGATGTGGATGAGAACAACAAGAACGCCTTCACCAACATGATGACGAAGTTCGACACGGATTTCGCCTACATCCGCGACGAAATGGGATGGCCGCCGGACATCAATGCCCGCAAAGGCTGGAAGTCGTTCGTCTATGTGTTCGGTTCGGGACTTTCCAACGACAATACGGACAACACGGTGGCGGGTGGCTATCAGAGTTCCACCTACGTGGATGGCACGTCGTGGCCATGTGTTTGGGCCAGCTACTATCCTGTGAGCCGCTTCCGCGACGATGCCGACTCGAAATGGAGTGACGGCAGCTACCAGCGCGAGGCTATGGTTCACGAGGGCATCCACGCGCTCTTTGCAGACATGGATGGCGTGAAGAACGCCGCCTGGTTCCATGAGGGAGGCAACGTGTGGCTGCAGATGGCGATGAATGCCAAGCGCGACAACGTGTACGGCTCTCCGGGCTGGCTCGGTGTGGGCAATCTCATCTGTCCGTTCATGCCGATTGAGTGCTACTCCGGCTGGCTGCAGGACGGTTCGTTCGGCGGGCCGAGCGCAGAGGGCGTGAACATGTACAACAGCAGCGGACAGCAAATATGTACCTGGCGTAACCTCATTGGAGGCGTGCAGTATGGCGAGGTGTTCCCGCTCTTCCTTGGCGAATGTGTGGGCGAAGGCTCCGTTCCTTGGATCTGGCGTTACTGCAAGACCCGCGTGCTGGAGGGAATCGCCAATGGCAACACGTCGGAGAACGTGGAAGGCATTGGCGACGAAGCCATGCGCAGCTTGATTCTCCAATACAGGGCACGTCTGGCCACAATGGACTTCGGCGGATTCTCCAGCGGTTGCCGCTCCCTGCTCAACAGCTACTTTGGAACGTCGGTGAAGGCAGAGTGGGAGCCTTACTGGATCAATGTGGCTCCGTTCACCCTCACTCCTTATCAAACCTTGGAGGTGAACGACGCTGAGGGCTGGCTCGCTCCCGACACCATCACCAATCCGGGATGGAGCGGAGGCAACATTATTCCGATTCATGTGACGGGCAACTCCGCCACCGTGGAGTTCCGTCCGGAGGACGACAACATGCGTGCCCAGCTCTGCTACCGCACGAAAGACGGCCAGTGCTTCTACAGCCAGCCGGCGTTCTGCGGCCCGATGACGCTGAAGTGGGACAGCTCCACGGCACCGGCCAACATGGTTGTCTTCTGTGTCGTGGCCAATACGGACTACCTCTACGAAGGTGAGCAGACCCGCAAGAAACACTTCGACTACCGGATCCGCCTCGGCGAAGGAGCCAACGCTGTAGCCTCGAAGGACATCCGTTGGTTCTTATATGAGCAGACGCTGAAGGATACGGACTATGAGACAGCCATCAGCAGCGTGCAGAGCGACAAGAATTCCGCTGACGGCATCATCATCAAGAGCTCTCTGCTTCGTGCCGGCGGCACCGTCCAGCTTGACCTCGGCGACATCAATCCTGCCGATGTGACGGCTCACCTCGTGGGGCTCTCGGGCGTGCTCATCGACCAGCAGACCGTGGGCGGCGACGGCACCGTCAGCCTGCCATACACCCTGCCGCGCGGACTTTACGTCCTCTCGCTCGAATATGGCGGCAAGATTCAGTCGCAGAAAATGTACGTGGAATAACCTTTTTATTACAGCAGAACTTTCAGGAAAAGTGCGATTTCATCGGAAGAAATCGCACTTTTCCCTTGAATGGAGGTACGTTTTTTTCGGGGATTTGTTCGTTACTTTCGCTAAAAAGGCGTATTTTTGCAAATGAATAACATCTGCGAAACATTATGAAAACGAGCAACCAGGCGTTGAAAGTGCGCCTCATCATCATGAATTTACTGGAGTTTGCCGTCTGGGGAGCTTATCTCACGAGCATGGGCCGCTATTTAGGCAACCTCGGTTTTGGAGCCAATATAGGTCTCTTCTATTCCGCCCAGGGATTCGTGTCCATCTTCATGCCCGCCCTCATCGGCATCATTGCCGACCGTTGGATTCCTGCCCAGAAGATGCTCGGCATCTGCCATTTCCTCGCCGGCCTCTTCATGATTTCAGCCGCCCTCTATGGCAGCTCCACGGGGCAGGACGCGCAGTTCGGCATCCTCTTCACGCTCTATGCTTGCAGCATCGGTTTCTACATGCCTACGTTGGCGCTGTCCAACTCCGTGGCCTACAGCTCGCTGACCGCTGCGGGCATGGACACGGTGAAGGATTTTCCGCCCATCCGTGTGTTTGGCACCATCGGCTTCATCCTCACCATGTGGTTCGTTGACTTGACAGGATTCCAGGCCAATCAGAATCAGTTTCTCACGAGCGGCGTGCTCAGTCTCGTGCTGGCCGCCTATGCCTTCACCCTGCCCAACTGCCCGATCTCGAGCGCAGACGGGAAAACCAGCCTCGTGGATGCCTTCGGCCTGCGTGCTTTCACGCTGTTCAAGCAAAAGAAAATGGCCATTTTCTTTATTTTCTCCATGCTGCTCGGCGTGAACCTGCAAATCACCAACGGCTTCGCCAATCCATTCATCTTCAGCTTCGGTGCGGAACCGGAATATGCCGCCACCTTCGGCGTGCAGCATGCCAACATCCTCATCTCCCTCTCGCAGGTGAGCGAAACCTGCTGTATCCTGCTCATTCCGTTCTTCATGAAACGCTACGGCATCAAGAATGTGATGCTCATCGCCATGCTGGCATGGGTGCTCCGTTTCGGCCTCTTCGGCACGGGCAATCCGGGCGCGGGCGTGTGGATGTTCATTCTCTCGATGATTGTTTACGGAGTGGCATTTGACTTCTTCAACATCTCCGGCTCATTGTTCGTTGACCAGAGCACCCATCCCGACATCCGCTCCAGCGCACAAGGCCTGTTCATGCTGATGACCAACGGCGTGGGTGCCACCGTGGGAACGCTGAGCGCACAAGCCGTCATCAACCACTTCACGCACGCCCAGACCATCGGCGGCCAGACCTACACCGTGGGCGCATGGAACACGTGCTGGTTCATCTTCGCCGCCTACGCCCTCGTCGTCGCCATCCTCTTCGCCTTGGTCTTTAAGGAATCTCAGACCGGCAAAGCATCCACAAACTGAACTCTGCCCATTCGCATGAAAAAACTCATCTACACGCTCTTCGGAGCCTTCGTGCTGAGCTCGTGTATCGGAGGCCAGCAGCAGAACGAAACGGACAAGGACTCCGATTCCGTGGCCGTCGCAACGCCTGTCCGTGAGCCGGACGACGCGCGGGAAATCATCGGCACCATCGGCGACGGCACTTCGATGAACATGCTCGAACTGGTGACCGACAGTCTCGACACGCTCTACATCGAGATGACGGGTACGCAGGTGCAGGGCGGTGAGCTCGTCGGCGACCGTATTGACATCATCTATCGCAAGACGACGGACGGCCTGGTGGGCACGTTGGCCATCAACATGACATCGCTCCAGCACCTGTGGACGCAGGACAACGGACGCGGCGGCACGCAAAGTCTGGAACTGGATGCCGAAGGCAGGGCCACCACCTACGACATGGATCATACCATCTACGACCGCTGGAGCCTGCGTGGCGGGCGGCTGTTGCTCCACGTGAGCAGGCAGGCCGGCAGCGAGAGCGGCGGGGTCACCGACACGTTCGACATCATGATGCTCACCGCCGACACGCTCGTGCTCTCCAACGATGTCGCGCAGCAGATTTTCTGGAGGGAAAACTGAAGCTGTGGCATGCGGCATCCTTCCCCGCAATCCCAAGAAGAGAAATACTTATTCCAAACCAATCATCCTTATGAAGAAAATCCTGATTCTGCTGCTGGCACTGTTGCTGCCGGTGAGCATGAGTGCCAAGAAAGACAAGCAAAAAGAAAAGTCCGACCGCGAAGTGTGGGTGGACATCATGTATCAGATGGCCGAGCCCGTGCTCCGCAACATGGCCGAAGGCAAGCTCCAGCAGACCATGACGTTGGAGAACGGCGGTCTGGAAATCTCGCCCACTTGGGACGGCCGCAACAAGAAAGTGGCCTACATGGAGTGCTTCGGCCGACTGATGGCCGGTCTCGCCCCGTGGCTCTCGCTGCCCGACGACGACACGGCCGAAGGTGCCAAACGCAAACAACTGCGCGAGTGGGCACTGAAGGCCTACACCAACGCTGTTGATCCCGACAGCCCCGACTACCTCGGATGGACCAGCGGCGGACAGACGCTCGTGGATGCCGCCTACGTCGTCGAGTCGCTCTACAGAGGCTTCGACGCACTGTGGAAGCCGCTGAGCGAGGAAACCAAGCAACGCTACATCAAGGAGCTGCAAGGACTCCGCCGCTACGAACCCCCTTACACCAACTGGCTGCTCTTCGTCGGTATGGAAGAGAGCTTCCTCATGTATGTCGGAGCGCAATACGACAGCTACCGCATCAAGATGGCTCTGGCAAAAGTCGAGGAATGGTACATCGGCGACGGCTGGTACAGCGACGGTCCCTCCTTCACCCTCGACTACTACAACGCCTTCGTCATCCAGCCGATGTACACGGAATGTCTTGAGATGATTGCCGCCAAGCGTCCCAACGACTCCTACCTCATCTTCGGCAAGGGCAACGACAAAGTGCGCGGTGCCAAGAACCGCCTGCAGGAAGTTACCAAGCGCATGCAACGCTACAGCACCATCCTCGAGCGATTCATCTCGCCCGAAGGCACCTTCCCCGTGGTGGGACGTTCCATCCCCTACCGCATGGCCGTGTTCCAGCCGCTGGCCCAGCTCGTCTGGCGCAAGCAGCTGCCGAAGGAACTCACGAACGGCCAGGTGCGTGCCGGCATCACGGCCGTGGCCAAGAACATGTTCGGCCGTGCCGACAACTTCAATCAGCAAGGATTCCTCACCATCGGCTTCGTGGGCAACCACCCGAACGTGGCCGACTGGTACACCAACAACGGCTCGCTCTACATGACCTCCCTCGCCTTCCTGCCCCTCGGCCTGCCGGCCGACGACCCGTTCTGGACTGATCCGGCTGAGAAGTGGACATCGAAAAAAGCCTGGGAGGGCGACGACTTCCCGAAAGACCACAAGTGGGACATCAACAGCCAAAAACTCTATTGGGAGTGATTTTCTGAAAAACATTTCGTACCTTTGCACCCAATTCCTCACATCTCCCCGCGCCCCGCGCGGAGAGATTTTCATATTTTTCCATCCATGCAACAGAAAATCATCATCCTCGACTTCGGCAGCCAGACCACCCAGCTCATCGCCCGGCGCGTGCGCGAACTCGACACTTTCTGCGAAATTCTCCCTTACAACAAGTTCCCGAAAGATGCCCCCGACATCATCGGCGTGATTCTCAGCGGCAGCCCCTTCTCCGTTTACGACACGGAAGCCTTCCGCATCGACCTCGGCGAACTGCGCGGCCGCTGGCCCATCCTCGGCATCTGCTACGGTGCCCAGTTCATGAGTCACGAGCTGGGCGGGCGTGTGGAGCCGGCCGGCAGCCGTGAATATGGCCGCGCCAACTTGGAGTGGTTCGACACCGCCGACCCCCTTTTCCGTCAGTTCGAGCCGCACTCGCAGGTGTGGATGAGCCATGGCGACACCATCACCGCCCTGCCGCAGGGGTTCCACAAAATAGCCTCCACCGCCAGCGTCCAGTTCGCAGCCTATGCCGCCGACCACGAACCCGTGTGGGGCGTGCAGTTCCATCCCGAAGTGTTCCATTCCACTCAGGGCACCCAGTTGCTCCGCAACTTCGTGGTGGACATTTGCGGCAGCCGGCAGAGCTGGAGCGCGGCCTCCTTCGTCGATACCACCGTGGCCGAACTCCGGCAGCAGCTGGGCAACGACCGCGTGATTCTCGGTCTCTCCGGCGGAGTCGATTCCTCTGTCTGCGCCACGCTCCTCAACCGCGCCATCGGCCCCAACCTCACCTGCATCTTCGTTGACCACGGCATGCTCCGCAAGAACGAGTTCCGGAAAGTCATGGATGCCTACGCCGGCCTCGGCCTCAACGTCATCGGCGTGGATGCCAGCCGCAAGTTCTTCGACGACCTGCGCGGTGTGCGCGAGCCGGAGCAGAAGCGCAAAATCATCGGCCGCGACTTCGTGGAAGTGTTCAACGCCGAAGCCAAGAAAATCACGGATGCCCGTTGGCTCGCCCAAGGCACCATCTACCCCGACCGCATCGAGAGCCTCAACATCACGGGCAAGACCATCAAGAGCCACCACAACGTGGGCGGGCTGCCCAAGGACATGCAGCTCCGGCTCTGCGAGCCGCTGAAATGGCTCTTCAAGGACGAAGTGCGCCGCGTGGGTTTCCAGCTCGGCATGCCGGAGCGGCTCATCAAGCGCCATCCCTTCCCCGGCCCCGGACTCGCCGTCCGCATCCTTGGCGACATCACCCCCGGGAAAGTGGAAATTCTCCAGAACGCCGACGACATCTTCATCGAGGCGCTCCACCGCTGGACATGCGACGACGGACAGCCCCTCTACGACCACGTGTGGCAGGCCGGAGCCATCCTCCTGAGCGACGTGCGCTCCGTGGGCGTGATGGGCGACGAGCGCACCTACGAGCATCCTGTTGCCCTCCGTGCCGTGACGAGCATGGATGCCATGACCGCCGACTGGGCACACCTGCCCTACGACTTCCTGGCACAGGTGAGCAACGACATCATCAACAAGGTGAAGGGCGTCAACCGCGTCTGCTACGACATCTCCTCGAAGCCACCTGCCACCATCGAGTGGGAGTGAGGCGCACGCGCCTTGCTGGCCATCTCCTCCACAGCCCCCTCCTCCATTTGGCGGTCGGGGCTGTTTTTGCATCTGCACGAATCTGTTTCCGCTCTTTCACAGAGGTGTGTCCCGCCTCTGCGCAGCGGAATTTCCGCTCCTGCGCAGAGAAAATCTGTCGGATTGGGCGGGAAAAGTTCCCCGTCGCGCGGATTCCGTGTCCATCGAACGCGTTCGTTCCGCCGAACGACCGTGTTCATTCTGCAAAACGAACGCGTTCGTTTTGGAAAAACTCAGACTGATTGCAAAATTTCTAAGACAGATTTCGGCAATTTTCTCCGCGGAACTTGATTTTGATTTTGCCCGCTCTGGTGCTGTTGCATGGATAAGGGATGAAATAGGTACAAAAAATCGCAGAAAATCAAGAAAATCCGCAAAATGTTTGGCGGAACGGAGGAAAAAACGTATCTTTGCAGCGAATTGAAAGGAGGGGCTTCTGAAAGTTCCTCCTTCTTCGTTCTGTTCATCCACTTTTGACAGCAATTCATGATATGATTGACAAAAACAAAGTGACGGAGCTGGCCGAGGAATGGCTCGAAGGCAAAGAATATTTCCTCGTGGACGTGGCGGTTGACAAGGAGAACCGCATCGTCGTAGAAATCGACCACAAGGACGGCGTATGGATTGAGGACTGCTGCGACCTGAGCCGCCACATCGAGGCAGGGCTGGACCGCGACGTGGAGGACTTCGAACTGGAAGTGGGCTCTGCGGGCATCGGCCAGCCGTTCAAGGTGGTGCAGCAATACGTCAACGCCATCGGGAACGAGGTGGAGCTGCTTACGGCTGCCGGCAAGAAGATGAGCGGCGTGATGAAGAGCGCCGACGAAGCGGGATTCTGCGTGAGCGTGAAGGAGAAGCAGGCCGTGGAGGGGAAGAAACGTCCGCAGCTGGTGGACGTGGACCATGCGTTCGGCTATGGCGACGTGAGGTGGGTGAAGAGTGTCATCGACTTCAAATGAGGACAACAACAAAACATCACATAACACAATGGCTATCAAAAAAGCAAAAGACAGTGTAAACCTGATTGACACCTTTCAGGAGTTCAAAGAGACGAAGGGCATCGACAAGACCACGCTCGTCAGCGTGATAGAGGACTCGTTCCGCAGTGTCCTTCAGAAAATGTACGGGCGTGACGACAATTTCAACGTCATTATGAATCCGGACAAGGGCGACTTCGAAATCTACTGGAACCGCACGGTGGTGCCGGACGGCGAGGTGCAGAACGAGGCATCGGAAATCTCGCTCAGCGACGCACGCAAGGTGGAAGACGACTACGAGGTGGGTGAGGAAGTGAGCCAGAAGGTGAACTTCAGCGACTTCGGCCGCCGTGCCATCCTCACGCTCCGTCAGACGATGGCTGCCAAGATTCTGGAGCTGGAGCACGACAACCTGTACAATAAATATAAGGACAAGGTGGGCACCATCATTGCTGCCGAAGTGTACCAGATATGGAAGCGCGAGACACTGCTGCTCGACGATGACAACAACGAGCTGCTGCTGCCAAAGGCAGAGCAGATTCCGGGCGATTTCTTCCGCAAGGGAGAAACGGCGCGTGCCGTGGTGCTCCGTGTGGACAATCTGAACAACAATCCGAAAATCATCCTGTCGCGCACGGCTCCTGCATTCCTGGAGCGACTGCTTGAGGCTGAGGTGCCGGAAATCAACGACGGTCTCATCACCGTGCGCAAGATTGCCCGCATTCCGGGTGAGCGTGCCAAAATCGCCGTCGAGAGCTACAATGACCGCATCGACCCCGTGGGAGCCTGCGTGGGCGTGAGGGGAAGCCGTATCCACGGCATCGTGCGCGAGCTGCACAACGAGAACATCGATGTCATCAACTACACGTCGAACACGAAGCTCTTCATCCAGCGTGCGCTGAGCCCTGCCCGCATCTCCTCCATCAATCTCGACGAGGAGAACAAGAAGGCCGAGGTGTATCTGCAGCCCGACCAGGTGTCGCTGGCCATCGGAAAGAACGGACTCAACATCAAGCTTGCCTCCATGCTCACCGAATACACCATCGACGTGTTCCGTGAAGTGGGTGACGAGGATCCGAACAACGAAGACATCTTCCTCGACGAATTCAAGGACGAAATCGACGAGTGGATTATCGAGGCCATCAAGAAGCTCGGGCTCGACACCGCCAAGAAGGTGCTCAACGCTCCGCGCGAGATGCTCATCGAGCAGGCTGACTTGGAGGAGAGCACCGTGGACGAGGTGCTGCGCATCCTGCGTGCCGAGTTCGAGGACTGACCTCTCCCTCCGCCGCTGAAGGCAGGAGCACCGCTCTGCGAGAACAAGAAGTAGAATCATCTATAGAAAAACGTATATGCCTGTAAGACTGAACAAAGCACTCAAAGAACTGAATGTGGGAATCAACACCGTGGCCGAATTCCTGCAGAAAAAGGGCAAGCCTCTGAACGACGCGAGCCTCAACGCAAAGATCACGGATGAGCAGTATGGTCTGCTTATGGATGCCTTCGGTGCCGACAAGAACAAGCACGAGGAAACAAAGCTCGAGATTCAGAAGCGCAAGGAGAAAGAACGTATTGAGAAAGCGGAACTCCGCGAGAAGCAGCTGAAGGAGAAAGAGCAGCAGAAAAAGAAAGATGAGGTGTTCCGTCTGGCTTCCGAAAAAAGACAGACCTTCAAGGTCGTCGGCAATATCAATCATGTTCAGTCGGAGACGAAGAAAACAACTGCGGTCGAGGAGACTCCCGTGACGGAGACCATTGCACCCGCACCCGTGGCCGAAGAGCCGAAGGAGACGGAGGCCGCCGCGTCTGTCGTGCAGGAACAGTCTGTAGCCGAGGCTCCTGTGGAAAGCAAGGAGCCTGTTGCAGAACCGCCAGCCGGGAATGCACCGGAGGCCGTAGCCGAAGTTCCGGAGGAAAAGCCGCAGCCGACCGAGACCGCCGAGGCCGAAGCTCCGCAGCCCGTTTCCGCCGAGGCTCCAGAGGAGAGCCAGACGGTGCAGAAGAAAAACGGCGAGGTGGTCGGCACCATTTCCAAAGACGGCGTGTTCCGCACGGCCACTCCGAACGCCGGCGTGCAGTTCAAGCAGGTCGGCTTCATCGACCTCTCCAGCCTCAATTCGAAGACTCGCCCGGACAAAAAGAGCAAGAGCGAGCGGCGCAAGGAGCGGGAAGAGAAGGAGCGTCAGCGCAGGCAAGGGGCAGCCGGTACGACGACTGGCGGCGGAACGGGAGAAGCTGCCGCCGCCGATGGCTCCAAGAAGAAAAAGCGCAACCGCATCAACAATGCCCGCGTGGACATTGCCGCAGCTGCCAGTCAGGCGGCGCAGAGCCAAAGCAAGAAAAAGGGAGGCAATGGCGGAATCGGAGCCAAGGGACAGAATGCAGCCGCAGGACAAGGCAACAAGAAGAAAGGCAAGAAGAACGCGCCGGCCAAGCAACAGGAACTCACCGACGAAGAAATCTCGAAGCAGGTGAAAGAAACGCTCGCCCGTCTCACATCGAAGCAGATGAAGAAGGGTGTGAAATACCGCAAGGACAAACGCGAGGCCGTCCACAACCGCATGGCCGAGGAAGAGGCCGAAGAGCATGCAGAGAGCAAAGTGCTGAAGCTTACGGAATACGTGACTGCCAACGAACTGGCAACCATGATGAACGTGCCTGTGACGCAGGTCATCAGCACCTGCATGAGCATCGGCATCATGGTGAGCATCAACCAGCGTCTGGATGCCGAAACCATCAACCTTGTGGCCGAAGAGTTCGGTTATACGACCAGCTATGTGAGCGAAGAAGTGTCGAACGCCATCGAGGAAGAGGCCGACAAGGAAGAAGACCTCGTGCCGCGTGCGCCTATCATCACCGTGATGGGACATGTGGACCACGGCAAGACTTCGCTCCTCGACTACATCCGCAAGACCAACGTCATTGCGGGTGAGGCAGGAGGCATCACCCAGCATATCGGTGCCTACAATGTGAAGATGGCCAACGGCAAGCACATCACCTTCCTCGACACTCCTGGACACGAGGCTTTCACCGCCATGCGTGCCCGGGGAGCCAAGGTGACCGACATCGCCATCATCATCATCGCGGCCGACGACAGCATCATGCCACAGACCCGCGAGGCCATCAGCCATTGCGAGGCCGCCAACGTGCCGATGGTGTTTGCCATCAACAAGATAGACAAACCGGGAGCCAATCCTGAAAAGATAAAAGAGGAACTCGCCGCCATGAACTACCTCGTGGAGGACTGGGGCGGCAAGTACCAGAGCCAGGAAATCAGTGCGAAGAAAGGCATCAACGTTGACCTCCTGATGGAGAAAGTGCTCTTGGAAGCCGAGCTGCTCGATTTGAAAGCCAACCCGAACCGTAAGGCCACGGGTAGCGTCATCGAGTCGTCGCTGGACAAAGGCCGTGGCTACGTGGCCACCGTTCTCGTGCAGAACGGCACGCTCCATCAGGGCGACATCGTGCTGGCCGGAACCAGCTGGGGACGCATCAAGGCCATGTTCAACGAACGTGGACAGCGCATCCAACAGGCACTTCCTGCCGAGCCAGCCCTGATTCTCGGCCTCAACGGCGCACCGACAGCCGGCGACACCTTCCATACGTTCGACACCGAGCAGGAAGCCCGCAACATCGCCAACAAGCGCGAACAGCTCAAACGCGAGCAAGGGCTTCGCACCACGCGCCGCAAGGGTCTCGAAGACATCGCGCACGACATTGCCGTGGGCGGCGTGCAGGATCTCAACCTCATCGTCAAGGGCGATGTGGACGGCTCCATCGAGGCTCTCAGTGATTCCCTCATCAAGCTCTCCACCGAGAAAATCAAGGTCAACGTCATCTACAAAGCCGTGGGACAGATTTCGGAGAGCGATGTCGAGCTGGCCAAAGCCTCCGATGCCATCATCATCGGCTTCCAGGTGCGCCCTTCGCAGGCAGCCCGCCGCCTTGCTGACCAGGAGGGCGTGGACATCCGTCTCTACTCTATCATCTATGATACCATCGAGGAGGTGAAGGGTGCGATGGAAGGCATGCTCGCTCCGGAAATCAAGGAAGAGTATGCCGGAACCGCCGAAGTGCGCCAGGTTTACAAAATCACGAAAGTGGGAACTGTGGCCGGAGCCTTCGTTACCGACGGAAAGATTCACCGTACCGACAAAATCCGCGTCATCCGCGACGGCATTGTCATCCATACGACCGACATCAATGCGCTCAAGCGCTTCAAGGACGACGTGAAGGAGGTGACCACCAACTTCGACTGCGGTATCTCGCTGGTGAACTACAACGACATCCGCGAGGGCGACATGCTGGAGGCATTCTCCGAAGTGGAGGTGAAGCAGAAACTCTAAACTGGCATGAACTCACTCATCCTCATCGTGCTGCTTGCCGGTGCCGTGGTAGGTTTCATTCAGGGCGCCTTCAAGCAAATCGCCAACTTTGTGGGCGTGATGGCGGGCATTTTGTTCGCCATCCTGCTCTACAACCGGTTCGGCAGTTACCTCTCGTCTGCAACGGGAGCCTCGACAGGACTTGGCAATACGGTGGCCTTCATCCTCATCGCTGTCATTGTGCCCGTTGTTCTCGGATGGCTCGCCTCTTTGCTCACGAAGTTCTTCAAGGCCGTGCATCTCGGTTTTGTCAACCGGCTCGTCGGAGCCGCCATCGGCATTGCCTGCTACGGCATCCTCATGAGTTTTGCCTTCAACGTGATGGACTTCGCCGTGAGCAACGGCGGCATGCATACGGAGAAACTCGACGAGCGCAGCAGCCTTTACTACACGTGTAAGCACGCTGCCCAGCCGCTTGTGCCCGACATCATCATCGTGACCGACTCCACGGAGGAGGCCCGGGGCGCAGAAGTGCATCATGGCATCAAGAGCAAACTGCCGGTGCTGCTCGGCGGCGAGGAAGAATGAGGAGAGCCGTCTCTCCGTCTTTTTTTTGTAAATAGAAACCACACATGGCCAACGAATATGTGAAGAAAGTGGCGGCCGAGAAATATAAGTTCGGCTTCACCACAGACATTCACACAGAAATCATCGACAAGGGTCTCAACGAAGATGTCGTCCGCCTCATCTCACAGAAGAAAGGCGAACCCGACTGGTTGTTGGATTTCCGTCTCAAGGCGTTTCGCCACTGGCAGTCGCAGCAGCAGCCCTCGTGGGGACACCTCCGGCTGCCGGCCATCGACTATCAGGCCATTTCCTACTATGCCGACCCTACCGCCAAGAGCGACAAGACCAGGAAGGAAATCGACCCGGAGCTGATGAAGACTTTCGACAAGCTCGGCATTCCGCTTGAGGAGCGGCTCGCTCTGAGCGGCACGGCAGTGGATGCCGTGATGGACTCGGTCAGCGTGAAGACCACACTCAAGGAACAGCTGGCCGGGAAAGGAATCATCTTCTGCTCCATCAGCGAGGCTGTCCGTCAGCATCCGGACCTCGTGCGCCAATATCTCGGCAGCGTCGTGCCCTACAGCGACAACTATTTCGCCGCACTCAATTCTGCCGTCTTCAGCGACGGTTCCTTCGTCTATATTCCTCGGAACACACGCTGCCCTGTGGAGCTCAGCACGTATTTCCGCATCAACGCCCGCAACACCGGCCAGTTTGAGCGCACGCTCATCATATGCGACGCAGGCAGCTACGTCAGCTACCTCGAAGGCTGCACGGCTCCGATGCGCGACGAGAACCAGTTGCATGCCGCTATCGTGGAAATCATTGTGATGGACAATGCGGAAGTGAAATACTCCACCGTGCAGAACTGGTATCCGGGTGACAGCGAGGGAAACGGCGGTGTGCTCAATCTCGTGACCAAACGTGGTCATCTGCGTGGCGTGAACAGCAAACTCTCGTGGACGCAGGTCGAAACCGGTTCGGCCATTACGTGGAAGTACCCTTCATGCGTGCTTTCGGGCGACAACTCGCAGGCCGAGTTCTATTCGGTGGCCGTGACCAACAACTATCAGCAGGCCGACACGGGAACGAAGATGATTCATCTCGGACGCAACACCCGCTCCACCATCATCTCGAAAGGCATCTCAGCCGGCCACAGCGAGAATTCCTATCGCGGCCTCGTGAAAGTGGGACGGCATGCCGACGGCGCACGCAACTATTCCTCGTGCGACTCCTTGCTGCTGGGCAGCACCTGTGGCGCACATACGTTCCCCTACATGGACGTTCATAACAATACCGCCACCGTGGAGCACGAGGCCACTACATCGAAAATCAACGAAGACCAGCTCTTCTACTGCAACCAGCGCGGCATCTCCACCGAGGAAGCCGTGGGGCTTATCGTCAACGGCTACGCCAAAGACGTGCTCAACAAACTGCCGATGGAGTTCGCCGTTGAGGCGCAGAAACTGCTCAGTGTCTCATTGGAGGGAACAGTAGGATAGCAAAAGGAACAGATAAATGCTTGTAATCAAAAATCTCCACGCCTCCGTGGCGGGAAAGGAAATACTGAAAGGCATCGACCTCACCATCCGCGACGGTGAGATTCATGCCCTCATGGGAACGAACGGCGCGGGCAAGAGCACGCTCAGCAACGTCATCGTGGGCCATCCCGCCTACGAGGTCACCGATGGCAGCATCACCTTCAATGGACAAGACCTGCTGGCGATGAGAACCGAGGAACGTGCCCATGCCGGCATCTTCATGTCGTTCCAGCAGCCCATCGAAATTCCGGGTGTCTCGATGGTGAACTTCATGCGTGCCGCCGTCAATGCCCGCCGTCAGGCACAAGGAAAGGAACCCTTGAAGTCCACTGATTTCCTGAAACTCATGCGCGAGAAACGGAAACTCGTGGACATCGACAACAAACTCATGAACCGTTCCGTGAACGAAGGCTTCTCCGGCGGCGAGAAGAAACGCAACGAGATTTTCCAGATGGCCATGCTCGAACCGTCGTTCTGCATCCTCGACGAGACCGATTCAGGCCTCGATGTCGATGCCCTGCGTATCGTGGCCGAGGGCTTCAACAAGCTCCGTCAGCCCGACACCTCGGCTCTCGTCATCACCCACTATCAGCGGCTGCTCGACTACATCCATCCCGACCTCGTCCATGTGTTGCTCGACGGGCGCATCGTCAAGACCGGCGGCCCTGAGCTCGCTCAGGAAATCGAAGACAACGGTTTCGACTGGATCAAGGAAGAACTGCATGAGGAACAGCACGAAGGAAAGGCTCAGGCATGAACAGCGAACGACAATACATCGACCTCTACCGCGAAAGCCGCGACCTGCTCTGCGCCCACTCCGTGCCGGTGATGAACGCCGTGCGCGAAGCCGCCATGCAGCATTTCGAGCGGTTGGGATTCCCCTCGCGCAAAGTGGAAGAATACCGTTATACGGATGTTGACAGCGTTTTCGCACCCGACTATGGACTCAATCTCTCGCGCGTCAGCATTCCCGCCGACGTGCAGGACGTGTTCCGCTGCAACGTCCCCAACCTCTCCACCTCGCTCGTCTTCGTGGTCAACGACGAACCGCTGCCGTCGGTATCGTTTGCCAGACAATTCAACACCTTCGAGGCCGACCGCCAGCACGGCATCTTTGTGGGTTCGCTCCGTCGGGCGGCTGAGCTCCGGCCTCAGCTTGTGGAGCAATATTATGCCCGCATCGCGCCGGCAACCGACAGCGCGACCGTGGCACTCAACACCGCTCTTGCTCAAGACGGACTGCTCATCTATGTGCCGCGCAACCAACGTCTGGAGCGTCCCCTCCAAATCATCAACCTGCTGCGCTCCAACATTGCCATGATGGTCAACCGCCGCGTGCTCATCGTGCTGGAAGAAGGAGCCGAAGCCACGCTCCTCTTCTGCGACCATGCGATGGACAACTCGGCCTTTCTCGCCACGCAGGTGATGGAAATCCACTGTGCCGACAACTCCCGCCTCGACCTCTACGAACTGGAGGAGACACACACGAAGTGCCACCGCATGGCCGACCTCTACATCGAGGCCGGACGCGACTGCACCCTCTCGCACAACAACGTGACGCTCTTCAACGGCCTCACGCGCAACACCACCCGTGTGAGCCTGCTCGGCGAACATACGGAGGTGACGCTCAACGGTTGTGTCGTGGCTGATAAGAACCAACATGTGGACAACAACACGCTCATCGACCACCGTGCACCGCGTTGCACGAGCCGGGAGCTCTACAAATATGTGGCTGACGATGAGGCTGTGGGAGCTTTCGCCGGAAAAGTCCTCGTGCGTCCCGAAGCCCAGGAAACATCGTCGCGGGAGACGAACGCCAACCTCTGCGCCTCGCCTGCCGCACGCATCTACACCCAGCCGATGCTGGAAATATACGCCGACGACGTGCGGTGCTCGCATGGCAGCACAGTAGGAGTGCTCGACGAGCCGTCCCTCTTCTACATGGAGCAGCGCGGCATTCCTGCCGATGAGGCCCGCATGTTGCTGAAAGTGGCCTTTGTGGGGCAAGTCATCGACCAAGTGCGGCTGGTGCCGCTGCGCGACCGGCTTCACCATCTCGTCGAGAAACGCTTCCGCGGCCAGCTTGACAAATGCACGGGCTGTGCGCTCTGCAAATAGAGTCACCGCCCAGAAAGGAATTCTGACCTATGATTGACATCCAGACCATCCGCAACGACTTTCCCATTCTCTCGCGCCAGGTCTATGGCCGTCCGCTCGTCTATCTCGACAACGCCGCCACGACTCAGAAACCGCGTTGCGTGGTAGAGGCCATTGCCGACGAATACTACAACGAGAACGCCAACGTCCACCGTGGCGTGCATTTCCTCTCGCAGCAGGCCACGGAGCTGCATGAGGCCGCACGCGAGACCGTGCGCCGCTTCATCAACGCCCGCTCTGCCTCGGAAATCGTCTTCACGCGCGGCACCACCGAGAGCATCAATCTGCTGGCCTACAGCTTCGGCGAGGCGTTCTGCCACGAAGGCGACGACATCATCATTTCCGCACTGGAGCACCACAGCAACATCGTGCCGTGGCAGATACTGGCCGAGCGGAAAGGACTCCGCCTCCAAGTGCTCCCCATCACGGACGACGGGATGCTGAAAATCGACGACCTCGAACATCTCCTGACACCGCGTACCCGTCTGGTCTGCGTGGCTCATGTGAGCAATGTGCTCGGCATGGTGAACCCCGTCGGAGACCTCATCCGCATCGCCCATCAGCACGGCGTTCCCGTGCTCATCGACGGTGCACAATCCACCCCTCACTTTGCCGTTGACATGCAGGCGCTCGACTGCGACTTCTTCGCCTTCAGCGGCCATAAGATTTATGGCCCTACCGGCGTAGGGGTTCTTTACGGCAAGGAACGCTACTTGGAGCAGATGCCCCCTTATCAGGGCGGAGGCGAGATGATCAAGAACGTCACCTTCGAGCGTACTACCTACAACGACCTGCCCTACAAGTTCGAGGCCGGCACGCCCGACTATGTCGGCACCCACGCCCTGGCCGTTGCCCTCGACTACGTCAACGGCATCGGCATCGACCGCATTGCCGCCTACGAGCAAGAGCTGACCCGCTACGCGCTCCGACAGCTGCACACCATCCCCGATATCCACATCTACGGTCACGCGGATGGCACCTCCATAGACGATGCCGTCATCGCCTTCAACGTGGGACACATCCACCACCTCGACATCGGAACCCTCCTCGACCGCCTCGGCATCGCCGTCCGCACGGGGCACCACTGCGCCGAACCGCTCATGCACCGCCTCGGTGTGGAGGGCACCGTCCGTGCCTCCTTGGCTTTCTACAACACGCAGGAGGAAGTCGACGCGCTCGTCAGCGGCATCCGGCGGGTGGAACGGATGTTCTGACCTCCTTTTCTGTCGCCGCATGATTGATTTGCTGCTGCGAAATCAGTTTTTTTTATACAAAAAAGAGGGTGGAAAGGCAATCTTTCCGCCCGCTTTCAGTTCCATCATGATGAACCCTCAGTAGCCTATCGTGAAACGTTCCTTGTGATGTTCCGCCTTCTCCAGTTCATCGGCCATAGCGACTGCATAGTCCTGCACGCTGATATGGCTGGAGCCGGTTTGCGGGTCAACAATCAGGTCGTCCTTGCCCAGACGGAACTTGCCGGTGCGCTCGCCCTTTTCGTCAAAAGCTCCGGCCGGCGAGAAGAACACCCAGTCAATGTCGTTCTCCTTGGTGAGCGTGTTCAGATAGAAATCGCCTAACGACCGCACGCCGTCCATAATCTCGGCAGGAATGGCACCGCTGTCGACCACGCGGAGACCCGGCTTCACGAACAGCGTTCCCGCGCCACCTACGATGAGCAGACGTGGAACACCGCTCTTCTTGGCAGCCTCGACAATCTTCGGATAGTTCGTCAGTGTGTCGTGCCCGATGTTCGGGTTGGTCCAGCCTGGGTTGTAGGCGGAAATGACGGCATCCTTGCCGGCGGCAATCTTCGCCAGCGTGTCCACGTCGGCCACATCTGCCTCCACGGCTGTTACGTTCGCGTTCTTCGGCAGTTTGGCCGCATGGCGCACCACTGCCGTCACCTTGTGACCACGGGTTATCAACTCATTCAGAATGGCCGAACCGACAAAACCGGTTGCTCCGATTAAAACTACATTCTTCATAGCTTTGTTCCTTTCTTTTAATAATGGATTTGGATGTTGTGTTTCTATTTACGGCAGCAAAGATACGAAGAGATGCTGGACTTTGCAAGAGGGCACGCGCAGGTGACATGGTTACAAAAAAGTAGAAATAGGATGAACACAGCGGAGGCCGACGCGGGCTTTAACTTAGATTAACTAATATCTTTTCTCTACGTGGTAACTATTTGATACCTTTGCGGCAAACAGAGTGAAAAATGGTAAGAAAAGAAGTGCGTCCCGAATATATGGCCTGTCCGATCCGGCAGGTCATCAGCCGCTTTGGCGACAAGTGGTCGCTGCTGGTACTCTACACGCTCTACAGCAAGGGGGGCGAAACGCCGATTCGTTACAGCGAAATCCGTGGTGAAATGCTCGATTGTTCACCGAAGATGCTGTCGGCCACGCTGAAGGGTCTCGAAAAAATGGAATTGGTTCACCGACAGGTATTTCCCGAAGTGCCTCCACGTGTGGAGTACAACCTCACGGATCGCGGACAGTCACTCATGCCGTTCATCGTCTCGCTCATGGGATGGGCGAAAGACAATTTCAACCTTACTGCCGTCATCACCAACCCATAAACATACATTCGTCACATGAAATCCATCAGCACACCCAACGCACCGGCCGCCATCGGCCCTTACAGCCAAGCCATCCGCACGGGTCATCTCATCTTCGTCAGCGGCCAGCTCCCGATTGACCCTTCGACCGGCAGTTTTGCCGAAGGAGGCATCAAGGAACTCACACGCCAAAGTCTCAGCAACCTCAGCCACATCCTGACCGAAGCCGGCACCGACATGGCTCATGTTGTCAAGACCACCGTTTTCCTTGCCGATATGAATGACTTCGCCGAGATGAACGAGATCTATGCCACCTTCTTTGCCGAGCCGTTCCCGGCACGCTCCGCCGTCGCCGTCAAGACGCTCCCGAAGAACGCCCGCATCGAAATCGAGTGCGTGGCCGAGGTTGACTGACGGCTGACCAATCGTTCCCCGTCAGAGCTCGCGCAAGGTATGGAGTGCCTGCCGGAGCATGTCGGCGTGGTCGAAAGCCAGCGGAGGCAGCTGTGAGAGGCTGAACCAGCGGGCTTGGGCGGCATCGTCGCCGCCGGTCACGCCGGCCAGTGGCGAGCGGGCCACGAAGGCGATGGAGATGACGCGTCCACGCGGGTCGCGGTGGACGGCTGCGAAGGCTCCTATCTGTTTCATCGGCCCTACCTCCAGCCCCGTTTCTTCTTTCAGTTCGCGGCGGGCTCCGTCTTCGGCTTCCTCATCCATGTTCAGGAATCCGCCCGGAAAGGCCCAGCAACCCTTGTAGGGTTCGTTGCCGCGTTCCACGAGCAGCACCTGCAGCTCCTCGGCGGACTGGGCGAACACCACGCAGTCGGTCGTCACGGCCGGTCGCGGGTAGCGATAAGTGTACGTCTGTGTTTTCGTTTCTGTCTTCTGCATGCTGCAAGATTTTCTGTTTCTGTCATGACAAAGGGACGTGCGCACACTCCGTCGCGGGAGAGCTGCACGTCCCTTCTATTCACGTGTCAGCCGGAGCCTGACTTGCTATGGAGGAATTACTCCGGCTGCTTGCCGATGTAGGCCAGAATGCCGCCATCAACGTAGAGGATATGTCCGTTCACGGCATCGCTGGCGTGGGAGGCGAGGAACACAGCCGGTCCACCGAGCTCCGACGGGTCGAGCCAACGTCCGGCCGGTGTCTTGGCGCAGATGAACTTGTCGAATGGGTGGCGGCTGCCGTCCGGCTGGATTTCGCGGAGCGGAGCTGTCTGCGGTGTGGCGATATAGCCCGGGCCGATGCCGTTGCACTGGATGTTGTAAGAGCCGTATTCGGAGCAGATGTTGCGGGTGAGC